>DATLRB010000020.1:0-12292 GCA_035534875.1 Saccharimonadales bacterium (SeqCode)
GCAAGGCGACGCTGCCGGTGCGCGTGGCGGCGGCGGGGGTGGGGCGCTACGCCCAGGACGTGGAGGCGACGGTGTACTTCTGCGTGCTCGAGGCGCTCCAGAACGTGCAGAAGTACGCGGGTGCGTCCCAGGTGGAGGTGCTGCTGCACACCGAGGATGGCAAGCTCATCTTTGAAGTCATCGACGACGGCGCTGGGTTCGTCGTCATGTCAGTGCGCAAAGGCGCCGGGCTGACCAACATGGGCGACCGTGTTGACGCCCTCGGCGGCAGCGTCGAGGTCGTGTCTCACCCTGGTGCAGGGAGCTGCGTTCGCGGCGCGCTGCCGGCGCAGCCGCGCGTCGCGGCGGTGTCCTGACCCCGGGGCCCGACCCGGCGAGGTCGCCGGATCAGAGACGAGGGTGACCGACGGTCAGGCGGCCTGGTCGGCCCGCTGACCCCACCAGCGCAGCAGGGACAGCTCTTCCTCGTGCGCTGCGGCGCCGAGCCAGGCGCGCCACTCGCGCTCGAATCCCTCGGGGGCGTGAAACAGCGCTGCCCACTTCCACTCGGGCGGAAGCTGGGCGGTCAGCTCGGTCAACGGGCTCTTGTCTGCCATGTGCTCTCTCTTGGTGCCTGCCGGTCGGAATGCCGGCACTGAAGAGGCTTTCCACGCGGGGGCCTGACGAAACAAGCCGCTCCAACCAGCTCGGTCCAGTACGCTTCCCGCCGCGATGAGCGTCACAGTCCTGGTGGGCGGCCAATGGGGCGACGAAGGCAAGGGCAAGGTCATCGACCTGCTCGCCGACGCCGTCGACGTGGTGATCCGCTCACAGGGCGGGAACAACGCGGGCCACACCGTGGTCACGGGCGGCAAGGAGCATCGCTTCCACCTGATCCCGAGCGGGATCCTGTACCCGAAGACCACCTGCATCATCGGTCACGGCGTCGTCGTCGATCCGAAGGCATTCCTCCGGGAGCTCGACGAGCTCCAGGCGGGCGGCATCCCGGCCCAGAACCTCGTCATCAGCGAACGCGCTCACATGGTGATGCCCTATCACCCCGTGCTCGATCAGCTCGGCGAGGAGATGCGCGGTGACGACCGCCTCGGCACCACCTGGCGCGGTATCGGACCCGCCTACGAGGACAAGGTCCGACGGATCGGGTTTCGCGTCGGCGACCTGCAGAAGCCGGCGTTCCTCGAGAAGAAGCTGCGTTTCGTGCTCCGGCTGAAGAACGAGAGTCTCACGCGGCTGTACGGCGCGGAGCCGTTCAACGAGCGGGAGATTCTTGACGAGTATCTCGGCTACGCGGAGCGCATCGATCCGTACATCCGCGACATCTACCCGCTCATTCAGGACGCGCTCACAGCCAACCGGCGGATCCTGCTCGAGGGCGCCCAGGGTGTGATGCTCGACATCGACCTCGGCACCTATCCGTATGTGACATCGTCGTCACCAACTGCGGGCGGCGCGTGCACGGGGAGCGGCATCCCGCCTTCGCGCGTCACCCGGACGGTCGGGGTGTTCAAGGCCTACACGACGCGGGTTGGCTACGGTCCGTTCCCCACCGAGCTGACCGATCTGCTCGGCGACCGGCTTCGCGAGGTCGGCGCCGAGTACGGCACCACGACCGGGCGCGCCAGACGCGTCGGATGGTTCGACGCGGCGGTCTCGCACTACGCGGTCGCCACCAATGGCATCGATGCGATGGTGCTCACCAAGGTCGACGTCCTCGACGAGTTCGAGACCCTGAAGATCTGCACCGGGTACATGAGCAAAGGCGAGTACTGGGATCATCCGATGGCCAACATCTCGCACCTCAAGCACGTCGAGCCGATCTACGAGGAATGGGCCGGCTGGATGTCACCAACCCGGGAATGCCGTCGCTATGAGGACCTTCCGGAGGCGTGTCGCGCGTACATCGATCGGGTCGGCGAGCTGTGTGGCGCGAGCGTCAACGTTGTCTCGGTCGGCCCCGACCGAGAGCACACCCTGGTTCGCACCTCGCTGCTCGACTGACCGGGCACGCAGCGACGGGGCTTCGGGAAAGTGGCAGGGGGCGGAGGGCCACCCCCTGCCGGTCAGGAAGGGATAGGGAGAGTTTCAAAAGAGTGTCGACCACCACCAGCGTTCCCCGACGCTGCTGGGTCGGTGCACCAACCCACCTCTGCCCGGATTATATCAAGCGGCCTGAGATGCACGCCCCCCGCCGTCGCGGCCCGACAGTGCGGCGCGGGATGATGGATGCGGCATGACGACCACACTCGGACGAGTCCGCGCACCGGAGCTTCGGGGGGCCGGGGGGTGGCTCAACACGGACCGTCCCCTCGCGCTCCGTGATCTTCGCGGACGCGTGGTGGTGCTCGACTTCTGGACCTTCTGCTGCATCAACTGCATTCGCGTCGTCGAGGAGCTGCGACCGCTCGAGGAGCGCTTCGGCGACCGTCTCGTGGTGATCGGCGTGCACTCTCCGAAGTTCCCCCACGAGTCCGGCCACACCGCCGTCGCTCGTGCGGTCGCCCGCCACCGGATTGCTCACCCGGTGCTCGACGACCCGGAGCTGGAGACGTGGCAGCAGTACGGGGTTCGAGCCTGGCCGACGTTGGTCGTGATCGACCCCGACGGCTACGTGGTGGCCATGGCCTCCGGTGAGGGCAACGGAGCCGCGCTCGGCGGCGTCATCGCCCAACTCCTCGACGGCCGCAGCGATCTCGCCGTGGGTCCGGCGTTCTCGCCCGTTGCCCCTGGAACCGACACCACGCTCGCCTTCCCGGGCAAGGTCGCATCGGACGGCGGGAGCAGGCTCGCGATCGCCGACACCGGCAACGACCGGGTGCTCGTCTGCGATCTCGGGGGAACCATCCTGCAGGAGTTCGGCGGCTTCCACCAGCCGCAGGGGGTCCGCTTCGACTCCGATCGCCTGCTGGTCTGCGACACGGTCTCCGGGGAGCTCGTGGCCGTCTCCCTCGAGGATGGCGGGCACAAGGTGCTCGCCTCGGGCCTGCGGTCCCCGTGGGACGCGCTCGTGCTCGCGGATGGGAGGATCGCTGTCGCCGAGGCGGGCCTGCACAGGATCGTCGCCGTGGCGGGTGAGGGCGGACCGGTCGCGGTGCTGGCGGGAAGCCGGGCGGAGGGACTGCGCGACGGACCCGCTCTCGATGCGCATCTGGCGCAGCCCAGCGGGCTCGCGGCGGTCGCCGGCGGCGTCATCGCCTTTGCCGACGCGGAGGTGTCCGCGCTCCGCCTCCTCAGCGACGGCGAGGTGGCGACCCTCGTGGGCACGGGCCTGTTCGACTGGGGATCCACGGACGGCGATCGCGGCACCGCGAAGCTGCAGCACCCGCTCGGGGTCGCCGGCCTCGCGGACGGGTCGATTGCGGTCGCCGACACCTTCAATTCACTCGTGCGGGTCTGGGAGGGCGGAACGCTGAGGACCGTACCCCTGAGCGGGCCGCTGGATGAGCCCGGCGGCCTCGACGCGCTTCCGGACGGCCGCCTCGTGGTTGCGGACACGAATCACCACCGCGTGATCACCGTCGACGTCCACACGGGCGCCGTCGTCGAGGTCCGGATCGGCGACGGGACCGACGGCGAGCAGGTCGCCGGAGCTGCGCTCTCGGGGCTCGCCGGGTCCCTGTTGGTCCTGACCTCCGGCATCGACCTCGCCGGCTCGGATCTGGACCTCCAGCAGGGCCCCCCCGTTCACGTCAGCGTGACCGCGGACCCGCCGGCGCTGCTCGGAGCCGGGCCGCGATCCTGGGCTCTGGACGCGCTTCCGGTCACGGTCGAGGTGCGGCTGGGCAGCCCTGCGCTCGGAGTTCTCAGCGTGGACGTCATCGCAGCAACATGCGAGGGCGACGTCTGCATGATCCGGCGAAGCACCCGCGAGCACCCGCTCACGGTCTCCTGACGGGGAGCGGGTCAGGAGGGAGGCGTCTGCTGAGATCGCGCCCAGGCGAGCAACTCCTCGGGCACGGGATGCGGGAGCCGAGTTTCGACGGTGGCGAGGAGGTCACCGGCGCCATCCCCTTTCAGATGGGGCATCCCCAGCCCTCGGAGCCGCAGGCGCGCACCGTTCTGCGTCCCGGGCGGAATCGACAGTTGCGCGGTCGTGCCCCGAAGTGTCGGGACGGCGACGGTGCCGCCCGCAAGAGCGGTCGCCAGCGGCGTCGGCACACGGACGCTGAGATCGCTGCCGGAACGCGTGAAGACTGGATGCGAACGGATGTGGACGCGAATGAAGAGGTCACCCCGCGGTCCGCCTCCTCGACCCGCGCCGCCCTGACCGGACGCACGGACACGGGCGCCCTCGTGAATCCCCGCGGGAATCTTCACCTCGACCCGGCGTGGGCCATCGGTAGAGCCGAGGTCGACCGTCAGCGTCGACCCCGAGAAGGCGTCCTCCAGTCTGATCTCGGCATCGCCCTCGACGTCCTGACCACGGTGCGCGACCCGGCGTCGAGGACGACCGGCGCTGTACCCCTGCGGCGCCTCTCCGCCCGCGCCGCCGAAGAACTGCTGGAAGAAGTCGCTGAAGGGCGCTCTGTCGCCGAACATGCCCTCGAGCTCGTCGGGCGAGACCGTACGGTACCCGAAGTGCTCATTGCCGCCCTCGAAGGGATTCCGTCCCGGCCGGCCGGCGCGCTCCCACTGCTCGTACTCCTGCCAGCGGGGCCCGAGTTCGTCGTACTTCTTCCGCTTCTCCGGATCGCCGAGCACCTCGTTGGCCTCGTTGACCTCCTTGAACCGATCCTCGGCCGACTTGTCCCCCTGGTTCACGTCAGGGTGATGCTTGCGGGCAAGCTTGCGGAAGGCGGTCCGGATCTCCTTCTCGGTGGCCGTCCGGGGAACGCCCAGGATCGCGTAGTAATCCTTGAAAGTCGTTGGCATCTGCATCGCAGATACCGCGACGAGCCGGTCGCGAAACCCGGAACGCGCGGTATTCTGTGGCCGTCTCCCCGGATCGCGGCGCGAGACCTCGCGGCGCCGTCACTCCCAACTCGACCCACTCAAGCGCCCTGCAGTGAGAACTCACCCCACCCACTTCTCTCCGTCCGCCATCCTGCCGGGACGCCGGCGCAGGCGGTCCCTCGGCGCCCTTCTCCTCGCGGTCTCGCTGCTTGCCGGATGGGGGATCTTCAGCGCGCGCGTCTCGGCGGCCCCGGTCGGGTTCTCTGCAACGGGGCCGCTCGCCGGACTCGGGTCGGGAAAGATCTGGAGCCTGGCTGTCGAGCCGTCGATGCCGGCCACCATCATCGCGGGCACGGACGCCGGGGTCTACGTGTCGCGTGACACCGGCGCCACATGGACCCAGACTCTTGCCGGCATCCGCGTCTGGACCGTCGGCTTCGACGCCCATAACGCGTCTGAGGCGTTTGCCGGGACCAACGGCAGGGGCGTGTACGCCAGTGCGGATTCCGGGGCGACCTGGGCGGACTCGTCGAACGGACTCGGCAATCTCGACGTACGAGCGCTCGCGTTCGGCCTCGACGGCATCGCCGCCGGAACCAACGCGGGGGTCGCGCTGAGCCCGAACGGTCACGTCTGGCACGACGGCGGCCTCGACCGGTATGCGATCTCGGCGGTGGCGGTGGCGGCCAATTACCCGCAGTTCACGGTCATCGCGGGTGCCGACGGGGCGCTCAGCGGCATGCTCGCCTCCGGCTATCTCTTCAGCAGCAGCGGCGGCGGCGCCTGGGAGGTCCTGCAGTCCGGGCTGCCCGCCGGTGCGGTCGTCTCCTCGATCAGCGCGGGCCAGATCGACGCCGCCGTCCCGAAACGGCCGTTGATCGTCGCGACGTCCCAGGGCATCTTCCGGAGCGGCGACGGCGGGATGACGTGGACTGCCGGAACCGGCGCCCCCACGGCGTTGACGCTGACCGCCGTCCAATTCGGGCCGCTCGATCCGAACCTGGCGTATGCCGGCGCCGACGCCGGTGGGAGCACGGGCGGTGACCTCTATCGATCGACGGACGGCGGCCTCACGTACCACAAGGCCGACACCGGGCTCCCGGCGGCGAGCAGGAACGTCGACGCCATCGCCATCGCCAACACCACACCCCCGGAGGTCGTCGTGGCGCTGAACCCACCGGAGGGAGGCAGCCGGGTGTACCTCGAGAGCGACACCTCGGCTCCCGCACCGCCGCCGCTCGTCGCCGAGTCGCCGGGCGCGCCGGTGCCGTCGTCGGTGCCCACGGCGATGCCAACGGCGACGCCGGTGCCCCAGGCCGTCAAACCGGCGACGACGTCACCACCGGCGAGCGGCATTCAGCGGTTCGCCCAGGCGGCGTTCCACTGGCCGACCCCACTCGTCTACGAGATCTTCTTCGTGCTCCTCGCCCTGTACGTCTACATCAGGTGGCGGCAGCGCTACTACGTCGAAGGGCCGCCCTAGCAGTCGCAGCCCTACGCTAGCGCTGTGATCGGGGTGTCAGCGGGTCCGTCGATTCCGCTCGCGTTTCTCGCGGGCCTGGTGTCCTTCCTGTCGCCGTGCGTGTTCCCGCTGATGCCCGCCTACGCCGCCTACCTGAGCGGCCGCGCGGGCCGGCCCGCGCTCGCCGGGGCGCCGGGTGGGACGGTGACAACCGCCGCGCGGAGCTCCGCGATGACGACCGGGATCGCCTTCGTGGTCGGCTTCAGCGTGGTGTTCATCGCCGAGTACTACCTGCTCGAGGGCGTGCTCGCCATCACGGTGTTCCAGCGCAATCTCGACCTCGTCAACAGAATCGCCGGCGCGATCATCATGGTGCTCGCGCTCCAGACGATGGGGGTGTTGCGATTCGGCTGGCTGGAGCGCGAACGGCGTTTCCACCTGCGCGTTTCGAGCGGCGCCGCGGGTGGCCTGCTCCTCGGGCTCACCTTCGCCGCGGGCTGGCTGCCCTGCCTCGGACCCCAGCTCGGGGCCATCCTCACCATCGCCCAGAACCGCGAGTTCGGCGGGCTCCCCTTCATGGTCCTCTACTGCCTCGGGCTGGCGATCCCGTTCCTGCTCGTCGCCCTCCTGGCCGATCGGCTCCAGGGGGTGCTGCGCAGCGTCAACCGCCACCTCCGGGTGATCAGCATCGTCGCGGGCGTGATCCTCTTCGGCTTCGGGCTCCTGATGGCGACGGGGCAGCTGACGGTACTGAGCGGGCTCTCGTTTCAGTCGCCGTTCAACCTGTAGGGGGCGGCGGCGGTACGGGCGCGAGCGGGAGCCAGACGGTCACGGTCGTGCCCGCGCCATCGGCGCTCCGAATCGCGACGTCGCCTCCCTGGGCGCGCGCGAGTCCCTGCACGATGCTGAGACCGAGGCCGCTGCCACCCTCCTCGCGCGCCCGCGTCTTCTCCCCTCGGTAGAAGCGCTCGAACACATGTGGCAGGTCGGCCGCCGGGATGCCCGGCCCCTCATCGCGAAGTTCGAGCTTCGCCCAGCCGCCCTCGACGCCCGTGCTCCAGTGCTGGGCCGCGCCGTGCGCGTACTTGCAGGCGTTGACGAGCAGGTTGCGCACGATCGTGCTCACCGCGCCACGGTCCGCCCGCACCACCGGCGACGCCGGACCGAGGCTGCGCTCCACAAGCGGGGGCATCCCCGGAACGCCCTCATCGAGCAGGCGGTTCACCGCGGCGGCGAGGTCGAAGTCCTCCGGGTGCGACTCGCGCTGCGCGTCGAGCCGGGCCAGCGTCAGCAGATCGAGCACCAGCACACGCATTCGCTCGGACTCGGCGCTCATCGACTCGAGCGCCGCGTCCAGCGCCGCCGGCTCGCGGCCGGCGCCCCTGCGGAGCACGTCGATGTAGCCCTTGAGCGCGGTCAGCGGGGTGCGCAGCTCGTGCGACGCGTCGGCGATGAAGCGCCGCACCTTGGCTTCGGAATCCTGTTGTGCCGCAAAGGCTTCCTGGATGCGATCTGCCATGTGGTCGAAGCTGCTCGCGAGCTGGCCGACCTCGTCGCTGCTCGGTGCGAGCCGGCTCCGCGCGGTGAGGTCGCCGGCGGCCAGTTGCTCGGCGGTGGCGGTCAGGCGGCGCATGGGGCGGAGCGTGCGGCCGGTCAGGAGCACGCCGAGAACGAGCGCGAGCACCAGGATCACCAGACCGCCGGCGGTGATCAGGAGGATCTCGTCGTGCAGCACGCTCGTGATCGGCGTCATCGACACCGAGAGCTGTGCGACACCGCAAGCACCGGTTCCGGCCACGACTGGAAAGGCGACCACGAGCTCGTCCCCGCTGCTGGTCGCGATCTGCTGCGCGCTCGAACGCGTGCCTCTGCTCACCACTCCCTGGAGAACGGCGGCATCGAGGGTGGGCGGGCTGGCGCCCACGGGCATCACCGCTTCCTGGGCGAGGCTGCTGTTGAAGACGACCACCTGCACGGTCTGACCGGTCACCGCCGACACGGCGCTCGCCACCGCGGCCCCGACGAGTGCCGGACGCGTCGCGCAGAGGCGAAGCGCGGCCGTGGTGGTGGCGCCCAACGCCCGCTCCTTGTTTGCCACCAACCGCTTTGCGGATGTGAAGTCGGCCTGCATCTCACTGACGCGGTTGCTGATGAGGCTCGCGCGCAGCGCCAGGTACTGGTACCCGGCGAGCAGCACCAGCAACGGCAGGAGCAGGGCGATGAAGGTGAGTGTCAGCCGCCAGCGCAACGATGCGAGAGCGTGTCCGATGCGACGCACGTCTATCGCGCCGCGGCGTCGCTCCCATCGACGATGCCACGCAGCCGGTAGCCGACCCCGCGCACCGTCTGGATCCGTTCGTGGGCGGTGTCGCCGAGCTTGGTGCGCAGGTAGCGGATGTAGACCTCGATGTTGTTCTCGTCACCGAAGAAGTTGTAGCCCCACACCTCGTCGAGAATGCGCTGGCGCGGCAGGACCTGGTTGGCGTTGCTCGCCAGATACAACAGGAGATCGTATTCACGCACGGAGAGGTCGACGCTGCGGTGACCGGTGCGAACCTCGCGAGTGGCGGTATCGATGCTGAGGTCGCCGGCATGGATGACGCGGGTGAGATCCGGATTGCGCCGGCGGAGCACGGCTCGAATCCGGGCCAGAAGCTCGGCGAAATCGAACGGCTTGACGAGGTAGTCGTCGGCGCCGAGCTCCAGCCCCTGGATGCGATCGCTGGTCTCGTCGCGTGCGCTGAGAATGATGATCCCGCGCGAGCGGTCGCCGGAGAGGGCGCGGCAGAGCTGCCAGCCGTCGACCCGCGGCATCATCAGGTCGAGCACGACGAGGTGCGGCTTGAACTCGTCGACGACTCGCAGTGCGACGTGACCGTCGGGCGCGGTCCGCACATCGAAACCCTCGTGGCGCAAGCCGAGCGCAATGAAGTCCGTGATGCTCTGCTCGTCGTCGACAACAAGGATGCGGATCGGCGCATTCATCGCTTCGAGTATATGAGCCGACTCGCCACAACCCTGCCACGAGATGATCTCAAAGAGGTCTTCTCAGCGCGCTCTCAGCGGCCACTACACTGGAATCGATGAGTCAGAGATCTGGCGCTCGCGTGCGCGCCACCGATGCGATGGGGATTGCGGAGGTCCACGCGCACACGCTCGCGAGTGACGGGATGGTCAGCGCGGTCGACCTGGTTCGGGCGGCGGCGGCAATCGGGCTCGACGTGCTCTGCGTCACCGATCACGACACCATCTCCGAGCTTGGTCCGGCCGTGGAGGCGGGCGCTGCGCTCGGCGTCGACATCGTCAGGGGCGAGGAGGTCACCGCGGCGTTCCCGCCCGGAATCCACATCGTCGGGCTTTTCCTGGATCGCCAGATTCGCATGCACATGTCGGTTGAGGACACGGTTGACGCGATCCATGAGGCCGGCGGGCTCGCGGTGATCGCCCATCCGTTCATGCCGACCTGGTTCGCCTCGATGACCCCGGGGAGGGCACGAAGCCTGCTCCAGACCCACCGGGTGGATGGGATCGAGATCCGCCACACCGCGCCGGTGCTCCCCCGGACCTGGGGCCTGCTCGACGGGTTCTACGCCGAGCACCGTGAACGGCTCGGAGCAGCGCTGGGCGCGGGGGACAGCCACTTCGGAGCACACGACCTCGGGCGGGTGTTGACCGTGTTTCCGGGAAGGGGAGCAGCCGACCTTCGCCGGGCCATCGAGGGACGGACGACGACGCCCATGACCGGTTCGATCTCACCGTCGCCACCGCCGCTCCGGATGCGGCTCGCACAGCAATACCGATCGATGGTGTGGCTCGGCGGAGAGCGCCGGGCGGGGCGTGTCGGCGGTGGTGCCGGTCCGATGGGGCGGTGACCCCCGGGTAGAATCGGCGCCTGGCCCGTTTAGCTCAGTTGGTAGAGCAGGGGACTCTTAATCCCAAGGTCCAGGGTTCGAATCCCTGAGCGGGCACCATTGTGATGTCGCAAGACATCGTGGACACATGTCTCACGACATCGTGGACATTTTAAGGCGACCAGGCCGCACGCCTCGAGGCTGATAGTCGCGATTGGGATCGAGGATGAGTTGGCGGAGCAGCGAGCCGTCCTCGGCCAGAACGCGGATGTCCTTGTTGGCGATCAGCAGGGTGATGGGCTGGTGCTTGAAGGCGCAGCCGATGCCGACGTGGTAGAGGCGGCTGAGGTAGCGCACCGTGACCCGTCCGGACTTGTCGACGCGGTCGTGGCGGACGCGGTAGTGGATGGTTGGGGGCGCCGCGGTCGGCCCCGCCTTGATGCGTTGGTGGTAGGCATGCAGGGGTGTGTCGCCGTGCAGAGCACGGTGGGGGCGGTGCTGGTTGTAGTAGGTGCGGAAGGCATCGAGCTGGGCCTGGAGGACGGCCAATGTCGATGCCGGCGTCTGTTTGGCGAGGAATCGCTTCTGGGTCTGGTGGAAGCGCTCGACTTTGCCGCAGGTTTGGGGGTGATACGGCGTCGAGTGTTTGGCGACGATGCCGAGGCGCTCCAGCTCGGACTCGAGGAGCACCTTGCCCTTGCGTGTCCTGCCGCTGAAGACGGCCCCGTTGTCGCTCAGAAAGGCGGCGGGGTAGCCGTAGATCTCCCAGGCGGTGTAAAGGCTTTCGACGACGTCTGCGGCTTTGATGGTGGTGAAGGCATCGGACACCACGAGGAGCCGGGAGTGGTCGTCGAGGCAGTTGAGGATCTCGACGCCGCTGCCGTCGGCGAGCTGCCAGTGGGTGCTGTCGGTCTGCCAGAGCTCGTTGGGCAGATCGGCCTCGAAGCGGATGAAGGATGACTTCGGCCGCTTGCGCGGCTCCGGGGTGATCAGGCCCTGACGGGCGAGGATGCGCCAGATGGTCGCCACCGAGGGCGTGGCGCCGAGCTCGAGGCGGAGGTGGTGGGCGATGGTGTGTGGCCCGCAGTCGTGGCCGGCGTCGGCGAGTTCGTGGCGCAGCCGGACGATCGCGGTTTGTATCTCAGGGGCGGCGGCTCGGGAGCACGATCGAGGTCGTCGTGAGCGAGGTTCGAGCGCCTCATAACCACCCTCCCGATAGCGGGCAATGAGTTGGTAGATCCGGCTTCGCGAGATCCCGTGGGAGCGGGCGAGTTCAGTGGGGCTGCGCCCCGCGACCAGCACCGCATCCACCACATAGCGTCCCAGAGCCATAGCGACACCCCCGCCGAACGTGGGTGTCCACTATGTCTTGAGACATCCGTCCAATATGTCCTGAAACACGACACCTCTCCCGGCAGTCGGAATCTGTTGGAATCGCTAGGCTCTTGTTCTCGCTGTCCATTTCGTGTCCATTTCGCGTTCCTTTCAGTACCCGAATCCGAGGTCCGTAGCGGGCGTCGATGGCATCCGCTAGCGTTTCGGCAGCGGCATCACTCAGGTGACCGTAGCGGTCGAGCGTCATCGAGCGGGACGTGTGCCCCATGGTCTTCATGACCGTCAGGACGGATGCGCCCCCATCTAGGGCCAGGGTGTCGGCAGTGTGGCGCAGGTCGTGGAATCGGATAGGTGGGAGATCCGCCCGTTCCCGCATAGCTACCCATCGCTTGTTGAAGCTCGACACCAACCGACAACGGCAGCGTGAGTCCAAGTTTCCGGCTCCACCAAAGTCAGGACACCCCAGAGTCTCCAGGATTCCCGGGGCGGTTCACCAACGGCCCACGGTGGCTCACAGTGGTATGCCTCGACCATCAGTACTGTCCTGCGTTCTGCCTAGACCTGGACGCAGTCGCCCGTCTGATAGTGCTCGAACTCGACAGCGGCAGGTGCAGATTGAGTTGGATTGGGCGAGGTCCGGGATAGGCGGAACCCCGGGCCTCGTTCCCAAATCTTGCTACTGGCCGAGGATGAAGCTTTGCAGGTTGCCAGCAGAATCCACGTACGTTCCGACGATCGCCCTCCCGTTCCGCGG
>DATLRB010000021.1:0-15555 GCA_035534875.1 Saccharimonadales bacterium (SeqCode)
GGGCGGTGACGCGGTGGGTCTTCGGGTGACCTGGGCCGGCGACCTCCACATCAATCCGGGTCAACGTCCCAGTCACGCGCACCGAGGCACCCTCAAGGTCGACCTCCGACCATCGCAGCGCGAGCAGCTCACCTTGCCGAAGGCCGGTGGTCACTGCAAGCACCCAAAGCGCTTCGAGCGGCGTGCCCCGCGCGGCATTGAGGAAGCGGCGCGCCTGCTCGGGATCCATCGCCGCCATCTCGCGGTGCTCGACCCTCGGCGGGGTGACGAGTGACGCCGGGTTCGAGGGAATGAGCTGCCAGCGCAGCGCTTGCTTGAGGGCCGCACGCAAGGCCGAATGGGCGCGACCGACGGTGGCCGGCGCAAGCCCCATCCTGAGGAGCTCGTTGTGAGCTCGTTGTACGTCCATCGGCGAGAGGCGCGCCAGCGGGATACGTCCGAGCGTCGGGATCAGGTGGAGGCGGACGTGTTCCTCGTAGCGGTCCCATGAGCGCGGGCGGAGCGTGGGCTTGACGCCCTCCAGCCAGGTCGTCAGAAACCTCGCCATCGTCTCTCGCGCGCCCGGCGCGATGATCCCCGCCTCGCGCTGGAGAACGAGGTCGCGCAGACGGCGCCTGACATCGTGCTCCGTTGCTCCGAAGACCGACTGGCGATGCAACTTGCCGCTTGAGTCGACCACCGCGACTCGAGCCTCCCATCGTCCATTCGGACGTTGGCGAACGCTGCCGTCCCCGTTCGCTGCTCGGGTACGCCGCGCGGAATCAGTCATTGCAATCGCATCCGCCACTCAAGCCCGTGTGCCGAGCCGCTCTCGCCCCCTGTGCTGTGCCACCGCGGAATCGTAGCCCCTTTCGGGGCAATTGGGACTTAATTGGGACTCAGGCAAAACTTGGCTCGATTGATCGGGTTTCGTTCATTGCGAACCAAGGGAGATACACCTTATTCTATAAAGGAAACCGGAGCGAGAGGGATTCGAACCCTCGATACCGCTTGACGCGGTATACCGCATTTCCAGTGCGGCGCCCTCGACCAACTAGGCGATCGCTCCTCCCCGATTGTATCCGCGGCCCGTGGGCAACCCATTCCGGAGCCTGGTGACGGTTTCGCCTGGACCACCCGCCGGGTATCTACCATCTGAACCGTATTCCGCCTCAGGGAGAACCTACGACATGTGCGTCCTGTTCGCTTTCCTGCTCTTTACCGCCCTGCTCTTCGGGTTGGGGTTCGCGCTCCACGTCCTCTGGTGGATCGCCTTCATCTTCTTGATCTTCTGGCTGATCGGGCTGGCCGTCCGTCCACGCGGCGGGCGCTGGTACTACTGGTAGCGGAGCCAGCGCAATTCGATCCGCCGATCGGGGCCGGCGAGGCTCGCCCCTATACTCGACGCTCCCGGAGAGGTGTCCGAGTGGTTGAAGGTGCCGCTCTCGAAAAGCGGTGTGGTTCATAGCCACCGTGGGTTCGAATCCCACCCTCTCCGCCAATTCTTGTCTCAAAACTATTATCAGAACATCACAAGTCTGTGGAGGTAGCTCCTGCATGAGTCGCCATTTTGGCGCCGCGCAAAACGCGTCAAACTAGTTTCGGTCCACATTGACACTTTCTAGGCGTCGGCCGTGCCCGCCCGGCCGGCGCCGGAGAGGGTGGCCGCCAGCCGGTCGGCGGCAGCCGCCTGGAGCCCCGGGAGCACGTGGCTGTAGGTGTCCAGGGTCACCCCGAGAGTGCGTGGCCGAGGCGCTCGCGGCCATGGTGTGCCGGAGGTCGTGAAGGCGGATGCGCGGCGCCCCGGCGCGGTCGAGGAACTCATGGAAGACCCGGCGCAAGCTCGTCCGGCTCACCGGGCCTCCAAGGCTATTCGTGAAGACCAGGTCACTCGCTTGCCTGAAGCGCGCGCTGCTGGTCGTCAGCACCACCGGCTGTCAAACGACCCACCTGTTCCGCACCCAGCGGGCGCATCATCGTGTGGGTCATGGGAGTCGAGCCGCCGGGACAGCCGCCCGGGAATAGGTGGCTCATCGCGGCGGCTTTCGCGGTGCTGATCGCTGCCACCGGTACGGCCGGGGCGATTGTCGCCGCGTTGCAACGCCCGCCCATCTCAGGGCCGCCCGATGCGACTCCGCTTCCAACGCCGTTCCCGTTCCCCACGGTCGCTCCGACGCCGGTTCCCAGCGGCCCGGTTGACGGATTCGGCTTCGGTGTCGCCGACGACCCGGCCACCCACCGTGTCATCGTCTTCGGTGGCGTCGACAGCTACGACACCACATGGCTGTGGGACGGTGGGCGCTGGACGCTGGCGCATCCGCGCAGCAGTCCGCCGGGTCGATTTGGTGCCGCAATGGCGTATGACGCTGCGACCCGCACGGTCATGCTCTTCGGCGGCAGGCTCGGTCCGGGCCAGGTCGTCAACGACACATGGGGGTGGAACGGGACCGCGTGGCGCGAGCTCGACGACGGGGTGAACGGGCCGCCACCAGGCGAGTTTGCACTGATGGCATGGGACACCACCCGAGCGGAGATGGTGCTGGTGACCCGGACGGAGACGGCCGCAGGCGGCGAGACCTGGACGTGGACCGGGAACCACTGGATGCGCGACGAGCGCGGCGACCTGGTGCTCGACCCGATTGCAGGTGCGATGTCATACGACCCCGTGTCGCGCGCGCTGCTTCTGGTCAGCCCCGAGCCTCCGGACGGTGCGCACAGCCGCACGCTCCGCTGGGACGGCTCAGCCTGGCGAGTCGTCATCACTGGCGGTCCCGCCGTCGGCGGTCTCGCGCTGGACCCGCACGTCGGAGCCCTGGTTCTCTTTGGCGCAACAACCTACTCAACGGCATTCGCCGTCCGGGCCGACGGCTGGCAGTGGACCGGCAGCGACTGGCTCCCGCTGTCCGGGGCCGCCCCTCCGGTTGCTGTCGAGGCACTTGTTGAAGACGGGGACCGTTCTCAGATTCTGATGTTTGGTTCCATTTCATCCCCAACCCAGGGGAACCCGCAGCCGATCCGGATCTGGTCCTGGGACAGCGTCGAGTGGGTACCCCTCGGGTAGGCCCGAGGTTAGCGTCGTCTACGGCACCGAGGCGCAGAGCAAGCGCCGTCGGCGGCTCTCGTCCATCGGCGTGTCCATCACATCGTTGCGCTTTTCCCAGCTCTCGCTGCGCCGTGCGCTTCGCCGCTGGCACGCCGCAGGCGGTTCGGGCGGGAGATGGTACAGCGCCCGTTTGCGCTCCAAAGAGGCCGCAAGGGATCCAGGGTTCGGCGCTTCCGCTGGAGTTGGACGCCCGGATTGGGCGCCCACTGAACTCAGAGAGACCCGGCGACCGTCTGCGCTGCCTGCTCCACCTGCGAATCCATGTCGGCCCCGGACTTCGTTCCCGACGTCACGTTGATCACGACGAGGTAGTTGTCCTTGACGAACGCGTACGTGGCTGAATTCGCGTCGATCTCCTTGATGGCCCCGCTCCCCAAGCCGGACACCGACGTCGCCGTGCCCCCGCTCGACGAAGCCTGGCCGCTCAGCGCGGCGGCGATGGCGCTCTGGAGTGCGGACTGGCCAACGAATCCCGGGAACGGCTCCACGAAGATGACGCCGCTGCCGCCGCCGCTGCCCGACGTGTCGGAATAGATGCAGCTGATCGATGTGCATGCCGCCGAGAGAGCCGTGACATTGGGATCACCACTGATGCTCTGGACGTCCGAGGCGCTCAACAACGTGCTTGCGGGGGGAGCCGACTTGCCGGCGCCGGTATTCAGCCCGGGAATATTCGGCAGGGTCAACCCACCGGTCGACGGGGTGGGGGTCGAACCGCCGGACGATCCGCCGCACCCGGCGATCCCGGCGATCGCGCCAACGGAGACGGCTCCGATCAGGAGTTGCTTGATGGTCATCGATGTCCTCGGTGTCGTACGTCAGCGCTCCCTCCGCGCTGAATCGCCGCCGATGATAGCGATCGCAAGGACCAATCAACCCCCGTTACCAAATCGGGAAGAGGACTTCACCTTGGTACAGTCGAAACAATGACGTTTGTCATCAGCGCGTGCTCCGGAGTGCCTCTGCCGTGATGCACGGAGGCGGCTTCATGTCGGGCAAACGCGACAAGCCGTCGGGACGCGTCCCCAACCGGAGGCTTGTCCGCCAGACGGCGGGCCTGTTCAAGGCGCATCGGGCCGGGGTCGCCACCATCGCCCTGCTCGTGGTGATCACCTCCGGCGCCGGCGTGGTGAACCCCGTGCTCATCAAGGTCGTCTTCGACACAGCCCTCTTCCCCCACCGTGGCAACGTCGCGCTGCCGGTCAACGTCCCCTGGCTCGAGACCCTGGTCGGGATCATGATCGGGATCACCATCGTCACCGGTGCGATCGGGGTGCTCCAGACCTACATCACCAACCGCGTTGGTCAGCGGGTCATGGAGGAATTGCGCAACCGCCTCTACGAGCACCTCCAGGGAATGTCACTGCGGTTCTTCACGGGGACCCGGACCGGCGAGATCCAGTCGAGGCTCACCAACGACGTCGGGGGCATCCAGTCCGTGGTGACCGACACCGCCACGTCCCTCCTCTCCAACATCGTGACCCTGCTGAGCACGCTGGTCGCGATGCTGGTGCTCTCCTGGCAGCTGACGGTCCTCTCGCTGGCGATCACTCCCCTCTTCGTCTTCTACACGTACCGCGCCGGCAGGGTGCGCCGCCAGATCACGATGCAGGCGCAGGAATCGAAGGCTGAGATCAGCGCCATCACCGAGGAGACGCTCTCGGTCTCCGGGATGCTACTCGCCAAGGTCTTCGGACGCGGCTCAGAGGAGGTCGCTCGCTTCCGCAAGGAGAACCACCGGCTCGCCAACCTGGCGATCCGTCAGGAGATGATCGGCCGGGCGCTCTTCGCCGTCATCGGCGCCTTCTTCAGCAGCGCGCCGGCGCTCGTCTATCTGATCGCCGGTTTCGTCCTGGCGGGCGGCCACAGTTCGTCGATCACCCCGGGCACCATCGTCGCGTTCACCACGCTGCAGAGCCGCCTCTTCTTCCCCATCGGCAGCATGCTGTCGGTCTCCATCGAGATCCAGGCCAGCCTTGCGCTCTTCGAGCGCATCTTCGACTACTTGAAGATGCCGCACGATATTGTCGACCGGCCCGGCGCGCGCGGGGTTGCCGCGAACGACATCAAAGGCGACGTCCGCCTCAAGAAGGTCTACTTCCGCTACGACCGGGGCACCTTCGGGCCGATGAGCGAGCCGGCGGCGCCGCACGCGGTGGCCTTCCCGGTACCGAACGCCCACTCCACCGAAGACGGCGACCCGGTCCCCAACGAGATCCGTCGGGACTGGGCCCTCGAGGACGTGAGCTTCGAGGTCAAACCAGGCCAGCTCGCCGCGATCGTCGGGCCGAGCGGCGCCGGCAAGACGACGATCTCCTACCTGATTCCCCGTCTCTACGACGTCTCCAAGGGCGCGGTGCTCCTGGACGGCATGGACGTTCGCGACTACACGATCGCGTCACTTGCCGGCGCGATCAGCATGGTCACGCAGGAGACCTACCTCTTCCATGCCTCGGTGCGCCGCAACCTGACCTACGCCAAGCCGGATGCAACCCAGGACGAGCTCGAGGCCGCCGCCCGCGCAGCGTTCATCCACGATCGCATCGTCGCCCTCGACGAGGGCTACGACACCCTGGTCGGCGAACGTGGTTACCGGATGTCCGGGGGCGAGAAGCAGCGCCTTGCGATCGCCCGCGTGGTCCTCAAGGCCCCACGAGTGCTGATCCTCGACGAGGCGACCTCCGCCCTCGACACCACGAGCGAACGGCTGGTGCAGGCGGCACTCGAGCCGCTGCTCACCGGTCGCACCACCATCGCCATCGCGCACCGCCTCTCGACCATCCTCGCGGCCGACGTGATCTTCGTCATCGATCGCGGCCGGCTTCTCGAGCAGGGCACGCACGCGGAGCTCCTCCGCCGCGGGGGCGCCTACGCCAAGGTCTACGAGCAGCAGTTCCAGGGCGGCCGCGTCGAAGCGATCTGCGAGGACGGCATGGTGCTGGCGAGCGGCGAGGTCGTCGCCGCCACCCCGGCAGCGTAGAAGGCCGACTTGCCGTCACGCTTGGACGCTGTCGTGATCGGCAGCGGCCCCAACGGGATGGCCGCCGCGATCGAGCTGGCACGCAACGGCGCATCCGTCCTCGTCGTCGAGGCCGCCGCGACGATCGGGGGCGGGACACGCACAGCGGAGCTGACTCTGCCCGGGTATCACCATGACGTCTGCTCCGCCGCACACCCGCTCGGGATCCTTTCGCCCTACCTGACGAAGCTCCCGCTCGCCGAGCACGGGCTGACCTGGATCCAGCCATCCGCCTCGGTCGCCCACCCGCTCGACGGCGAGCCGGCCGTGATCCTGCGCAAATCCATGGACGCGACCGCCGGCTCGCTCGGACCGGACGCGGGCGCGTACCGAAGGCTCATCGGTCCTCTCCTCCGCCACCCTCACGAACTCTTCGCCGAAATCCTCGGCCCCGCGCATCTGCCCCGGCATCCTTTCCTTCTCGGTCGCTTCGGAGTGCCGGCGCTGATGCCCGCGACAATGCTCGGACGCGGATGGTTTCGCGGCGACCGAGCCCGGGCCCTGCTCGCCGGTTGTGCGGCACATTCGATCCTGCCGCTCACGCGCCCCGTCAGCGCCGCCGCCGGGCTGCTCTTCCTGCTCACCGCCCACGTCGAGACCTGGCCGATCGCGGCAGGCGGCTCCGCTTCCATCTCCAGCGCCCTGGCCGGGTATTTGCGCTCCCTCGGCGGCCGCATCGTGACCGGGAAGCCCGTGCAGGCGCTCGCCGATCTCCCGGCGTCACGTATCGTGCTGTTCGACACCGGCCCGGATCAGCTTGCGACCATCGCCGCGCCAGTCCTGCCCACCCGGTACGTCCGCCGGCTGCGTCGCTACCGGTTCGGACCGGGCATCTTCAAGATGGACTGGGCGCTGAGCGGGCCGATCCCATGGTCCGACCCGGCCTGCCTCGAGGCCGCGACGGTCCACGTCGGTGGCACGCTCGACGAGATCGCGTCCTCGGAGCGCGCCGTCTGGCGGGGGGAGCACTCCGACCGGCCGTTCATGATCGTCGTGCAGCCGAGCCTCTTCGATCCATCCCGAGCGCCGGCCGGCAAGCACACCGGCTGGGCGTACTGCCACGTCCCGGCGGGGTCGACGCTCGATCGCACCGACGTGCTCGAGCGTCAGGTCGAGCGCTTCGCACCTGGATTTCGCGATCGCATCCTCGCGCGCCACGTGATGCAAACCGCGGACCTCGAGCAATACGACGCGAACTACGTCGGCGGCGCGATCACGGGAGGCGTGACCGATCTCGGCCAGCTCTTCACCCGGCCGGTGGCGCGCGCGGACCCGTATTCCACACCCAACCCCGACATCTTCATCTGCTCCGCCTCCACCCCTCCCGGCGGTGGGGTCCACGGCATGTGCGGCTATCACGCCGCGCGCAGCGCGCTCCGGCGTCTGGCGACGGTGGCTGTGTGAAGATTGGGCCATGATCCTCGTGGTTTTCCGATCACGCAACCGTCCCGACGGCGATCTCGAGGAGTATTCGCGGCGAAGCAGGCGCCTTCATGAGTTGGTGCGGCACCATCCCGGCTTCATCTCGATCGAGAGCTTCGAGACGCCCGACGGCGAGGAGGTGTCCCTCGAGCTGTTCGAGAACGACGAGTCGGTCATCGCGTGGCGTGACAACCCCGAGCATCGCGAGACGCAGCGCTGGGCTCGGGATGAGTTCTACTCCTGGTACTCCACGCAGGTGAGCGAGGTCATCAGGGAACACGAGGTCGAACTCGCCGCGGGAAGCGAGGCGGCTGCGGCCCCCTAGCCTCAGCGACGCGCGCGGAAGAAGCCCCGGAGCAACGCCGCAGCCTGCTCGGCGCCGACCCCTTGCACCACGTCGATCCGGTGGTTGTTGCGCGGATTGCGGAGCACGTCGTACACGCTGCCGTCGGCGCCCTTCTTGGGATCCGCGGCAGCGTAGACGCACGATGCGATGCGCGCCTGCACCATCGCCCCGGCGCACATGGGGCATGGCTCCAGCGTCGCGTACATGGTCACACCGTCGAGGCGCCAGCCGCCGACGATGGCTGCCACGCGACGCAGAACGAGCATCTCCGCGTGTGCGGTGGCGTCACCGCGCCGTTCCATGGCATTTCCCGCCGCCGCGAGGACCGTGCCGTCGCGCACCGCGATCGCGCCGACGGGCACCTCGCCACGCAGCCCCGCGGCGCGAGCGACCCGCAGGGCGCGACGCATGAAGCGTTCGTGAGGCTCGATCGCTACCCCGCCGCGACGAGCGGCAGTTCGACCCTCAGGTCCGGGCGCTCGATGACGCGCATCGTGTCATCGACAAAGCGCACGCGCTCGAACGTGATGCAGTTCACCGGACAGTGGTCCTCGCAGATCCTGCAGTTGGTGCAGCGGTCGTAGTTGATGTAGATCTCGCCTTCGTACCCGCCCGCACCCGGCTCGCCTCCCGACGTGGTGCAGACGAGCGTCTCACCACCCGAGGAGCGCTCGCGATCCTCGCCGAACACCACGACGTCGATGGCCTTCTCGGGGCACACGTCGTCGCACGCGCCGCAGAGCACGCAGACCGTCTGGTCGTAGTGGTGCACGGAGTCGCACTGGAAGCAGCGGATCGCCTGGACGATCGCGGTCTGGTCGCTCCAGGACTGCTCGACCTCGGTCATGTCGTACCGTTTGGCGGCCTCGAGGATGCCGGGCTCGACGCGCGCGAACAGCTCCGACTGCCGGTGGTCATCGGTCCGTTCGACGATCGTCTGGTAGATGCGATCGCCCGCGGCCTCCATGTCCTCGCCGAGGTACTCGCGAATCGATCGCGCGACGCGATGGCCCCAGCCCGCTGCGTCCACGATGAACGACGGTCCCTGCACGCAGTCACCGCCGCAGAAGAGCTTGGGAACACCCGTATGGCCACCGCGATCCGCTGACAGCAGTCCGCGCTGCGTCACGGGGACAAGCTCGTCGGGACGCTCCATGATCTGCCCGGACGCGAAGATGACGTAGTCCGCCGCAACGGTCCAGTACGGCACGTGCTCCTGCTCCTTCACGGACGAGAAGATGAGCTTGCCGCTCAGGGGGTCGAACTGCAGATCCTGCAGGGGGGCAAAGGAGACCGACTTCACCTTGCCGTTCTCGTCGGCATCGACCTCCTTGACGATGACGCCGCACTTGATGTGCAGGCCGATCTCCTTGGCCTCGTGGAGCTCGTTGCCGAACGCCGGCAGGCGATCCTCGGGCTCGATCGCCACCATCCACACGTCCTTCGCGCCGAGCTTGATCGACGACTGACATGCATCGGTCGCGACCGCGCCACCGCCCACCACCACCACGGTGCCGCCGATGGGGAAGTACTCCGGGACCCTGTCGTAGGACACGGTGCGCAGAAAGCTCATGGCGTCCGTGACCTGGGGGAGATCGCTGCCTGGAATCGGCAGGATGCGACCCTTCATCATCCCGATCGAGAAGAACACCGCGTCGTACGCATCGAGCAAGTCCCTGGTCTTGATGTCGTCCGGGCCGCTGCCGATATTGCTGTTGAGACGGACGTCGATGCCCGTAGACATGATCATGTCGAGCTCCCACTGGAGCTGGCGGTGATCGAACCGGAAGGGTGGAATCGAGGTGCTGAGCAGGCCGCCCACCTTCGCCTCGCGCTCGAAGAGCACGACGTCGTATCCCTGCACGCGCAGGTCGAGGGCACACGTGAGCCCCGCCGGCCCGGCGCCGACCACGGCGACCCGCTTCCCCTTGGCCGGAGCGATCTTGTAGTTGATCCAGAGCCCCTGCTGGAACGCGAAGTCGGTCGAAAAACGCTTGATCGAACGGATCGTGACCGGCTCCTCGCCGGGATCCCATCCGCGTTTGCAGTCCGTCTCGCAGGGATGATTGCAGAGCCTGCCGAGCATGCTGGGGAAGGGATTGGTTTCGTGAATGACCGCCCACGAATCCACGTACCGGCCCTGGCTCACGTAGTCGATGTAGGTCGCGATGTCCTGCCGGATGGGACAATTGCGCTGGCAGGGCGTGATCGGGACGTTGAATCCCAGGTCGCGATGCCCGCTCATGATCTTCATCGGCGCCTTGTCGACCACGTTCTTCGCAATGGCGCCGAGAACGTGGGCGGCGCTCACCATGCCGACCGGTGCGCTGCGACGCGAGAAGATCCCACCGTCGGACGCGGTGACGATCGCGGCCTCGGCGCCCGACCGACGCATCACGTCCGCGCCGCGCTCGATGCGCTCGCCGAGGTCGATCTCAGGCGCGGGACGCATTACGTCGCGCACGATGGTCTGCTCGAGCAGGTCGAACGAGCAAACGACAGCCTCGAGACCGATGGTGCCAAGCACATCGTCACCCCTGACGACGACAAGCGGCACGGGATCCTGCAGGCGCAGCACCTCGAGGACGTCGGACAGCCTGTCCTCGGGATCGCACTCAGCGCCGAGTGGAGAGGCGATGCTCTCCAGTTCAGGCATGGACGGGCACGCGTTGCGCGAGAGCGAAGTCGGCGAGCTCGCGAGGGGTGACCATGCCCACCACAGTCTCATCCTCGTGCGTGACGATCGCGAGCCGGCGCTCGTGATGCGCCATCAGTGCGACGACCTCGCTCAGGCGCTGATGCTCGTCGACGAGCAGCGGTGACTGGCGCAGCATGTTGCGTGCCTGCACGTTCGTCGACGGCGGGCGAACCGCGAAATCGCTGCCGGAAACAACGATATCGCCCGCGATGAGATGGTCGATGACGTCCTCCTTGGCGACGTAACCGACCGGTCGTCGGTCGACGAGCACGACGATCTCACTCAGGATGTTGTCCGCGAGCAACTTGGCGATGGCGTCCGCCGGCGTGCTCGGGAGGCAGAACACCACCTCGTGGCGCATCACCGATCCCACCTCCGGGTCACCTGCCTCGAGCGCCAGGCTGTCAGGGTCGAGGGAGGCCGATAAGGACGCCGAGGTCACGCTCCCGCCTCTTGCGCCATCTGCTCCTGCAGCCGGCGAAGGACGTCCTGCCATGTCTCGGTCGTCTCCACGGGCCGCGCCTGGGCACGTGGCGCTGCGCGCTGAATCTTGGTGCGGGTTTTGGTGATCTCGCGCTCGCGCTTGCGATCCTGGACCGAACGCGCGGATTCGACCGCCTGGCGCACCTCGGTCTCGACCTCGGCGATCGCCTCGGCCGACGAGGCAGCACGCAAGGACCGGCCGAGGCGCGAGGTGACCTCCGGCGGAAGTTGGGGCCCAGCGTCGCGAAGCATGTCGCTGCCGCGACGGCGCAGGAGGTCGAGCGCATGCGCGGCGCGGGCCCGCTCGGCGCTGGTCGAGCGCTGCTGCTGGTACAGCTCCATCCCGCTCGCGATCAGCTGTGGGTACTGGAAGGCCTGACTGAACTTGCCGGTGTTGATGCGCGCGGTGATCTCGTCGACCGAGCGCTGCAACGCTTCGCGCTGCTCGCCCTCGAGGCTGCCGAGCAGATCGGCGAGGATTGGGCGCGCCTGCGCGTACGCTCGCTTCACCCACGCGGGAAGGTGATGGTGCGATGGCTCCGGCACCAGCGCCGGCGTCGTCGCCCGAGGAGCTCCGACGGGACGGACGATGGCCGGGAAGGCGGTCGTGAGGGGCGCCTGATGCTGGCTACGGGCCCTCGTCTGGATCACTGCGATGCCAACATCGTACCCGGCTGCGGGGGTGTCGCGACTTCCCCGTGTACCGATTGACTCACAATCCGTCGCCTGAGCATCCCACCGGAGTCTAGCGAGCCTTCGCCACTCGATGTCGCGGGGTCGCGCGGGGCTTCGACGGACCGAGGTCCGCGGACGGACAGATGTCGGCGAGCACGCATTCGTGGCAGCGCGGCTTGTTGGCGATGCAGACCCGTCTGCCGTGGAGGATGAGGCGCAGGCTCAGCCCCGTCCATTCGCTCGCCGGAACGATGGCGCAGACGTCCTCCTCGATCTTCACCGGATCGGTCGAGGAGGTGAGGCGGAGCAGTCGCGTGAGCCGCGTCACATGCGTGTCCACCGCGAACCCGGGCACCCCGAACGCGACACCGAGCACCACGTTGGCGGTCTTGCGTCCGACGCCACGGAGCTGCACGAGATCCTCCATGCGCGCCGGCACCTGGCCGCCGTGGCGCAGCACGAGGTCCTGGCACATCTCGCGAATCGCACGCGCCTTGGAGCGAAAGAAGCCGGTCTTGTGAATGATCGCTTCCACGTCCGCCTCCTCGGCCGCGGCGAGATCCGTGACCCTCGGATAGCGCGCGAACAACACCGGCGTCACGGAGTTGACGTTGACGTCGGTCGTCTGCGCGCTGAGGATCACCGAGACGAGCAGCTGCCAGGGATTCGCGAAGGTCAGCTCCGTATGCGCCTCGCCGTACTCCAGCGCCAGCCGCGCAACAACAACGGGCGCACGCTCGCGCGCCCCGGCCGGGATCCGTCGCCGCTGCCCCTTCAGCGTCGGCTTCGCGGTCGACCTCGCCCGCGGGGCGGCGCTCATCGTCGCGTCACCGCGACATCGCGCATCCCATCATGCAACCGCTCCAGCGCCAGCCCCGCCATGGCCCACAGCGGCGCGTAGTCCAAGCGCGTCGCACCGCCCGGCACCACCCACCGGCCGTGCCCGCTGTAGTCCCACGGCACCAGCCCGACCGACCGCCGCAGCGTCACTCCCACCACGTACTCCACGCCCATGATCCCCACGGAATAGGCAAGAGCGCGCTGCCAGAGGGCTCGCGACCGCAGCGCGTCATGCGCCGGCTCGAACAGGAACGCACTCAAGCCATAGATCGGCACCATCCAGAGGTACGAGTGCCCCCTCAATCTCCAATCCCGCCGCAGCACGCTGTCGCGAGCCCCCGTGAACACGACTTCACTCGCCACCCCGGCCACGCCATAGGCGAGCGAACGCTCCCACCTCCGCAGCGACCGGTGATCACCTTGCACAGCGCGTCGCATCCTACGCAGCCCACGGCATCGCAGGGCCGACGGCCCAAGGCGGGCGGCATCGCGAGGGGCAGCGCGGTTCGGCGGGTGGGCCCGAGATGCGGGTTCCCAGAACGCCCGACGCCCGAGCGGTCGGACCTCAACCCCAGATCGGCGAGGGGCCCCCGCGATGACGGACCCGCCTCTGAGCGCGAACAAGCCCGGGGCTCGGTGGGCACTGCGTAGAATCGGGTGGAAGTGCGAACCAAGATCACCGTCGTCGGCGCAGGCAACGTCGGAGCCACCCTCGCCCAGCGCGTGGCCGAACGCGATTACGCCGATGTCGTGCTCGTCGACATCGTCGAAGGTCTCCCTCAGGGCAAGGCCCTCGACATGCTCGAGTCCGGACCCATCGTCGGGTACGACTCGATGGTCACGGGGACCAACGGGTATGCGGACACCGCCGGCTCGACGGTCGTCGTGATCACGAGCGGCATCCCGCGCAAGCCGGGGATGTCTCGGGACGACCTGGTGATGACCAACGCGAAGATCGTGGCGGGCGTCGTCCGCCAGGTCGTCGAGCATTCCCCGGACTGCGTGCTGATCGTGGTCGCCAACCCGGTCGACGCGATGGCCCAGCTCTCGATGGCGGTTTCGCGCTTTCCGCGGTCGCGCGTGATCGGCATGGCAGGGGTCCTCGACACCGCCCGGTACCGCACCTTCATCGCTCAGGAACTCGACGCCTCCGTGCGTGACGTGCAGGCGTACGTGCTCGGGGGCCACGGGGACACCATGGTTCCGCTCACCCGGCTGACGACCGTCGCCGGGATTCCGGCAGCGGACCTCATCCCCGCCGGGCGGCTCGAGAGCATCGTGCAGCGCGCTCGTGACGGCGGTGCGGAGATCGTCAACCTGCTGAAAACCGGCAGCGCTTTCTACGCCCCGAGCGCCGCCGTGGCGCAGATGATCGATGCGATCGTGCTCGACACACGCCAGGTGCTGCCGTGCACGGTGCATCTCGAGGGCGAGTACGGCGTCACAGGATTGTTCACCGGCGTCCCGTGCAGGCTCGGTGACGGCGGTCTCATCGAAGTCGTCGACGTCGCGCTCACCGACGACGAGCGTGCCGCCCTGCAGCGGAGCGCCCAGGCGGTGCACCAGGTGGTCGAGGTGATGGACGCGCGCCGAGGGGAGATCGATCCCAGCCTCGGGTCACTCACCGACGGGATCAGGATCGGCTGAGCAGCAGCGCCGGCGTGATCTCGGCGAGGGAGCCGATGACCACGTGGGCATGACCGATGTCGCCGGCGAGCACGCCGTCCGAACGGAGCCCGATGCAGCGCATCCCCGCAGCGATGGCCGCGCTGACACCCACCGGTGAATCCTCGATCGCGACGCAGCACGACGGCATCACATCGAGCGCTCGCGCGGCGCTGATGTACACGCCGGGGTCGGGCTTGCCGCGCTCCTCATCGTCGGCGCTGCAGACGGCATCGACGAGCTCGCCGATGGCCAGCCGTTCGACCACCGCGTCGATCAGCTCGCGACTCGACGACGACGCAATCGCGACGCGGAGGCCCGCATCTCGCGCAGTGTGGATTGCCTCGACCGCCCCGGGCATGGGCACCCCGCGACTGCGCACGTGTTCGACCATCTCGCGGATGATCTCGCGCTCGACGGCGCGCGGTCGGATGCCGTTCCAGGGCCGGACGCGATAGCGGTAATCGACGACCTCCTCGATGCGCATGCCCCAGGTCTCGCGCAGTTGCGCGTCGGTCAACTCGACTCCGACTCGGGCGAACACGTCGTGCTCGGTCTCACGCCACACCGGCTCCGTATCGATCAGGACTCCGTCCATGTCGAAGACGCAGGCGGTGGTCGTCCTCCCCATCGCGGCTGGTGCTACTCGCTCGGCCCCGGAGGGCTGATTCGGGCGGGTCGGTCGTCGTCCTCGTCGGGGCCCGGCGCCGAGACGCTCGGAATCTCCGGCGGCTCTCGCCGGTAGTGGTTGCCGAAGATCGGTCCGACGACGACCATCATGTTGAGCAGCGCCTTGCGCGTGTCCGACTGACCCCATGCGGGCGTCCGCGAATAGAAGTAGAACCAGCCGAAGATCGCGATCATCACGACGATGACTGCGCTCAGAACGACGACGCCGATCAACCCCCGTTGCGACCGAGGAGTTTGCGCCCGACAAAGCGCACCGGGTCCCAGTGCACGTCGGCCACCCGCTCCTTGAGCGGGATGATCGCGTTGTCGGTGATGTGGATGTGCTCGGGGCACACCTCAGTGCAGCACTTGGTGATGTTGCAGTAGCCGAGGCCGCCCTCATCGCGCGTCTGCTCGGTGCGGTCGAGCACGTCCTTGGGATGCATCTCCAGCCCGGCGACGCGCACGAAGAACCGCGGGCCGTAGAAGCGTTCGTTGAGGTCGTGGGTGCGGTTGACGTGGCACACGTCCTGGCAGAGGAAGCACTCGATGCACTTGCGGAACTCGTAGAGGCGGTCGATGTCCTTCTGGGGGATGCGCCACGGTGTGCCGTCGTCGGGTGCGGCGGTGAACGGCGGGATCGCCTTGTTGATGAC
>DATLRB010000022.1:0-7419 GCA_035534875.1 Saccharimonadales bacterium (SeqCode)
GGCGGGCGCATCACTGTTCGGTGGCGTCGAGGTGCTCCGGTTCATGTTCCCGGTCGCGTCGGGGAACGCGCCGGCCTTGTTCAAGACCTCGTTCACCTTCCTCCAGCTTACTGGCGGCGTGGTCGACGGCAAGGCGCTCACCCCGGTCAACGTCATCACCGACACGAGGAACCGCGTGAGCGTCATCCTCGACGACGCCGGCATCTACGCGGTGTTGCTGATCTGCACGCATCTTGGCTGCACCCCGAACTACGTCTCAGACGTCGTGACGGGATCGGGGGTTTCTCCTTTGGTCGCCGATGCCCGGGGCGTACGGACGCAGAGCCAGCAGACACCCAATGGCTGGGCGTGCCCCTGCCACGGCAGCCGTTACTTCATCGATTCGACGAACTTCTACGGACCGGCCCCGCGGCCCATGGACTGGGTCAACATCGAGGTCACGCCGGACGGGTACTTCGCCATCGACCGGGGAACGCTGGTGGTCACGCGCGGCCCGGGGGATAACACGCCGCCGCAATGGCGGCTGCTCGTCAATTCCCAGAAGAGCAACGGCAAGACCTACGGCGTCTGATGGGGCTTGGAAACCTCCTTCACAGCGCTTGCCACAGTGCCTGCAGTCGCTGTCCGTGGCGTGCCAGCCCCTGTGCTGGTCACCCCTGCCGGGGTAGCCGAGGGCTCTCAGCTCGGCGTCGCCCTCCTGGCTTCAAGCGCACGCGCGAGGCCGCCGCGGGATCGGATGTCGAGCTTCCGGTACACGTGAGTGAGGTTCGCCTCGACCGCCTTGGTGGTGAGGAACACGCGTTCCGCAATCTCCCGGTTGGCCAGCCCGGATGCGGCCAGCTCGGCCACGCGCAATTCCGTCGGCGTCAGCGTTTCCGGACTCGCCACGCGTCCGCCGAGACGAGCGAGCTCGCCCCTCGCGCGGTCAGCCCATACCGGCGCGCCCAGCTCTTCGAACGCACTGAGCGCCTCGCTCAGCGCGCCTCGGGCTTCGGCGCGCATGCCGCCGCGCCGCTGCACGCGCCCCAGCACGAGCAGCGTGCGCGCCCGCTCGATCGGCATGCCACAGCGATCGTGCTGGATCAATGCTCCCGCGAGCGCATCCATCGCGCTGCCGACGTCTCCGCGGGACGCGGACAGGAGCCCGCGACAGCGGCCCGCGGCGGCCAGAGCCCAGGCGCGGTCCAGGTCCCTGCCGCGTCGCTCCAACCAATCGATGAGCGGTTCGGCTCGATCCTGATGGCCGAGCTCGACGAGCGCCTCGATCTCCTCTGGCAGGTACACCCCGAGGAACGGATCCCCGCCGGTTGTGGCGGTGAACATCGCCGCCAGCGGACCGAGGGCCGCGTCGACCGCCGCCGGGTTGGCACTCGAGAGTTCGGTGAGCCCCAGCGCCCAGAGGGGCCAGCCGGCTCCCACCGCCCAGCTCAGATCCTGGAACAGGCGAATCGATGCGAGCGCCTCCTCCCGGGCCAGGTCATTCGATCCGTCGTGGGCGTGAACGAGCGCGCTCGCGGCGAGGGCGATCGCGTGCGCTGCGGGATCATCGAGCAGGGCGGCGGTCTCCGTGGCCTCCTCGGCAAGTCGACGGGCCGCGACAAGGTCACCCCGCCAGACGCAGACCCACGCCTGAAAGAAGCAGGAGAACGGGGCCTGGCTCTCCTCGCCCCGCTCCAGGGTCTCGGTGTGCAGCCTGCTGAGGATCGAAAACGCGGGCTCGAGGCGGCCTGTGTACAGCAGTATCGTGCCGTGGAGGAAGGCGGGGGTGTTCTGCCAGGCCCGGCTGCGCCTGGGGTCCTCCAGAGCCCGCGCTCTGAGCATGCGATCCTCGTCGTAGCCGCCGCCGGCCGCGAACTCCGTCATGGTCACGGCCGCGAGCGCATCGGCAAGCGCCCCGGGATCGCCTCCCCGTTCGGCGGCGGTGAGCGCGCCGCGGGCGTGCCGCACGGCCCCTGGCAGGTCGCCCAGGTTTACGGTGTAGTAGCAGAGATCGAGCTCGACCTCCGTCCGCAGCGCTGCGTCACCGCCAGCCGTCTCGAGTGCCTGGAACCCGACCTCGGTGGCTTCCGTGAACGAGCTTCGCCGGGCGTGGATCTGTCCCAGCAGGTGCAGCGCCCGCGCGCGCAGGGAGGCATCAGGAGTGCCGGCGAGTGCCTGCCCGAGCGTGGCCTGCGCGCGAGCCATGTCGCCTGCGTCGAACCACGAGCTCGCAGCGGCGACGAGCCGCGCCGCGCGATCAGTTTCGGCCGGCGGCGTCAGTGCCACGGCGAGATCGAGCAGCTCCGCCGCCGCACCAGGAGCGCCGCGGGATCTGGCCAGCGCTGCCGCCGCTGCCACGTCACGAGCAATGGCGGCATCGGGTTCCGTCGCGCCCAACGCCGCGTGCCGCGCGCGTTCCTCAGGTTCTGTGATGGCACGCGCGAGGCGGCGGTGCAGCGATCGCCGTGTCGAGTCGTCGGTGTGTCCGTACACCGCCGACGCAAGCAACGGGTGTGAGAACTGAATGCGGCCGCCGTCAATGGACACGATCCCTGCCCGCTGCGCGGCGCCGAGAGCCCTGGGGTCCACAAGGTCCGTCGTCGGCTGCGAGAGTGCCGCCGCGACGAGCAGGGCGCGGCGCGTTGCAGCCGGCAGCTGCCCGACCCGCGCCTCGACCAGCGCGGTGAGGCTGTCCGGCACGGGCAGGTGCCCGCCGTGGAGCGGCCGATCCGGCAGCGCCGCGGCGATCTCGAGCGCGTAGAAGGGGTTGCCCCCACACACTCTGGCGATGAGCACCAGGGTCGGTCGTGACAGCGACCGCCCCGTCTGCCGCTTGAGCAACGCGTGCAATGCCGCGACGCTGAGTGCCCCGACGAGGATGGTTTGGTGCCGGCGCGGGTCGGCGGCGCGGTCGAACCTCAGGGGCACGGGCGCGCCGCCCACGCGAGCCGTGACGACGAAGCCGATCGCCTCGGCGTTGAGCCTTCGGACCGCAAAGCTCAAGACGCGCGCGGAGGGCGAGTCGAGCCAGTGGGCATCGTCGACCGCCACAACGAAGGACCCGGTCGCGGCCATCAACCTCAGCAGCGACAGGACCGCCGCACACAGCGCTCGCTCATCGATCCCACGAGCGGGGGCGTGAGCGCGCAGGAGTGCGGCCGTGATCGCCTCCCGCTGGGGCGCCGGGAGCTGATTGATCGTCGCGTCGGGTACGGCGTCGAACAGGTCCGCCAGCGCGGCGTAGGACAGGGTTGCCTCTGCCTCGCTCGGACGGGTCACCAGGACATGCGCACCCCGGGCGGCGGCTCGGCGCAAGGCCTCGAGCCAGATCGTCGTCTTGCCGATGCCGGCCTCTCCCTCGAGGGTCAGCATCGCGTGGCGGGTTCGAGCCGTGGTCAGGAACGCGTCCACCGCAGCCAGCTCGGCATCGCGGCCGACAATCAGATCCCGAACGTCCGACATGATCCCGGATGATGGCGATCGACAGCCCCAGGGTCCAGCGCCACGGGAACCACGAAGGCGTCGGAGAGCGGCCGTCAGTGAGCAAGAATAGGGTCGCGCGGGCCGACGCCGAGGGTTTCCCCGGTTTCAGCGCGCCCCGCGGGCGCATAGCGTGGCCGCGTGCACGACCCCCAAGGGACCGAGTATCTGGCCGAGTGCTTCTGGCCCGGTGTGCGCGACTCCGACCTCATGGCACTCGACGAGCGCGCCAATGCCAGCGCGGCTGAGGTGTCCGCCGGCGGAGAGACGGTGCGTTACCTCGGGTCGCTGCTCATGCGCGACGACGAGGTCGTCCTCTGCCGCTTCAGGGGCTCCGAGCCTGCCGTGCGTCGCGTCGCTGAAGAGGCGGCGATCCCGTTCGAACGGATCCTCGAAGTCAGTCACTCGCCTGCGAGCGGCGATCCCGCCGTCTGAAGCAGGTGCCGAACCCCACCATGCACCACCTTAAGGCGGCTTTAAGGCAACCCGAACGGCGCTGCGTAGTCTCCCCGCACATGGACCCATTCCTCGCTCGAGTGTGGAGACCCGACCAGCCTGACGGATCCGTTTTCGCCAACCATTACTGAAACACAAGGAGGGTTATTGATGAGACGAACAGTCGTGATGTGCATGGGCCTGACGATCGTGTCACTGCTGGCCGCGTGCAGCGCGTCCGCCACCACCACAACACCGCCACCGACAACGATCCCTGCCACGAGCACGCCGCCGCCGACGGCGACACCGATTCCGGCGACCCCGACCCCGACCCCGGCGCCCCCTGCCGTCGACCTCTCAGGGACGTGGACGGGGTCGTACAACGGCCCGTTCAACGGCAGCTTCACGCTCACCTGGACGCAGAACGGGGCGAACTTGAACGGGACCATCCAGCTCTCAAGCCCCCATGACAACCTGAGAATCAGCGGAAACGTGTCGGGCAGCGGCATCAGCTTCGGCGCGGTGGGCGTGGTCACCTACTCGGGAACGGTCTCGGGCAGCAGCATGTCCGGGTCGTACATCGACGTGGCGAACGGCAAGTCCGGATCGTGGAACGCGACCAAGAGCTGACATGACAGTGTCGCTCGCGGGTGGGGACGGCAGCATTGCATGGACGAGCCCGGTGTAAGCCGGGCCGATGATGCACCGCTCGCCCGCCGTGCTCGCGTGCGCCGCTGGAACGCTCGTCATTTCCAGCCTGCTCAGTGCGTGCAGCTCGGCGAGCCCCAGTCCGAACCTCGCCGGGCTGACGCTCGATGCATGCGATCCCGCCGGGTATGTGGCGTGCGACCAGCAGGCAGCCTTTCTGTCGATTCCGATTGCGGACACGGGCCTCTCGCTTTCGTACTCGAGCCAGTGGGCGCCGGCGCGTACGGACCGCCCCACCTGGAGCGCCGGCTCGCTCGGCCTCGGCGGCTGGTCGCTCGATGTCGTCCAGCGCTATGACAGTGCCCAGGGCATCCTGATCGGTGGCGACGGCTCGTGGCGGTTCGCGAGCGCGGTGTCAGCGCCGTCGGGCGAACGCGTGGTGCCCAGCTTCGACGGTTCCGTGGCGTATGTCTTCAACGCCGCCGGCCGGCACACGCGCACCGTGGACGGCCATCTCGGCACGACGCTCATCACCATCGGGTACGACGGTGCCGGTCGTCTCACCGGCGTCGATGGAACGCTCAATGGCGCGCCGGTCCACGTCTCGGTTCGTCGGACGTCGAGCGGAGCCCCGACGTCGCTGATCGGGATCGACGGTGCGGTGACGTCACTCACGCTCGACCGCGGCGGCCACCTCATCGAGGTGGTCGACCCCGCGACTCGCGCCACCGCCATCACGTGGGGGACGGGCGGGCTCGTGACGGCGGAGACGGACCCGCTGGGCGGCGTGACGAAGTTCCAGTACGACGGTTCGGGGCGCCTCGTGTCCTCGACTGACGCCGACGGGGTCGCCGAACGGCTCAGCCGCACGACCATCGCCGGTGGGGTCGAGGTGCGCGTCACGACGGCGCTCGGCCGGGTCTCGGTCTTCCGAGCGGAGCACGCCGGCGGCGGCGTTCGCCTCACCGACATCGCGCCGGGAGGCGCCACCACGACAGAGACCATCGCGGGCAACGGATCACGGTCGCTGTCACTGCCCGATGGGACACGCCACCAGATCGGCGCCGTGCCGAGCGTGGTCTGGGGTCTCGCTGCGCCGCTGCTGACTCCCGATGTCGAGACGCGGCCCGGCGGTGTCACCTCACGCACCACGGTGAGCGAGGACCTCCATGAGCGCGGCGGCTCGCCGTACGCCGTCTCCGGCTCCGTGACGACGACGTTCAATGGCGAGCCCACGGTCGAGACCTTCGACCCGGTGTCGCTTACGACGACGGTGACCGATCCGGTCGGTCGCCAGACCGTCGAAACGTACGACGCACACGGCCGCGTCGTCGCCACAAGAGCACCGGGAAGTGCGCCTGTCACGTACGCCTACGACGCGCACGGTCGCGTGGTCAGCGAGACGGTGGGATCGGGGTCACTCGCGCAGACGACGCGCTTCGTGTACGACACATCAAGGGGCACGATCACCGAGACCCTGCCCAACGGCCAGGTGACCGCCGTGTCGGTGGATGCCGCCGGCAACGCGGCGACCATCACCGCACCGGACGGCTCGACGGTCGTCGAGGCCCACGATGCGGCGGGACGATTGACCGAGGTGCAGCCACCGGGCGGGCTCAGCTACACCCTGGGTTCCAGCCCTGCCGGGCGGCCCACCGCGCTCCTCCCTCCGCAGGTCGGCTCCGAAGCAGCGATCGAGACGGCGCGCTACGACAGCGACGGCAACGTCGCGGCCATCTCCGGGCTCGGGTCGCAGCCGGTCGGCTTTGTGTATGACGCCGCGGGTCGCGTCACCGCCATGACGTTGGACCAGGGGACGGCCAGCGCATCGTTTGACTCCACCACGGGCCTTGTTGCCCAGGCATCGGATCCGGGCGGCGTGACCACGACCTATGGGTACAGCGGCGCTCAGCTCGACTCGCTCAGGTGGTCCGGGCCGCTGACCGGATCGGTTTCGGTCACGCTCGACGCGAACGGGCGCGCGGTCTCCGAGACTGCTGACGGGTCGGCCGCGATGACGCTTGCGTACGACGCCTCCGGCGACCTGACGGGGATCGGGCAGCTCCTGCTCACGCGCGATCCGAGCAGCGGGCTGGTCACGAGCACAGCGCTCGGCTCGGTCACGACCGAGGACCGGTACGACGCCAATGACCAGCTCATCCGCGCTACAACCAGCGCATCAGGCAAGGTGCTTCTCGATCTCAACTACACCCGTGACGCGCTGGGACGGATCACCGCGGTGGTGCAGACGGGCACAGATGGGGCGACAACAACGACGGCGTACACGTACGACTCCGCCGGGAGGCTCTCCGCGGTGCGGGTCGGGGGGAGCACCGTCGAGACCGACACCTACGATGCCGCGGGGAACCGCACCGCCGTCGCGGGACCGTCGGGGACGACCAGGGCGACGTACAACGCGCGCGACGAGCTGACGAGCTGGGGCGGGACGGCGTACACGTGGGCGCCCGACGGCACACTGGCCGGAGCGAAAGGAAGTGCCGGCGCGACTGCATTCACGTATGACGATCTCGGCCGCCTGCGCTCGGTCAAGCCGGCGAACGGGCACACGATCACCTACCTGGTCGACGCCGAGGGCCGCCGCGTCGGCCGGGAGGTCGATGGCAGGCTCGTCGCCGGCTACCTGTACGACCCCGCGGGCAACGTCGTCGCCGAGACCGATGGCACCGGGGCCGTCGTGGAGCGTTTCGGCTACGACGACCTCGGCCATCTCGCGCTCGTCGAGCGCGGTGGTTCGACGTACCGGGTCATCACCGACCCGGTCGGGAGCCCGCGTCTCGTCGTCGACGCGCAGTCAGGCGCGATCGCCGACTCGATCACCTACGACGCGCGGGGCCGGATCATCGCCGAGACGGCACC
>DATLRB010000023.1:0-155230 GCA_035534875.1 Saccharimonadales bacterium (SeqCode)
TCGGGGCATAGCGCCAGAGCACCGTGCCGTTGGCGGCGACGCGCAGGACGGCGCCGAATGATGAGTAGTCGGTGAGCAGTACCGAACCGTCGGGCAACGCCATGGCATCGGACGGATACCGCGCCGGCACGCGGTGGCTCCAGCGCACGGTGCCATTGGGGTTTACCCAGGTGACCCAGCTGCCGGTGATCTCGGTGACGACCAGGGACCCACCGCTGGTGGGGAACGCCCCATTCGGCTCCGAGAACTGCCACGGCGGGTGATGCAGGCAGCCATGTCCGCCGAGCATTCCGATCAGCGCACCGGTCGCCCCGTCGAGATGCAGGAGGCGGCAGTTGTTGATGTCGGCAAGCCACACCGTGCCATCAGCGGCGGGCACCGCATCATCCGGGTTGTTGAAGTGCGTGCTGTTGTCACCGCGACGCAGGTAGCTCCCGATCTGCCAGAGGACGGCGCCGGTCAGCCGATTCACGGCCAGCGCACCCTGCCCGTACTCGGAGTTGGCGACGATGTCAGTGCAATCGAGCGTGTAGAAGGCGTCGTCGGGTGGACCGAGCGGCCGTGCCAGCGGCGGTGAGGCCGTCGACAGGGTCCACGTGACGGTGCCCTTCGGGTTGATCTCGAGGATGCGGCTCTTGCTGCTGCTCTCGGCGATGAGCAGGTGGCCGGTGAAGGGAACCCCTGCGGGCAACGCCGCCAGTCCCGCGGCCTGCCCCGGGAGCAGACAGACTGGCGGGACCGCGAGCGGACTGGTCACGGCCACAGGTGCCGGTACGGTTGGCGCCGAGGAGGTCGGAGCCGGGGAGGGAGTTGACGGTGGCGACGATGCGCATCCGGCCAGCAACAACACAATCGCGCCCGCGACGCAGCGGGCGATGACCCCATTCGTGGTGACCGTGTTCATCGAGTCAACGGTGACACAGGGCGCCTCGATCCAGAAGACATCTCTCGGGGGGTGTGCGTTCGCCGCTGCTTGCTCCCTCGAGCTGAATCGGCGCATCACGTCGTTGGGTTCGTTTGACGCGGTGCTCGCGGGGACTGATCGACGGCGCGGCCGGTCTCTCGCATCCGCCGGTCGAGAGGTCGCCGGGAGTCAGTAGCCGGTCGCCCCGTCGATGCGCTGGCGGAGCAGGTCCGCGTGGCCGTTGTGCCGCGAGTACTCCTCGATCATGTGGTTGAGGATCCAGCGCATCGAGACCTCGGTCCCGTCGTGTCGATGACCGGTGGCGTCGAGCGCGCGCCGGGAGATGATGTCGTCGGCGTGCGCGCACTCCTCGTGCCAGCCGGCGAACGCCTCGCCGGCATCGGCGGTGTCGACGTTGTCGAACTCGCCGTCGACGTCGTCGTCGGTCGAGTAGCGGGGTTCGATGTCCTCACCGGCGAGCGTTCGCCGGAACCAGCCACGCTCGACGTCGGCCATGTGGCGCACCAGCCCGAGCAGCGACAGCGTCGACGGCTCCACCGAGCGGGTGCGCAACTGATCCGGCGCCAGGCCCGCGCACTTGCGCTCGAGGGTGGAGCGCTGCCATTCGAGGAAGGCGAGCAGTGTCGAGCGCTCGTCGCCGGTGCGGGGAATCTCCTCGTAGTCCATCGGGCAGCCCTAGGCGACGGTGACCCGGTCGTTCAGGTAGACATCCTGAATGGCGTTGAGCAGATGCACGCCGTCGCGCATCGGCTTCTGGAACGCCTTGCGACCGCTGATCAACCCGGTGCCGCCGGCACGCTTGTTGATGACCGCCGTCCGCACCGCGGCCGCAAGGTCGCCGGCGCCGATCGACTCACCGCCGGAGTTGATCAGGCCCACGCGCCCCGCGTAGCAGTTGAGCACCTGGTAGCGGCACAGGTCGATCGGATGATCGGACGTGAGCTTCGTGTAGACGGCCTCGGCGGTCTTGCCGAACTTGAGCGCCGTGTACCCCCCGTTGGTGGTGGGGAGCTTCTGCTTGATGATGTCGGCTTCGATGGTCACGCCGAGGTGGTTGGCCTGGCCGGTGAGGTCCGCGGCGACCGAGTAGTCGACCCCGTCCTTCTTGAACCCGGCATTGCGCAGGTAGCACCAGAGGATCGTCGCCATGCCGAGCTCGTGCGCCTGCGCGAACGCCACCGAGACCTCCTGGAGCTGGCGGTCAGCCTCGTCCGAGCCGAAGTAGATCGTGGCTCCGACCGCGATCGCGCCGAGGTTCCAGGCCTCCTTGACGGTGCCGAACATGATCTGGTCGAACTTGTTCGGATAGGTGAGGAGCTCGTTGTGGTTGAGCTTGACGATGAACGGGATGCGGTGCGCCCAGTGCCGCGACACGGCGGCGAGCACCCCGAACGTCGACGCGACCCCGTTGCATCCACCCTCGACCGCGAGCTCCACGATCTTCCCGGGGTCGAAGTACTCCGGATTGGGCGCGAACGACGCGCCGGCGGAGTGCTCGATGCCCTGGTCGACGGGAAGGATCGACACGTACCCGGTGCCGCCGAGCCGGCCGTGCCCGTAGAGCGCCGACAGATTGCGCAGGACGCGGTTGGATCGGTCGGTGCCGGCCCAGATCCGGTCGACGAAATCGGGTCCCGGGAGATGGAGGGCGGACTGGGGCACCGTCTCGCATCGATGCTCGAGCAACGACGCGGCGTCGTCGCCGAGGAGCTGTTCGACGGTTTCAGCGGCGGGAAACGTTGCGGTTGCCATGGTGTCTCCGTTGTGTGTCGGCGATCCGTCTGGATGCCACCACTAATCTACCCGGTCCGCAGCCGCCGTCGAGTACGGTAGGCGGAGATGGAACTCCTGCGTATCCGCGGCGGGCGCCGGCTCGAGGGAGCCGTCGCGATCTCCGGGAGCAAGAACGCATCCTTGCCGGTCATGGCGGCGGCGCTGCTCACCGACCAGGGGGTGGAGCTCGGCAACGTCCCCGACATCGAGGACATCTCGACCATGGCGCGGATGCTCGAGCACGTGGGGGTCGCGGTCGAGCATCCGGACACCAACACGTGGCGCCTGCACGCGGCCTCGCTGCGCACCACCGAGGTCGACCCGAGCCTGAGCAGGATGATGCGCGGCTCGTTCCTGCTCCTGGGTGCGCTGGTCGCGCGGGCGGGTGAGGCCAGCATCGCGAAGCCGGGAGGCGACGACATCGGCATGCGCCGGGTGGAGCAGCACCTCGAGGGCCTGCGCCTCATGGGCGCCGAGGTCGAGGAGCGCGATGGCGGGTACGTCGCCCGCGCCCGCCGCCTGCACGGCGCGCGCATCTCCCTCGACATGCCCACCGTCACCGGCACCGAGAACCTGATGATGGCCGCGGTGCTCGCCGACGGCATCACCGTGATCAGCAACGCCGCCCGCGAGCCGCACGTCTACGACCTGGCTCGATGCCTCATCGGCATGGGCGCGCACATCACCGGCGTCGGCACCGAGTTGATCGTCATCGAGGGCAGTGGCGGGCTGCTCCACGGCACGACGCACAACATCACGGCCGACTACATCGAGGCCGGCACGTACATGATCGCCGCCGCCGCGACCTACGGCGACGTCGTCGTCGAGCACATGCGACCCAGCGACCTGCGCTGGCTGTTCAGCAAACTCCGCTCGGCGGGGTGTGACATCGTCGAGGGTGCGCACCACGCGCGCGTCACCTGCGCGCACCTCCGCGGTGTCGACATGACCACGTGGCCACACCCCGGTTTCGCCACCGACATGCAGCCCCAGTTCTGCGCGCTCATGACCCAGGCGACGGGGACGAGCGTGATCAGCGAAGCGTTGTACGAGAACCGATTTCGCCACGTCGCCGCGCTGCAGCAGATGGGTGCGCACATCGCCATCGACGGTCGCAGCGCGGTGATCAACGGGCCCGCCCGACTCCACGGGACGCGGCTGAGCATCCCCGATATCCGGAGCGGCGCCGCGCTGGTCATCGCGGGCCTCTGCGCCGAGGGGACCACCGAGCTGGACAGGGTGTTCCACCTGGAACGCGGCTACGACGACCTCGAGACCAAGCTCGCGGGTCTGGGTGCGGACATCGAGCGTCTCGGCACCGACGAGCCCGGCACCGAGGTGCGCGACCTCACCGGCGTGGTCGGCGACTGAGGGAGCTCGAAGCTGTGCTGGGCAAGAAGGTCGGCATCGATCTCGGCACGATGACGACGAGGATCATCGTCAAGGGTGAGGGCATGATCGCCAGCGAGCCGTCGGCGGTGGCGATACGCGACGGCGGTGTGCAGGCGGCGGTGTTCGGCGAGGCGGCGTTCGAGACCTCGGCGGGCGACCCCGAATTCCAGCTGCGCCGGCCGATTGCCGGGGGCCAGATCGTCGACGCCGCATCGGCGCGATGGCTCGTGAACCACGCGATGATCCGCGCGGCCGGCCGCCAGCGGATCTTCAAACCCGATGTGGTCATCGCGGTGATGTCATCGCTGCCGGGCGGGCAGCGGCGCTCGCTGCTCGAGGCGGCCGCGCTCGCCGGCGCGCGCACCGCCTACCTGCTCGACGCGCCGCTGGCCGCCGCGATGGGCGCGGGGGTCCGCCTCAGCGGCCCCAACGGCCACCTCGTTATCGACATCGGCGCCGGCAAGACCGACATCGCGGCGCTCGCCCTGGAGGGGACCGTGAGCTGCCGCTGCCTGAGCGGCCACGGCGGCCAGCGCCTTCAGGCGTGCATCGCCGATCATGTCAGCGAGGCGCACGGCGTGACGCTGGACGCGGCGACCCTCGAGGAGATGGTCGCCTCGCTCGCCCGGGTCGGGCCCCACGAGGAACGCCGCCTGGAGGTCATGGGACGTGGCGAGGCGGGTGAGCAGCGCCTGACCATCACCTCGACCGAGTTGAACGGCTGTCTCGACGCCCACGTGAGGCCGATCGTCGCGGCGCTCGACGCCGTCCTCGGGGATACGCCGGCGCGGTTGATGAACGACATCCGGCGCGAGGGCATCCTGCTCTGCGGCGGCGGCGCGCGCCTCGAGGGGCTCGACGGCGCGATCACGAGCGCAACCGGAATCGCCGTGCATCGCGACACCCAGCCGCAGCTCTGCGCGGTCCGCGGGACGGGCTACGCGCTCGACAACCTCGACGTGCTCAAGCGGGCGCTGATGTACATCCGGTAGCCACCGGCGCTAGAGGGTCGCCTCGATGCCGGCGAGCACGTCCTCGACCCGGATCTGATCCATGACGGCTCTGGTCGCTGTGCCGTCCTCAAAGCGGGGAGGCGCGAGCGCCTGGACCACCCGGTGCGCGGCTCCGTAGGCGCCGCCACGGGCGCCGTCGGTCGGTCCGAACAGGCCGACGGTGGGCGTGCCCATCGCCGCCGCGAGCTGGAGAAGCGGGGTGTCGCTGCCCACGAGGAGGTCGCATCGGGCGACCACCCCGGCAACCGTCGCGAGGTCGATCTCCCCGACGAGGTCGATCGCATCGGCCCTCAGGTCCATCTTCATGTGCTCCACCGCGGACCTGTCGAACGCCGAGCCGACCAGGAGGATCCCGGCCCCGTGACGCTGGGCGAGCTGGTTGGCGAGATGTGCCCAGCGTTCCGGCTCCCAGGCGGTCGCGGCCGTGGGCGCCGCCTGGGTCTCGGCGTATCCGGCTCCGGGTGCGATGGCGACGAGGAGGCGCCCGTCGGCGAGCCCGGTCCCGTGGAGGACCTGCTCCGCCCGCCTCCGGGCCTCGGGACCGGGCTCGAACACCGGGCTGTGGAGCTGCTGATGGACGCCCGCGACCTCGGCGAGGCGCAGCCAGGTCTCCGCCTGGTTCTCCCCGCGCCTGGGCTTGACGCGGCCGGTGAGCAGGAGCCCGATGCCGCCGCCGACCCCGCTGCGCTGGGGGATGCCCGCGAAGTACGCGGCGGTGGCCGCTGCGGCGCCCGTGGTGCAGAGGAAGACGGAGTCGAGACGCAGCCCCCGCAGCGTCATCCACAGGCGGAGACCGCCGCTGCGGCGGCCCCGGAGCCCGGAGAGCGGGATGACCTTGTCGACCGGCGGGATGCCGTCGGCGAGGTCGACGGCGGTCGAGGGGCAGACGAGCGCGATCCGCGCCGTCGGGTACCCGGCGCGGAGGGTGCGCAAGAGGGGTGTCGACTGCAGGGTTTCGGCCATCCCGCCGTTGACGACCACCGCGATATCCACGCGCAGACGGTATAGCGTGTGACGCTCCGCGCGCGGGATTGCGCGGGGAACGCGCGATCGGCGCAGCGGTGCAACCATATGAGCGAATGCATCCATCGCTTGCCGGTCGCGACCTCCTCAGCATCGCCGACCTCAGCACCGACGAGATCATCGCGATCCTCGACCTCGCTGACGCGGCGAAATCGGGGCGCGATCTCGGCAGCCCGCTGGCGGGCCGGTCGCTCGCGCTCATCTTCCAGCGGCCGAGCAACCGCACCCGGGTGTCCTTCGAAGTGGCGATCCACCGTCTCGGCGGTCATCCGATCGCCCTCTTCAACCCCGAGGTCCAGCTCGGCGAGCGTGAGTCGGCGGCGGACATCAGCCGGATCCTCGACCGCTACGCGGACGGGATCGTCGCCCGCCTGGTCTCCCACCGGGATCTCGTCACCATCGCGGGCGCGGCCTCGTCGCCGGTGATCAACGCCCTGACCGACGCCGAGCACCCCTGCCAGGTGCTCGCCGACTGCATGACCGTCCGCTCGGTGACGGGACGGCTCGCCGGCGCGACCGTCGCCTACATCGGGGACGGGAACAACGTGTGCACGTCGTGGATCTACGCGGCAGCCCTGCTCGGGGTGCACCTCAGGATCATCTGCCCGCGCGGCTATGAGCCACCGCTGGCCGTGGTCGACAGGGCGGCCACGCTCCGGGCGCCGGGCACCGGTTTCGAGATCACCCACGAGGCGGCTCCCGCCCTGCGCGATACCGAAATCATCTACACCGACGTTTGGACGAGCATGGGCCAGGAGACCGAGCAGCAGCGCCGGCGCGAGGACTTTGCCGGGCTCCAGGTGAACGACCGCCTGGTTGCGCTGGCGCCGCCGGGGGTTCGGGTGATGCACTGCCTCCCCGCGCACCGCGGCGAGGAGATCACCGACGCGGTGATCGACGGACCCCACTCGGTGGTCTTCGACCAGGCGGAGAACCGCCTCTGGGTCCAGCAGGCGCTGCTCGCCCTCATCTACTCGGGCGACGGTCTCGAGGCCGCGGCGTGAGCGATCTGCTGCGCAACGCGCACTTCTTCCTCCAGAGCCTCAGCTGGCGCGACGGGGTCGATGTGGTGGTGGTCGCCTTCCTGCTCTATCAGCTCCTCAAGCTGATCAGGGGCACCCAGGCGGTGCAGCTCCTGCTCGGCCTCGCGGTCATCTTCGCGGTCGGCGGGGCGGCGCAACTGCTCCACCTCCGCCTCCTCGAGTTCATCTTCAACAACGGCACCCAGGCGATCGTGATCGCGGCGATCGTCCTCTTCCAGCCCGAGCTTCGCCGTGCCCTCGACCAGGTGGGCCGGCTCGGCACCGTGCGAGCGGTGCTCGGGCGGCATCCGGAGCTGGCCTATGCGCGCACCGTGGACGAGGTGCTGCGCGCCGCGGGCTCGCTCGCCGAGCGCAAGGTCGGCGCGCTCATCGTGTTCGAGCGCGAGACCGGCCTGGAGAATCTCGCCGCGACCGGCGTCCCCGTCGATGGCGCGGTGACCGGCGAGATGCTCGCGACGATCTTCATCCCGGGCTCGCCGCTCCACGACGGTGCGGTGATCATTCGGGAGAGCCGGATCGTCGCCGCCGGGTGCGTGCTCCCCCTCGCCGAGACGCTCCCGGGCGTCGGCCGGATGGGCACCCGGCACCGCGCCGCGCTCGGCCTCACCATGCAGAGTGACGCGGTGGTGCTGATCGTGAGCGAGGAGACCGGCCTGATCAGCGTCGCCCACGACGGCAAGATCTACCGGGGTCTGGACCAGGCCAAGCTGCACGAGATGCTGGTCACCCTGCTCGCCAAGGAGGGTGGATCGGGCCGCGCCGCGATGCTCCGTCCGCTCGCGAGAGTCGGCACCCTGCGCACCCTGGGGCGCCGCTCGCACCCGTGAGGTTTCCGGGCTTCGTCCGGCGGAACTGGCAGCTCAAGGTGGGTTGCTTCCTCATCGCATTCGTCACCTGGGTCGGCGTGGTCTACGCGGGCAATCCCCCGACGACGAAGGTGGTCTCGCTGGCGGTCCCGCAGAGCCCGTCGAATATTCCCGCGGCGTACGTTCTCGTGCACCCGGTGAGCAACGTGCTCGTCCGGGTGGGCGGTGATCAGAACAACCTGGAGGCGCTCAACACCTCGGAGCTCACGGTGATCGTGGACTGGGCGGCGGTGCGGCGCGCCGGGACGTACTCGATTCCCATCACGATCACCAGCAGCAACCCGAACATCGAGCTCATCAGTCCGCCGACCTCGGTGCAGGTGGACCTGGACTCGTTCACGTCCAAGTCCGTGCCGGTCACGATTCAGGTGACCAATCCACCGCCGGCGGGCTACGAGAGCGGTGCCGAGCAGGCGACGCCGTCGACGGTGGTGGTCTACGGTCCGGAGCGCGAGCTGGTGGGCATCGAGGCCCGCGTCTCGGTGAACCTGGGCGCGCAGAAGGCCAACTACCAGCAGCTCCTTCCCGTCCTCGTCTACTCGAAGGGGGTCCGGCTGAACAACGTGAGCGTTGATCACGCGGTCATCGGCGTCAGCATCACGATCACCGCCTACATCACCACACGCGTCGTGGCGGTGATTCCGAAGACCGAGGGGAACCCGTCACCCGGCCACTACCTCACCGGCATCGCCTACACCCCGCTCACCGTCGTCGCGACCGGACCCCAGGATCTGCTCAACGCGCTCGACTCCGTGACGACCAACCCGATCGATCTCACCGGCGCCTTCGGCGTCTACACGGTCACGGTGACTCTCATCGCGCCCGCCGGCGTGACCCTGTCGCAGCCCAGGGTGACCGTCACGATCGAGGTGGCGAGCGTCCCCACGCCGTCGCCGACCCCCACCCCGACACCGAGTCCTTCCCCGTAACCCGTACCCCCCGCGTCCGTTTCAGAGAGGTCCCATGTGCGGCATCATCGGCTACACCGGCCCCCGTCCCGCGGCACCGGTCCTGCTGGACAGCCTTCGCCGTCTCGAGTACCGGGGCTACGATTCGGCCGGGATCGCGATCATCGACGCGGACGGCGACGTCGCCACGGTCAAGAACACCAACAAGGTCGTTGACCTCGCCCGTCAGGTCGAGGCCGAGGGCACGCCCTCCGGCACCGTCGGCATCGGCCACACACGCTGGGCGACCCACGGACGTCCCTCGCTCGAGAATGCGCACCCGCACCAGGACTGCACCGGGCGCATCCACGTCATTCACAACGGCATCGTCGAGAACTACCGCGAGCTGCGCGCGGAGCTGATGGCGCGTGGGCACGAGTTCCTGAGCGAGACCGACACCGAGGTGGTCCCGCATCTCATCGAGGACGCCTTTCGCGGCGACCTCGCGAACGCGGTGCGCAGCGCGCTCAACCGCATGCAGGGAGCGTGCGCGCTCGTGGTCATCTCGGCCGACCAGCCCGACCGCGTCGTGGGGGCGCGGATGAACGCGCCGCTGGTCGTTGGACTCGGGCGCGGCGAGGTGTTCGTGAGCAGCGACATCACCGCGCTGATCCCGTACACGAAGCGGATCGCGCTGCTCGGCGAGGGTGAGATCGTCACCGCGACGCCTGACGGGATCACAGTGCAGCAGCTGGACGGCACGGCCGTCGAGGCACGCATCGTGACCGTCGACTGGGAGGCGGAGCAGGCGCAGAAGAACGGGTATCCGCACTTCCTCCTCAAGGAGATTCACGAGCAGCCCGATGCCGTGCGCAACGCGCTTCGCGGGCGTGTCGACGACCTGGGGATGGTGGTGCTCCCCGAGCTCGGGGTGAGCGCGGAGCGGCTCGCCGATGTGCGCGAGGTCGTGCTCGTGGCCTGCGGCTCGGCATGGTACGCGGCGATGGTCGCCGGGTACGCCATCGAGCACCTCGCCAAGATTCGCTGCAAGGTCGAGGCCGCGAGCGAGTTCCGCTACGGCGAGGCGCTGGTCGACGAGCACTCCCTGGTCATCGCGGTGTCGCAGTCGGGTGAGACCGCCGACACGCTGGCGGCGGTGCGTCAGGCGCACCTGGCCGGCGCGCAGGTCATCGCCATCACCAACGTCGTCGGCAGCGCGCTGTCGCTCGAGGCGGATGGAGCGCTGTACATGCAGGCCGGTCCGGAGATCTCGGTCGCGGGCACCAAGACGTTCATGACCCAGATGGTGTGCGGCATCCTGCTCGCGCTGCGTCTCGGTGATGCGCGCGGCACCCTCGACGTCACCGAGCATCAGCGCCTGGTGGCCGAGCTGCAGGAGCTGCCCGACCTCCTCGCGAGGACGCTGGAGCTGGAGCCGATGCTCGTCGACCTCGGGCAGCGCTTCGCGCACACGCAGAGTGCCCTGTACATCGGCAGGGGGATCAACTTCCCGATCGCGATGGAGGGTGCCCTCAAGCTCAAGGAGATCTCCTACGTGCACGCCGAGGGATACGCCGCGGGAGAGTTGAAGCACGGCCCGATTGCGCTGCTCGAGCCCGACGTCCCGGTGATCGCCATCGCCACCCGCTCCGCGACGCTGCCGAAGATGGTGAGCAACGTGCAGGAGGTGCACTCCCGTGACGCGCCGGTGATCGCGCTCATCACCGAGGGCGAGGACCCGTTCGATGCCGGCTTTGCCACCACGATCCCGGTGCCGGGGTGCTCGGAGGTGCTCTCGCCGCTGCTCAATGTCATCCCGCTGCAGCTCTTCGCGTATCACGTCGCCGTGCAGCGCGGATGCGACGTCGACCAGCCGCGCAACCTCGCGAAATCGGTGACTGTGGAATAGTCGTCGGATGACGATGGTTGTCGGGGTCGATGTGACCGTCGTGGATCGCATCGCATCCCTGCTGGCGCGAAACCCTCGCTTCGCGCAGCGGATCTACACCGAGGGTGAGCAGCGCATCAGCGCCGGGAAACCGGAGCGCTGGGCGACGCGGTGGGCTGCCAAGGAGGCGGTGCGCAAGCTCTGCTCGGCGTCGGGGGAGGCGATGCCCGCGTATCGGGACATCGAGGTGGTCCGGCGTCGCGGGGGCCCGCCGCGCGTGCACATTCGCGGCGAGGAGACACCGATCGCGCTCTCGCTGACCCACGACGGAGGCCTCGCCATCGCGGTCGCGGTCAGCCGGGCCACGCCTCGGGGCCACCCGGTGGCGCTCCCCGATGACCTGGTGCTCGCCGATCGCCCCGAGGACGGCCACAAGGGGACGTTCGGCCGGGTGGTGGTGGTCGCCGGTTCGAAGGGCTTCACCGGAGCGCCCCGGCTGGCGGCCCTGGGCGCCGCTCGGGGTGGCGCCGGGCTGGTCGAGGTCTGCGTCCCCGAGGCGATCCACGCGATCGTGGCGGCCGGCTGTCTCGAGGTGATGCCCACACCGCTCGCCGATGCGGGCACGGGCACGCTGCATCCGAACGCCGTTCCGGCGCTGCGGGAGCGGCTCCGGGGGGCGGACGCGCTGGTCATCGGCCCGGGGCTGGGTCGCTCGCGCGACACGGTGAGCGCCCTCCTCGAGTTGATGCCCGGTTTGCCGTGCCCGGCGGTGGTCGACGCCGACGCCCTGAACATCGTTGCCACCTCGGGATTCGACTGGAAGCTCTGCGGTCGGACCACGGTGGTGACGCCCCACCCGGCGGAGATGGGCCGCCTTGCCGCCCTGAGCACCGAGGCCGTCCAGGCGGACCGGATCGGCACCGCCGAGGGCTACGCGCAGCAGCACGGCGTCGTGGTGGTGCTCAAGGGCGCCGGCACGGTGGTGGCGGCTTCAGGCCACCCGACGCACGTCGATCACCACCGTGTCGTGGCCCTGGCGACCGGCGGAACCGGCGACGTGCTCGCCGGAGTGATCGGCTCGATGCTCGCCCAGGGGCTCGAGCCACGCGACGCCGCCGTCGCCGGCGTGACCATTCACGCGGAGGCCGGTCAGGAGGTCCAGGCTCGCCGCGGGCGCGCCGGGGCGCTTGCCTCCGACGTGATCGACGCGCTGCCCGCGGCCCAGGAGCGTCTCCGCCAGGCGCTCGAGGCGGCTACTGCCCGTAGATGAACCCTTCGATGTTGCTGGTCGTGTCGCTGAGGACCCGGTAGTCGACACGGTTCCAGCCGGCGAAGTTCATCTCCGAGAGCTTGAACGATCCCAGCGGGATTCCCGCGGCGGGCCCGACCGCCTCGACGTAGGCGACATGGCCCTCCGGGCTCACACCGCCGACTCCCGGCCGGAACACGACGATGGCACCGGCGAGCGGCAGCCGGCCTTCCTTGTAGCCCATCTGCGCTGCCGCGATGTACCAGCTGCTCGCATTGCCGAGCCACGGCACGCAACGTCGGGTCGCGACGTAGTACGTGCAGAACCCGTATGCGAAGTGGTTGCCGCATGCGCCCGACCCGACGTGCGGACCGGCCTCGAGGTATGCGATCTGGTTGTCGATGTTGGCGATCTGCGCGGCGACCGCGCGCGCCGGTCCATTGAGCCCCGCGAAGAGCATGTTCCGATTCTCGAGAACCGTGAGGAGCTGGTCGCTCTGCGCGGCGAGCTGTCCTTCGAGCGTGATCGCCGACGAGGCATCCGCGCGGATCGAGTTCTGCTCGGCGACGATCGCGTTGTTGGACGCGGCGAGTCGCTCGATGAGGTTCAACACCTGCTGCGACACCTGATTCGCGGCCTTCAGCTCGTCGATCGCCTGGTTGAAGGATCCCGCGCTCAGGACTGCCGCAAGCACCTGGTTGTTACCACTGGTCTCGTACGTCGCGCGCGTGATCCCCGCAAGCTGCGCCTTGTCCTGCGCCGCCGTCGCGTCGTTGCTGTTCAACGCGCTGCTCAGGGACAGCAGGGTTGCGTTCAGCCTGGCGAGCTGCTTGCGCTCGTTCAACACCCGTGTCTGCTGGGCGTTGAACATCGATTCCGCCGAATTGACGGAACCACCCGCTGCGCTCAGGCTGGGCTGCATCGCGGCGAGCTCTGCGATGAGCTGCGCGCGCCGCTGCTGCAGCGCTGCGATCGCAGAGTTCGGCGCCTGCGAACTGGCGGCCGGTGAACTGTTGGCCTGAGTGCTCGGGATGGTTCCGATTCCGGTGGCCAGAAGGGTGATGACGCCTGCGACGGTCAGGGCCACCTTCCGGCTCCACGTCAAAATAGGCGTCCTCCTGTGATCTGCCGCCGATACCCGGACGGGCATCGATCGGTATGTCCCCGCGGCACCATACCGAGCCTGAGGGTCCGAGCGCAAGCCGGAGTCGGGCGCCACCGTACCCCTTTGCCGGCCCACGTATATTGCGGACGTGTGACATTGGACGACGCTCAGATGCCCGAACGAGCCTTCGACAGCGGTGGCCCGAGCCTCGCCGATGTCGGCGAGCGGGCCCTGCTCCGGGCGCTCAGGGAGATCGCGCGGGCCCCATCGTCGCCCCTCGCGATCGGCTCCGGCGACGACGCCGCGGTGTGGTCCCCGGAGCCCGGACGCGACCTCGCGATCAGCCAGGATGCACTGGTCGAGGGCGTCGACTTCCGCCGATCGTGGATCAGCCCGCGCAGCCTCGGCGCCCGGGCTCTGGCCGTGGCGCTCTCCGACCTTGCCGGGATGGGCGCCCGGCCGGTGTGGTGTTCGGCAACGCTGTGCGCGCCCTCGAGCACCGGCTTCGAGGATGTCCTCGAGATCCAGCGCGGGCTCTGCACCGCCGCGGCAGCCGCGGGGTGCGCGGTCGCCGGCGGGGACCTGAGCGCGATCGACGGGCCACTGGTCATCGACATCTCCGTCGGCGGGACGCTGGCCGCCGGCGCGGCGCTGCGTCGAGACAGCGGTCGCCCCGGCGACCTGGTGGTGGTCACCGGAACGCTCGGCCGGGCCGCCGCAGGGCTGCGATTGCTGCTCGACGGCGGTGACGGGCTGTCAGACCGGGAGCAGGCCTGGGTCGGCGCCCAGCTCTCGCCGGTCGCCAGGATCGGCGAGGGCCTCCAGCTGGTGGCGTCGGGGGTGCGGTGCGGCGGTGACATCAGCGACGGCCTGCTCGTCGAGCTCGAGCGCATCGCCGAGATGTCCGGGTGCGGCGCCGAGATCTGGCTCGACCGCCTCCCGGTCGAACCGGCGCTGGTGTCCGACTTCGGCGCCGCGTGGCCCGACCTCGCCGTCGGAGGCGGCGAGGACTTCGAGCTGGTGGCGGCGCTGCCGCAGGCCGCCCTCGCCACGCTCATGTCGAACTGGCCCGACCACCTGGCTCCGATCACCGTTGTGGGGCGCCTGCTCCACGGGGCCGGCATCGACGTTCTCGCCGGCGAGGGAGGTGCCGGGGTGCCCCGCCCGCGCACGAGCTCACGGCACTTCTCGTGACCGAGGTCGGGGCGGCGGCGCGATGCACGACCGAGGCTGAGACGCTCGCCCTCGGGGAGCGCATCGGCACTCGCGTGGAGCCCGGCGACCTCATCCTCCTGAGCGGCCAGCTCGGTGCGGGCAAGACCGTCCTGGTCCGAGGCATCGCGGCCGGTATGGGCATCGACCCGGCCCTGGTGCGATCCCCGACCTTCGTCCTCCACCACGTCTACCGCGCCGGCGCCAGGGTCCTGCACCACATCGACCTGTACCGGCTCGGCCCGGACGCGGACGTCCGGCTGCTCGACATCGACGAGATGCTCGAATCCGGTGGCGTCGTGGTTGTCGAGTGGGGCGAGCATGCCGCACGCGAGCAGGACGCGCCGGCGGCCATCACCATCGACGTCGCGGACGACGGTTCACGGCTGATCAGCCCGCCGTCCGGGGCGCCGTCGCGGCTGTCCGGCGCCTGGAATAGCGGGGGGCGATCGTGAGCATCCTCGCCATCGACACCTCGTCGAGATCGCGGGTCGTCTGTGTGGTGGCGTCCGCTGCGGGTGAGCTGCTCGACGCCGAGGTGATCCGCGAAGCGCCGGTCTCCGCATCCCTTCCGCGGGCGCTCGCCCGGATGCTGGCCACGGCCGGCACCGCGGTGGTGGTCGTGACCGGGCCGGGGACCTACACCGGCGTCCGCGCCGGGATGGCGGGCGCGCTCGGCGTCGCCCACGCGCGCAATCTGCCCCTGCACGGCGTGGGTTCGCTGGAGGTGGTCGCGAGCGGCGATCCGGACGCCGGGGCCGGTGACTGGGCCGTTGCGGACGCCGGCCGTGGCGCGGTCTACGTGGCCCGCCTCGGCGATGCCTCGCATCCGTCGCGTGTCATGGGAGCCGATTTCGACGCCGGCGGAGCGCGAGTGCTGAGCATCGACGGCATCGGCATCCCGGGGCTCGTGCTCGTCGACCCCGCCCGTGCCCTGGCACGCGCGGTGCCGCTCGCGCTGTCGCGGCCGGCGCTGGATCGCACCGGGCTCACCGCCCGCTACGTGGACTGACCGGCCGAGGCTACAGCCAGCCGTGCTGCTCGGCGGCGCGCACCGCCTCGAGACGGTTGCGCGCGCCCGTCTTCTGGATCGCGGAGGAGAGGTAGTTGCGCACCGTTCCCTGTGAAAGGAACATCGAGGTCGCGATGGTCGCGATGGTGGCGCCACCCGATGCGGCGTGGAGGACGTCGCGCTCGCGCGGGGTGAGCGGGTTGGAACCGTCACTGAGCGCCGCGGCGGCGAGGGCCGTGTCGATGACCCGCTCGCCGGCGACCGCGCGCCGGATGGACACCGCGAGCTGATCCGCGGGACCGTCTTTGACGACGAACCCGGTCGCGCCCGCCTCCATGGCCCGGCGCAGATAGCCGGGCCGGCCGAAGGTCGTGAGGATGATGATCGTGCAGGCGGGCAGCGCCTGATGCAGGAGCGCCGCGGCCTTGAGCCCGTCGAGCCCGGGCATCTCGATGTCGAGCAACGCGACGTCGGGGTGCGCCGCCTCGGCCGTCGCGACGACCTCATCACCACGCGAGCACTGGGCGACGACGTCGATGTCATCCTCGAGCGCGAGCAGGGTTGCGAGCGCGCCGCGGACCATCCCCTGGTCCTCGGCGATCAGGACTCGGATCACGCCGCGGCCCGGGGAACGTAGGCCTCGAGCCGGAAGCCACCGCGCTCGCCCGGACCCGCGTCGAGGCGTCCGCCGGCGGCGCCGACGCGCTCGCGGAGCCCGTGCAGGCCGCTGCCTCCCGCGCTCGCGACGCCGCCGACGCCGTCATCGGCGATCACCACCGTGAAGCCGCCGTTGCCGGCTTCGAGCGAGATCTCGCAGTGATGGGCGCGGCTGTGGCGAAGCACATTCGTGACCCCTTCGCGCACCGTCCACGCGAGCAGGCTGTCCACAGGTGCGGGGGGGACCGTGCTGTCGCGCGTCACGGCGAATGCGATCCCCGCGGCGTCGAGGACGTCGCGCGCGCCCTGCAGCTCATCGGCGAGTGATCGCTGCCGGTACCCGGTCACCATGGCGCGCACCTCGGCGAGCGAATCGCGCGCGACCGACTCGACGTCGCCCATCGCCTCGGCGGCGGCGTCCGGGTCGCTGTGCATCAGGCGGCGGGCGACCTGGGACTTGAGCGCGATCACCGACAGGCTGTGGCCAAGAATGTCATGAACATCGCGCGAGATGCGCAGGCGTTCGTCGGCGATGGCCAGGCGCGCAACCTCGGCCCGCGCGGTGCGGAGCTCGATGACGGTGGCGATCAGCCGGCGAAATGCCAGCATCGTGAAACCGAGCGCGACCGTCAGGAAGGTGATGAAGCCCAGGTCGGCCCAGGAATACCCCAGGATCACGCCGGAGACGACCATGAACGCGCCGAGCGCGAGCAGGACGGGGACGAGGAAACGCCAGCGCAGCGTCCACCCGGCGGCGACGCCGCAGTACACGAGCAGCCCGGTCCACTGTCCCCGGAACACGAGCGTGAGCGTGATCCCCGTCACGAAGAGTGCCGCGAGCGGCAGGAGCCGCACGCCGGTCGCCACGCGTGGCACGAGCGAGAGGCACGTCCACATCGTGAACAGGTAGAGGGCGGCGAAACCGGCCAGGCAGATCCAGGCGATGGTCGCCCGCGCCGGCGCGTAACCGGTGCCGAGGATGTCGGAGATCGGATAACCGAGGAACACGAGCCAGATCGCTGCCCAGCCGAGCCGCGCGGCAGTTGGGATGGGCCACATCATGGTGTCGGGTGCGCCGACCTGCCTGGTCGTCCTTTGTTCGCCGGCCATGTTCACGATGCTATGCCGGCCTCACGCGCTGCGCAGCGTCAGCCGGCGAGAGACGGCGACGGCGAGCAGGGCGGCGCCCGCGAACCATGCGAGCAGGACGAGACCGTCGCCGAGCGCGGGCGCCTCGCCGCGTGCGATGTGCCAGCCGAGCTGCGCGAGGTGGTACGAGGGAAGCGTCCTGGCGATGGTCTGCATCACCGAGGGCAGGATCGCGACGGGCATCCAGAGACCGCCCAGTGCCGCGAGCACGAGGTACAGCACCATGGTGAGGCCCTGGGCGCCGTCGCCGTCGGCGATCGTGCCCACGACGATGCCGATCGCGGCGAACGGGAGACAGCCGGCGGCGATGAGCAGGACGAGCGCCGGCCACTCCCAGAGCGGCAGGCCGACGCCCTTGACGAGCGCCGCGGCGATGAAGGTCAGGATGATCGCGGGAAGGCTCAGCGCCATCGCCGCAGTGAGGCGCGCCGCGAGGATCCGCGCCGGGGAGAGCGGCGTCAGACGAAGCTGACGCAGCCAGCCCATCTGGCGATCCATGGCGAGGCGGGGACCGGAGGCCATGAGCACGCCACCCATGGCACCGAACGAGGCCATCGCAACCATGATCGCGACCGTCGGCGGCAATCCCTCGGACCGGTCCGCCGCCGCGCCGAAGACGGTGGAGAAGAGGAGATAGGCGGCGACCGGCCATCCGGCCACGAGCAGGAGGTAGCGACGATCGCGGAGTGACCGTCGAATTTCCAGAGCGAGGTACTTGATCATGCGCTGGTCTCCATTCAGGCGGCGAGGCCGTCGGTGATCGTGATGAAGGCGTCTTCGAGGGCCACGCCGGCGACCTCGATGTCACGAGCATCGGGACGGGTTGCAATGAGCGCTCGCAGTGCGCTGTCGGAATCGCTGCAGCGCAACTCCACGCGGCTGCCGTGCGCCGTCGCCGACACCGCACCGGGCAGTGTCTCGAGGCCGGCGATCCCGGCGTGGGCGCTGGAGAAACGGATGACGCGCAGGCCGACCGAGTCCTTGATCGCAGCGGGCGTGCCGTCTGCGACGACCCGGCCTCGGGCCATCATCACGATGCGATCCGCGGCCGCATCGGCCTCCTCGAGGTAATGGGTGGAGAACAGGATGGTGCGACCGCGCTCGGTGAAGCCCTCCATCGCATGCCAGAAGCCTCTGCGGGTCTCCACGTCCATCGCTGCGGTGGGCTCATCGAGGATGAGCAAGCGCGGGTCGCCGATCAGCGCCATGGCGAGGCGGAGCCGCTGCGACTGGCCACCCGAGAGGCGATCGACGCGCCGCTTCTCGAGTTCGCGGAGCTGGGCGATGTCGACGACCTCGCCGAGCGCCAGTGGCGACATGTAGAGGCTTCGCACCATTGCGAGCAGCTCGCCGACCAGGACGCCGGGCATCATGCCGCCGTCCTGGAGCATCGCCCCGACATCGGCGTGGGCGGCGGGCGATCCCGGCGCCGATCGGAAGATCTCGATGCTGCCCGAGTCGGGCTTCGAGAGGCCGAGGAGCATGGAGATCGTGGTCGTCTTGCCGGCGCCGTTGGGGCCGAGCAGGGCGACCGTCCGGCCTCGCTCCACGGTGAGGCTGAGGTTGTCGACGGCGAGCACGGGGCCGAAGCGCCGGGTCACGGCGTCGACGCGCACCGCGCACTCGCCGTCGTCCTCGGCGGCCACGAGGCCGGGAGTGCCGGCAACGATGGCGGAAGGGTGATATGTCATGTAGTGAGCCTGAGGCCCGCCGGGCGCCGCCGATAGTGAGGGCCGTCAGGAAGGCCACGTGACATCTGTCATGCGCGCACCTGCCGCCGCCGGATGCCGCGGTTATGATGCAGATGCCGACTCCACCATTGCTTTCAGGGTGTTCATGCAGGTCGTCCCTCGTCTCTCCGTCGAGCCGATGCGCTACGAGGACATCGCTGCCGTGCAGGCCATCGAGCGTCAGGTGTTCGCCTCGCCGTGGCCGAAGAATGCGTACGCGAGCGAGCTCTCGCAGAACCGCCAGGCGTCGTACCTGGTGCTCCGTCAGGACGGCGACATCGTTGGCTACGCGGGACTCTGGCGGGTCGCGCTCGAAGCCCACGTCACGACCATCGGCGTTCGCGCCGGTGATCACTCCAAGGGCTACGGCACCGTGCTCTTCGCGGCGCTCGTGCAGCGCGCCTACGCGCTCGGCGCGCGCTGGATCACGCTCGAGGTGCGCGACACCAACGACCACGCGATCCGGCTGTACGAGCGGTTCGGTTTCAAGGCGATCGGGCGCCGGCGCGGGTACTACACGGACAACGGCGAGGACGCCGTGATCATGTGGAGCGACAGCATCCACGCACCGGGATTCAAGCGGAGCTTCGTCGCCATTCTCAACGGCCTCGACGTGGCGGGGGTCGGGGGCGGTCCCTCGATGGAGTACCCGTCAGCCTGAATCTCCTGGCGATCGAGACATCCTGCGACGAGACCGCGGCCGCGGTACTCTCCGACGGCCGCGCGGTGCGCTCCTCGGTGGTGTCATCGCAGATCGCCCTGCACGCCGTCCACGGCGGCGTCGTTCCCGAGCTGGCCGCGCGCGCCCACCTGGAGGGGCTGGCCACGGTGGTCGATGCAGCGCTCGCTCCGGTGCCCGGTGGATGGGACGCCATCAACGCCGTCGCGGTCACGCGTGGGCCCGGACTGGCCGGGTGCCTGATCGTCGGCACGATGTACGCGTCGAGCGCGGCGCTGGCTCGCGGGATCCCGATCGTCGGCGTCTCACATCTCGCCGGGCACGTGTACAGCGCCTGGCTCGCCGACCCCGACCTCGAGCCTCCCTACCTGGCGTTGCTCGTCAGCGGCGGCCACACCGAATGCGTCCTGCTCCGCGAGCACGGGGTCGCGGAGCGGCTGGCCGCGACCCGCGACGACGCCGCCGGCGAGGCATTCGACAAGGTCGCCCGCCTGCTCGGCCTCGAGTACCCGGGCGGACCGGCGATCCAGCGGGTGGCGCCGTCAGGCGATCCGACCCGATTCCCGCTGCCGCGCACCCGGCTCGACGGCGCCTTCTCGTTCAGCGGCCTCAAGACCGCGGTCCGCTACATGGTCCGCGATCTCGGATCCGGATCACTCACCACGAGCGGCGTCCCGAGCGATCCCCAGGTGGTCGCCGACCTCGCGGCGAGCTTCCAGGTGGCTGCGGTCGATCAGCTGGTGAGCGGTCTCGCGGCGGCCGCGGACCGTACCGGGGCGACCACCGTGGCGGTGGTCGGGGGCGTCGCCGCCAACCGCGCGTTGCGCGACGCGGTGGGGGCGCGTTTCAGCGGCCTCCGGGTCGTGATCCCGCCCTTCGACCTCTGCACCGACAACGCGTCGATGATCGCCGCGGCGGGCTGGCAGCGGCTCCGGCTGCACGGTCCGGATGCTCCCGGCTTCGACGTGGATCCGTCGCTCGCGGAGTGCGCGTAGATTCCATCCGCATGAGCGCCGCCGAACCGTCCCAGCAACGTTCGGAGGCCACCGAGCGATATCTGGAGGCGATCTACTACATCGAGCACGAGGGCGAGGTGCCACGCCCCGGGCGCCTCGCGGAGTGGCTCGGGGTCAGCGCGCCGACGGTCACCGTCTCGCTCCAGCGGCTCGCCCGTGACGGGCTGATCCGGATCGCGGGCGACCGGTCGGTCGAGCTCACCGAGAGCGGCGGTGAGGCCGCGGCGACGATCGTCCGCCGCCATCGGATCGTCGAGCGGTGGCTCACCGATGTCCTCGGCTTCGACTGGGCGACGGCCGATCACGAGGCGCAGTCGCTCACCCACGGGATGTCGGCCATGGTCCTCGAGCGCATCGACGACTCGCTCGGGCGGCCCACGACCTGCCCGCACGGCAATGTCATCCCGGGACGGACGCCGCCGGCCGGACGCCGGCTCGTGCGGCTCGTGGAGCTCCGGGACGGCGATCGGGCGCGCGTCGCGCGAATCTCAGAGGTGGCGGAACACGAGGCGCCGCACCTGCTCCATCTCCTCGACGAGCGCGGGATCGTCCCGGGAATCGAGGTCGGCGTCCTCTCACGCTCGTCGAGCGGGTGGCAGCTCAGCGCGGAGGACGCCGCGACCACGGTCGACCAGGCGACCGCGCGGGCGATCTGGGTCGAGGCGCCTCCCGACTCTTAGGTTAGGCTAAGCTAACGCGCCGCTGAGGCGCCATCCATTCTGTTCAAAGGGACCGCGTCCGTGGTCGGAAGCCTGCTGATCTTTGCCCGAGAGGGCATCGAAGGCACCCTGATCTGCTCCATCCTGCTGACGTATCTCGCGTCGGCGGGGCGCCGCGACCTGTTCCGCTTCGTGTTCCTCGGCGCGGGCTCCGCGGTCGTGCTCGCGGTCGTGGCGGGTGTGCTGCTCTGGATCGTCAGCCGCGACGCGTTCATCAACTCGAACGCGCAGGCCTGGTTCGAGACGGGTGTCTTCGCGGTGGCGGTGGCGGTGCTGACGTACATGACCTTCTGGATGCGCCGCCACAGCCGCAGCATGGGCCGCGAGCTGCGCGCCAGGGTCTCCGGGGTGGTGAGCGGCGGCTCCGGCCTCGCCCTCGCGCTGGTCGCCTTCGTGACCGTCGGACGCGAGGCGATCGAGACCGTGATCTTCCTGTTGGCGATCGCCTATCAGAGCTCGCCGCTCCAGCTCGTCATCGGCGCGGTCATCGGCCTGGCGATCGCCCTCGGTGTGAGCTTCGCCACGTACCGGGTCGGCCTGCGACTCAACCTCGGGCGGTTCTTCGCGATCGTCGGCAGCCTGCTGATGGTGGTGGCCGCGGGCCTCCTCGCGGACGCCGTGCAGAACCTCCAGGGGCTCGGGGTGCTGCCGGGCGGATCCATGACCCTGTGGAACGTGAGCCGGACCCTTCCTGACGACACCGGGGTCGGGGACGTGCTCCACGGCCTGGTGGGCTACAGCGCCTCCCCGACGCTGCTCCAGGCGGTCCTGTGGGCCGGGTTCCTCGCCGTGGGGCTCGCGCTCTTCCTGCGCCCGGCGCGGCGGCCGGTCTCGGGGCCGCCGTCGGCCCCCGCCGCCGCCATGTGACAACCCCCCGATGTGGGACCCCGGGCTTGCATGGTTGGCACTCGGTTAGGTAGAGTGTTAGCAGTCACCCACCAAGAGTGCTAAGAACCCAGGAGGTCCCATGTCCCTCAAGCTGCGCCCCCTCGCCGATCGTGTCGTCGTCAAACCGGTCGAGCGCGATGAGATGACCAAGAGCGGCATCGTGCTGCCCGACACCGCCAAGGAGAAGCCACAGGAAGGCATCATCGAGGCTGTCGGCAACGGTCGCTACAACGAGCAGACCGGCGTCCGCGTCGCACTCGACGTCAAGGTCGGCGATCGTGTGATGTACGCGAAGTACGCGGGCAGCGAGGTCAAGATCGACGACGTCGAGTACCTGATCCTCGGGGAGAAGGACATCCTCGCCGTCGTCGAGAAGAACGGCAAGAAGTAGTCGGGGATGCCAGCAAAGCAGCTTCGCTTCGAGGCGCCCGCACGCGCGGCGCTCGCACGCGGCGCGGCGATCGTCGCCGACACCGTCGCGGTGACACTCGGACCACGCGGTCGCACGGTCGTTCTGGACAAGAAGTTCGGCCCTCCCCTGATCAGCAATGACGGGGTCACGATCGCGCGCGAGCTCGAACTCGAGGATCACTTCGAGAACATGGGCGCGCAGCTGCTCAAGGAAGTGGCGATCAAGACCAATGACATCGCCGGCGACGGCACCACGACCGCGACGGTGCTGGCCCGGGCGATGCTCGACGAGGGGTTGCGCAACCTCGCCGCCGGCGCTCCGCCCAGCGACCTTCGCCGCGGCATGATGGCCGCCTGCGATGCGGCCGTCGCCGCGATCCGCGCTCGATCGCATCCCATCAAGGGCGGCGACGACATCCTCCGCGTCGCCACGATCAGCTCGGGCGACGCCGTCATCGGCGCCATGATCGCGGACGCCTTCGACAAGGTGGGGAAGGAGGGCGTGGTGTCGGTCGAGGACGGCACCGGCATCGAGACCGAGGTCGACGTGGTCGAGGGCATGCAGTTCGATCGGGGATACATCTCCGCGCACCTGGTCACCGATCTGCAGAACATGGAGTCGATCCTCTCCGACGCTCGAGTTCTGGTCACGGATGCCAAGATCTCGTCGGTCAACGACCTGCTGCCCAGCCTCGAGCTGGTGATGCGCGCCGGTCGCCCGCTGCTCATCGTCGCGGAGGACGTTCAGGCCGAGGCGCTCGCCACCCTGGTCGTCAATCGCGCGCGGGGCACCTTCAGCGCCATGGCGGTCAAGGCTCCCGCGTTCGGGGAGCGTCGCGACGCCATGCTGCAGGACATCGCGGTGCTCACCGGGGCGACCGTCATCAGCGAGAAGACCGGCCTGCGCCTCGACGCCGTCCGCGACGACCAGCTCGGCGCCGCGGGGAGGGTCACGGTCACCAAGGACGACACCACGATCGTTCGCGGTGGTGGCACGAAGGCAGCCATCACGGGACGCTGCTCCGAGATCCGCCAGCAGATGGAGGAGACGACCTCCGACTGGGATCGCGAGAAGCTGCAGGAACGGCTCGCGCGCCTGACCGGCGGTGTCGCCGTGATCAAGGTCGGCGCCGCCACCGAGGTGGAGATGAAGGAGCGCAAATCCCGCGTCGAGGACGCGCTCGCGGCCACACGTGCCGCCATCGAGGAGGGCGTGGTCGTCGGGGGTGGGGTCGCGTTGCTTCGCGCGATCCCCGCCGTCGAGGCGCTGAAGCTCGAAGGCACGGCGCGCGTCGGTGCCGGCATCGTCGCCCGGGCGCTTCGCGAGCCGCTGCGGATCATCGCCCAGAACGCCGGCCTCGAAGGGCAGGTCGTCGTGAACGAGGTCGCCGAGGCCAAGGGCGATCACGGCTTCGACGCGGTGAGCGAGACCTACGGCAACCTCATCGAGCGCGGCATCATCGATCCGACCAAGGTCGTCGTCTCGGCGCTGGTCCATGCAACGTCGATCGCCACCATCGTGCTCAGCACCGATGCGCTGATCGCCGATGCCCCGGAGCGAGAGGAGGGTGCGCCCGGCGGCGGCGGCCACTCGCACGGCGGCGGTGGCATGGGCATGGACGACGACGACATGGACTTCTAGCGCCGGCTGTTCACGCTGACGCTCGGACGGGCCTGCGCGTCCGTGACCTCGACGGGTGTCGTACCGTTGCCATGGTCATGCACCGACCACCAGTGATGCCGGCGAGCCGCTGACGTGTGCGGGATCACGGGCTTCTGGGGTCCGCCGGACAGGGCGCTGCTCGACGCGATGACCGAGTCGCTCCGGCACCGCGGTCCCGATGACGACGGGCACTTCGAGGATGCCACCGCGTCGCTCGGATTCCGCCGGCTGAGCATCATCGACCTCGAGCACGGCAGCCAGCCGATGTCGATGGACGGCGGCCGGCTCCAGATCGTCTACAACGGCGAGGTCTACAACTTTCGCGAGCTGCGCGCTGAGCTCGAGGCGCTCGAGCACACCTTCGAGACGGCCTGCGACACCGAGGTCGTGCTGCACGCGTACGCCGAGTGGGGCACCGACTGCTTCCGCCGCTTCAACGGCATGTGGGGCCTCGCCATCCTCGACGAGCGCGCGCCGGCCGCCAGGCTCGTCCTTGCGCGCGATCACTTCGGCATCAAACCGCTCTTCTACGCGCGCCATCGGGGTCGAGTCGTCTTCGCGTCCGAGATCAAGGCGATCCTGCAGGACGAGACCTTCCCGCGCGAGGTCGACGACCAGCAGATGTACGAATACCTTCGTTTCGGTCTCTTCGACCACAACGACGGGACATTCTTCCGCGGGATACGGCAGGTGCCCGCGGCCGCGTTCGCAGTCATCGAGGGGGGGACGATCTCCGAGACCGCGTACTGGACCCCGCGGCTCTCCGAGGATGGCGACGCGAGCCCCGAGGCGTTTCGCGCGGTCTTCGAGCGGGCCGTGCAGCGCCGCCTCGTCGCCGACGTCCCGGTCGGCATCTGCCTGAGCGGCGGCCTCGACTCATCCTCCATCTGCACGGTGATGGCGCAGCAACTCCGCGATCATGTGCGCGATACCGAGTCGCTCGGTGACCGCCTGAAGACGTTCTCCGCGGTGTTCCCGGGGGATCGCATCGACGAGAGCGCCTACATCGACAGCGTGCTCGAGGTGACCGGCGCCGACAACAGCGCGGTGCAGCCCACAGATCAGGACTTCGTCCGCGAGCTGGAGGCCTGGGTCTGGCACATGGAGGAGCCGATGGTCTCGTCGGCGCCCTTCGCCATGTGGATGGTGATGCGCCTGGCGAGGCGTCAGGTCACGGTCACCCTCGACGGTCAGGCGGGCGATGAGCTGCTGGCGGGGTACGACCACTATCCGTACGTGCTGCTCCGCCAGCTCCTCCGGGAGCGCCGGTATGCGGAGTTCGCCCGCGAGGCATGGTTGCTTCGCGACATCGTCAGCCCGCTGGTCCGCCGGCGCCTGCGTGAGCGGGGTCAGCGAGTCGATGTCGCCGCCATGCTGGCACCGTCGTTCAGCCGCGGGCGCAAGCCACCCGAGGACGACCGCGTCGCCGACGACCTCAAGCGCCGGCTGCTCCAGGACTTCCGCACCTACAGCCTGCCCCCCCTGCTGCGCTACGAGGATCGCGCCTCGATGGCGCACTCGCTCGAGGCACGCCTGCCATTCCTCGACCAGGAGCTCGTCGACTACATCCTCACGCTGCCGCGCACGGCCATCATCCACAACGGCTGGACGCGGGCGATCGTCCGTCAGGCCCTGCACGGCGTTCTGCCCCGCAAGGTGGAGGCCCGCCGCAAGAAGATCGGCTTCACGACACCGGAGTTCCGCTGGTACCGCAGGCAGCGGGCGGTGCTGCAGAGCCTCATGCGCTCGCCGTCCTTTCGCGGTCGCCCCTACTGGAAGGCCGCCGCCGTGGCCGAGAACTTCCGCCGCGCGTGCGCCGGCGAGGTCGAGGAATCGATGTTCTTCTGGCGCGCGGTCAACGCCGAGGTCTGGCTCCGTGTCTACATCGACGGCAGGACGCGGGCGCTCGACAAGGACAGCTATCAGGGTGGCTTCGTGCGCCGCGGTGATCGCGCCACGGCCCGCAGGGTGGCCGGCGGCGAGGCGCTGCTCGAGGGTGCGCGCCTCAACTGGGGACGGCATCTGTTCCTCGAGGACAGGGGCCGGATCTGGGCACGACTCCCGTTGCGCTCGTCGCTGATCAAACCCGGTGACGACCTTCTCGAGGCGATATCGGGCAGTCTCGACCGGCTGCGCGGTGACGGCATCGATGTGGCGGACGGCGATGTCCTGCTCGTGAGCGAGAAGGCGCTGGCGATCAGCCAGGGGCGCTCCTATCCGATCGACGAGATCGCGGTTTCGCGGATGGCACGGGTGCTCTCCCGGTACGTGAGCCACGAGCCCACGGGTATCGGGCTCGCCCATCCCACCACCATGCAGCTGGCCATCGACGAGGCCGGCGCATCGCGGATCATCCTCGCCGCCGCGGCGGCGGCCGTCACCAAGCCGCTGGGAATGCGCGGCGTCTTCTACCGTGTGGCGGGGCACGGCGTCAATGCCATCGACGGTCCCTCGTCGCTCAACCTCCCCCCGTACGACACATGGGCGACCAAATCGCCGCTGGACCCGGCGGGTGCGACGCTGCGCATCGCCGCCGATGTGCGCAGGCGCACCGGACGCCGGATCGGGGTGGCGATCATCGACGCGAACGACATGGCGGCCGAGGTCTTCGCATCGGTGGGCATCGATGCTGAATCTGTTCTGGCCATGATTGCCGACAACCCGCTCGGGCAGTCGGACGAGCAGACGCCGTTCGGTCTCGTGCGCCGGGTCGCACCGGCCGAGGTGGCGGCGGCCGCACCGGAGCCGGTGCCGGTCGGAGCGTGAGCCCGACGCTCGGGGATGGCGCGCTCCGCTGGGCGGAGATCGACACGGACGCCCTGGCGGGAAACGCGGACGTCATCGCGACGCTGGTGCGGCCCGCGAGGGTGATGGTCATGGTCAAGTCGAACGGCTATGGGCACGGCATCACGATCGCGGCGCGGGCCGCCCTCGAGGGCGGGGCCTCGTGGCTCGGCGTCTACACGCCGGAGGAGGCTCTGGTGCTGCGAGCCGCGGGGTTCCAGGCACCGATCCTGGTGGTGGGCTGGAGCCCGCCGGCGACGCTCGGCCACCTGGTCGCCGCCGGCGTCGACGTGAGCGCCCTCGACGCGGACGGAATCCGGGCGGCGGCGGCCTCGGGCGGCGGCGCTCGCCTCCACCTCAAGATCGACACCGGGCTGCACCGGCTCGGCGCCCTTCCGGAGACCGTGGATTCGCTCGTGAGCGCGGTGCGGGAGGCGGGGGACCGCATCCGGGTCGCCGGGATCTTCACGCACTTCGCCGCCGCGGACGTGGACCCCACGTTCACCGTCGCCCAGCACGACCGCTTCCTCGAGGCGGTCGAGGCGCTCCGGGCCGTGGCGCCCGACGCGCTGCTGCACACGTCGGGCAGCGCCGCGATCCTGGCGCACCCCGCCATGCACCACGACCTCGTGCGCGCCGGGATCGCGTTCTACGGCTACCCGCCGGTGCCCGGTCCGGCATCGCTCCGGCTCGCCATGACCGTCTGCTGCCGCGTGGCCCAGGTGCGCACGGTCGCAGCCGGCGAGAGCGTCGGCTACGGACGGACCTGGCGAGCGCAGACGGCTCGCCGGATCGCCACCGCGACGCTCGGCTACGGACAGGGTCTGCCGCGAGCGCTGTCGAACCGCGGCCACATCGCGATCCGCGGCCGTCGCTGCTCGATCGTCGGAATCGTGAGCATGGATCAGGTCGGCGTGGACGTGTCCGATGCGGCCGGCGTGGTGGCGGGCGACACGGCGATGTTCATCGGCGAACGAGACGGCATTCGCATCGGCGCGGACGAGGTGTGCGGCCTCACCGGCACGCTGCCGCACGAGATTCTCTGCGGCATCTCGGGGGGCATTCCGCGCCATCCTGGGGTCCCGCCCGCTGCGCTACCGTGAGGAGTGTGAGCCGCCCGGTACGCATCGCCGTCGCCCAGTACGAGCCGCACGTCGGCGATCTCGAGCAGAACCGTTCGCAGGCGGTCCTCTGGGCGACGTCGGCCGCCGAAAAGGGGGCGAACCTGATCGTGCTCCCCGAGCTGGCGTCGAGCGGGTACGTGTTCGCGGACGAGGGTGAGGCGCAGCGGAGCGCCGAGGATCCGGACGACGGGCCGACGGTGCGGGCGCTGCGCGAGGTGTGCGCGCGGCACGGATGTCACATCGTGGCCGGCATCAGCGAGCGCGACGGCGACTGCCGGCACAACAGCGCCGTGCTCATCGGCGCATCCGGACGCATGGCCACGTATCGGAAGCTGCATCTCTACTACGACGAGCAGACGTGGTTCCAGCCCGGCGACGACCTGCCGATCGTCGATCTCCCCTTCGGGCGTGTCGGGATGATCATCTGCTTCGACCTCTGGTTCCCGGAAGCCGCCCGGGCGCTCGCCCTGGGAGGCGCCGAGATCATCGCCGTGCCCACCAACTGGGTCGCGTCCTTCAAGCGCACGGTCTGGGACGACCGTGGCTATTGCCAGGGTGACTACGTCGCGATGGCCACCGCCGCGCAGAACGGCGTGGTCATGGCCTGCGCTGACCGGGTCGGAGTCGAGCGCGGGGTCACGTTCATCGGCGCCTCGATCGTCGTCGGGGCGGATGGCTGGCCGGTGTCCGGCCCGGCGAGCAAGGATCAGGAGGAGTTGCTCATCGCCGACATCGATCTCGACTCCGTGGAGCAGGCGAGGCGGCGCACACCGCGCAACCATCTGCACACGGATCGGCGGCCCGATGCGTACCGCGCATCGGCAGGGCGCGCCGCGCCGGCGACCGGGGCGCACGCCTGAGCGCGACGATCGGGGCGACGGCCCTGCTGGAGGGGCTGAACCCGCCACAGCGCGAGGCCGTGGAGGCCCCCGACGGTCCGCTGCTCATCTTCGCCGGCGCGGGGAGCGGGAAGACCCGGGTGCTCACCCACAGGATCGCCTACGTGATCGCCACCCGGCGGGTGCGTCCAGACGAGATCTGCGCCGTCACCTTCACCAACAAGGCGGCGCGTGAGATGCGTGCCCGCGTCGAGCAGCTGATCGGCGACAGCATCCGGGGCATGTGGCTCGGCACCTTCCACTCCCTGGGCGCACGCCTCCTGCGCCGCGACGGTGAGGCGATCGGGATTCCCCCGGGGTACACGATCTACGACGAGGCGGACCGCCTCTCGGCCATACGCAACGCCATCCGCGCCGAGGGGATCGACGAGAAACGCCTGACGCCGAACCGCGCCGCCCACACGATCAGCACCGCCAAGAACGAGCTGCTCGACGCGCGTGACTTCCAGGCGCGGGTCACCCCGAACACGATGGATGAGCAGATCGCGCGCATCTACTGGGCGTACGAACGCGAGCTCGACGCCGCGTCGGCGCTGGACTTCGATGACCTCCTGCTGCGCGCGGTCACGCTGTTTCGCGAGGCCGACTCGGTCCGCGAGTACTACCAGGACCGCTTTCTGCATCTGTTCGTCGACGAGTACCAGGACACCAACAAGGCGCAGTACGAGCTCGTGAAGATCCTCGGCGCGAAGCACCGCAACGTGACGGTGGTGGGGGACGATGACCAGAGTGTCTACGGCTTCCGGGGCGCGGACGTGCGCAACATCCTCTCGTTCGAGCACGACTTCCCGGATGCCAGAACCGTGACGCTGGAACAGAACTACCGCTCCACGCAACCGATTCTCGACATCGCGCACGCGGTGATCCGCAACAACACCGAGCGCGCGAAGAAGCGGCTCTGGACCGAGCAGAGCATCGGCGAGCCGGTCCGGCTGATCTCCGTCTACGACGAACGAGAGGAGGCGCTCGCGGTCGGGTCCGAGATCGAGAATCTCATCGGCCGCGAGGGCGTGACGCTCGCCGAATGCGCCGTGCTCTATCGAACCAACGCGCAGTCCCGTGCCTTCGAGGAGGTGTTCCTCCGGCGCGGCATCCCCTACCAGCTGGTCGGCGGCCTGCGCTTCTACGACCGGCGCGAGGTGAAGGACGTGCTCGCCTACCTGCGCCTCTGCGTCAACCCCCGGGACGCGGTGTCGTTTGCTCGCGTGGTCAACACGCCGCGTCGGAAGATCGGTGACCGGAGTGTCGCCGAGCTGGAGAAGCTCGCTCGCAAGAAGGGACTTGCGCCCCTGGAAGCCGCGCAGCGGCTCGACGAGGGTGAGCAGGCGCTCGGTCCCGCGGCGATGGCCGCGCTGCGCGGATTCGCCGGCCTCATGGAGCGTCTGAGCAGCGATGCCCGGCGCGTCCCCCTGCCGGTGCTGCTCGAACGCGTCCTCGACGACACCGGCTACCGCGAGATGCTCCAGGACGGCACCCAGGAGGGCGTCGAACGGTGGGCGAACGTCCTCGAGCTGGCCGGGCTGGCGGCCGAGTACGCCGACGTCCCGCCTCCCGACGGGCTCGTGCAGTTTCTCGAGAACGTCGCGCTGGTGAGCGATGTCGACACCATGCGTGACGAGTCGCCCGGGGTCACGCTCATCACCCTGCATCAGGTCAAGGGACTCGAGTTCGGCGTCGTCTTCATCGCCGGCATGGAGGAGGGGCTCCTGCCCCATTCGCGTGCGCTCGAGGAGGGCGACGCCGGTGTCGCCGAAGAGCGCCGCCTCACCTACGTCGGCATCACCCGAGCGCGCCGCCGCCTCTATCTGCTCCACGCCTTCCGGCGGCATACGTATGGCACGCCACAGCTCGCCGAGGCATCCCGATTCCTCGGCGAGATCCCGGGAGACATGCTCGAGGTGCAGCTGCGCCCTGGCGCGCCGTCGTTGGGAGATGTTCGCGCGTCGGGAGCGGTGCGCCGCGCCGTGGCCGGTTATGCGACGCGACCGAACCCCGTGGAGCTGGCGCCGCAGCGGTTCAGCGAGGGCATGCGCATCGGTCACCAGCGCTACGGTGAGGGCACCGTGCTGAAGAGCACCATGACCAGAGGCGGTGAGGAGCTGGTCATCAAATTCGACGACCACGGCGTCAAGATCTTCGCGGTCGCCGACGCGACTCTCTGGCCGATCGTGGAACCCTGACCAGCCATGGATACCAGGAACATCGAGGCCGCCGCTCTCGAGCAGGCGCGCGACCGGGTCGCCGCGCTCCGCAGCGAGCTGGAGCATCACTCCCGTCAATACCACGTCCTCGACGCCCCCGAGATCACCGATGCCGAGTACGACCGTCTCTTCCGCGAGCTCGTCGATCTCGAATCGGCCCATCCCGAGTTGGAGACCGCCGACTCACCGACGCAGCGGGTCGGCGGCGAACCTGCGGCGACGTTCACGAAGGTCAGACATCGGACCACGATGCTCAGCCTGAACAACGCCTTCGGCCCCGACGAGGTGCGCGAGTTCGGCGCTCGGGTCGAGCGCGCGATCGGAACGGTGAGCGGCTATGTCTGCGAGCTGAAGATCGACGGGCTGGCGATGTCGATCACCTATGCCGGCGGCAGCTTCGTCCGCGCGGCGACGCGTGGCAACGGCGTCGAAGGAGAGGATGTCACCGCGAACGTGCGCACCATTCGCTCGGTGCCGATGACGCTGGCGCGGGTCGACGGCGGCCTTCCCGACGAGCTCGAGGTGCGTGGCGAGGTCTACCTTCCCAAGGGGGCGTTCGCCGCGACCAACGCGCGCCTCGAGGAGGCGGGAAAGCCCGGATACGCCAACCCGCGCAGCGCGGCGGCGGGCGCGGTTCGCCAGCTCGATCCCTCGGTCACGGCGGCTCGCGGCCTGCAGACCTTCATGTACGCGATCGACCCGCCGGGCAGGATCCGGAGCCAGGCGGAGGTCCTCGACGCGCTCGCAGCGCTGGGATTCCGGGTCAATCCGCACCGTCAGCTCGCCGGGTCCATCGACGAGGTGCTCGCCTTTCTCGAGCACTGGTCGGAACGGCGCCACGACCTCGAGTACGACACCGACGGCGTCGTCATCAAGGTGGCGTCACTCGCGGAGCAGTCGGAGCTCGGCACCATCGCTCGCGCCCCTCGCTGGGCGATCGCCTACAAGTTCCCGCCGGAGGAGCGCGAGACCCAGGTGCTCGACATTCACGTGCAGGTCGGGCGGACCGGCGCGGTGACTCCGGTCGCGATCCTGGAGCCGACGCTGGTCGCCGGGTCAACCGTTCGCCGCTGCACCCTCCACAACGAGGACGAGGTCGCACGCAAGGACGTGCGCATCGGCGACACGGTGCTGCTCCACAAGGCAGGTGACGTGATCCCCGAGATCGTGCGCGTGATCCTCGAGAAGCGGCCCGAGCGGGCCACGCCGTGGCAGATGCCCGAGCACTGTCCCGCCTGCGACTCGCTGCTGGTTCGCGAGCTTGGCGAGGTGGTCCGGCGCTGCCTGAATCCGCTCTGTCCCGCGCAGCGGCGCGAGCTGCTCATCCACTTCGCGGCTCGCGGGGCGATGAACATCGAGGGCCTCGGGCCCGCGGTCATCGAGCAACTCCTCGACGTCGGGTACGTCACCGAGCCCGCCGACCTGTTCCGTCTCACCGCCGAGCAGCTGCTGACCCTGGAGGGGTTTGCCGAGCGATCCGCGACGAAATTGATCGAGTCGATCGCGTCCCGACGCCGCGTGCCGCTGCCTCGATTCATCAACGCCCTCGCGATCCGTCATGTCGGCGAGCACACCGCGGAAACCCTCGCGGCGCATTTCGGGAGCATCGACGCACTCGCCGCGGCGACGGAGGAGGAGCTGCTCGGCGTCGAGGGCATCGGCGCGGTGGTCGCCGCCCACGTGGCCGCGTGGTTCGCCTCGAGCGAGGGACGCGCCGTGCTCGAACACCTGCGCGACGCCGGTGTGGACCCGGAGCGCGCCGCCGGTGGGGGCGGGCCCTGGAGCGGGCAGACCTGGGTCATCACCGGCAGTCTCGACGGCATGACCCGCGTCGACGCGGAGGCGCGCATCCGCGCGCTCGGCGGCAACCCCAGCTCCGGCGTCAGCCGCAAGACCCACGCGGTGGTTGCGGGCGCGTCGCCCGGAAGCAAGCTCGAGAAAGCCGAGCGGCTCGACGTCCGAGTGCTCGACGAGGCGCAGTTCGTCGCCGAGCTCGAGGCGGCAGAGGGGTCTGCCGGGCAGCGATAGAGTGACCACCATGGCGGCCCCGCGGCGCGCAGAGCGCCTCCTCGACGACAAGGCGCAACTGCGGGCACGCCTGCGCGCATCCCCGGACGGTCCCGGCGTCTATGTCATGCGTGGCCCCGACGCGCGGGTCATCTACGTGGGCAAGGCCTCGAACGTGCGCAACCGGCTGCGCTCGTGGTTCACCGGCCTGGACGCCCTGCAGCCCCGCACCCATCAGCTGATCGCGAGCGTCTTCGATTTCGAGGTGATCGCGTGCCAGAGCGAGCACGAGGCGCTCGTCCTCGAGAACAGCCTCATCAAGCAGCACCGTCCGCGCTTCAACGTGCGCCTCAAGGACGACAAGAGCTATCTCTACCTCAAGATTCCCCGCCCGGGCGTGCACGACGCGGTCGCCCCCGGAACCGCACGCGAGCAGGTGCGCAAGCCTCGCGGCACGAGCGCGGAAGGCGCCACCTTATTTCCGAGGCCGTACTACACGCGCAAGGTGATCCGCGACGGCGCGCGCTACTTCGGGCCGTACACCAGCGCGCAGTCACTGCGCACGACCGTTCGATCGCTGCGGACCATCTTCCCGTTTCGCACCTGCAGTGACGAGATCTTCCGTCGCGGCAGGGTCTGCCTCGACTATCACATCAAGCGGTGCTCGGGACCCTGCGAGGGGAAGATCGACGGCCCGGAATATGCCGAGATCCTCGAACAGGTCCAGGAGTTCATGGAGGGCCGCTCGGACACGCTGCACGACGAGCTGCGCGATCAGATGGACGCCGCCGCGGACCATCGCGACTACGAGCTCGCCGCGCGGTTTCGCGATCGTCTCCGGGCGATCGAGCGGATCAGCGAGCGTCAGACCGTCCTGCGCGGTGCCCGATCCGACGAGGACTGCATCGCCGTCGCCGTCGAGGCGGGGCGGGCGATGGCCGCCGTGCTGAGCATCCGCCGGGGACGCGTCATGGCGATGGAGACACATGAGCTCGAGGGGGTTGCCGGGCTCGATGCGGCCGCGTGCCTGGGCGGGTTCCTCCCGCAGTATTACGCCACCGTGACCTCGATTCCGCGGCGTCTCCTGGTGTCCGACGACATCGACGGACGCGCCGTCTTCGAGGAGTTCCTCGCCGAGCAGCGGGGTGGACCCGTCGAGGTCCACGTCCCCAGGCGCGGCGACGCGCGCCGGTTGATCGCACAGGCCGCGGAGAGTGCGCTCGTCGCGCTCCGCCAGCAGCGAATCGTCGACGACTACGATGCGGCGAAGACCGAGGCGCTGCTCGACGATCTCGCGACCCGGCTGCAGCTGCCCGCGCCACCCCGGCGGATCGAGTGCTACGACATCAGCAACACCATGGGCACCAACTCGGTCGGATCGATGGTGGTGTTCGAGGAGGGGCGGCCGGCGCCCGCGAGCTACCGCCACTTCGGGATCAAGACGGTCGAGGGCTCCAACGATTTCGCCTCCATCGAGGAGACCCTCCGCCGCCGGTTCCGGAGGCTCGGACCTCGCGGCGACGGTCCGGACGCGGACGTCCCGGTGCTCGATCCGGCGGGAGCGAACGGGACCGATGAGCGGCCGCGGCGCGTGCCTCGTGGCGCCGGCGACGACGTCGACACGAGCTTCTCGGTGCTCCCCGACCTCATCCTGATCGACGGCGGCAAGGGGCAGCTGAGCGCCGCTGTGAAAGCGCTCCGCGAGGCGGGCCTCACCCGGGTTCCCGTGTTCGGGCTCGCCAAGCGGAATGAGGAGCTGTACAAGCCCGGCCGCGCCCGGCCGATCATCATCGAACGGGACAGTCCGACCCTGTTCCTCGTGCAGCGTGTGCGCGACGAGGCGCACCGTTTTGCGATCACGCACCATCGCGCACGCCGCGGACGTGCGGCGCTCCGGTCGAAGCTCGACGTCGTGCCCGGCCTCGGTCCGGTTCGCCGGCGGGCGCTGCTGCGCCAGTTCGGCAGCATCGACGCCATCCGCGACGCCCCGCTCGAGCAGCTCACCACCGTGGTGCCCCGCCCGGTGGCGCTGCGCGTCAAGGAGCTGCTGTGAGCACGGAGGCGGGGGCGGTCGCGGTCGCGGTGACGTCGTTCGGCTTCAAGTTCGGCCTCCCGCAGGAGGCGGCGTGGGTTGTGGACGCGCGCCTGGTGCGCAACCCCTTCTGGGTCCCCGAGCTGCGCTCCTTCACGGGCCTCGACGCATCGGTTCGCGAGTACGTCCTGGGGGACGCCGTCGCGGGTGAGCTGATCGATCGCCTGCGTGCGCTGCTCCTCTGGTCCGCGCAGCGCTCCGCGGAACGCGATCGAGACGTTCTCTGTGTCGCAGTCGGATGCACGGGCGGCAGGCATCGATCCGTGGCGATCGTCGAAGCGCTCGCTGAACGCCTGCGCGGCGACGGTTTGACCGTGACCGTGACCCATCGCGATGTCGACGTGGCGGATCCCCGGCTGTGAGGCACGGGCGCGAGGCGATGGACAGCGCCCAGTCCTTCACGCAGCGGGTCGCTGCCGAGCTCGCCCCGCACACACCGCTGCTCCCGTGCTGCCGGCGATCGCTGGTGGAGGGGATGTCACTGGTCACCACCGCGCCCGGTGCCATCGCCACCACGCGTCCGGTTGCGGTGCGCGCCGCGATGCAGGCGCTGCACGCCGAGAGCATCGCTGCGCACGTCTCGCGGGTGGGAGCGGCTCGGCGCCCCCAGTACGTCCTCGTCGGTCTCGAGCCGGAGGTCATCCAGACCAAGTCGGTTCGGGTGTGCTGCAGGCGGAGCCGCCTTCGTGGCGCGTTTCTCAGCTCCGGGCGCCTCGTCCGTCCCGAGGGCGAGCCGTACCTCGAGATCGGCACCGCGGACGAGAGTGGCGCGACGCAGCTGGCCGATGATTTCGCGAACCTGGGCGTGAGCGCCCGGACACGACGCCGGCGCGGTCGTTGGGTGGTCACGGTTCGGTCCGGGCCTGCCGTGGGCGATGCGTTGAGCTCCATCGGCGCGCAGGCCGGACGGCTCACCTTCGAGGCGGGGCGCGTGATCCGTGAGGTCCGGAGCGGCGTCAACCGGCGTCTCAACGCCGAGACCGCCAACCTGCGCAGGACGGCGACGGCAGGGGTTCGCCAGCTGGAGTCGATCGCCGTGCTCGAGGCCGATGCCGCACGGTGGCAGGCGCTGCCGCCCGCCCTCCGTGAGGCGGCGACGCTTCGCTCCCACCACCCCGATGACGACCTCGCGCATCTGGCGGAACGGGCCGGCTGCAGCCGGCCGGCGATGGCCGGCCGCCTGCACCGCCTGGTCGCCGCGGCGGGCGAGGGCGGTGATAGGGTGGGGCCTCGCCGCGAGCGCGCGTCGATCATCGAGACGATTGGAGGTTGCCCCGCATGGGTGTGAGAGTTGGGATCAACGGCTTCGGCCGCATCGGGCGAAACGTGTTGCGTGCCGCGAGGGAACGCTCCCCCGACCTCGAGATCGTCGCCGTCAACGACATCACCACGCCGGCGATGCTCGCCCATCTGCTCAAGTACGACAGCGTCTTCGGTCGCTTCGGCGGGACCGTTGCTGTCGATGATGACAGCATCACCGTGGACGGTCACGTGATCAAGGTCCTCGCCGAGCGCGACCCCCAGCGGCTTCCGTGGGGCGACCTCGGCGTGGACATCGTGGTCGAGTCGACCGGGTTCTTCAGCGACGCGGTGCGCGCCAAGGGCCACATCGACGCCGGAGCCCGGAAGGTCGTGATCACCGCTCCCGCAAAGAACGAGGACATCACCATCTGCATGGGTGTCAACGACGCGGCGTACAACCCCGCCGAGCACCACATCATCTCCAATGCCTCGTGCACCACCAACTGCCTGGCTCCGGTCGCCAAGGTGCTCAGCGACTCCTTCGGCATCGACACCGGTTTCATGACCACCGTGCACGCGTACACCAAGGATCAGGTGATCCTCGACGCCCCGCACGAGGACAAGCGGCGCGCGCGCGCCGCCGCGCTGTCGATCATCCCCACGACCACCGGCGCTGCCCGTGCGGTGGCGCTGGTGCTTCCCGAGCTGAAGGGCAAGTTCCACGGCATGTCGCTGCGCGTTCCGGTCCCCGACGTCAGCCTTGTCGACCTCACCGCGACACTCTCGAAGAGCGCCACCGTCGACGACATCAACGGCGAGATGCGCGAGGCGGCGAGCGGCAAGCTCGAGGGGATCCTCGCCGTGAGCGAGGAGCCGCTGGTATCGATGGACTTTCTCCACGACCCGCACTCGTCCATCTTCGATGCGCCTTCGACTATGGTGCTCGGCGACCACACGGTGAAGGTGCTCGCCTGGTACGACAACGAGTGGGGCTACTCCTGCCGCGTCGTCGATCTGGTGAACCTGATCATCTCGCGGCTCTAGGCGAACGATGGCAGCGCTGTCGAAGGCGACCATCGACGACATCGACGTCCACGGCAAGCGGGTCCTGCTGCGTGAGGACCTGAACGTGCCGATGCGCGACGGCGCCATCAGCGACGATCGCAGGATCCGCGAGGCGATCCCGACGATCGAGGCGCTTCGATCGCGGAACGCCCGGGTGATCGTGGTCGCCCATCTCGGGCGTCCGAAAGGCAGGATCGATGACAGCGCCCGCCTCGGCCCCATCGCGGCGCGCCTGAGCAGCCTGCTCGGCGCCGACGTTCGCCTCGCCTCGGATGTCGTCGGCGACAGCGCGCAGAGCATGGTCGACTCCCTGCGCGACGGCGATGTCGGCATGCTCGAGAACGTGCGCTTCGAACCCGGCGAGGAGGCGAACGATCCGGCGTTCGCGAGACGGCTCGCCGCGTTCGGTGACGTCTTCGTGAACGACGCCTTCGGAACCGCGCACCGTGCTCACGCCTCGACCGAAGGGGTGGCACATCTGCTCCCGGCCGTCGCCGGCAAGCTCATGGCACGAGAGCTCGAGATGCTCGGCGGCGTCATGGACGATCCGAGCGCGCCGGTGGTCGCCATCGTCGGCGGGTCGAAGATCTCGACCAAGGTTGGCGTGCTCGACCATCTCCTTGACCGCGTCGATGTGCTCTGGATTGGTGGCGCAATGGCATGCACCTTCTACCGCGCGCTCGGCGAGAGCACCGGGACCTCCCTGGTGGAGGAGGAGCATGTGGAGACGGCCCGCCGGCTGCTCGCCGGCGCCGGTGGCCGGCGCGCGGACCTCCGTCTCCCCGTCGACGCCGTGGTCGCCGAAAAGGCCGAGGCCGGTGCCCCGACGCAGATCGTCGCGTGGCAGGCGATCCCCGAGGGCTGGATGGTGGTCGACGCCGGACCCGACACGGTGGCTCGCATCGCCGAGGACTGTGCCGGTGCGGGAACGATCATCTGGAACGGCCCCCTCGGCATCTACGAGATCCCCGCCTTCGCTGCGGGCACGCGCGATGTCGCGCGTGCGGTGGCCGCTTCCGGAGCGCACACCGTGATCGGCGGGGGCGACCTGGCCGCCGCCGTCCAGGACGCGGGCGTTGCTGACAAGATCGGCTTTATCAGCACCGGCGGCGGCGCCACCATCGAATTTCTCGAGGGGAGGACACTGCCCGGCATCGCCGCGCTCCGCGACCGCGAGGCCGTCCGGCATTGACGGCGGGACTCGTGGATGCGCCGGTTCCCCGGCTCATGGTCGCCGGGAACTGGAAGATGCATACGACCGTGGACGAGGGCGTCGCCCTGGCGCGTGCGGTTGCAGCGGTCGCGGCGACGGACCGCGTCGATGTGGCCGTCCTGCCGCCGTTCACGCACCTCTGGGCAATCAACGCCGTGCTCGAAGGGACGGGTGTCCAGCTCGGCGCCCAGGACGTGTACTGGCAGGACGCGGGCGCATTCACCGGCGAGATCTCACCGGCCATGCTGGCCGGCTGGTGCGACCTCACCCTGGTGGGGCATTCGGAGCGCCGCCACATCTTCGGCGAGCGCGACGACGAGGTTGGAAAGAAGCTCGTCGCGTCGCTCGCACATGGGCTTCACGTGATCGTCGCGGTGGGCGAGACGAGCGACGAGCGTGACGGCGGTCGCACGTTCGACGTGGTGGACCGCCAGCTCGACGCGGTGTTCGCCGAGCTGAACAGCCCTCCCGCCGGCGACGCCTGGGTGATCGCCTACGAACCGGTGTGGGCGATCGGCACCGGTCGCACCGCGACGCCGGAGCAGGCGCAGGAGGTCGTCGCGCATATCAAGCAGCACGTGCGCGCGCGCCTCGGCAGTTCGCCGCGGGTGCTCTACGGCGGGAGCGTCACGGCCGCCAACGCTGCGTCGCTCTTTGCGCAGGCGGATATCGACGGCGCTCTGGTCGGTGGCGCGAGCCTGCGCGCCGACGAATTCGCCGTCATCGTCGCCGCCGCCGAGACCGCCGCTCGCTCTCGTGACGTTGCCTAGCTCCGCGGCATGAGCGGGGTGCGACCCTTCGTCCTCGTCATCCTCGACGGGTGGGGTTACAACCCGGATGCGTATGGCAACGCGATTGCCGCGGCACGCACCCCCGAGCTCGATGCGCTCGGGAGCCGCTGGCCGCATGCGACCGTCGACGCCAGCGGCGAGGCGGTGGGATTGCCACCCGGCCAGCAGGGCAACTCCGAGGTCGGGCACCTCACCATCGGCGCCGGGCGGCTCATCTACCAGCCGCTCTCCCGTATCCACCGAGCGATCGACGACGGCAGCTTTTACGAGAACGCGGCGCTGTGCGCCGCAGTCGACGGCGCGCGCGATCGCGGCAGCTCGGTGCACTGCCTCGGGTTGATCTCGCCGGGTGGGGTCCACAGCCACCAGGACCACGCGCTCGCGGTCGCCGAGCTCGCACGCCGCCGCGGCGTGCGTTCGGTTTGGTTCCATGCGTTTCTCGACGGACGCGACGAGCCGCCGAGCAGCGCCGCGGGGTTCGTGGAGACGTTCGCCGAGCAGCTGCATGACGCCGGCGTCGGCGCCGTCGCCTCCGTCTCCGGCAGGTACTACGCGATGGACCGAGATCGGCGCTGGGACCGCATCGAGCGGGCCTACGAGGTCATCGTGGGCGCCGGGAACGGCACCGCCGAGGATCCGGTTGCCTACATCAGATCGCAGTACGCGGCCGGCGTCACCGATGAATTCGTCCCTCCGGCGGCGATCCTCCACGAGGGAAGGCGCGTACGCATCGAGGATGGCGATTCGATCATCTTCTTCAACTTCCGCCCCGACCGCGCGCGCGAGCTGAGCCATGCCCTCGTCGACGCCGACTTCGGCGGCTTCTCACGGTCGAGGGTGCTCCGCGAGGTCGACCTGGTCACGTTCACCGAGTACGAGCGGGACCTCGACGCCGGAGTGGCCTTCCCGCGCGAGGACGTGCGCCACACGCTCGCCGAGGAGGTGAGCGCCGCCGGGTTGCGCCAGTTCCACGTCGCCGAGACGGAGAAATACGCGCACGTCACGTACTTCATCAACGGGGGTCGTGAGACCGCGTTCGACGGGGAGGACCGATTGCTCGTCCCGTCGCAACGTGTCGCGACCTACGACACCGTGCCCGAGATGAGCGCCGAGGGCGTCACCGATGCGGTGATCGCCCGGCTGGAACAGGGTGACGATGCGCTGCTCATCGCCAACTTCGCGAACGCCGACATGGTCGGCCACACCGGCCATTTCGACGCCACCGTGCGTGCCGTCGAGTGCGTCGACGCGTGCATCGGTCGCATCGCGCGCGCCGTCGACGCGGCACATGGAGCGCTGCTCATCACGGCGGATCACGGCAATGCCGAGTACAAGGTCGATCGCCGCGATGGAACGGCGCTCACCGCGCACACCACCAGCCCGGTGCCCGTCCTCCTCTGCGGCGCCGGCGACCGACCGCTGCGTGACGGCGGAGGGCTTCGCGATATCGCGCCCACCGTTCTGGATGCGATGGGCCTGCCGATTCCGGTCGAGATGTCCGGGACCTCGCTGCTCAGCCCCTGAGGTCGGTCCCTACGGCGTCGGCGACGGCGCCTGGAGGGGGACGGGCTCGATCTGGTCGACGGGGTGCGGACCGCTCTGCCACCCGTCCGCCGGGCCGAGGGTCAGAGAGCACGCGCCGCCGCTGGCCGCATCACACGCCACCGGCAATGTGTGGACCGCGACGCCGTCGCTCCAGCTGACGGTGATCGTGACCGTGAAGCTCTCGGTCGCGGTGATCGTCGCGCCTGCGGAGATGCCCGCATACTCGTGGCTCACCCCGCAGGGATCGCTCCATCGCTGCGTTCCGGGGTCGTAGCTCGGCAGCTGTGCCGGTCCACGCTCAACCGGACCCGGCGCAATCGTGCTCGTGCCGTCGCCCCAGCTCCAGGCGACCGTCCCGGGGATCACGGTGACGTCGTACAGGAGAAACAGCGTGTAGCCACCCACGACGGCGGTCGTCAGCGCGTGATACGGGTCGGGGGCGACCGGAACGCTCGAGTCGGTCCATGCGCAGGTGGGGATGTGCACGAAGGTGCGTGATGTCGGTGACGCACCCGGAAGCGTCTCGACAGCACCGACCGTCCAGGATTTCGTCAGCCCTGTCACCAGGTCCGCGCCCGTGGGAAACGGCGGCGTGCGCAGCACGCTCGCCGGCGGAACCGGTGCCGGAGCGTTGCCGGCCAGATACGGCGTGCTGAAGGAGAACATCGTGCCCTGGCAGCTCCCTCCATACGGTGCCACCGGCTGCGCGTCCTGCCAGGTGCCGCGCTTGAGCACGAACGCTGTCACGGCGATCACGTGGCCGGCGACGTTCGCGGCGGTCGCGGGACTGCCCGGCGTGACCGCGGTCGGGTCACCGCCCGGTGGAATCGCATTCGCGATCGCATACCCGAATCGGGCGTCGGCACCGTCGTAGCCACCGGTGGCGTTCCTCGTGAAGGTGGGCTGGATGGTGATCACCAGAACGACGCCGCCCGGACCGGTGTGAAAGCGACGTGACGCCGGGCAGGTCATGCCCTGGGGATTCGCTCCGGCCGGCGGCGTCTCGAGCGGGTTGCGCAGCTCCGGGCCCAACGGCACGATGTCGGCCGGGATGATCGGCAGATAGGTCCCTCCGGCGCCCGCGACCAGCCTGCCGTGCGTGACAGCTCCGCTGCCCTGGCTCGCGGGCCCCGGCTCCGAGCCGCTGCCGCTGCCGCCTCCGCCTCCGGCGGCGATCACCACCGCGGCGGGCATCAGCGCAACCACCACGGCGAGGGCGCACGCGCGGCGCAGGCGCTGCATCAGCGTCCGCACCAGGCCCGTGGCGGGCCGGTCGGGTCCTGGCAGGTCGATCAACGTCGTCGTCGCGGGCCCCCTCACCACCTCACCTGAAACTCTCGGCACGCCGGACGGACGCCGCACGCCCAGTGCCGGCTCCGCCATCCTCCCTGCACGCCGGCCCGCAAGCATGGCAGTTCGCCATGCCGACCGGTCGATTTCGGCAGCCGCGGTCACCTCATCGCAAGATTCGCGAGGCTAGGCTGGCACCGATGGCCGGACCCGGCGAGCTCGACTCCGCGCGCCTGCGGCGCGACCTGAGCCTGGCGCTGCGACGGCGACTCACGGTCTACACCGCCTTCGGGGCGGCGGGTCTCACCGTCGTCTTCTCGATCGTCGCGGCCACAACCGCGCCCGGCAAGACGGGCCCCGCCGCGACCCCACCACCGCAATCGGATCCCTTCTCGGGCCGGCAGTCGCTGGAACCCGATGACAACCAGCCGAGCCTGGTGGTGCCCGAGCAGCCCCCGCAGAGCGGCTTTGGGGGATCGCCCGTCGCGATCTCCGGGGGGTCCTGAGCCCGATCGCTGACGGCACCCGGGTGCGTGGGCGCCGTTACTCGGTGAGCAACCGCGCGAGGAGTGACCCATCGATGTTGCCGCCGCTGAGGATCGCCACGGTGCGCGGCGTCGATCGCCCCTCGAGCATCGCAGCGTAGGCGAGCGCCCCCGCCCCCTCGGCGACGACCTTCACCTCGGTCGCCAGCCGCGCAACCGTTGATCGAACCACCGCCTCGGGCACGAGCGCCCATGCACGGACCAGGGCGCCGAGGCGCTCGAACATGACGGGGTCGAACGGAGCCGAGGTCCCATCGGCAATCGTGTTCGGCGTCAGCGACGGCGGCCCGTGGACCGCAAACGCCCGCTGCCACAACGGGTATCCGTCCGACTGGACGCCGACCACCTGCACGTCGGGCTTGAGCGCCGCGAATCCCAGGGCAATCCCGCAGATCAGCCCGCCACCGCCGACCGGTACGAGGACGCGTTCGACATCGGGAAGGTCCGAAAGGATCTCGGGAACGATCGAAGCGTGACCGATGATCACCGAGTCGTCGGCGAAGGGATGGATGAAGACTTCGGGATCCTGCTCCCACGCGCGCGCCGCGATCCACTCGAAGAGACGATCTCGGGGCATCAGCACGGTGCTCGCACCGAGGGCGCGAACACCGTTCACCTTGAGGGCGGGGGCGGTGTCGAACATCACCACCCGGCAGGGAACCCGGAGTTCGCGGGCAACGTAGGCGCACGCCAGCGCCGCATTCCCCGCACTCACGGTGAGCAGCCCGCGCGCCACCCGCTCACGATCCACGACATGGGCCGCCGCGAAGAAACCACGGACCTTGAAACTCCCCGTCGGCTGCAGCGATTCGAGCTTGAGGAAGCCGCCGGACGGGGTGGGAATCATGGGGGTGTGGCGAATGTGCGGCGCGAGCAGCCCGGCGACCTCGAGCACGCGCGCCGCATCGACCCGCGCGATCGCGGTCACAGAGCGACTTCCGTGCCCACCTGCGCGGCGACCGCGGCGTCGTACACGATCCGGGCGACCACCGCATCCTCAAAGCCGCTTCCGGTCGACTTGTACACGGTGATCTCATCCCGGCTCTGCCGTCCCGGACGGAGCCCCGCGATCACCTCGCCGACCTCGGTGATGGTTGCAGCATCGCGACCCTGCAGCTCGTGCGCACCGGCCGGCGGGGCGCTCTCGGCCGCGCCACGCCACTCAACGAAGACACGGGCCCGCCGGATCGTGTCGGCGTCGACCTCGGGACCGAAGGTTCCTCCCACCGAGGTGACGTGGGTGCCCGTGTCGAACCACTCGTATCGCGTGATCGGCTCCCTCGCATCCGTGCAGCAGCAGACGACGTCCGCGCCGCGGATCGCCTGCTCGAATCCGGGGACGACGACGCACCGCGGATCGGTAGCGGCCAGCGCCGCCGCCCGGCGGGCGTCGCGCGAGCAGATGCGAATGACCGTGAAGTCTCGCACCAGCGGCACCGTCGCCAGGTGCGCGTGTCCCTGGACGCCGGCTCCGAGGATGGTCAACGTCCTCGCGTCGGAGCGGGCGAGGACGCGAACCGACACCGCCGCTCCGCCGCCGGTTCGCATCGCGGTGATGTGCTCGCCGTCCATGACGCTCAGCAGGGAGCCGTCATGCTCGTCGAACAGGGTGATCACGCCCTGATGGGTCGGCAGGCCGCGCTCGCCGTTCCCGGGGAAGACGCTGACCGCCTTGAGCGCGAAACCCCGTTCCGCGACCCAGCCCGGCATCGCTCCGAGCAGGCCCCGTTCCGCACGCGCAGCGGTCCGCGGTGGGACCGACGCCTGACCGGTGGAGTACGCGCGAAAGCCCGCTTCCAGCGCGTCCAGCATCGCCGGCGCTGCGAGCAGGCCCTCGACGTCGTGCTTGCTCAAGACCAGCATGCTCAGGCGCCTCCTCCGGCCCTCATGACCGGCCATCTTGGCACGGTTAGGCACAATGGAGCCGATGACTCAACAGCAAGCGACCTCTGAGCCGGTCACCGCGACTCGCGAGTTCGACGGCGTGATCTTCGATCTCGGCGGGGTGATGACCGAACCCCTCTTTCACCACCGAACCGACGTGCCCCCGGAATTCTTCAGCGTGATCGCCTTCTTTCTCGGTGAGTTCCGCGATCACTACCACCTGACCACCGGTGTCCATGATCTGCACCTGCTGGAGCTGGGCAGGATCTCGGAGGACGAGTTCTTCGACAGGATGATCGCGCGCTACAACGAGGCCGGCAGCGAACCGGTGGACGCGCGAGAGGCGCAGCAGGTGATCTTCGGCCGTGGGATGGTCGCCTGCGGCGCGATGGCGGACGCCGTCCGCCAGATCCGCGACGCGGGATACCGGACGGCGCTGCTCACCAACATCTCCCGCCAGGGCGAGGAGATCTTCACCAAGCTCTTTGCCGTCGATGAGCTCTTCGACATCGTGGTCGACTCATCGAAGGTCGGGATGCGCAAGCCCGATCCCGAGATCTACCGCCTCACGTGCACCCGGCTCGGTGTCGTGCCCGAACGCTGTCTCTTCATCGATGACCTGCTCTGCAACGTCGAAGCGGCGGACGCGCTCGGCATGCAGACGATCCAGTGCCTCGATCCGGTCGCCGTCGCCGACGAGGTGGTGCGCCGCCTGCTCGGTCATCCCGCCGCTGCCGAGGCTGGGGCCGAAGCGTGACCGAAGACCGCGCTGCGCGGTCGATCGCCGGCGAGGGTGAGGCACTGGAGATCGCCGGGATCACCGATCGCGGCCCGGTGCGGACCCAGAACCAGGATGTCTGGGATGCCCACCTCGGCGTCGACGGGCGGACGGCCGTCCTCGCGCTCGCCGATGGCATGGGCGGACACAAGGGCGGGCTCGAGTCCGCCGAGGCCGCGGTCCGAGCCGCGATGGCCGTGCTCTCGAGCCGCGGACCGTCCGAGGACCCGGCGGACGTGCTCCGGCGCGCGGTGGGTGCCGCGAACGCGGCCGTGGGCGTCGCTCGAGAATCCGTCGGCGGCACCCCCGGCACGACCCTCGTCCTCGCGATCATCGACGGAAACCACGCCTCCGTCGCCAACGTCGGCGACAGCCGCGGGTATCTGATCGGCGGCTCCAGCGTCATCCAGATCACCGACGACCACTCCTGGGCCGCCGGCCAGGTCCGGCTGGGGGCGCTGGACGCCGAGGAGGCGCGTCACCATTCGAAACGCAACCTCATCGAGCGAGCCGTGATGGGCGACCCGGTCGAAGCGGACATCTTCGATGTGGACGCCGCACCCGGCGACGTTCTGCTGCTGTGTTCCGACGGACTCTGGGAGCCGCTCTCGGACCCGGCGTTGGGTGCGATCGTCGCGGCACCCGATCCGCTCGGCGTGGCCCTGACGCGCGCGTGCGATGCGGCGCTGGCGGGCGGCGGGACCGACAATGTGACCATGGTCGCCGCGCGATGGCTCACCCCGCCACCCGCCCACGTCTGACCCTCGATGGCACGTCTCTATGCGCAGTTCGGGGCCGTCGTCTTCCTTGCGGTGGGATTGGGCGGCCTGCTGACCGGTGACGCCGGAACCCTGCTGCACCACCAGCCGGAGGGCAACGTCGGGCCGGTGGCGCTCCACCTGACCTACGTCAGGGACGTCCTCGACCTGCTGATCGGCGCGGCGCTGGCGTTCGCCGGGTTTCGAGCCTCCGACCGCGTGGCAGGCGAGATCGTGGTCACGGTCGGCGTGGTGCTCCTGCTGCTGGCCGTGGTCGGGTTCGCGCACCCCGATGACGCCGCCGCCTCACGGGCCGTTGCCGGCTTGCACATGACCACGCCGATGAACATCTTCGACGCCGTCGCCGGAGCGCTCGCGTGCCTGTGCGCGCTCGGCGACCCGGCCACGGCAGCAGGGACGTCGGCGAGCTCCGCGGCGGAAAAGCGCTAGACCGCGGCGCCGCTCGCCGACGCGGTGCCGTTCGCCGCGTGCTCGCCGCGGTGACGCGCGGTCGCGACCAGGTTCGCGGCGCCCGTCGCCACCGGCTTCGCCCGGCCGAGCGCGCGCCCGGCGCTCCTGGTGCCCTCGCGGGCCACGGAGGTCATGAGGCGGAGTTGCGCGCGCGTCTTGTCGCCGGTCTGCGGCGCGACGCAGAGCCCGATCGCGGTGCCGATCGCCGCTCCATGCATCAATCCTCGGAAATAGCCCATGCCGTCGCCTCCTGTCTCAGGTCGATCGCTCGGATTCACCCTACTCTCCCGCGCGGTTTCAGGTCAGCGACGTGGCCGACCACGGGCCGTCCGGCACGATGCGCAGGCGCTCGACCGGGCGCCCGGCGATGAGATGCTCGCTGATGATCTCGTCCACATCCGGGACCTGGAGGCGGCCGTACCAGACACCGTCCGGGTACACGATCATGATCGGCCCCTGGTGATGCTGCTGGTTGCAGCCCATCCGCGTGGTGCGCACCCAGGTCAGCTCCTGCCGCTCGACCTCATCGCGCAGCCGTTGCAGGATGTGCTCGGATCCCTGTCCGCCACAGTGGTGACGCCCGACGGTGGTGCAGACGAAGACGTGCAGGTTGCGTGGCGCCGGATCGCTCATCTCGCCCAATGGTCGCCCACCCGGCCGCGCCTTCGCCCTGCACCGGCGTGCGAAAGTACCGCAGGATGGATTTGAGCTTCGCGTTCTTCGCAGACAGCGCGGTGGTGCCGCCCGACGGCAAGCTGTATGTGCTCGGCGGTGGATTCAGCGCCCTCTCCATGGCATCGCTCCCCGGCCGGGCGGCGTTCGCGGTGGTGGCGGGGTTTCGCTTCAGCGCCGCCGACGTCGGTCAGGCGCACCAGGTTGAGCTTCGGCTCACCGACGCGCAGGGCAAGCTGGTGCTCGCGCCGGTGACCCTGCAGTTTCAGGCGGCCGGGGCGAGGCTCGTTCCCGGGCAGGAGGTCAGCATCTCCACGGTGACCGTTCTCCAGCCGATGTTCGGCGAGCCCGGGCTGTACACCACGGAGTTCTGGACCGACGGCAACCGGATCGGCGCCGTCAACCTCACCGTCGAGGAGCGCAAGGCGCCCGCGCCGGTGCCCGCCGAGCGGCCCAACTGAGCGATCGTCGAGGTCAGTACTCGTAGAACCCGCGCCCGCTCTTCTTGCCGAGGTAGCCGGCCGACACCATGCGGCGAAGGAGGGGGGGAGGTGCGAAGTCGCTGTTCGCATACTCCTCGTACAGCGACTCGCAGACGAACATCGCGGTGTCGAGGCCGATGTAATCGAGGAGCTGGAGCGGTCCCATCGGGTGGCCGCACCCGAGCCGCATCCCCTCGTCGATGTCCTCGCGAGTTGCGAAGCCCGATTCGTAAAGCCGGATCGCGTGCGTGAGAAAGGGGATCAGCAGCAGGTTGACGATGAACCCGCCGCGATCCTGGGCCACGATGATGCGCTTGCCGAGGCGTTCGCCGAGCGATCGCGTCTCCTCCAGCGTCTCGTCGCTGGTGGCGATGCTCCGGACCACCTCGATCAACTTCATCACCGGGGCCGGGTTGAAGAAGTGGGTGCCGATCACCCGATCGGGCCGCCGGGTGGCGCGCGCGATCTCGATGATCGGGAGGGCCGAGGTGTTGGTTGCGAGAATCGCGTCCTCTGACACGATGCGGTCGAGCCGCTCGAACAACGACACCTTCGCAGGGAGTTGCTCGACGATCGCCTCGACGCAGAAGTCGCATTCCGCGAAGTCGTCGAGGCGCGGCGTGAAGGTGAGCATGTCGTTGATCCGCTCGACGTCCTCGTCGCTGAGCTTCCCGGTCCTGCGGCCACGCTCGAGCGACGCGCCGACCCGGCGCTGACCGGCCTCCAGCTGCTCGGCGCCCGCCTCGGTGACCAAGGTTCGGATTCCGTTGCGGGCGCACACTTCGGCGATTCCCGAGCCCATCAGCCCCGCGCCGATGATCCCCACGCTCCCGATCTCCATGCTTGACACTCCTTTGATCCGATGGGCTTTTGAGGCAGCGATGGTCCCGCAGTCGCGGCCGTCGGGCCGCGTGGCGCAGTCTGCCCGAGGGCGGGCCGGCCTCGCACCTATGATGGACGGCATGGGCTCACCGGGCACGGTCGCACTGGTCAGTGGCGACCTCATGTTCGCCAGCCGCCTGAGCACCACGATGCGGCGAGCCGGAGGCAGCTCCGTGCTGGTGGCCGGCGACGCGGTGCCGGACGTGGCCCTGGTCTTCGTGGACCTCAACAGCGGCGTCGAGGCCCGCCTCGCGCTGATCGGGCGACTCCGCGTCGAGCGCCCCGACCTGGAGATCGTGGGGTTCTCCAACCACGGTGACCTCGACCTGCGACGCCGCGCGCGTGCATGCGGCGCCACGCGCGTGGTCAACAACGGCTCGATTCAGGCGGTGGCGCTCCGGCGGTCGGGCGTCAGCGTCGCCGGTGCATCGTGAGCGGCGTCGCCGTCGATCGTGACGCGCGTATCCGTGCCGAGGTCGACCGGACTCGCGAGGAGGTCACGGAGACCAGGCGCCTGCTCCACAGGCACCCCGAACTCTCGCTCCAGGAGCGCGACACGGCGACGCTCGCTGCCCGGCGGAGCGCCGATCTCGGCTTCACGGTTCGCACCGGTGTCGGCGGGACCGGGGTGCTCGCGGATCTCGACAGCGGGAAGCCCGGACCGACACTGATGTTGCGCGCCGACATGGATGCGCTGCCCATCATCGAGCGTGGCGAGGGCCGCGCCGTCACCTCCGCCGTCGACGGCGTCATGCACGCGTGCGGACACGACGGTCATGTGGCGATGACGCTCGGGGCCGCGACCGCGCTCGTCGCGTTGCGTGACACATGGTCGGGCCGCGTGCGGCTCTGCTTCCAGCCGGCCGAGGAGACGGCCTCGGGGGCGGTGCCGATGATCGGCGACGGCGCCGCAGAGGGGGTCGACCGCGTGCTCGGCATCCACCTCTGGGCGCCGCTCCAAACCGGACGAGTTGCAGTCAAGTCTGGCGTTATCTTCGGGAGTGCCGACAGCTTCTCGATCACGATTCAGGGCCGGGGCGGGCACGGCGGGATGCCCCACACCGCCATCGACCCCGTGGTCGTCACCGCGCAGGTGATCCTCGCGATCCAGTCGATCATCAGCAGGGAGACCTCGCCGTTCTCACCGGCGGTGATCACCATCGGCCGGGTCACCGCGGGGACCGCGTTCAACGTGATCGCCGACTCGGCGGAGCTGCTCGGCACCACGCGCGCCATCGACGCGGGTGAGCGGGAGCGTCTCCTGAAGCGTGTCGCCGAGATCGCGACCGCGGTGGCGAGTGGATACGGTGCCGAGGCGAGCTTCCGGCGGGGAAGCGGCTGTCCACCGGTCGTCTCCGACACCGCGACCGCCGACCTCGTCCGCCACGCCGCCGAAGCCACGGTCGGCGAGGACCACGTCGACCTCGCCGTGCCCATCACGGTCGGCGATGATGTCGCCTGCTTCCTCGAACGAGCGCCGGGCTGCTACTTCCTGGTCGGCGCCGGTCATCCCGAGCGCGGTCCGGTGCCGCCCCATCACAGCGCCTACTTCGACATCGACGAGGCGGCGCTCCCGGTCGGCGTCGAGACCCTGGTTCGCGCCACCCTGGACGTGCTCGGCTGATGGACTTCATCCGCTCGCGCGAGGACCGCAACGACCTGTACCGCAACGTGGATGTGACGCCGCGCCCGACCTCGGAATCGGAGACGCATCTGTCGGTGGCGATGGAGATCGAGCACGCGAACACCTCGGGCTACGTCCACGGCGGCACGATCATGCGGCTCGTCGACACCGCGGCCGGCATCGCCGCGATGAAGCACGCGCGGCGCCGTGTGGTGACCGCCACGATGGACGAGATGAGCTTTCTCGCCCCGGTGTACATCGGCGACCTGCTGAGCGTGCACGCGCGCGTCAATGACGCGCACCACACGTCGATGGAGATCAGCGTCCGCGTCGACGTCGAGCGGATTCCCTCCGGCGAGAAGTTGCACGTCGCGAGCGCGCATCTCGTGTACGTCGGCCTCGATCGCGATGGCAGACCGGCGGAGGTCGCCAAGGTCATCGCGGAGACCGAGGATGAGCGGCAGCGTCAGGCGGAGGCTCGGGTGCGCCGCGAGCAGCGCCTGCTGCGCAAGCGCGCGCTTGCCGAGGCGCTGCACGGCGGGGAGTGATCCGACTCGTGCCGGTCGATGCGGCGCCTCGGGTAGGATGACCGCGACATGTCCGAGGTAACCGCACCGCTGACCGTCCGAGATGCGACAGCACCGGTGCCGACGGCGCGCCAGCACATCCGTTTCGCCTTCTACCGCGTGCGCCCCGAGTGGCGGCTTCGGCCGGCGGCGGAGCGAGCGGCTGACCGTGAGGACGTCGCGGCGCTGGTCCGCGACGTCGGCGATCGCGAGGGGGTGCTCCTGCGGCCGTACAGCACGGTGGGCACCCGTGGCGACGCCGATTTCCTCCTGTGGATGGTCAGCGAGCGCGTCGACGACCTGCACGAGTTTTCGGCCCGGCTCAATCGAACGCGGCTCGGCGCATATCTGGAATCGCCGTACAGCTATTTCTCGATGACCAAGCAGAGCATGTACGTCGAGAAGCACCGTCACGAGCATCAGGAGGGGCGAAGCAACCGGCTGGTCATCGCTCCCACCGGGCGTCGCTACCTGTTCGTGTATCCGTTCGTCAAGACTCGCGCGTGGTACCGGCTGAGTGCCGAGGAACGCCAGCGTCAGATGAGTGAGCACATCGCCATGGGCCACAGGTATCCGGGGGTGAAGATCAACACCACCTATTCATTCGGTCTCGACGATCAGGAGTTCGTCGTGGCCTTCGAGAGTGACTCGGTGGCGGATTTCCTGGACCTCGTCCACGAGATGCGCAGCAGCGAGGCGTCCACGCACACGGTGCGCGACGTGCCGTCGTTCACCTGCATCGCCATGGGTATCGACGAGGTGCTGTCCGCCCTCGGCTAGCCGGCGAGAACGGCGCGTCGCCGCTCCGCACCCTGCAGGGAGGCCAGCATCACTTCCATGATGTGCATCACCCTGACGTTCGGCGCGTACCGGGCAGCTCCGGTGCGCAGCTGCAGCATGCAGGAGATGTTCTCGGTCACGACGATCTCCGCGCCACTGGCGCGGATGTTCTCGAACTTGCGCCGGAGGATCGCCTCACTGCGCTCCGGTTGGCGGGCGAAATACGTTCCCGCGCCGCCGCAGCACATCGCCGTCTCGTGCAGCGCCACGACCTCGAGGTGCGGGATCTGATCGAGCAGCCGTCGCATCGCTCCGCGCTCGGGTCCGTCGATGGGCAGGGCGCACGGCTCGTCGATGGTCACACGCCAGCGCAGCGGACCGAGGTTACCGCGCACCCCGTTGCGATCAAGGAAGTCGCTCGCGAGAGCGGTGTGATGCGCGATCTCGCGCGCTCGGGCGCCGACCTGGCGATCATCGCCTGCGATGCTCCCGTACTCGCGATAGTGCTCGGTGCACGAGGCGGTATCACCGATGTACGCGTCGACCGCGACATGGCTGAGCGCGGCGCTGTTCCTGATCGCCATGTCCACCATCGCGTCGCGATCGCCGAGCGTGCGCGCGGGAAGACCGCTGCAGCCGAGCTGTGGCACCTGGACGTCATAGCCGGACGCGAGCAGCACGCGGATGGTGGCGTCGGTCGCCTCGGGGGCGGTGAGATTCGAGAGGCAGCACACCAGCATCGCCACCGTGCCTCGCACCGGCTCCGCGGCCGCCGGGAGGTCACCGAGCATCTGATGGACGGTGCGGTCAGGCGGCGGGCCGCTCTGCTCGGCGAGCGCACCGACGGTGCCGAGCCATGACAGCAGTCCGGTGCGCCGCGCCAGCCCGTAGATGCCCGCTCGCCGCGTGAGGCGCGCGAAACCGTGGAGCGCGCGCAGCGCGCCCGGTCGCGGCAGGACGCTGCGCAGGGCGAAGGACTGAGCCCAGGGGTACCCCTCCTGGGCGTGCAGCTCCTGGCGTGCACGGCTGACGATGTGCCCGGTCGGAACGCGGGGCGCGCAGGCGGCGACGCAGTTGTCGCAGGTGAGGCAGCTGGAGAGCGGCCCCTCGGCGATGTCGCGCAACTCGAGGCGTCCCTCCATCGCGTCCCGGATCAGCGCGATTCGCCCTCGAGCCGTCTCCCATTCGACGGGATTGACGACGTACGCCGGGCAGGTCGCCTGACACAGCGAGCACTTGTTGCACTCGCTCGCCGCCTCGTAGACGTCGGCAAGGAAGCGGGGGGTCGGGACGGCGGCGCCGGCCATTGGGCCGGGATTGTAGACGAGATCGCAAATCGCTCCACCGGCGATGGCTCGGCTCGCCGATCCGTAGAGTTGCGTCGATGATCGCCGACTACCACGTCGAAGCCTTCACGGCGGACGAGCAGCAGATGCTCGCGCCGTACGTGACCAACCTCGATCTCCCGGTGTTCGCGCTCACCAACCTTCCGCAGGTCACCGCGGCCGCCCTCTTCGCCCGGTACAGCCGCAGCTCGAAGAGCCTTCGGCGTCTGCTCGTCGACGAGTTCCTCGCCGGCGGCCGGGACGGCCGGCCGGCAACCGCAGACGCCGGCCGGGAACGCGCCTCCGAGCTCTTCGGCCGGGTGCTCGCCGAGTACGGGGACGATTCGGTGGCCCAGCTGGCGGGTGTGCATCTGGCGTGCGAGCAGGTCTCACAACCGCTCGCCAAGGCGATCGAGTGGGGGCGGCTCGCCGCGTACCTGGAGCAGTCGACCCGCTACATCCCGTACACGGATCGTCGAGACGGTCACTACCGGTACCTGCGCGACCGCAGGCTGCTTGCGTCGCCGCTCGGCGCCACGTACGTCAGGGCGATGGATCTGCTCTTCGACACGTACTCGGCGCTGCGCGAGCCGCTGATGCAGCACCTGGACGACACGCTGGCGCCCGAGGCTGACGAGAGGGCGCGGAAGCGAGCGATCCGGGCGCTCGCGCTCGACCTCATGCGCGGCCTGCTTCCGGCGGGGACGGTGAGCAACGTCGGGATGTTCGCGTCGCCGCAGGCCTACGAGCAGCTCGTGCTCCGCCTTCGCGCCCATCCCCTCCCGGAGGCGCAGGCCTACGCCGAGCTGGTGAACGCCGAGCTCCAGAAGCTCATCCCGGAATTCCTGACGCGGCTGGACCGCCGCGACCGAGGAGCCGTCTGGGTCGAGTACCTGCGCGAGACCGCGGCAGCGGTGGCCCAAGACGCCGACCGTCTCTCGCCAGAGAACGAGTGGGGCCCTCCTGGGGTGACCCTCGTCGAATGGGATGGCGATGGCGAGGACCGCATCCTCGCGTCGGCGCTCTTCCCGTACTCGCACGCCTCGCAGGAGCGCCTGCTGGCGGCGGTGCGCCCACTGTCGGGGTCACGGAAGGCGGCGCTCTTCGAAGCTGCCGTCGGGCATCGGGGCAACCGCCGCCACCGCCCGGGGCGTGGATTCGAGCACTGCGACTATACGTTCGAGGTGGTGTCCGACTACGGCGCGTTCCGCGATCTGCAACGTCACCGCATGCTCACCGTGCAGTGGCAGGAGCTGACGCCGTCATTGGGATACGAGGTTCCCGACGCGGTCGTCGACGCCGGGCTCGCGGAACGATGGCACGTCGCAGTCCGCGAGGCGGAAGCCGCCTACCGCGAGGTCGTCGACGCCTTCCCCCAGCAGGCCGGCTACCTCGTCACGCTCGGTCACCGGATGCGATACATGATCAAGCTCAACGCGCGCGAGGCCATGCATCTCATCGAGCTGCGCACGTCACCGCAGGGGCATCCGAGCTATCGTCAGATCTGTCAGGAGATGCTCCGTCTCATCGACGAAGTCGCCGGTCACCACCTCGTTGCCGGTGCGATGCGGTTCGCGGGGTCCGATGACGTGCATCTCCCGCGATACGCTGCCGAGTCGGCGAGCACGCTCGCTGCAGACTAGGGACCGTGGCCGGCGCGTCGCGTCGCCACCGGCCGTACCGCATGTCAATCTGACGGCGTGAAGAGGCGCGTCACATCGATGGCCACATGGGCCGGGCACAGCTATCCCGGCCGGTTGATCGCCGCTTTCGGTTCGAGCCAGGCCGGCAACTACGCGTCAGGCATGGCGTTCAACGCGTTCGTCAGCATGTTCCCGCTGATTCTCGGTCTGCTCTCCGTCCTCGGCTTTGCCACACAGTCGGCGCACGCCCGGGCGGCAGCGCTGTCCGCGATCCTCGGGTTCTTCCCCGCCGACGCACAGCACGAGCTCCAGACCCTGTTCGACTCGGTCCGGCAGCATTCGGGTCTGCTCGGCGGTCTCGGCATCGCCGGCCTGCTCTGGAGCGGCAGCAGCCTCTTCACGGGCATGGAATTCGCGCTCGGGGTCGTGGCCGGCGTGCGCCAGCGCGGCTTCATCCGCCAGCGGGCGATGGCCCTTGTGATGACCATCCTGTTCGTCGTGTCCCTCGTGGTCACCGTCGGCGTCAACTCGCTGATCGTGGTTCCGGGGGTGATCTGGGTCTTCGAGCCCCTGGCCGGGCTCGTGGTGTGGTGCGCGTTGATGCTCGCCATCTACCGCCTGGTGCCCAACCGGACCTACAGGGCGCGCGACCTCTGGCCCGGCGTGGCCATCGCGGGGACGGCCATGGAGGTGCTCACGCTGCTGTGGCCGGTCTACACCCACTTCTCGAAAGGGTCCTCCACCTATGGCGCCGTCTTCGCGCTGGTCTTTCTGCTCGCGAGCTGGCTGTACTTCCTCGCGGAGCTCATCCTTCTCGGAGCGGTGGCCAACCGGATGCACGGCGGGGAGCCTGACGTCCGGGGCCTGCTCGGCCAGAGGGTCGCGCGTCGAGTCCCCGTCGCAGAGGGGTCTCGGACCGGTGGCGAGGTTTCCCGAAGGGGGGTGTGACGTATGATTGAGAACACCATGGCAATTACCTCTCCGTCCATCGTCACGATCTCCGACGCCGCCCGTGAGCAGCTCAAGGGCCTCATCGCCGACCAGCCGGCCGATCGCGCACTCGGACTTCGGGTCTTCATCCAGTCGGGTGGGTGTTCGGGCTTCTCGTACGGCATGGGCCTGGATGAGAATCCGCCGAAAGACGACGACCAGGTCGTTGACGTCGAGGGAGGCCTCAAGGTGTACGTGGACGCGTACTCGTCCCAGTACCTCCAGGGCGCCGAGATCGACTACGTCGACGAGCTGATGGGTGGCGGGTTCACGATCCACAACCCGAACGCCGTTCGGACCTGCGGCTGCGGGCACAGCTTCCAGACGGCCGATTCGGCCGGCGACGCCAAGTCCTGCTCCCACTGAACCGGTACTCGTCGCGGATCCTGACCGGATCCTTCTAGGCGGCGGGCGCGGCTGTCGTCGGCGGAGCGTCGCGACGCATCGTCGACGCTGCGTCGCGATCCCGGATGGCGAGCGCGATGACCGCTCCGACGAAGGTGAAGCCTGCCGCGGCGAAGAACGCGATGCGAAAGACGGTGGCGTCGCCCGCGAGTCCCGTGGCCGCCTCCTGGGTGCCGACGATGGTCGACAGCGTGGCGACCCCCAGTGCCGCCGCGAGTTGCCGCTGAGCGTTGTAGAGGGCCGTCGCGCGGCCGGTTTCGCGCGGTGACACCTGAGCGAAGAGGCCGGCATTCATCGAGATCACGACGTATGCCCACCCGACGCCGATGGTGAACATCACGCCGCGGAAGAGCCAGAGGTTGCCATCCATCAGCACTGCGAGCAGGCACGTGGCGATGGTCACGCCGGCGAGACCGCCGCTGATCAGGCGGCGGGGACCGACCCGCGGGTAGATGCGGCCGACCAGCTGCGACGAGACCAGCACCCCGAGTGCCTCGGGCGCCGTGCTGGACCCGGAGACGAGGGCGGAGAGTCCACGACCACTCTGGAGCCAGATCGGCGCAAGGAAGAGCAGGCCGAGGAAGCCGCCGGATGCGAACAGCGATGCGAGGTTGGCCACTCCGAAGAGGCGGTTGCGCAGCAACCGAAGGTCGATCATGGGGAGGTCGGCATGCAGCTCCACCCAGACGAGCGCGGCGATCAGCGCGGCGCCGCCCGCAGCGGTGGCGATGATCAGCGGTGATGCCCAGCCGAGCGTCGCCGCCTCGCTGAGCGCGAAGAGGAACAGCCCGAAGCCCCCGGCCGCCAGGCAGAACCCGGGCAGATCGAAGCGCTCGCCCGCGCGCTCGCGGTGCTCGGTGAGCTTGAGACCGCTGAAGACGACGGCGGCCAGTCCGATCGGGACGTTCACGAAGAACACCCAGCGCCAGGAGAGGCTGTCCACCAGCTCGCCACCGATCAACGGCCCCAGCGCGGGCGCCATGACGGTGGGGATCACGAGGATACGAGCCAGGCGCGCCCGCTGCGCGGGTGGGTAGGCGCGGTAGAGCATCGCCATGCCGACGGGGGTCAGCATGCCGCCGCCTGCGCCCTGCAGGACGCGGAAGAGCACCAGTTCGAGCAGCGACTGCGACAGCCCGCAGAGCGCCGACGCGATGGTGAAGAGCGCGACCGCGGTCAGGAATGTTCGCTTCGTGCCGTACCGATCACCGACCCACCCCGAGGCGGGGATCCAGACGGCGAGGCTCACCAGGTACCCGACGATGACGCCGTCGGTCGCCGCCGGACTCACGGCGAAGCTCCGGGCGATCGACGGCAGCGCGACGTAGACGATGGTCGCGTCCATGATCGTCATGAACATGGCGACGACGTAGATCAGGCCGATGATCTGCGGATAGGAGATTCGCACCCCGCGCACGCGACCATCGTCGCTCAGCCACGCCGCGCGGTGCCGCCGGACCCCCCCTGTTTGGCTCGAGACGCCGCGGGTAAGCTTCTTGCCATGGAGATCAAAGAGCTGGGACACCTCGTCCTGTACGTCCACAACATCGAGCGCTCGGCCGCCTTCTATCGAGACGTGCTCGGCTGGAGGCAGCTGCGAGCCACGGAGGAAGGTCCCCTCGGCCGGATCCCCGTCGCGCTGTTCAGCAGCGGCAGGACGCATCACGAACTGCTGCTCATCGAGGTGGGCGAGGACGCGCAGCCGCTGCCGCGCGGACGCCACGTCGGCCTCTATCACTTCGGGCTCAAGGTCGGCGACTCGGACGACGAATTGCGCGACGCCGTGCGTCGTTGCAAGGAGGCCGGCGTGCATGTGGTCGGCATGAGCGATCACACCGTGAGCCACAGCCTCTACATCACCGATCCCGACGGAAACGAGATCGAGCTCTATGTTGACGTTCCTGGTGTGAGCTGGGACCTGGAACATGTGATGGCGCCCGTGAAAGCGCTTGTCCTGTAAGGAATTTTAGCCATGCCCGCCGTGACCGTTGACGACATCACCGCGCTGCCGCACATCCCGCAACCCGATCCGAGCGCATCGACCCACCGGCCGGTGATCAGCGTCGCCACGGCGCCACACGGACTCGAGGGCGAGGGGTTCCCGGTGCGGCGCGCATTTGCCGGTACCGATCCCGCACTCATCGATCCGTTCATCCACATGGATCAGATGGGCGAGGTGGAGTACGCGCCCGGAGAACCCAAGGGCACGCCGTGGCATCCGCATCGCGGCTTCGAAACCGTCACCTACATGATCGACGGCACCTTCCAGCACCAGGACTCCAACGGTGGTGGTGGCCTCATCACCAACGGCGACACCCAGTGGATGACCGCGGGAGCGGGCATCCTCCACATCGAGCGTCCGCCGGAGGATCTCATCGCCAGCGGCGGTCTCTTCCACGGCTTCCAGCTGTGGGTCAACCTCCCCGCCGCGCAGAAGTGGGTTCCCGCCCGGTACCAGGACATCCGCGCCGGGAACGTCGCACTGCTCACCTCCTACGACGGCGGCGCGCTGTTGCGCGTGATCGCCGGTGAGGTCGCCGGTCATCGCGGGCCGGGGATCACCTACACGCCGATCTCGCTCGCTCACGTGACCGTCAGCCCCGGTGCTCGGCTGGTGCTGCCGTGGCCGCGCGATTTCAACGCGCTGATCTACGTCCTCGCGGGGAGCGGGACAGTCGGCGAGGAGCGGCGCCCGATCCAGTCGGGGCAGCTCGCGGCGCTCGGCACGGGCGATGTCATCACCGCCACCGCCGGGACCCACCAGGAGAGCCGTCATCCCAACCTGGACCTGCTCATCCTCGGTGGGCGCCCGATTCGCGAGCCCGTCGCCCATTACGGCCCGTTCGTGATGAACACCCACGCGGAGATCGCGCAGGCGCTCGCGGACTACCAGGCCGGCAAGATGGGTGCGGTCCCCGCGAACCACATCGGCGAGTGACCTACAGGCCGTAGGTCTCGAGCAGGCGCAGCCAGATCTCACTCACCGTCGGATACGACGGGACGGCGTGCCACAGGCGGTCGAGGGGTACCTCGCCGACCACCGCGACCGTCGCCGCGTGGATGAGGTCGCCGACGCCGGGGCCGGTGAAGGTCACACCGACGATGACCCCGCGATCCTCGTCAACGACCATCCGGGCGTGTCCGCGGTAACCGTCGGCCGTCAGCCCGGCACCGGCGACGTCGCCGATCTCGTAGTCGACTGCGCGGACACGGAGCCCCGCCGCCACCGCCCCGGCATGGGTCAGGCCCACCGCCGACACCTCGGGGTCCGTGAAGACGACCTGTGGCACGGCGGCATGGTCGGCGGTCGCCGCGCAGCTGGACCAGGGTGACGGGTCGCCGGAAAGCTCACCCTTGGCGCGTGCCACGATCGCGTCGCCGCAGGCGCGCCCCTGGTACTTGCCCATGTGGGTGAGCAGCGCCCGGTGGTTGAGGTCCCCGGCCGCATAGAGCCACTCGCCGCCGCCATCGACGCGGCAGCTGTCATCGACGGTGAGCCACGCTCCGGGGCGGAGCCCCACCGTGTCGAGGCCGATGGCATCGGTGCGGGGAGCCCTGCCGGTCGCGACCAGGAGCTGATCGCCGCTCACCGAGCGTCCGCCGGCGAGCGCCACGGTGACCTCTCCATCCTCTGCGCGCGCGACCCGCTCGGTGACCGTGCTGAGGAGGACATCGATGCCCCGCTGCTCGAAGGAGGCGCGCACGGCCTCGCCCGCGAAATCCTCCGTGTTGACGAGGAGCCGGTCCTCCCGAACGATCAGCGTGACCGCCTCGCTGCCGAGCGTCCGCCACGCGTCGGCCATCTCGCAGGCGACCACGCCGCCGCCGATGATGACCAGCCGCCGGGGAACCGCCCTGGCGCTCGTGGCGTCGCGGCTGGTCCACGCCCCGGCGGATTCGATGCCGGGAATGGGCGGGATCGATGCCCGGCTCCCCGTGCAGAGCGCCACCGCCGAGCGTGCGGTGAGCGTGAAGGCCGGACCGTCTTGCGGGGACACCGTCACCCGGCGCTCCCCGTCGAGCCGTCCCATCCCCCGGGCGAGATCGATGTGCTGGTCATCGAGCCACCGGACCTGACCGTCGTCCTTCCAGTGGGATGCGAACTTGTCCCGGCGGCGCAGCACGGCCGCGCGGTCGATGGCGCCGGTGACCGCCTGGCGGGCGCCGTCGACGGCCAGCGCCGCACGCAGCGCCTGCCCGCTGCGAAGGAGCGCCTTGCTCGGCATGCATGCCCAGTACGAGCAGTCGCCACCGACCAATTCGCTCTCGACGACCGCGCAGGTCAGACCTCCTCGCACCACGCGGCCCGCGACGTTCTCGCCGGTCGACCCGGCTCCGATGACGACGACGTCGTACTCACCATCGCGATCGATCAGGGGCAAGGGCGCGCCTCCAGAGGGTGGATGAGCTGCGTGGCCGTCTCAGGCGACGTGGATGGGCTCGCGCGACGCCGGCGCGGGAGTACCCAGGACGTCCGCCCCGGGATTCTCGGCGGTCACGCCGTCTTCGCCGGGCTCGAGGTCGGCGGGCTCCCGGTGACGGCGGATCAGCAGCGCGCTGGCGAGCCCGGCAACGGGGAGGGAGACGGCGAGATCGATCGCCTGCAGGGTCAGACCCGCACCGACGGCGAGCCCGCCGCCCACGCCCTCGAGGAGCAGGGCTCCCGCCCACCACGCCTGCCCGGTGCCGATGCCGGCGATGCCCTGGATCGGGATGGTCAGCAGGAGGGTCCGGATGGACAGCACGAACCAGGTCTGCCAGAACCCCAGGTGGAGTCCGACCATGCTCATCAGCGCCGCGTACTGCACCGCGGTGGCGAGCCGGCAGAAGACGGTGCTTGCGACCAGGTTCGCCCACCGAGCGCGACTGTTGAGCTCGTCGAGTTCAGCCTCGGCACGCGCTGCCAGGGGAGCGAGCCTCGGGATCCGCGCCGCGAGCCGAGTCACGAGCGTGCGCGGACCCGGGATGATCAGCGACAGGAGGACGCCGAGACCGACGACGAAGGCGCCCCCCGCGGCGAGGACGACCGCGGGCGGCTCGACGGTCGCGGTGAGGAAGGATGCCACCACGGCGACCAGCGAGAGGCTGACGACGTCCAGGATCCGAGCGACGATCGCGCTGCCCGATCCGCGGGCGACGCCGACGGAGAATCGGGTCCGCGCCAGGGCCACGAAGGTGACGTCGGCCGAGGGCCCCGGCAGCAGCAGTCCGGCTCCCCACGACGCGGCGGTCGCTCCGAGCAACTCGCGGGCGCTGCCCCGACGCCTCGGGAGGAGCGCCGCGAACCGCCAGGCCCTGCCGACCAGGAAGCAGGCGGCACCGAGCGCCGCCAGAGCGATCGATCCCACCGACGGGGTGATCCCCTGCCAGCGGAGATTGTGCCCGCCAATCAGCCGCCAGGCGAGCAGGAGGACGAGGACTGTGACGACGCTGGTGATCGCCGCCCGGAGCAGGCGCCCGCGGCGAGCAGAATCCGAGATCGACACGAAAGCTGATTGTCGCTCTTTTGTCCGGCTCCCGGTCGATCCGTCGCGCGATTCGGCTACGCTCATCTCTCTGCCTTCACACGGCCATTGACGACGGGGTGTGGCCAGTGGGCGGATGGTGTAGGCATAATCCCAGTTCATAACCCTTTTTCGATAGGTCTTCGTTACGAAGGTCGCAGGGTCCCAACACTCCAGGAGCTACTTGCATGCGCAACCGAACGGTGATCGTGCTCGGTGCGGACGGCTACCTCGGCTGGCCGCAATCGATGCACCTGTCCAACCAGGGCTACCGCGTGATCGCGGTGGACAATATGGTTCGCCGTCGCTGGGACCTGGAATGCGGCACGTCGTCGCTCATCCCGATCTCGACGATGGAGCGACGCGTCGAGCGCTGGCGCGAGCACGGCGGGGCGGAGATCGAGTGGCGCCTCGTCGATCTCACCGACGCCGAAGCGCTCGCCGAGTTGATCGCATCCACCAAGCCCGACGCCGTCGTGCATTTCGCGGAGCAGCGCTCGGCGCCGTTCTCGATGGTCGACCGCGAGCACGCGGTCATGACCCAGCTCAACAACGTCGCGGGCACGCTCAACCTGCTCTTCGCGTTGCACGAGCACGCCCCGGACTGCCATCTGGTGAAGCTCGGCACCATGGGCGAGTACGGCACCCCGAACATCGACATCGAGGAAGGCTTCATCACCATCGAGCACAACGGCCGCAGCGATACGCTGCCGTACCCCAAGCTTCCGGGAAGCTTCTACCACCTCTCCAAGGTGCACGACAGCCACAACATCCATTTCGTGTGCCGTGCATGGGGGCTGGCCGCCACGGACCTCAACCAGGGCGTCGTCTACGGCTGCAACACACCGGAGACCGCGCTGCATCCCGAGCTCGCAACGCGATTCGACTACGACGGGATCTGGGGGACGGTGCTCAACCGCTTCATCGTGCAGTCGGCGATCGGCAAGCCACTCACCGTCTACGGCAGCGGCGGCCAGACGCGCGGCTTCCTCGACATCCGCGACACCATGGCGTGCGTCCAGCTGAGCATCGAGCATCCGGCAGCGCCCGGTGAGTTCCGCGTCTTCAACCAGTTCACCGAGCAGTTCTCCGTGCTCCAGCTGGCCGAGCTGGTGCGCGACGCGCGCGCTGCGCATGGCGGCGAGACCACCATCGACCACACGCCGAATCCTCGTTTCGAGAAGGACACGCACTTCTACAACGCCAAGCATCAGCTGCTCGTCGACCTCGGCCTCGAGGCGCACAAGCTCCGACGGACCTTGATCGACTCGGTCATCAAGATCGTCGAGGCGCACATCGATCGCGTGGACCTCTCTCAGGTCGGCGTGTCCGACGTCGAATGGGCGTCGGGTCGTTCCCGGGCAGCCACCGGTAAGGCGCAGGTCGCGACTCCAGCGGCGGAGACGGTGGCGTAGCGCCGGTGGCGCTGCCCGAGGTCGACGTCAGCCTGACGATCCCGGCCCATAACGAGGTGGAGAACATCGGGCGCGTCCTCCAGGACGTCATGGCGGTGCTCGCGGAAGGGGGTCGAACCTACGAGATCGTCCTCGTCGACGACGCGAGCCACGACGACACCGCCGGCGTCGCGCGCAGGGCGATGGGGGAGGCGGCTGGAAACCTGACGGTTGTCACCCACAAGCAGCAGCGCGGCTACGCGATCACGGTGTGCGACGGGCTCCGGGCTTCGCGGGGGAAGATCCTCGCGTTCATGGACGGCGATGGCCAGTTCGATCCCCGGGACCTCGGGGTGGTGATCGCCGGCCTCGATCACGTCGACATGGTTGCCGGCATTCGCGTTCGCAGAGCCGATCCCTGGTATCGGTCATTCGTGAGCGGCGTGTACAACCGGGTGGTGCGCATCGCATTCGGTATCCGCGAGCAGGACTTCGACTGCGGTCTCAAGGCGTTCACGCGCGAGGTCTGGAACGCGGTCACCCCCATCCGCGCTCGATCTGCCGTGTTCAATCCCGAGATATTCTTCAAAGCCCACCGGCTGGGATTTCGCGTCATCCAGGTGCGCGTCGAGCATCTTCCGCGTCTCGCCGGCCGCCGCTCCGGCGGACGACTGATCCCCGTCGCTCGCGCGATGCGTGACGTGATCCGGCTTCGCGTCTCACTGGCGATCAGCTGGCGACCGGAGGACGCCCGCCGGGAGCGAGCCTAGTGCGCAAAGTCGCCATACCGGGACTGGCCACTCTGGCCGTCCTCCGCGTGCCATCACTCATGGAGCCCCACTGGTACACGGACGAGGCGGGATACGTGAACGTGGCTCGCGAACTGCTCAAGGGCAAGATCCTCTACGCCCAGACCTGGAACAACAAGCCACCGGGGATGCTCTGGACGATCGCGCTCGAGGTGAAGCTGTTCGGCTCAAGCGAGATCGGGCTGCACTTGCTCACGCTGGTCAGCGGCATGGCCACGATCGCCGCGATCGTCTGGGCCGCGGGCCGCCTCTACACACCGCGGCGAGCGCTCATCGCCGGTGTCATCGCGGCGGTGATCCTGGGTCTGCCGCTCGTCGACGCCGAACTTGCGCTTCCGGAGAGCTTGATGATCGCGCCGCTGTCCTGGGCCGGCGCCATCGTCCTGGTGCGGATCCTCCGAGGCGACCGGAGTGAGGCCCCCCGGCGCATCCCGCGCTGGCCGCTCGCCGCCGGGGTGCTCATGGCCGCCGCGATCGCGTATCAGCAGACTGCCGTCGCCGAGACCTCGGCGTTCTGCTTCGCCATGCTCGTTGCGCCGAAGCTCCTCCGCCGCGATGCCTTCGTCTTTGCCGGCACGGTCGCCGCGATCACCGCGGCATGGCTGACGGCGGCGATCATCACCGCCGGCGCCGGCACTGTCGCCTTCGCGCTCGCCGGTTTCTACGTGGATTACACACAGGAGGTGCTTCCGGCCAGCGCCGTCGGTGGGATCGTCCACTTCGGTCTCGCCTTCGCCGCCGCGCTGCTGATCGCCGCCGGGGCGATCGCCAACCGTCAGCGCCCCCGAGTGGACTGGGTGCTCGCGCTCTGGGCCGGCGCAACCCTGGTGGTCACCGCCGTCGCGGGTCAGCCGTACCCGCACTTCCTCGCTCCTGCCGTGGCGCCGCTCACCCTGCTGGTCTCCGGGGTCTCGGTGCCCTCGAGGCTCCGTTTCCGCAGAGGCAGCCGGAGGTCGCTCATCGGTCCGGGATTGCAGATCGGCGGCTTGACGATCGCGATCCTGACGGCCAAGGTCGCGGGGATCGACTGGCTGCCGATTCCCCCGTCAGCCACGAACTCCCACACCCTCAGCGACTACTACGGAGGCGCCGTGGCGGCCGCGTTCGACTCGACCTGGCGCGCGGAGTGGCTGAACGGTTTCGACTACCGGGTCAAGGGTGACGCGGACGTCGCCGCCTGGATCACGGCGAATGGATTCAGCGGCGCCACCGCGGTGGTGTGGTCGTATGACGCCTGGGTGTACGCGCTCGCGGACTTGCAGATCGTCATGCCGACTCCGCCCATCTACAACGACGAGGTCCTCCTCGGTCACGGCGGTCCCGTCGAGGAGTACGTCGCCAACCAGCGCCCGGAGCTGATCATCGTGGACGCCGTCGCGCAGCAGCTCTTCCCAGAGATCGGGAAGCTCCTCGCCGGCGGGGAGTACGTGAACAAGTACGTGAGCTACCCTGACACGGTGTGGGTCCGGGCGGACAGCGCCCAGACCCTGCCGTGACCACCCCCGGCCTGCTCGCGCGCGTCGAGCGACGCCATCCCGACCGGTGGGCGCTCGGGGCGATTCTCACCGTCTTCACCGGTTTCGCCGTGGCGTACACGCGCATCACCCCCATCGGCGCATCGCCGGACGAGCTGTCCCACCTGCACTACGTCACCGGGATCGCCGATCACCTGCGGCTGCCGCCGGCCGGCGAACCCGAGCGTCAGCAACCCCCGCTGTACTACCTGCTGGGTTCGATCGTCGCGAAGCTCACCGGGGACGATGCGCGCCTGATCAGGCTGGTCTCGGTGGTGCTCGGGTTGCTCACGATCCTCGCCGTCTACGCGGTGGCGCGCCGTCTCTTCCCGCTCAGGCCGGCCCTGGCGGTGGGTGCGGCGGCGCTGGTGGCGCTCCTCCCGGAGGCGCAATACCTCGCCGGCGCGATCAACGACGACAACCTCGCGTGGCTGGCGGGTGCGCTCCTCGTGCTTGCGGGCGTCGTCGTGATGCAGAGCGATCTGCTCACGCCGCGGCTTGCCCTCGGGTCGGGCCTGGCGGTCGCGCTGGCCGTGCTCGCCAAGGAGACGGTGTGGATCCTGGCGTTGCTGCTGCTGGCGCTGGTGGCCGTACGCTTCGCTCGACAGCTCCGCGCGGTTCACGTCGCCGCGCTGCTCGTGCCGTCGATCGTCCTCGCCGGTTGGTGGTTCGTCCGGAACGCGCTCGAGTTCGGGAGCCCGCTGCCGCCACTGCATCCGATCACCGCCCAGCGCCAGGTTTTCGACTCGCTCTCACAGGTGCGCGGCTACCTCGCCGCGACAGCGTTGAGCATCGTGGGCATGTATGGAAACGGCTCGCACTTCGTCGCGATCTCGATCCTCGGCGTCCGACCGCTGCCGAGCACGATCGCGGTCGCGATCATCGCGGTCGTCGCCATCGCCGCGTGCGTGGCGGTGGCGCGCTCGTGGGCGGGCTGGGACACGGTGCGCCGCCGCGTTGCGACCCTCCTCCTGGTGGTGCTCGCCGTGGCGGTGACGCAGTCGGTGCTGAACTCGGCGACCTTCGATCTCCAGCCGCAGGCGCGCTACCTGCTGGTCGCCGTCGCCGCCGCCGCGCCCATCACCGCGTGGACGATCGCATGGCGGCGAACCGGACAGCTCTCGTCAAGTCGTAGCTGGGCCATCGCCACCCTGGTCGTGGTCGCGCTGGTGCTCGACGTGTCCGGCGTGATCACCGCCGCGCACACCGTCGCGTGATCACCGGACCTCGTTGCGGAAACTCTCCAGGGTTCGGGCCAGGCCGTCGTCAAGGCTGACCGCCGGCGCCCAGCCGAGGCGCTCGGCCGCGAGCGAGTTGTCGAGGGCGCTGCGAGCGACCTCCCCGGGTGGGAGAGGCTCGCGTTCGGGCTCACCGCGAAATCCGGCGAGTATGCACAGGGTGCGAACCAGGTCGACGATGGCAGTCTCGCGGCCCGTGCCGATGTTCAGCGCGCCGGTCACGCTCGACGCCAGCGCGAGGACGTTCGCAGCAACGACATCGCCGACGTAGGTGAAGTCACGCGTCTGGGTGCCGTCGCCGCGGACGACCGGCGCCCTGCCGTCGAGGAGCCGGCGGCTGGAGATCGCCACGACGCCAGCCTCCCCGGTGCCGTCCTGCCCCGGGCCGTACACGTTCCCGTAGCGAAGCGCGAGCCCGTCCAGGGAGCCGGCTCGCGTGAAGTGGCCCAGGTAGTGCTCGATGCTGAGCTTCGCGGTGCCGTACGGTGACCGCGGCTCGGCGGGCTCGCCCTCGGGCGTGGGCAGGCGCCGGGCGGCGCCGTAGAGGGCTCCACCCGAGGAGGCGACCACGACCCGCCGGCACCCGCCGGCGATCGCCGCCGCGATCACGTTCACCGTCCCGAGCACGTTGATGTGCGCGTCCGCCGCCGGCTCCCGCCAGGAGCGGTTGACCCCCCCCTGGGCCGCGAGGTGGAGGATGACCGTCGGCCGCCAGGACTCGATGGCGATGCGCGCCGCCGGCTCGGCGACGTCCGCGACCTCGACACGAGCCGCGCCGGGAAGGGGCCGGTAGGACGCGTGGCGAAGATCATCGATGACGAGGACCTCCGCGCCGGCGGCGAGCAGGGCCTCGACGCTGTGGACGCCGATGAAGCCCGCGCCGCCGGTGACCACGACCCGATGGCCCGGCATTGCCGTTGCCATCAGTTGCGGCTCATCAGCGCGCGCAGGAACAGCGCCGTGTTGGCCGGCCGCTCGGCCATTCGGCGCATGAGATAGCCATACCACTGCACGCCGAAGGGCACATAGACGCGCACCGTCTCACCGGCCCTGACGAGGCGGCGCTGCTCGTCTGGGCGAATGCCGAAGAGCATCTGGTACTCGTGCCGGAAACCAGGTCCACCGATGTCCCCGACCAGCCGGGCGGTGGCCGCAACCAGCTTCGGGTCGTGGGTGGCGGCCATCGGCAGCGCGCCGCCGGCGATGAGCGTGCTCAGGCAACGGAGGTACGCACCCCGGATGTCCTCCGGACGCTGCCAGGCGAGCGACGACGGCTCCTGATACGCGCCCTTGCAGAGCCGGACTCGCGAGCCCGGTACCCCGAGGATCCGGGAGTCCTCCTCGGTCCTGCGGAGTGACGCCTGGAGCACCGCCCCGGTGGACGGGAAGTCCTGCCGGAGCAGGCCGACGACCCGCAGCGTCGAGTCGGTCGTCGAGTGGTCCTCCATGTCGATGGTCACCGAGGAGCCCGCGGAGTGCGCCGCCTCGCAGATCAGGCGCGCGTTGTCGAGCGCCAGGGATTCGTCGAGCGCCTGACCCACCGCGGAGAGCTTCACCGACATCTCCGCTGCGGCGGCGAGCCCCTCGTCGGCCAGACGGCCGGCGAGCGAGCGGTACGCATCGACCGCGGCACGTGCCGTCATGGTGTCGAGGGTGTCCTCGCCGAGATGATCGAGCGACACCCGCAGGCCCTCGCCGGTCAGGGTCCGAGTGACCGCGAGCGCCTCCTCGATGGTCTCGCCGGCAACGAAGCGGCGGACGACGTCCCGGGTCACGGGGGCCGAGGTCACCGCGCGCTTGATCTGGCGCCGCCGCGAAGCCCAGAGGAGAACATGCCGGAGCGCGGCGGAGGCGCTCGCGCCGGGGGGCGACGAGGACGGTTGCGATCCCCAGGCTTCGCTGGTCACCGGGCGGATTATGTCCTCGGTCGCCCGGGTCTCGATCAGGCGGACCAGCGGGGGGGTCGCCGCTCGAGGAACGCGGTCATGCCCTCGCGCGCCTCCTCCGACGCGAAGAGCCGGGCGGAGAGCGCCACCATCTCCTCGCCGTAGCGCGCGATCGCATCCCGGACGCCTCGGTTCGCCAGGCGCTTCGATTCGAGCAGTCCCTGCGGCGACGCCATGCGCAGGTCGGCGGCGAGCGTCGCGACGGCGCCTTCGACGTCAGCGGCGGTGATCGTGACCAGGCCGATGCGCTGCGCCTCGGAGGCGTCGAAGGTTTCGCCGGTGAGGTAGTAGCGCGCTGCGGATCGCTCGTCGAGGCGGGGGAGGACGGTCACGGAGATGACCGCGGCGGCGAGTCCGAGCCGAGCCTCGGTGATCGCGAAGGTGGAGCGCGGGCCGGCGACGACGATGTCGCACGCCCCGAGCAGCCCCACGCCACCGGCGCGCACGTTACCGTGGACTCTGGCAATAACTGGGCGGGGCAGATCGACGATGAGGCGGAGCAGCGCGAGGAGACCGCTCGCCGTTCCGGTCATCGGACCGGTCGACGCCTCGGAGAGATCGGCACCGGCGCAGAAGGTCGTCCCAGTGTGGGCGAGCACGATAGCGCGGACGTCCGAGGCCGCGGCGGCGCTGCGGAGCCGGTCGGTGAGCTCGGCGACGAGTTGTCGCGAGAGCGCGTTGCGGTTGTGGAGCGAATCGAGCGTGATGGTTGCCATGCCGTCGGCGATGACGAGATGGACCAGCTCGGTGTCGGTCATAGCAGCTCCTCAGGGATGTCGATGGTGCGCGAACGGAGCCACTCGCCGAGCGCCTTTGCCTGCGGGTCGAAGCGCGTCGACGACGCGACCCCCTCGCCGAGCAGGCCCTCGATGACGAAGTTGAGCGCGCGCAGGTTGGCGAAAACGTGGCGGCGCACCGGGAACGCCGCCGTCTCAGGAAGGAGTCGACGCAACGCGTCGACGGTGAGGGCGTTGGCGAGCCAGTGCCAGGATGCCTCGTCGCGCGCCCACACGCCCAGGTTTGCGTCCCCGCCCTTGTCGCCGCTCCGCGCCCCGATGACCGAGCCGGCGCGTACGCGACGCGTCCGTCCGCGCGCGAGGGGTGCCGGCAGCGGGGCCGGGGTCTCTTCGATACCGGGTGGGACACTGCGTGTCGTCGCCGGCGGTGCGATCGGGATCCGGGATCCGTCGTGCAGCACCGCGACGTGGTCGACGGCTGCGGCGGGCACGATTCCGGGGTGGTAGACACCCACCGGGGAGGCGTCCCCCGGGGGTGCGGTGAGGTGAAAGCCCGGGTAGCTGCCGTGACCGATCTCGACGGCGCGGGCGCTGAACGCGCGGCCCGCGATCGCCGGGTCGGGGTCTCGCACCATGCAGTGCAGCAATGCGCTTGCGGCCTCCTCGTCATCCGAGTCTTCGTGGTCGGTCCGAGCAAGGGTCCAGCGGATCTGCTCCGGGGGTGCGGTCGCGAGCGCGGTGCCCATCTGGTCGCGGACCAGCGCGGCCTTGGCATCGATGTCGGCGCCGCAGATGACGAATGTGACCGCGTTCCGATACCCGCTCAGTGTGTTGCAGCAGACCTTGAGGGTTGGCGGCGGCGGCTCACCGCGCACTCCGGAGACGCGCACTCGGTCGGGTCCGTCGGAGGCGAGCGCGATGCTGTCGAAACGGGTCACCACGTCAGGCCCGATGTAGCGTGGGGCATCGATCTCGTAGAGCAACTGCGCGGTCACCGTCTCGATGGTGACCGCGCCTCCCGTGCCCGGGTGCTTGGTGATCACGCTCGACCCGTCAGCGCGCATCTCGGCGATCGGAAACCCCGGATGACGCACGTCGTGCTCGGTGAAGAAGCTGTAGTTGCCTCCGGTCGCCTGCGCGCCGCACTCGAGAATGTGACCGGCGACGGTCGCCCCGGCGAGTGCGTTCCAATCGTCGCGCTGCCATCCGAACGAGGCCGCCGCCGGACCGACGACGAGGCTGGCGTCGGTGACCCGTCCGGTGACGACCACGTTCGCGCCGGAGCGGACGCACTCGGCGATACCCCAGGCGCCGAGGTAGGCGTTGGCGGCAAGCGGGCTGCCCAACCCCAGCTCCGCGGCCCGGGCGGTCAGGTCGTCTCCCTCGACGGACGCGACGTTGGCGTGGAGGCCCAGGCGCCGGGCGAGATCGCGGAGCGCCGTGGCGAGGCCGGCGGGATTGAGGCCACCGGCATTGGTGACGATCGTGACGCCGCGCTCGACGGCGATGCCGAGGCAGTCCTCCATCTGACGGAGAAAGCTCCCCGCGAAGCCGCGATCAGGATGCAAGAGGCGCTGGCGCCCCAGGATGAGCATGGTCAGCTCGGCGAGGTAATCGCCGGTGAGGACGTCGAGCCGCCCGCCCTCCAGCATCTCCCGAAACGCCGTGAACCGGTCGCCATAGAAGCCGGAAGCGTTGCCGATGCGCAGAACCGTGTCCACAGGCCCGGCAAGGCTACCGTGCCCGACCACCCGGGTGAGCGCCGGAGGGGTCAGCGTTGCGGCTCCACCCGCTTGAGGAACTCGTCGAAGAGTGGAACCGTGAACGCCGTATCGCCGTGGGCGGGGCTGAAGATGATCCCCTTGGCAATCAGCGCCGAGCGGCGTGGCGCCACCGACTCCACTCGCACCCCCAGCGCGCCCGCGATGTCCCCGGACCGGTGTGGCCCGGGCCCGAGCGACGCCATCGCGGCGAGGTACCCGCGTTCACGGGGCGTGAGCCGGTCGAGACGCACGAGGAAGAAGTTCTGGTCAAGTTGGTCTTGAACCCGCGACGCCGCTCGGTCGACGTCATCCGATGTGATCGGACTCTGCGGGGCGACGTTCCACACGTGGTACCCCCATTCCTGGAGAAAGTACGGGTAGCCGTGGGATCGCTCGACCATGATGTCCAGCGCCTCCTCGTCGATCGACGCCCCGCTCTCCAGAGCGGGTACGGCGAGCGCCGTCCGGGCGTCGGCAGCTCCGAGCGAGCCGATTTCCGGGAAGTCGAACAGTCGCTCCGCGTACGACTTAGCCTCGCCGGCGAGAGCCCGCAATTGCGGGAGACCAGCGCCGGTGAGGATCACCGGCAGGTTGAGCTGGTTGGTCCGGTGGATGGCGACGATCAGCGCCGAGAGTTGCTCGGGAGGTACGTACTGCAGCTCGTCGATTGCCAGGACGATCCCCGTCCCGCGGTCTCGCGCCGCCTCGCCGCATGCGACCAGGAGGTCGGTGACATCGTCTGCGAGGTTCCCTGAATCCGCGACCCCGCGCAGCGCCTCGACGTCGATCGAGACGCGTGTGCCGTCGGGGAGTTGCAGTGTGAAGGTCTTGAGCACGCGCAGCGCACGGGTCACCGCGGATGAGACGACGTTGCTGCCCAGCGGGAGGAGAATCCGGCGAAGCCGCGCCGCGAGCAGCGTGGGGAAGTGCCCGTGTTCGGGCGCCTCGATCAGCCCAACACGGAAGCCCTCCTGTTCGGCGATCTCGGCGAACCGATTCAACAGCACGGTCTTGCCGGCACCGCGGAGCCCGATCATCAGCAGGCTCTTCCCCGGACGCCCCGCGACGGCGCGACGAAATGCGATCCCGAAACGGTTGATGAGGTCGTCGCGCCCGGTCAGCGCGGGCGGCGGAGTGCCTGCGCCAGGACGGTAGGGGTTGGCCAGCTCATCCAAGGTTCAACGCAGTTTAGCGCAACTTATCAAACTTACCAATCTTATGAAGCTTACTATGCGATGGCCAAAGGTAGGCAAAGCCAGGGGAGAATTTTCCCGAATTCGATCTTTCGGCCACGTGTCCGCCGGCGGCACGTTGATTCGTCCATCCAGGGTCGATTGTCGCCCGAGCAGCTAAGCGGCCACCCTGGCAGCCGCCTGACGCCGGTGGCGGATCCCGTCGAACCCGAGGAGCGCGAGCGCGATCCAGACGAGCGCAAAGCCGCAGAGCAATGCAAACGACGTGCTTTCGCGAAGAATCAGCACGCCGATCGCGAATTGTATGACCGGGGTGACGTACTGAAGCAGCCCCATGGTGGACAGTGGGAGCCTCGTGGCGGCGCCGGCAAAGAAGAGCAGCGGCAACGCCGTCACGGGCCCGGCCGAAATGAGCAGGATGAGATGTCCCGGGTTTGCCGCGTGCCCGACGAACGTCGCGTCCCCGGCGATGACCAGCGCCCCAAGCATCATCAGTGCCGGCACGGTGGTCACGGCTCCTTCGATGAGCAGGCCCTCCGGCGGTGACGCCCGCACCCCCTTCTTGAGGAAGCCGTAGCCGCCGAAGCTGCACGCGAGCGTGAGCGCGATCCAGGGTGGCCGGCCGTAGTCGACGCTCAGGACGGCGACCGCGACGACACCCAGTCCGACGGCCCACCACTGCACCGCGCGGAGCCGCTCATGGAGGATCGCCACGCCCAGCCCGATGGTCACCAGGGGATTGATGAAGTATCCGAGGCTCGTCTCGATGACGTGCCCGTTGTTGACGCCCCAGATGTACACACCCCAGTTGACGGCGATGGCGATACCGGCGGCGCAGAGGCGCAGCACCGTGCCGCGATCCAGGCGACGTATTCCGCCCAGCTCGCGCCGGACGGCGAGGACCGCGGCGATGACGGCGAAGCAGAAGACGATGCGACATGCGAGGATCTCGAGCGGATTCGCCGGCTCGAGGAGTGGCCAGAAGAGCGGGAAGAGCCCCCACAGCAGGTATGCGCTGAGCCCGTACAGGAGACCGCTCGCAGCGGGGGTGCGTCTCTGGTGTGTACTCGCTTGCATCTGAGCCGGATCCGGCTCAGGAAGGATATGCCGGTCCAGGCCGACGCCCGCCCAGGGCGGGTACCCGGAACCTAGCCTTCGAGCCGCTCCTCGAGCCGGATCGTCACCGGGGCGCCCGCCTCCTTCGCGATCGCCCTGCGCACCGCGGCCTTGACGGGAAGCTTGTGTGTGCCGTCGCCCATCGCCATGAAGGCACTGTTGAAGGGGTGCCCGTCGATCGTGCCGCGGACCTTGACGAGCCCCCGAGTCCCGAAGTACTGCACCGAGTCCGGCATGACCGCATAGGTCCATCCGCCAGGGTTCGGGCTCTTCTGCAGGACGGCCTCAAACCGCTTGTCGAGCATCGGGTGCATGGTAGCCGGCCGGCGACCGGTTGCTCGGCTGCACGATCGGACTCGACCCTAGTAGATGAAGGTCTCGACGTCGTACAGCGACCCGATTTGGCGCTGATCGACGACCCCGAGACCGAGCATGTTCGACTCGTCCACCGTGAAGGTCGTCGGACCCTGCACGGAGACGACATATGCCACATGTCCGAACTGGCTGTACCCACGACCCGGCCCGAACACCACGAGGCTTCCCACTCGAGGCCTCATTCCCTCCGGCTGACCGGCAGCGCTCGCGGTGTACGCCCACTCCCACGCGTTGCCGCTCCAGGAGACGTTGCGCAGCGAGGCGACGTACCACGTGCACTGACCCCACGGATAGTCGTCCATGCGCGGTCCGAATGCGAAGGGCCGCAGCGCGTCGCCGACCACATGAGCGGCACCGGCGCCGGCCGCCGCCGCAGCGGCCGCAGCCGCCGCTTCCTGCTCGCGACGCACCTCGACGATCTTCGACTGCACGCCCCGAAGTTGCGCCAGCAGCGTGGCGGCCTTGCCCTTCAGCGATGACGCCTGCTGGCGATATGCGAGCTCCTCGCTCTGCTGCTGCCCGGCGAGCCGTTCGAGGCTCGCGACGAGCGCATTCGCGTGGAGCTGATCCGCCTGCTGTTGTTTCTGGAGAGCGTCCAGTTGATCGCGCTTTCCGCGGATCTGACTGACCAACTGCTGCACGCGGGCGCTCACCTGGTCTGCGCTGGTGAGCGCATCCATTGCGGCGATGAAGCTCTTACTGTCCACGAGGATCGCGGTCACCGAGCCGTCATCGGTGAGCTCGTAGACATGCTTGAGAATCTGGGCGAGGTCCGCCTGATCGGCAGCGTATTCGCTGTGAACGACCTGCAGCTGCGCACTGGTGTTGGCCAGGTTCTTGTTGGCCTGGTCGAGCTCCAGCTGTGCCTCCGCAAGTTGCCCCTGCGTGTGCGAGATCGCCTGCTCCGATGCAAACGCATTCCCGAGAGCAGCCGAACTCGCGCTGCTCAACGACGCGATCGCATGACTCAACGCACTTGCCTGTGCCGAGAGCGATTGGATCTGCTGGGTGAACTGATCAGCGAGGACGTTCCCCTGACTGAACGGTGAGCCGGCCACCAGCAGTGCGATCGCGCCGGCGGCGGCGACGAGGGACACGCGGCGAACGAGCAACAAGGGCCTCCGTGAGATGGACGCGAACTGGGAGTGAACGGTCCCCGACCGTAACAGGCATGTTCTGAACGGTCAACCCCATTGCGACGCTTTTGTCGATTGCACACGGCCGAACATGTACACGACACTCCAGACGCTGCATTCGCGTCGTCAATGCGAGGTAGACTGGAACTCGGCATGGACATCGGTGGTCACCTCCCCGAGATCATCATCGTCCTGGTGATCATCCTGATCATCTGGGGACCGGGCAAACTGCCCGACGTCGGCGCTGCGCTGGGACGCGGCATCCGAGAGTTCCGGAAAGCGTCGGCCGAAACTCGCGACGCGGTGGTGAATGCGACGGCGATGCCCGAGGGGCCGGCTCCGACGTCGGTACCGACCCCGCCGGCCGGCGAGGCCACCGCCGCTTCACCGGGAGACCCGTCGAGCTCCGACGCGGGGTGACCGTCTCGCGGGTGCCTGCTATGCGGGCGCCGGCGATTGAGCTCCCGCAGCGTGGAGGGCCTCGTCGCGAGTCCGGTAGTCGTCGATGCGCAGGATCATGCCGTCGCGGACTCTGAAGACCATGAAGAGCTCACCGTCGAGAAACGGAATCTCCCGAAAGCGAGGCCCCGCGATCCCGACCACCACGGCCTCCCCGGCATCGTTCAGCTCGAGGCGTTCCACACCGGTATCCAGGCTGTCGAACGACGCGGCGATGCGCTCCAGGACCGCCGGCCGCCCGTTGCAGACGAGCTCGGGACGGACCCCCTGGTGGACGACGTCAGGGTCGAGGCCGGCGGCGACGCCATCGAGATCGCGCCTGCGCCTGGCGTGGAAATGGTCGAAGACCGCCTCCATGGCTGCATCGCTCATCGCCATCTCCTCCATAGCAGCGGGCGCGTGGTCCTCGACTAGTATCGAGAAGATCCATGGGAATGCAAGCGAATAGAAAGGCCGGACAGTGCACCATGGTGTGCGATGAACGATGACCGATGGGCGTTTCCTCCGCAGCCACCGGCCTGGCCACCCGCACCCTCAACGACCCCCCAGAGGCGCGCCTCGGGCATCCTGGCCGTCGTCGCCGTGTTCGTCGCCACCGGGATCGTGGCCGCGGGGATCGGTGTCGGGGGCGTCCTCCTCGTACGTCATGTTCAGGGGAATCAATCGCCCTCCGGCTCGCCGACCGCGGCCCCTGACACGGCGTCGGGTGCGGCGCAGGCCAGAGCGCTGTACCAGCAGGCGGTCGCGGCGACGCGAGGCGCCACCGGTTTCCACTACGTGGCAGTCTCGACGGGCGGCGATACGCAGACGATCGTCGGAGACGCCGGCCAGTCGGGGGGGCGTCAGGCCATCACCTTCGACTCGAGCTTCGGGACCGAGCAGTTCACGCTCCTCCTCGTGGGCACGACCGTCTACTTCCAGGGGAACGCACCCGCTCTCGAGGATCAGCTCGGCGTGAGCGCGGCCACCGCCCCGAGCCTCGCCGTCAAGTGGGTCTCGGTGGTGACCGGCGACGGTCCGTACACCGTCCTCCAGCCCGGCATCACCGCTGCCAGCCAGGCCACCCAGATGCCCCTGATCGCCGAGTCCGGCGCCGGGATCACAGCCGCCGGGGGTGTCGCGGCGACCAGGATCTCGGGGATCGTGCCGTCGACGAATGGCCTCCCGCCCGGAACCGGATCGCTCGTGATCGCCACGAGGTCCGACCTGCCGATCACGTACGCCTCGACCGTCTCCGGAGGCGGGGTCGTGCTGAGATTCACCACCACCTTCAGTGCCTGGGGAACCGCTCCGAGCGTGAGTGCACCGACCGGTGCTCTCGCGTGGTCGAGCTTGACGACCGCAGCGCCCCCGGGTGGATATGGCGGCGGAGGCGGGGCGACTCCCGCACCCACGGCCACACCCGGCGCGATCTAGCCGGGGCGCCCTTTGCGGTCTCCTCGCTGATCGTCCGGGGGGACGAAGTGGGTCGGTCGCGGATTATTCCGCGTTGGCGATAGCGATCGAGGTATGGCCGCCGGGAGCAGGAGGGGGAGAGACGCTCCAGCGGCGGCCATACCGGTCAGATCGCGGAGCACGCATGCGGCTCCGTCGCTTCTCGAAGGCCGATCGACGCAGTGCGCGAGTGGGGTTGGGAGCGCACCCGCCTTGCCTCCGAGGATGCCCAGCTTGAACGTGGTGAGCGGCGCGGTCGGTCCGCGAGCGCACACAGCCGGGATCCACACGGGATCGCGCTCGAGCGCTGCGAGGAACGCCGGGCCCGGCCGTTCGATCCGGGCGCAACCGCTCGTGGCTGCCGCTGCCCTCTTGACTCTCCAGTGACTGGAGGCCTCAAGGTCGTGCCATGGACTTCTCGATCGGCGAGCTGGCCGCGCTGACCGGCCTTCCCGTCAAGACAATCCGGTACTACTCCGACATCGGGCTGGTGCCCGAGGCACGTCGCACGGATGCCGGCTATCGGCGGTACGACTCGACAGGTTTGGCACGGCTCGAGCTGGTGCGGACGCTTCGCGATCTCGGCATCGACCTGGCGGCCATCCGTCGAGTCGCGGAGACCCGAATGACACTTCAGGAGGTCGCGAGAGCCCACGCAGACGGCATCGATCTGCACATCCGACAGCTCACCCTGCGTCGCGCGGTGCTCCGAGCGCTTGCACGAAACGGCTCTCGACCTGAGGAGGTACGACGTATGACCGCGTTTGCCCGTGCATCCGCCGATGAGGCAGGCCGCATTATGGAGGCGTTCCTCGCTGCGGTCTTCGCGGATCACGAGGATGATCCGTTTGCCGAGCGCATGCGCGCAGCGCTGCCGGTGCTGCCGGCGGAACCGTCGGAGGCTGAGATCGACGCCTGGATCGAACTCGCAGCGCTGGTTGACGATGCGAGCTTTCGACAGCGAATCCGCGAGATGGTGGTCGAAGGACAGCGCCGCCGAGCCATGCCAGGCGCCGTTGAGCCGGATGCCGCCATCAATGCTGCAAACCAGGCAGTCACAGCGCGCGCTGGGGACGCCGTGACGCACGGCATCCCCCCGGGCTCACCCGAGGGTGCGGCGATCGTCAGCGAACTGGCCGGTCTCTTCGGCGCCGCCGCGGGGCGGGAGGACGACGCTTCGTACCGCGCGGAACTTGCCGATCGGCTCGAGACGTTCAGCGACCGGCGCGTCGAGCGGTACTGGCAGCTGATCGGGATCATCAACGGCCGGCCCGCCCAGGCGAGCATCGTGCCCGCGTACGAGTGGCTCGTCGCCGGCTTGCGCGGATGACTTGCCAACGCCGTAGCCGAGCCCGACGTCGGCGAGGCGATCGAGCCCGGGACGTCCATCGTCCTGTATCCACCGTTCGCCATCCCCGGCATCACCGACGGCGAGCGCCGCACCATCGCCGACATGATGGCCAAGGGCACCTACGCCATCATCGTCCTGGCCACCCCCGACCTTGACGGTGCCTTCGCCGGCTGGAGTCCAGTGGCGCCGAGGTCGTCCAGGAGCCGACAGAGCAGCCGTATGGGGTTCGCGACTGCGCCTTCCGCGATCCCGCGGGCAACCTCGTCCGCATCAGCGAGCTGCGCTGAGCCGTGCGGCGGTCGCGGCACAACCTGCCCAGATCGCGGTGGGAGGGCTGCAGAATATATGACCACCATGAGTCAGCGCACCGAGCCGCCAACAATCCGTTTTGACGCCATTCTGTACACGATCGACGAACGGACAATTTTGCGCGTGCCTGAGAAAGCGAGCGGGAAGCTGCCGTCGCGCGGGCAGGTGGCAGTACAAGGAACGATCAATGGCCATGGGTTCCAGACGGTGTTGGAACCAGACGGTTTGTTTGGCCACTGGATGGGGATTGATGGAAAGCTCCAACAAATCGCCTCACTCAGCGCGGGTGACACCGCGAGGCTCGAAATTGAGCTACTCAAAGACTGGCCGGAGCCGAGCGTGCCACAGGATCTTGAGACAGCTCTTGCAACAGCCCCTCAGAAGATCCAAGACCTGTGGAAAGCAATTACGCCGATGGCGCGCTGGGAATGGGTTCGCTGGGTCAATGCAACCCATAACCCTGATACGCGCAAACGACGGGTCGAAGTGAGTATCTCGAAAATGAAGAGCGGGAAACGACGGCCTTGCTGTTTCAACCTTGCCGCATGCACCGACCCGAACCTGTCAAAGAACGGCAGGCTCATGGAGCCGGCGTGACTTGTCGACTTCGACCTCGTCATTACCGTGCAAGATATTGCGACGGCGCCGTGAACGATGCAAACGCCGGTTGGTGAGGTAGGACAACACCTCGATCGATCGGCGGGGCCGTGCGGGCAAGCCGGTAGAGATTAGCCACTCCCTCCCGCCCAAATATATCAGCGCACCGGGGGCTTGCGGCAAGACCCGGGGCGTGCCGCAGAATCGCCGGCACAGGCTGGGAATCTGCGGAAATGGGAGGCGCGAAGTGCGGGTGTTGCTGTCGATGTGTGGGTCGCGTGCGAACGTCGAACTCATGGCGGGGCTCGCGGCGCAGTATCGGATCGTCGGCGCGGATGTACCGGTATGAGCGAGCATGCGGTGGTGATCGCCGGAGGCGGTCCGACGGGGATGATGCTGGCGGCGGAGCTGGCGCTGGCGAATGTCGACGCCGCGGTCGTCGAGCGGCGTCCCAACCACGTTCTCGTCGGCTCACGAGCCGGCGGTGTTCACTCGCGCACGATCGAGGTGCTGGATCAGCGTGGGGTCGCTGATCGATTCCTCGCGGAGGGTCAGGTGGCTCAGGCCGCGATGCTCGGCACGACCGTGTTGGATATGACCGACTTCCCAACGCGTCATCCCTATTCGCTCGGGATCTGGCAGAACCAGTTCGAGCGGATCATGGCCGCCTGGATCGCCGAGTTGTCGGTGCGGATCTATTACGGATGTGAGGTGACGGGCTTCGCGCAGGACGACGCCGGCGTCGACGTCGAGCTGTTCGGCGGCCGGTCGCTGCGGACGGAGTATCTCGTCGGGTGCGACGGAGGACGGAGTGTCATCCGCAAGGCAGCCGGCATCCATTTCCCGGGGTGGGATCCGACGAGAAGCAACCTGATCGCCGAGGTCGAGGTGACCGAGGAAACGCCGCGTGGCATTCGCCGCGACGCCACGGGCATCCACGCCCTCCATAGGTTGGAGGACGGGCGGAGGGTGCGGGTCATCGTGACCGAGCAGCAGCTCGGGCCCAGCGGCGAACCCACCCTGCGCGATCTCAGCGAGGCGCTGATCGCGGTATACGGCACCGACTTCGGGATCCACAGCCCCGTGTGGATCTCCAGGTTCACCGACATGACACGTCAGGCAGCGGCGTACCGCGCGGGACGAGTCCTACTCGCCGGCGACTCGGCGCACGTGCATTACCCGGCGGGTGGACAGGGCCTCAGCCTGGGTGTGCAGGATGCGGTGAATCTGGGATGGAAGCTTGCTCAGGTGGTCAATGGGATCTCCCCGGAGAGCCTCCTCAACACGTACCACACCGAGCGCCACCCGGTCGCCGCCCGCGCGCTGCAGCACACGATGGCCCAGGCCGCGCTCCAGCGTCAGGACGAGCGCATGAAGGCGCTGGTGGAGATCGTGTCGGAGCTGGCGACGATGGAGGAGCCTCGCAAACGACTCGCCGGGATCATCTCCGGGCTGGACATTCATTACGACCTCGGTGAGGGACATCCGCTACTCGGACGCCGCATGCCCGACCTGGACCTCGTGACCGCCGGCGGCCCGGTCCGAGTCTACGAGCTGCTGCACGGCGCCAGACCGGTGCTGCTCAACCTCGCTGAGCCCGGCGGCTTGGACATCACTCCATGGGCAAAGCGAGTCCAGCTGATCGACGCAGAGTATCCCGGCCTGTGGGAGCTTCCGGTGATTGGCGCGGTCACGGCTCCTACCGCCGTGTTGATCCGGCCCGATGGATATGTCGCGTGGGTGGGGGACGGCACGGATATCGAGTTGCGCGACGCCCTGACGACCTGGTTCGGAACACCATGACGACGTGATGCTTGGGATCCGAACGCCGAAGTCGGCTCGTGCCCTGCGGTGAGGAGTTGCGGTGGGAGCCGACCAGCGAAGCGGCCACCCCGCCGAGCGCCATTTCACGCTGAGGAGGCTCCTGAGGCACATCGCACTCGCGACTCACTGACCTGAGAGGGCGGGGAAGGAGACCTCCCGCGACTTGACCCAGACGCAGGGCTTGCGGTCGTCGTGGCAATGATCGAGGCGGCGTTGGAAGCGGCCGCCACATGGGGCTTGCGCCGCCGCTATTCAGTGATACTATGTACCAGTAGTCAGTATCGCTGAGTAGTCCGAGGAGGTTCCGTGGCCAAACAGATGACGGAGATGCTCAGGGGCACGCTCGAGGGCATCGTCCTCGCGATCCTGTCCGTGGGGCCCGCGTACGGCTATGTGATCACGGCACGGTTGCGGGAGCAGGGCCTCTCCGACATCGCCGAAGGCACCGTCTACGCCGTGCTCGTCAGATTCGAGCAGAAGGGCCTCGTCGACGTGGAGAAGATCCCGTCCGAGAAGGGACCGCCGCGCAAGGTGTATTCGCTCAACGCGCAGGGACGGGAATATCTCGAAGAGTTCTGGAGGACGTGGAGCTTCCTCGCCGAACGGCTCGAACAGCTCCATGAAGGAGGCAAGTAACGATGTCCGATGTTGAAAAGGGCGGCTTCATCTCGAAGGTGATCGGCCCGAAGCGGCGGTGGCGGGCGTACAAGGCGCGCACGCGACAGCTTCCCGCGAGCTATCGCACGGCGATCGAGGCCCTGCAGCGGTACCTGATGTACGCCGGGCCGGGAGGGGACGGCGCCGAGGCGGAGTCAATGTTCGAGGACCTCGTCGACCTGTTCGAGCAGAGCGCGGCGAACGGAACCTCGATCCGCGAGATTGTCGGGGAGGACCCCGTGGAGTTCCTCGAGGCCTTCGTTCGAAACTACCCGGACGGGCAGTGGAGAATCCGGGAGCGGAAGCGGCTGATCAGCGCCATCGAGCGCGCAGCCGGAGAGGACACGGGAAACGAAGGGACACCCCGATGACGACACAGCCGGTGCACGCGATCCACGTGCAGGGTCTGGAGAAGTCGTACAAGAAGCTGGAGGTGTTGCGCGGCGTGGACTTCGACGTGGCGCGCGGCAGCATTTTCGCCCTGCTCGGCGCAAACGGGGCGGGTAAGACCACGGTCGTGAACATTCTGTCCACGCTGCTCAAGGCCGACGCGGGGACCGCCAGCGTCAACGGCTTCGATGTCGCCACGCAGGGTGCGGACGTGCGCGAGTCCATCAGCCTCACCGGACAATTCGCGGCCGTCGACGAAATCCTCAGCGGGCGGGAGAACCTCGTGCTGGTGACCCGGTTGCGGCACCTCAAGGACCCGGGCACGATAGCGGATGACCTGCTCGATCGCTTCTCGCTCACCGACGCGGCCGCGCGGAGGGTGTCGACGTATTCGGGTGGCATGCGCCGCCGCCTCGACATCGCGATGAGCCTCATCGGGAATCCGCCCGTCATCTTCCTCGATGAGCCGACCAGCGGGCTCGACCCTCAGGGGCGGATCGAGGTGTGGCACGCCGTCAGAGAACTGGCCGAGCGCGGCACGACCGTGCTGCTCACGACGCAGTATCTGGACGAGGCCGAACAACTCGCCGACCGGATCGCGATCCTCCACGGGGGTCGGATCATCGTGAGCGGCACGCTCGCCGAGCTCAAGCAGCTGCTCCCGCCCGCCAAGGTCGAATACGTCGAAAAGCAGCCGACCCTCGAGGACGTCTTCCTCGCCATCGTCGGTCACGACGGCAAGGACGGCGACTCCGGCAAGGACCGCAGCGTCGGCACGACGAGCAAGGAACAACGATGACCAAGCATTTCTTCGGCGATACCGCCGTCTTGACGGGACGATCCCTGCGCCACATCACGCGCAGCCTGGACACCATCATTACCACCACGATCATGCCGATCGCCTTCATGCTGCTCTTCGTCTACGTGTTCGGCGGCGCGATCAACTCGGGGGCGCATTCGTATGTGAACTACCTGCTGCCCGGCATTCTGCTCATCACCATTGCCTCCGGCATCTCGTACACGGCATTCCGGCTCTTCCTGGATATGAAGAGCGGCATCTTCGAGCGATTCCAGTCCATGCCGATCGCACGGTCGTCCGTGCTGTGGGCGCACGTGCTGACCTCGCTGGTCGCCAATCTGATCTCGCTCGTCGTCGTCGTGCTCGTCGCCCTCCTCATGGGCTTCCGCTCCGGGGCGGGAGTGCCGGAGTGGCTCGCGGTCGCCGGCATCCTGATCCTGTTCACCCTGGCGTTGACGTGGATCGCCGTGATCCCCGGTCTCTCCGCGAAGTCCGTGGACGGCGCGAGCGCGTTCTCCTACCCGCTCATCTTCCTGCCGTTCATCAGCTCGGCATTCGTGCCCACCAACACCATGCCCGGCCCGGTGCGCGCCTTCGCCGAGCACCAGCCGGTGACGTCCATCGTCAACGCGATCCGCGACCTGTTCACACAGCGGCCGGTCGGCACCGACATCTGGACCGCCCTTGCCTGGTGTGTCGGCATCCTCATCGTCGCGTACTGCTTCGCCATGGTCATCTACCGCCGCAGGATCGCCTAGTGGGCCGCGCGGATCTCAAGTGAATCCCGGCGGCTGGATCGGACGTCGTAACACCAAGGAGGATCAGGGGAATGGAGCGGGAGACGAGACTCGAACTCGCGACATCCAGCTTGGAAGGCTAGCGCTCTACCAACTGAGCTACTCCCGCGTGCTCTCCATGGTACCTGCCGCCCGCGCAGCGCCCGCGGCCGCTGTAGGCTGACGGCCGCAAAACACGTCCATGAGAGGAGCCGCATGAACCAGGCAGCGGAGGCGGCGGGGCCGCCGTCCACGTGGCTCGGCGCCCAGCTTCGCCGCGGCATCGTCGCCGAGCGTGGGTTGGGGCCGGTCGTGAGCCTGCTGCTCATCCCCGCCATCCTCGCCACCAACCTCATCTACGACTTGCTCAACCACGGACCGAATCGCATCTTCCTCGAGACGCCATTGGACCGCGCGCTGCCCGTCGTGCCGATCTTCGCGATCCCGTATATCTCGCTGATTCCCTACATCGGGGTCAGCCTCCTCCTCTTCCTCTTCTTCCGCGTGCGCGTCTACCGGTCGGCCGCACTGACGATGATCATCGTCTGGTTCATCAGCTACGCCTTCTACTTCTTCCTGCAGTCGTACATCGCGCGCCCGCACATCAACGGCAGTGACCCCTTCTCCGGAATGATCCGAACCATCTACGCGTCCGATCAGCCCTACAACGATTTCCCGAGCCTGCACACATCGTTGTCGATGATCATCGCCATCCACTGGTGGCGCTTCGACCGGCGCATCGGAATCGCCGCAGCGATCTGGACAGCGCTCATCGTGGCGTCGACCGTCCTGGTGAAGCAGCACTACCTCGCCGACGTCGCCGGCGGTCTCGTGCTTGCCGGCGTGACCTCAGGGCTGCTGATGCGGGTCACCCGAGCGTCGTGATGCGTGCATTTCTCGTCTGAGGTACGATGCTGTCGACCGATCCACGACCACTGGAGGGCAACAGACATGGCAATGGCAATTGCGATTGCGCCTGCAGCGCCCACCTCTGACGTCGTGCCCGGCGGATCCACCGCCTGATCGTCCGCTGACTTCGCGCCTGACGCTGGCGCGGAACTGCAATCGGGTCTCCGGGCTCTCACTGCAGCATGGAGTTCCCACTTGCCTCACGATCCTCGCCGTCTTACCGCGCTCGGGTGGAACGGCTCTCTCGAATCGGCCTTCGCTGACGCCACGCGTGACGGCCACCGTGGTCTCGTTGTGCGCGTCGACGGGCGCGTCGTCACGGTCATGATGGATGCCGGCCAGCAGCGTGCTCCGCTGGCGGCAACGCTCTCCGGCATTCCCGACGAAGGGGGCATCACCACCGGAGACTGGCTCGTCATCGAACACGGCGTCGCGGTGCATCTGCTGCCGCGACGAAGCGTGCTGATGCGCCGCGCCGCCGGCCTTGCCACCGCCGGTCAGGCCGTGGCGGCGAACATCGACCTCGTGTTCATCACCGTGGCGCTCGGCGTCCCGCTCAGGCTCCGGCGCATTGAACGTGCCCTGGCCATGGCCTGGTCCAGCGGCGCGGCACCGGTCGTGCTGCTCACCAAATCGGACCTCAGCGCTGACATCGATGCAGATCTGCGCGCGGCGCGTTCCGTCGCTGCAACGGCCGAGGTCATCGCCGTCAATGCATCGGGCGCCGGGCTCGCACGCCTGCGCGAGGTGCTGCTCGAAGGGTTGGTCGCCGTGCTGGTGGGACCGAGCGGCACCGGCAAATCGACGCTGGTGAACCGGCTGTCCGGTAACGATGCGCTCGCCACCGGCGAGGTCCGCTCCGACGGCAAGGGGCGGCATACAACGACCCGGCGGGAGCTGATCGAGCTTCCCGGTGGCGGGCTCATCATCGACACGCCGGGGACACGCGAGTTCGGCCTGTGGGATGCCGGCGCCGGTATCGACCAGGTCTTCGGCGACCTCACCGAGGTCGCGGCACAGTGCCGTTTCCGAAACTGCAAGCACGAACAAGAGCCGGGATGCGCGGTGCGCGCGGCGGCTGCCGACGACCCGTCCGTCCTGGCGCGACTCGACTCCAGGCGCAAGCTCGAGCGCGAGCAGGAGCGCCTTGACAGCGCGCGCGATCTGCGAGCGAAGGCAGATCAGCGTCGCGAAGTTCGACGGCGGGCGCGGGCGATGCGCCGACGGTCACCATGACCCGCGCCTAGACCGACTTCGACGTGCCGCCTGGCTGGTCAGGCGCCGGTATCGGGCTGGAATGCCCGGGAAAGCTGTGGGGTGTGAAGCTGAGCGTCCCGAGCACCTGCACGTCGTCTGCGGTGAGCGTCGTGAGATTCACCTGCGTTCCCTGCGCCACGATGTAGACGCCGGACTTCAGCGAGCTGCTCGTGGCGGACGCGCCGCGGACGCCGTGATACGCAGTTGAGCTCGAGATGGTGATGTACGCGAGTTGCCCGTCGCCGGTCACAAGTGTGATGGTGTCGCCGCTCACCGATTGCACGCGGCCCGAGATGCTCGGAACTTCGATCGCAACCGAGGTGGCGGCGATCGGCGACGTCGCGGTCGTCGATGCCCCGCCGCGCGTGCCGCGCACGGCAACGACGTCTCCGACCTTGACGGCGCTGAACTGCACCTGCTGCTCTTCACGGCTGTACTTGGTTGAGGAGCCCGTGGTCACGGTCACGGTCCCTGCGAGCGTGCGCAGGGTGAGGGTCGATCCGCTGATCTTGGTGACGGTGCCGGTCTCCCCGCCGCAGAACCCCTCGCCGATGAAGGATGGGCCGTCGAATCCGGCACCCATGAGGGGCGCGCCGCACGCAAATCCGAACCCGCCGCGGGGGCCGAAGGATGGCCTGTGCGCTGAGGGCGAGGGACTCGGCTTGGTTGTTGCCGCGGTCGTGTTCGCGGGAGCCGACGGTGCCGCATGGGTGACGATGAATCCGGTGGCCGCACCGACGACCGCGATCGTCAGTCCGATCCCGAACAGGCGCACGCGACCGGTTCGCTTGCCCGCAGGCTCGAGCGGCGGCGGCGGAGGCGGTGGTTGCGGGAAATCGGGACTCATCTTGTTCACGTCAGAATACCGCGCCGACCTGTCAAGAAGGTTACTAACGCGCCAGAAGGCTCAAACGTCAGGCTGGACCGCCGAAGCGCCGCTCCATGTCCGAGACCCAGGCGGCCAGGGTGCTCCGGTCGCCGATCCTCGGAAACAGCGGTTCGCCCAACTGCAATCCGCGGCCGGGGCCGAGCGTTCGCAGCTCCTCGCTCGCGGGACCCGGCCACGCGCGCTCGCCGGCGTCGAGCCCGAGGGAGCCGGTGAGGCGGTCGCACGCGAAGGGGACGAACGGAGCCGAGACGATTGCCTCGATGCGCGCGACGTTGATGGCGGTGCGCAGGATGCAGGCGACCCGGGCCGTGTCCGTCTCGTGCCACGGAGCGCAGCGGTCGAGGTACTGGTTCCCCAGGGTCCACAGGCTCCGCAGCGCGAACGCCGCCGGTCGGAAGCGCATCGCGTCCATCTCGGCGGTGTAGGTCGCCAGCGCCGCGTCGAGCGAGACGGCAAGGTCCGCCTCCTCCGGCCCGGGTTCGCCGCCATCGGGAACCGTCATCCCGAAGAGCTTCTCGGTCAGCTTGAGCGTGCGCTGGACGAAGTTGCCGAAGATGCCGGCCAGGTCCTTGTTGACCGTGTTCGCGAAGTTCTCCCACGTGAACTCGCTGTCATCGGACTCGGGCGCCGCCGCCAGCAACGCGTAGCGCCAGTAATCGGCGGGCAGGATGTCGAGCGCCGCGTCCATGAAGACGCCCCGCTGCTGACTGGTGGAGAACTGACCACCCTGATAGGTCAGGTAGTTGAACCCCTTGATGTAGTCGACGAGCTTCCACGGCTCACCCGACCCCATGATCGTGATCGGGAAGTTGATGGTGTGAAAGGGGATGTTGTCCTTGCCGAGAAACTCGGTGTAGCGGACGTCGCTCGCTTCGAACCACCATGAGCGCCAATCCCGGGTCGTCGGGTCGAGGTCGGCCCATTCCTTGGTGGCGCCGATGTATTCGATTGGCGCGTCGAACCAGACATAGAAGACCTTGCCCTCGAACCCCGGCCAGCCCACCGGGATGCCCCATTTGAGGTCGCGCGTGATGCTTCGATCCTCCAGCCCGACGTTGAGCCAGTTCCTCGCGATCGAGGTCACCAGGATCGGCCAGTCGGTGTGGGAGTCGATCCACTCACGCACCCGGTCGGCCATGAGGGACTGGCGGATGAACAGGTGGCGTGTGGCGCGGACCTCGAGCCTGGTGCTGCCCGACACCGCGGAGCGAGGGTTGATCAGGTCCGACGGCTCGAGCAGCCGGGCGCAGTTCTCGCATTGATCGCCGTTGGCTCGCTCGTACCCGCAGTGCGGGCAGGTCCCGACGATGTACCGATCGGGAAGGAACCGCTCGTCATCGAGGGAGTACACCTGATCGGTGACCCGCTCCTGAAGCATGCCGTTGGCCCGGAGCCGCTCGGCGAAGTGCCTGGTCAGCTCCGCGTTCTGCGGAGACGAGCTGCGTCCGAAGTGATCGAAGGAGAGGCCGAAACGGCGCGCGAGATCTGCCTGGATCTCGTGCTGTTCCGCGCAATAATCGGCGACGCTGAGCCCGGCGGCCGCCGCGGCGAGCTCGGCAGGGGTGCCGTGCTCGTCGGTCGCGCAGATGAAGAGAACGTCATGGCCGCGCAGGCGCATGTGGCGCGCGTACACGTCCGCGGGAAGCATCGAGCCGACCAGGTTGCCCAGGTGTTTCACGCCGTTGATGTATGGCAAGGCGCTCGTGATGAGATGGCGACCCATCGGCGCATCCTACAAGGGGTCGGAGCGGCGCTCCCCCTCTCGGAGCGTCGCCGCGACAGAGCGTAGGGCTATTCGGGGCGTTTGCACCGTTCGTCAGACCGATCTTTGCGGCGCGTTGCACCGTCGCCACCCTCGACACGGGCGCATGCGACGCCGTTGCCGATCTGTTGCCTGCTGGGCCGACCCCGCAACCTGCTGGTACCCTGCGGCTATGCGAGCACCGGGCTCCCGGTGAAGGGGCTCATCCTCAGTGGCGGCAAGGGGACGCGGCTGCGGCCGATCACCCACACCGGCGCGAAGCAACTCATCCCGGTCGCCAACCGACCGATTCTCTTCTACGCAATCGACGCGTTGACCCAGGCCGGGATCCACGACATCGGGATCATCGTCGGCGACACGGCCGATGAGGTGCGGGCGGCGGTCGGCGACGGGTCGAAGTTCGGCGCCAGCATCACCTTTATTCCTCAGGAGGCGCCACTCGGGCTGGCCCACGCCGTCGGCATCGCGCGCGGCTTCCTCGCCGGCGACAGCTTCGTCATGTATCTCGGCGACAACCTGATCGCTCAGGGGATCGGCACGCTCGTCGACCAGTTCCAGCGCTCGGAAGCCGACGCCATGATCCTGCTCGCGCGGGTCCCTGAGCCGCAGCGTTTCGGGGTGGCGGAGCTCGAGGACGGTCGGGTGATCTCGCTCGTGGAGAAGCCGTCGGTGCCCCGTTCCGATCTGGCCCTGGTGGGCGTCTACCTCTTCTCTCCATTGATCTTCGAGGCGATCGATGCCATCGAGCCGAGCCCCCGCGGCGAGCTGGAGATCACCGACGCCATCCAGCGCATGATCGACACGGGCAAGCGCGTCCTGCCCCACGTCATCGAGGGATGGTGGAAGGACACCGGGCGCCTCGACGACATCCTCGAGGCCAACCGCATGATCCTCGATACCCTCGAAGCCCGCTGTGACGGCACCGTCGGCGAGGACGTGCGCCTCCACGGCAAGGTGGTGGTGGAGGAGGGGGCGACGCTGCGCAACTGCGTGGTTCGCGGTCCGGCGATCATCGGCAGCGGAACCGTCGTCGACAACGCGTACGTCGGCCCATTCACGTCCATCTACTTCGACTGCGTCGTGCGCAACGCCGAGATCGAGAACAGCATCGTGCTCGAAGGCACACGGATCCACGACATCGCCGGCAAGATCGACGGGTCGCTCATCGGGAAGGAGTGCGAGGTGTGCAAATCGCCGGCCCGTCCGACCGCCGTGCGCCTGATGCTCGGCGACCACTCGCGGGTCGAGCTCTGACGGCCGGCGTGGCTCGGGAGTCCAGCGTCTCCCCGCCGCTGGGTGTGTGGCGCTGAAGTACCTCGTGTTCGGCGCGCGCGGGCAGCTTGGCGGCGACCTGGTCGACGAGGGTGCGCGCCAGAACCACGAGATGGTGGGCCTGACGCAGGTCGAGTGCGACATCCGCGACGGTCGCGCGGTCGAACGGTGGCTGAGCTCCGTACGACCCGACGCGGTCATCAACGCCGCCGCGTGGACCCGCGTCGATGCCGCCGAGGACCACGAGGCCGAGGCCGAGGCCGTGAACGCGACCGGTGCCGGGATCGTCGCCTCCGCATGCGCCGCAGCCGGCGTCCGGTGCTGCCATGTGAGCACCGACTACGTGTTCGACGGCACCGCGACGTCGCCGATCCCCGAGGATGCCGTGCCGGCGCCCCGGTCGGCGTACGGGCGGACGAAATGGCACGGCGAGGTCGCGGTGCGGGAGAGCTGCGCCGACCATCTCATCGTGCGCACCGGCTGGCTCTATGGCCGCGAGGGTCCGAACTTCGTGCTCACCATGCTGCGACTCGCCGCCGAACGCCCCCGGCTCCGCGTCGTCGCCGACCAGCACGGTGCGCCGACGTGGACGGGACACCTCGCGCCGGCGATGCTCCGTCTGCTCGAGGTCGGGCCTCCGGGGACGTACCACCTGAGCAATCACGGCAGCACGACCTGGTATGACCTCGCGGTCGCAACCATCCGCGCGCGCGGGCTCCCCGTCGAGGTGGTGCCGATTGCAACCGCCGAATACCCGACACCCGCAGCGCGACCGGCGTATTCGGTGCTGGACAACCGCGCGTGGCGCGACCTCGGTGAGCCCCCGCTGCCGGAGTGGGACGAGGGGTTGCTCGCCTACCTGGCGAGCCGCGACGCCGTCACGCGGTGAGTCAGTCCTCGGGCTGCGGCTTGGTCCGCCTGTCCGTGGCGATGTAGAGCAGGCCGCCGAAGAGCCCTGCGTTCTTGAGGACCTGGATCATCTGAGCGCGCCGATCCTCGGGCTTCTCAGCCTTCCAGAAGGGATGGCCGACAATCGTGCTGGGAATCAATGTGAGCGCGAGCAGCCGAGCGGACGTCTTGGGCAGGATGCCGAGAGCGAGAGTCGATCCCCCTCCGATCATGATCGCCCCGAGCACCTTCGGCAGCCTCGGATCCTCGGGCAGCATCGGGAAGGCGGCAGACGCCTGTTTGGCGTAGCGGTCCGTGTGGGTGATCATGCCGTAGCCGGAGTAGACGAAGATCCCGGCAAGCAGGAACCGGCAGGCGGTTCGGATCAGCGTTCGCATAGTCCAAGACTCTAGGCCAGACGTACCCGCCGGCCGATCGCAGGCTCTCCGGCTCAGAATGCCCCAATACGTCAACCGTCCAGGGAGTGTGCTCATGGCTGAGAGCGTCTACCGCGTCACCGAGCTCGTGGGGACCAGCGAAGAATCCTGGGAGAAGGCGGCCCGGCTGGCGATCGAGACCGCGTCCTCATCGCTGCGCGATCTGCGCGTGGCCGAGGTGGTCAAGCTCGATCTCACGGTTGAGAACGGCAAGGTGGCGCGCTTTCGCACCCGCCTCAACGTCTCCTTCAAGTACGAGAACGAGTAGCGGCGCTCGCGTCGCTTTTGGAGCATAGTTCGGGCGATGTCCGTCGCCCGCGCGCCGATGGTCGCGCGCTCGTCCTTCACCGCCCGGGGCCACCGCCTGGCGTACACCGAGTTCGGCGAGGGCAAGCGCTGGGTGCTGCTGATGCCGGGACTGCTGATCCCGGCATTGATGCAGGAGCGCCTCGCGATGGCGCTGGCGTCGGGTGGGGCGCACGTGCTCGCCCTCGACCCCCTGGGGCACGGTCGATCCGATCGCCCCGATGACATGGCGGAGTATTCGATCGAGTCGTTCGCCGGTGACGCGATCGCGTTGCTGGATCATCTCGACATCGACGAGGCAGTGATCGGGGGGACGTCGCTCGGCGCGAACGTGACCCTCGAGGTCGCGCGCAAGGCACCGCGGCGGGTGCGCGGCATCATCATCGAGATGCCGGTGCTCGAAAACGCCATGGTGGCTTCGGTGATCGCGTTCGGTCCACTGCTGGTGGCCCTGCACTTCGGGGGCCGCCTGATGCGGCCCGTCGCCGCGGCGCTGCGCCGCATCCCGCGCCGGCTCGTGCCGTTCTGGGGCAACGTCGCGCTTGACGTGGTGCGACAGGATCCCGTGCCGAGCGCCGCGCTCCTCAAGGGATTGTTCTTCAGCCACATCGCCCCGCACGGTGCCCAGCGGCGCGAGATGACGATGCCGGCGCTGGTCATCGGTCATCACATCGATCCCGTGCACCCCTTCTCAGACGCCGGGGTGCTCACCGGCGACCTCCCCAACGCACGTCTGGTGGAGGCGTCGAACATCCTCGAGCTTCGCCTCCGGCCGGATCGGCTCACCGCGGAGATCAGCGCCTTCGTCGCGGAATGCTGGTCGCCGCGGGCGGTCGCGAAGCTCCGCCGGCAACGCCGTCACACCGCCTGACGATAGGCTGGCGTTTGCGATGCCACAGACCGCTGCTCCACGCCCCCGCGTCCTCAGCGGTATCCAGCCGGACTTCGGGCTCCACCTCGGCAACTACCTCGGCGCGCTCCGCAACTGGGCCCGGGACCAGGATCGGTTCGAGAACTACTTCTGCATCGTCGACCTGCACGCGCTGACACAGCACCCGGATCCGGAGCGCCTTCGCTCGCTCACCCTCGAGCTGGCGGCGATGTACATCGCGTGCGGTCTCGACCCCGCGCGGTGCGAGATCTTCGTGCAATCGCACGTCGCGGCGCACTCACAGCTGTGCTGGATCCTCGAGACGCTCACGCCCATGGGCTGGCTCGACCGCATGACCCAGTTCAAGGCACGAAGCCAGGCGCAGGGACGCGAGCGAATCAACACCGGTGTCTTCACGTACCCCGTCCTCCAGGCCGCCGACATCCTCCTGTACAACGCGGACTTCGTCCCTGTCGGCGAGGATCAGCGCCAGCACATCGAGCTCTGTCGCGATCTCGCGAACCGGCTCAACTCACAACGCGGCGACGTCCTCAAGGTTCCCGCAGCGCTGATCAGCCAGGTCGGCGCTCGCGTCATGGGACTCGACACGCCCGACGAGAAGATGAGCAAGAGCATCGCGGTGGAGCGCGCCGGCCACGCGGTGCTGCTCCTCGATCCACCCGACGTCGTGCGTCGCAAGATCGCTCGGGCGACCACCGACACGGAGCCCGCCGTGCGAAACCCGGTCGGTCCGGGAGTCGCGAACCTGCTCGAGATCTACGCGGCGCTGCACGAGGTGAGCGCCGGTGCGGCGCTGAGCGCCTTCGAGGGCAAGAGCTACAGTGTGCTGAAGGGCGCCGTCGCGGACGCGATCGTCGACGAGCTCGCTCCCATCCAGGCGCGATACGCGGAACTCAGAGCCGACGAGGACGGCCTCCACCGCGTCCTCGACGAGTCAGCCGCACGGGTCCGTCACGTCGCCGACGCGACTCTGCTTCGGGTACAGGAGGCTGTCGGACTGCGCTGACGCACCGTCAGGCGATCGCCGCTTCGATCTCCTCGAGCATGGCATGTATCTCGGGCTTCGCGAAATGGCCGCGGGCGGGCTCGAGGAGGTCGATGAGCCGCGCGGCGAGCGCGGCCTTGGCGTCCATCGGGTGCAGGGAGCCCTCGATGTAGGCGGCGCTCACGTCGTTATAGGTGTCGAACGTGACCCGACCGCCGTTCGGCTCCGACCGATCAACCACGAACGGGCCGCCCGCGATGCCGAACACGATCTTGTCGATCCAGTCCAGGATGGGGTTGAACACGACCTCGCCGGGCGGGCAGAACGCCTTCCGGATCTTCCCCAAGATCTCGTCAGGGCTGTCATGAACAAAGACCGCCGAGCCGGGATCGCTCTTGCTCATCTTCATCGCCGAGAACACGTCGCGCGCCGACTCGGGCGGCACCGGCCACACCGGCGGGCGGCGCAGGCCGAGGAGGAGCGGATGATGCAGGGCGACCGGCTTCATCGGGGCACCGTTCACGCCGCGAATCGCGTGGATGCGCATCTGCGTGGCCACGTCGCGCGCGATCACGTGCGCCTTGCGCTGATCCATGCCCGCATGGGCGATGTGCACACCGAGTGTGAAGATGTCGGCGGCCTGCATGGCGGGGTAGATGAGCTTGGCGAAATCGACACTCTCGCGTTCCTGCCGGCCGAGGATGCTGATGCTCCGCTGCATCCGCGCAAGGGTCGTGTTCTTGCTCACCTCGATCACGGTCGCCCAGTACTCGTCATCGCTCCTGTAGAGGTCTGACGCCAGCACGAACTCGACCGATCCCGGGTCGGCACCGACACACAGCAGCGAGGCGCGGAACGCCTCGGTGAAGTATCCGGTCGCGATGCGGCGGATCAGGTCGCGGTCGCCGCCCAGCTTGTCGTTGATCCACGTGTGCCAGTCAGCAAGGAGGACGGAGCAGTGCACGCCCGCCGCTGTGAGATCTCGCACCTTGGCCATGCTCATCAGCCCGGTGCCGAGGTGCGCCATGCCCGAGATCTCGAAGCCGATGTAGTGGCGCACCTCGAGGCCGGCGTCCATCAGCGGCGGCAGCTCGTCGGCGCCGATGATCTCGGCGATGTTGCGCTCGACGAGCGCCATGCGTTCAGCGGTGGTCACGTCCGCTGAGTGTGCCAGACCCGCGTCAGGCGGTGAGGTCAGTCGTCGTGCGTGTCGTCGTACGCGACGCGATGGGGCGCGACCTTGTCGAGCAGATCGGCTTCCCAATCGAGCAGCGCGTCATGCAGCCTGGCGGTGTTGCGCGCCTGCCAGAGTGCCGGAGGAGCGGGAACGGGCAGGACAACCTCGAGCTCCGCGAGCTGGCGCCACATGTCCGCCGGCACCTGTCGGTCTCGCTGCAAGTTGTGCGCCTCGACGCTGTCGAGGACGCGTTCGAGCCGTTGAATGTGCTCGATGCGCAGCCTCCGCCGGGCCTTCAGGTCTTCGGCGCGGGCTCTTGCCGCATCCATGTCGGTGATTGCGCTCTGGAAGCTCATGTCGCTCGTCGTCTCACTCGGTACCTTCGCTGTTCAGGTTATCCAGCCTGTCATAGAAGTAAACGGAGCAGGGTTACGTTCGGATTACGGCCTGAATGGACCTAAGGTTCCGGATTCGACATTCCCTCGATCGTTTCGCCCTCGATGTGGCGATGGCGTCGCGACCCTTGCAGGATCGTGACCGAGCCCGGACCGACCACCTCCCAGCTCCCGTCGCGCAGCACGGCGGCCGTGCGCTCGTCGATGCCGATGACCTGTGCGTGCTGGCCGAGGCCCTCCTGCGCCCAGGGGATCCAGGCGTCGCCCAGGACGTCGAAGTGGGGCAGGATCGCGCAACCCGGGATCAGGCCGAGGGCATCCACAGAGCGCTCGTCGACCTCGCCCGGCCAGCTCGTCTGCACCAGGCACCACTCACAGAGCGCCATGGCACCGGCGGACGACCCGGCGAGCGCGGCCCCCGCCCGCCACGCGGCGGCGATGGCTTTCCAGACCGGGCTTGCCCGAAGGACCTCCACAACCCATCCGGGATCGCCGCCCGCGATGTACACGAGACCGGCACCGGCGGCTTCCGCCACGACCTGGGGCGATCGCGCGTCATCTTTTGAGCGGATGCGCAGCTCGCGCATCTCAACGCCGAGGTCGGCGAACCAGCGACGCGCGGCGTCGACCGCCCCGGTGGCGAAGTCCTGTGCCGCGGTCGCGACCACGTAGGCCGGTCGCCCGGCACACGCGTCGCGAAGAATCTCGTCCTGATGCTCGTTGCCAGGTCGGAACTCGTCGCCGCCGACGAGAGCGAGGGGGCCGTACATTCCTGCACAGTCTCCACTCTTCCGTGAAAAGAGGCGCGCCGGGTCCTTCCCCCTACACTCTGACGGCGCTCATGATGGATCCGGACAAGTACGCCTCCGCGACGATTGTCGCGCGTCGGGATCCCGCACCTGACCTCTGGATCATCCGCATCAAGACCGAGATCGAGCTGCCGTATCGACCCGGGCAGTACGTGACCCTCGGGCTCCAGTCGAACGGCCGGGTGATCGAACGGCCGTACTCGATCTGCTCGTCTCCGCTGGAGGATGAGATCGAGCTGTTCATCGAGCGGGTGCAGGACGGCGAGCTGTCAGACCCGCTCTTCTCACTCGGTGTCGGGGGTGACCTGATCGTCCGCCGCCGAACCAAGGGTCTGTTCCTCCGCGACGCTCCGCTCCTCGATGAGCCGCACCTGTTCGTCGCCACGGTGACCGGGGTCGCCCCGTTCGTCAGCCTCCTGCGCACCCTCGGCTCCCGCGCCAGGGCTGAGGAATGGACGCCGGTGCCGGTGATCCTCCTGCAGGGTGCCGCCCGATCGGCAGAGCTGGGTTACGCCGACGAGCTCGCTGCGTTGCACGGAGAGTTCGACTGGTTCACCTATGTGCCGAGCGTGAGCCGGCCGTGGGAAGACCCCGAATGGCGGGGCGAGTGGGGAAGGGTCGAGGACATCGTGCGCAAGTACGCCGACGCCGCAGGGATGCGCCCCGGGTACGGCGGCGTCTTCCTCTGCGGTCACCCCGGGATGATCGGCGTGGCCCGGGCGATCATGCGCCGCGCCGGTTTCGACAACAAGGCCATTCGCGAAGAGCAGTACTGGCCGGATTGATGATCGCCTCGATCGATTGGGTGACGCTGCATCAGAAGCTCGGGTTCGTCCTCGTGGTCGCGGCGGTGCTCGGTGCACTGGTGGCGCTGATCTCGCTGGTCACCCCGCTCGTGGGGATCGTGCTCAAGATCTACCTGAGGCTTCTGCTCCTCGCGGTGGCGGTCCAGATCATCCTGGGCGCTGCGCTGTACCTGATGGGGCATCGCCCCACACACGAACTGCACTATCTGTACGGAGCTGGAATGGCAGTGACGCTCGGCGTGACGTTCGCGGTGGGCCGGCGAACCCCGTGGCCCCTGTCGAAGCTGCCAATAGTCATCGGCGCGATCCTGGCCGTGGTCTTTGCGGTGCTCTCGCTCACCTCCGGGTGACCGAGGCCGCGAGATCGGGCGCAACCGGTCGTGACACGTCGAGCACGACGACGTTGAACCGAGCCCGCATCCGGACCAGCGCCGCGAGAACCGGTGTGCCGAGCAGAATCACCGCGAGCGCGTTACCGGCCGCCCTGAAACCGTCGTACCAGAGAGACGTCGCGACGTAGAAGCGGCCGAAGCGGGCGAGCGCGGCGGCCGGCGACAGTCCGGGCTGCCATCCGAAGCCCGGCGTCCCGCGGTAGAACGTGGTCCAGTCCCACACGTCGAGGAGGGCGCCGTAGGCGAAGCCGGTGAACGCGCCGACCGCCGCCAGGACCGCGATATCCCGCCACGTGACCGGGCCTGCGCGTCGCAGGCCCGCCACTCCCGCGACCAGCCCCACGAAGCCGCACCCCACCATCTCGTAGGGAAGCCAGGGTCCTATCCCGCCGGTCGCGACCGCCGAGGCGAGGAGTGCGACCGACCCGGCGAGGAAGCCGTACGAGGGCCCGTAGACGTAGCCGGCCACCAGGATGAGAAAGAAGATCGGGCTGAACCCCCCCAGCCCGGTGACGAGCACCAGGCGCAGTCCGGCATCGATGGCGGCGATCGCCGCCAGGAGTGCGAATCGCCGGGCGTCGAGCCGCCGCGTCGATGCTTCCACGAAGGTCAGCACGGCGACGACGCCGAGGCTCAGCGCCACCGATGTGGCAACCGGTGGCGTGTCGGCCGCCACGAACGGCCACAGGAACAGAGCGAGCCCGGCCACCGAGATCGCGCCGACTCTCATGCCACCGCCACCGGAACGAGCTCGCGTGCGGCCCCGGCACCAACCGCAACCGTGCGGTCCGCAATCGCCGCGACCAGGTTCCTGTCGTGTGTGGCAATAACGATGGAGCTTCCGGCGGAGCGCAGGCGATGGATCGCGCGGCAGAGTGCGTCGCGAGCGGTGGTGTCCATGCCGCGGGTCGGCTCGTCGAGGAGGGCGATGCGCGGCTGCCCGGCAAGGACGGCGGCGATTGCCGCTCGCTGCCGCTCTCCGCTGCTGAGGTCGCGCGGGTCTCGGTGCGCGAGATGCGCGAGGCCCAGCTCGGCGAGGAGCATCGCGGCGTCACCGCTCGGTGGATCGCCCCGCACCGTCCAGGCCACCTCGGCTGCGACGGTCGCCCGGTGGAGGAGTGCCATCGGGTTCTGGGGGAGAAACGCGACCCTGCCCGGCTCCCGATGCACGCGACCCGACAGGGGCACCAAGAGCCCGGCAATGGTCCGCAGCAGCGTGGTCTTCCCGCCTCCGTTGGGGCCGACGAGTGCCACGACCTCGCTGTCTCGACCTTCGAGGCAGATTCCTTCGAGGAGGGGTGTGCGCGCAGGGCCGGTCGCAACCCCGCTCAACTGCCAGGCGACGCTCGACGGCGCCGTGTATGGCGCGGCGGGCGTCATAGGCGCCTCGATGATCCGTGCCGCAGCGCGACTGACCGGGTCGACCACCCGCCCACCGTGCATCGCCAGCACGCGTCCACCGAGCACACCGAGCTGGTCGAGACGGTGCTCGGCGACGATCACGGCCGTTCCCGACCCGGCAAGCGCCTCGAGGATCGCGACGACCGACCGCGCGCCGTCCTCGTCGAGCTGTGAGAGCGGTTCGTCGAGCACGAGCACGCGAGGCTGCATCGCCAGGACGCCGGCGAGCGCGAGGCGCTGGCGCTCACCCCCGGAAAGCGTGGCGACCGCCCGGTCACGCAGGTGTGCGATCCCGGTCCGCTCGAGCGCCTCGGCGACTCGCCCCGGCATCGCCGACGGCGGCACCGCGATGTTCTCGAGCCCGAACGCGACGTCACGCTCCACGGTCGGGTACACGGACTGCAGCTCGGGATCCTGGAAGACGAAGCCGACCTCGGTCGCGAGCACCCGCGTCGCCGTGGTGTTGACGTCGTGACCGCACACGAGGGCGCTCCCGCCGATGGTGCCGCCGTGGAAGTGCGGCACGAGGCCGTTGAACACACGGAGCAGGGACGACTTGCCAGAACCGGAATCACCTGTGACCAGGATCAGGCCATCGCCGATGCGCAGATCGCGGACGTCGAGCGCGTCCGCCTGCCCGCCCGGATACCGGTAGGTGAGCCTGGTCAGCGACACGGCGGGTGGCACCGTCATCGCCGCCACACCAGCGCCGGGGTCGCGAGCGCGAGGCAGCAGGCGACGCCGAACGTGTTGATCGGCGGCACCGACAGGTCGGGAAACGGGTACCAGTCTGCGATGACCCCCACGATGCGCAATCCCACAAAGGCGACCGCGGCCGCAGGGGCGACCGCGCACACGGCGATGTCCGCTCCACGCCACACCATGTCGCTGTAGTGCGTACGGGCTCCCGACCCGTATCCGCGTGCCTCCATCGCCTCGGCCAGCGTGATGGAACCCTCGAGCGCCGTGAGCACCACGGGCACGGCGAGGTCGGGCCATTCACGAACCCGGCGCGGACGCCACCCACGCATGCGCTGGGCATCGCGAATCTCGGTTGCGCTCCGCGCGATCCCCGGTATGAGGTTGAGCGCAGTGCCGATCGCGGCACCGGTTCGTGCCAGGGCACGTGGCAGGGCGTCGACCAGTGAATTCGGCAGGAGCACGAGGGACAGCGGCGCAGCCGCCAGAACAGCCGCAGCGATCCCCAAACCGCTCGACGCCCCGAAGAGCGCGGCCTCGACCGTCAGTGCGCCCCCGACCACGGGGATCGCGGCCGGCAGCACCAGAAACGCGTGATCGCCGGTATGGCTCGCGAGGGTGGTGACCGTGACGGCGATGAGGCCGGCGATGACGAGCGCGATCGCGAGCCCGCGAAGCGACACGTTCGGCCGCCGGAGCGCCACGAGCACGTTGATCGAGCAGAGGACCACCAGCGCCCGGTACACCGGGTTGCCCGAGGCAAGCGCGACGGTGATGCCGGAGAGCGACCAGGCGGCGAGGGCGCGTGGGTTCACGCGCGGGGCCTTCGCAGTGTTCGAACACTGAGCAGCCCGATCAAGCCTCCCGCTCCGACGGCCGCGAGCAGCAGTCCGGGGCTGATGCCGGGTGGGGCTCCCGGACGGGGCGACGATCCCACCGATGCTGCGCTCGCGGCTGGTGTCGCGAGTCCGAGCACGCCCCCGGTCGGCGTCGCAGTTGGGGGAGGAGTCGCTGCGGGCGACGGCGGTGTCGCCTGCGTCTGCGACGTTGCCCGCGGCGCGGAGGCTGCCCTGACCGCAGGCGTCTGGGTGCGCGCGGGAGGCGGCGTCGCCACCGGGCAGGTGCCGGCCGGCGGCGGTGGCGGTGGGTCCGCGCCGGTCTGCGAGTCGTAGCGGAAGCCGATGTCGTCGCCGGCGGCGAGCGTCACGCTCGATGCTCCGAGATCGGAATTGACCCACGCCCCCCCGGCGCGCGACACGAACAGCACCCAGTACGAACCGGAGGCGGTGAAGCACCCCGGGGGATACGCCGCGGGCTCGTTGTCGATCTGACAGACGGCGGTCCCGAGAACTCCTCCGTACGACGACGTGCCCACCTCGAGGCCGCTTGCCTGCAGCAGGGCGAGCGCTGTCACCGTCGGTGTGCCGAATCCGACGCAGCGCCGGATCACCTGGCCGTCGCCGTGCTCGACGAGGAGCCCTGCGTGGTGCACGGACGCTGCCCGCGCGCAGGCCGGTGCCGCCGGCCCGACGCGGGCGATGCTCGACGCGGCTCCGATGCCGGTTGCCAGCACGGGCATCGCGAGCATGACGCGGATCAGGGGACGGATCACCTCGGCCTCATGCAGCGTGCCGGCGTCGGGCGCGGATGGCAATGCCGGCCACCACGACGGCCGCCACCAGCGCGGTCAGCAAATAGACGGCCGCCGTTGGGAGCCCGCTCGCGCCGGTGGGAGTGGTGGCGAGCGGCGGCGCGCTCGCCGCGGGGCTCGGCGCGGCCGGTGTTGCCGCAGCGACGGCGGTCGGCGCGGGCGTCGGTGTGCCTCCGATCCCGAGCACCGCTCCGGTCGGCGCGGGAGGCTGCGACCCGATTTCGCCCGGGACCGGCTGGGGAGTCCGCGCCGGCCGGTGACTGGCCGTCGGGGTTGGGGTCGGGGTCGCGCCGTTCAGCGTCGATCCGGGCTGGAAGCAGCGCGCGCTCCCGCAGATCAGCGGGTCGGCCGCACGCTCGAGAGCGAGGGGGACCTGGGCGGTGGTGAAGGGATCGGGGGCGGTGTTGCCCGGGAAGGTGAAGCCCCCGTCGCTGTTCTGGGAGGCGATGAGCCGGGCGAGCGGACTGTGCCCGCCGGGTGCCCAGGCGGGAGCGTCCGGGTTCTGCCCGGTGGCGAGCAGCGCCTGGAGGACCAGCGCGGTGGAGTCGGGATCGGTCCCGGCTCCGGCCTGGTAGGGGAAGCCACCGTCAGCGTCCTGCTGGGTGTGCAGCCAGGTCAGCGCAGCGCGATCCCGGGTGTGCACCCCGGCGGCGTCCAGGGCCATGAGCACCATGGCCGTGGAGTTGGTGTCGCTGGTGTCGAAGTTGGTGGGCCCGTTGGGATCGTCCTTGATGAGCAGGTAATCCCAGCCCCCATCGCTGTCCTGGGCGGCGACGAGACGGTGGAGCGCCGCCGCCGGAACCGGCTGATGGGCGGCGACCAGTCCCTGGATGGCGAGGGTCTCGGTGAAGGCCTCGCCATCGCCGAACACCCCGGTGCCGGCGGTGTAGAAGCCGCTGAGGGTGGTGAGCAGGTCGACGCCGCCGAAGGAGGCGGGGTTGAGCCCGGCGGCGGCAACCGCCTGGAGGAGCTCCCCGCAGGCGCCCGCGGAGGTGCAGGCCGCGCCGGCGTGAGCGGCGAGATAGGCCATCACCGACGGGCCGGAGCCGTGGCGCAGCACGTTGGGGTCGTAGCCGGCCGCGGCTGCCCCGATCGCGTACTCCTCGCTGACGCTGTCGGTGCTCGGCCCCACCGGTATCGACCCGTCACTCCCCGACTGCTGCCCCTGCAGATACTGGATCGACCTCGAGGCGGGGTCCACCTGCGTCGACGCGCTGCCCGAGCCTATGGCGAAGGCGAGCAGCGCTGCGCCTGTCGCTCCAGTGGTCGCCAGTGCGGCGACCCTCCTGGTCCTGCCCATGTCGGCACCCCACGCGGCGACGGGGACTCCACCCTTGCCGGAGTCGTCCTCGCCGCATGAGGCTTCCTCCCGTCGTGCGCGGGGGTGGAGGTCGACGCCTCGGGTCGGTCTCCTGGCTTGCGGATCGACACCGAACACGGCCGCCTTCCCGGGAGACCCATCTCCCGGTGGCACGATGGCCGCCGGCTCCCCGCTCACAGTTGCGCGACAGCGCCGGATTCTCACCGGCTTCCCGTCACCCGGAGCGTTATTCAGATGTGGCTGTGGAGTATGCGCCGGGCTCCGGCAGATTCGTCAAGGAGCCGGTGGGTACACTGGAGGCCATGCGCCAGGGCTCGCGTGCGGTCGCCGTCATCTCCGTGCACGCGTCCCCGCTCTCGGACCTGGGCAGCGGGGAGAACGGCGGCATGAACCTCGCCATTCGCAGGTTGTGCGAGGGGCTCTCGCTCCGCGGCGTGCCGACCGACGTGTTCGTTCGCCGCGACGGCCCCGGCCCTGACGAGGAGCTGATCGCGCCGCTGAGCAGGCTGGTGCGGCTCCCGGTGGGCCCGCCGAAGCCGGTGCGCAAGGAGGACGTCAGAGCGCTGCTCGACGAGTTCAGCGGCGCCACGATCCGGCACGCGGCCTCCGAGCGTCGCTCCTATCGGGCCATCCACGGCCACTACTGGCACGGCGGCCTGGTGGGCAGGCGGCTCCGTGAGGCATGGGGCGTTGCATGGGCGCAGTCGTTTCACACGTTGTCGCTGACCAAGGCACGCGCGGGCTTGCCGCTCGACGCGCCGCGTGCGCAGGCGGAGGGTGAGCTCGCTGCCCAGGCAGACCGGCTCGTCGCCGCGAGCGCCGCGGAGGCCAAGGACCTCATCCGTCTATACCACGCTTCAAGGGACCGGATCTGCGTCGCCCAACCCGGCGTCGATCCGCGCCTCTTCGCGGAGCACGACGGCTCGGGGCTGCGCAGAAGACTCGGTCTCGAAGGCGCTCGAGTCGCGCTGTTCGCCGGGAGGCTCGAACCGCTGAAGGGCGCGCAGATCCTGCTCGACGCCGCGGCGCAGTTGAGAACCCAAGGCGAGTTCTCCGACCTCGCGGTGGTCATCGCGGGCGACGACAGCGGCGACGGCGCCGATCATGACCGAGGTGGCGAGCGAAGCCGCCTCGAGCGTCACGCGGCGCGCGTGGGTCTTGGCGACCACGTCCGCTTCGTCGGCGCGGTGCCGCATGAGCAACTCGCCGTGTACTACGCGATGGCGGACGTCTGCGTCGTCCCGTCACTCACCGAGAGCTTCGGACTGGTGGCCCTCGAGGCCCAGGCCCTCGGCACTCCCGTCGTTGCCGCCTCGGTTGGTGGCCTGCGCGAGGTGGTGGAGGATGGCGTGACCGGGTTCCTCATCGATGGTCACGATCCGGAGGACTACGCGCGCGCCATCGCGGACGTGCTGGCCGACGCGGCTCGCAAGGCCGAGATGGGCGAGGAGGCACGGCGCCGCGCCGGACGTTTCACCTGGCTTCGCGCCGTCGATCGCCTCGCGGCAATCTACGACCGCCTCAGCATCGTGGGCCAGCCGTCAGGAAGCCCGTGCGGCTACGAGGATGACGAGGCCGGCGCCCTCCTGAGCGGCGCTGCGAGCTAGGCTCCGGAGGCGCGGTCCACTTCGCGAGCTCGCTGCGCCCGCAGGGTGCTGTCGCGGCCTTCGCGCAGGATGCGCACGGCAGGACCCGGAAGCTGCCCGCTCTCGAGGGCGAGATCGATGGCCGCGACCACCTGATCGTCGACCAGGTGGCTGGGGTAGAGGCACTCGGTGAAGGCCTCGGCTTCGTCGATGGTGCGCTCCGCCCACACCGCAGGGAGCGCGTCCACGTAGCGCTGGACATAGGGTCGGAGCAATTCCGGGTTCGGTCCGTGGGCCATCATCCCGCCGACGCCGACCGAGCCGATGTAGAAGCCGCGAAGGATCGCCGACATCGAGGCGACAGAGAGCTCGCCGTCGGTTGCCCCCCTCCAGGCCTTGGGCATCGGTGCACTCGCGTCGGTGACGCGGTGCCAGGCTTCCTCCTTGGCAGCAGCGGTCGGCCGTGCGGCGAGGCAGGCCGTGCCGCGGCGCCGACCGATGTCGCTCGGATCCGAGGCCATGGTCGCCTGGATCAGGGCAACCTCGGCCTTCCCCTCCTCGGCGAGCTGCCCGATGATCAGCCAGCGCAGGTCGGTGTCCAGGTCGATGCCGGGGATGCTCGCGCTGTCGTCGAGGATCGCGACAACCCGTGCGAGCGACTCCTTCGACGCGGCGGTGGCGATCAGGATGCGCGCCCATATCAGGCGCAGCTCCGGGACCGGCGACGCGCTGCCGACCTGCCTGGCGGCGACCTGGTGCAGGCGCTCGCGAGCGTTCGTGCGGTTCGCGGGGTCACCATAGAGGTCGATCGCGGATCGTGCCTGGCTCGTGACCCGCTCGACCAGCAGTGGATCCTTCTCAGCGGGAGCGTGGCGAGCCACCAGCTCGACGAACTCACGAGCCGGCATCTCGCCGTCGCGGGTCAGGTCCCAGATTGCCGCCCAGCAAAGGGCGCGCGCGAGCGGATCGGCAATATTGGAGAGATCGACTTTGAGCGTTGCCAGCGATCGCTCGTCAAATCGAAGCTTGGCAAAGGTGAGATCGCCGTCGTTGAGGAGCACGAAATCGCACACGCGCTCTCCGATCAACTCGTTGATCGGGGTGATCGCGCCGGTGAGGTCGGTCTCGACGCGTCGTCGGAGGCGCAGAACACCTTTCGAGTCGCGGTCGTAGAGCCCGACTCCGGCGCGATGGGCGCGCAGCGTCGGGTGCTCCGGGATCGCGGTCTGCTCGACCACAAACGCCGTATACCGGCCGTTCTGCTCCGAGAGGTGAGCATGGAACGTATTCAGCCCGGTGGTCTGCAGCCAGTCCTGGCCCCACCGGGTCAGGTCGCGGCCCGACGCACGCCGCAGACAGTCCAGGAACTCCTGCAGGTCCGCGTTGCCCCAGCGATACCGCTTGAAGTAGTCCTGCACGCCGCGCATGAACGCATCGTCACCGACCCACGCCACCAGCTGACGCATCACGGACGCGCCCTTGTGGTACGTGATTCCATCGAAGTTCTGACGCACCGACACCGTGTCCGGGACGTGGTCCGCGATACGGTGGGTGGTGACGAGCTGGTCCTGGCGTGCGGCGATCGACTTGACGCTGTTCGCGAAATCGACCCACGCGTTCGTGAAGCGGGTTGACTTCTCCATCGCGAGGTTCGCCATGTACGTCGCGAAGGTCTCGTTGAGCCACAGGTCACCCCACCAGCGCATGGTGGTGACGTCGCCGAAACCATGCACGTGCGCCATCTCGTGGAGGATCGTTTCCGCGCGGCGCTGCAACTGCGCCTCGCTCGCCTGTCCGCGATGGATATAGGCTTCATTGAAGGTGACGCAGCCGGGATTCTCCATGGCGCCCATGTTGAATTCGGGTACGAACAGCTGGTTGTACTCGTCGAAGGGATAGCTCAATCCAAAGTACTTCTCGAAGAAATCGAGCCCGGCGGCGGTGACGTCGAAGATCTCGGCGGCCTGGGCGTCGACCCAGCCGGCGAGTGACTCGCGGCACCACAGAGCCATCGGGATGTCGCGGTGCCTGCGCTCGACGACGTGGTACTTGCCCGCAACGACTGCGATGAGATAGGGGGGGAGCGGCGGTGTCGTCTTGAAGTGCCAGGTCTTCAGGGCGCCGCGCGGCTCGGTCCGCAGCACGCGACCGTTGGCGCAGACCCGCCAGGCACTCGGCGCAGTGACGCTCATGGTCACGCCGGCCTTCAGGTCCGGTTGATCGAAGCACGCCAGGACTTTGTGCGCGTCGAAGGGCTCGAAATGAGTGTAGACATACACCTCGGCGTCCACGGGGTCGCGGAGGCGGTGCAGGCCGACGCCGGTGTGCTGGTATTCGCACTGCGCGACCACCGAGAGCCGGTTGGATCCTGCGCGCAGGCCGCGAAGCCACAGGACATTCCCGTTGAATCCATGCTGCATCTCGGTGAGGCGCCTGCCGTTCAGCGTGCATTCGTCGATTGATCGCGCCGCGATGTTGATGAAGGTTTCCGAGCCCTCGTGCGCGGCGTCGAAGACGATGGTCGTCGAGCTCTGGAAGGTCTCTGCGCCCGGATCGTCGGTGAGCACCAGCGAGACCTCGTACGAGAGGTTGGACAGCAGCGCGGCGCGAGCCTGAGCGTCCGATTCGGTGAGGTTGTCCTGTAGCGGGGGCCTGTCGATAGCAGTCAGAGTCACGAGCCGAAGCCTACTAGAGTCGCCACGCGACCGCTCACGCTGGGGCGAGTTCGGCGCTGCGGCGCCCGCCTCCATCCCGAGACCGGCCCCACCCCTCGTGGGGCGCCGGGACGGTCCGGCGCCGAAGCGAGAAGGGGTGGCTTTGGGACCGGTCCGGGTGCGCTACCTCGTCAGTCGCGGATCGTTTGTTACGATCGGCCGCGATGCTGTCGGGCTACGCGCCGATCCTCTTCTTCTTCGGCATCTGCGCGGCGTTTGCTGTCTTCGCACAGCTGCTCAACGCGGTGCTCGGGCCGAAGCGTCCCTCGCCAACCAAGGACCTTCCTTATGAGTCGGGGATGGTGCCGAGGGAGAGTGCCCGGCGTCGCTTCTCGGTGAGCTTCTACGTCACCGCGATGCTCTTCATCATCTTCGACGTCGAATCGATCTTCCTCTTCCCATGGGCCACGATCGTCCGCGAGCTCAAGGTCTTCGGCATCGTCGAGATGGGAATCTTCATCGCGACGTTGCTGGTTGGGTTGCTGTACGTCTGGCGCAAGGGAGCCCTGCGATGGGATTGAACAACGAGCTGATCGTGCCGCGCGCCGCGGGCAGGAGCATCCTGCTCGCCGATGCCGGGACGATCGCGCTCCCCCGGACCGGAGCCGCGGAGCGGACGGCGCTGCAGAGTGGGTTCGTCACGACGACCCTGGGCAAGGTCATCCAGTGGGGCCGGTACAGCTCGCTCTGGCCGGCGCTCTTCGGGCTCGCCTGCTGTGCGATCGAGATGATGGCCACAGGCGCGGCGCGATATGACATGTCCCGCTTCGGGTGTGAGGTGTTCCGCGCCTCGCCACGCCAGTCCGACCTGATGATCGTGGCGGGTCGGGTCTCCCAGAAGATGGCTCCCGTGCTGCGCCACATCTACGACCAGATGCCCGAGCCCAAATGGGTGATCAGCATGGGCGCCTGCGCCTCGAGCGGCGGGATGTTCAACAACTACGCGATCGTCCAGGGGGTCGACAAGGTGGTGCCGGTCGATGTCTACATCCCAGGCTGCCCACCTCGCCCCGAGGGGCTGCTGGACGCGGTCATGAAGCTGCAGAAGAAGATCGCCGGGGAACTCCCCGGCTCGCTGCTCGGGTAGTGCGACGACCGCCGTGGGGTCGCCGATGAGCGGCGCGCGGGCGGCGGACCTCCTCGAGCGGGAGCTTCCGGCCGCGGTGCGCCGTCGCGACAGCGGTTTCGACGAGGTGACCGTCTGGGTGGACCGCGCCGACCTGGTCGCGGTGTGCACGCTGCTCCGCGACCATCCGGACGCGGCCTACACCACGCCGGTGTTCGTGACCGCGGTGGACTGGCCCGACCGCGAGCCCGCCGAACCGCGCTTCGACGTCGTGTACATGCTCCGGTCGCTGCAGCACAACGACGTCTGCAGGCTCATCGTTCAGCTGACCGAGGACGATCCCCACGTGCCGACCCTCGAGGGAGTCTTCGCCGGCATGGACTGGCACGAGCGCGAGTGCTACGACCTGATCGGGATCACCTTCACCGGCCACCACGACCTGAAGCGAATCCTGCTGCCGACCGACTGGGATGGTCACCCGCTGCGCAAGGACTACGCCTCCTTCGGGGAGCCGGTCGCCTTCACGCACAACCTCGAGTGGGCACTGCCGGCGCAGGAGCGTCCTCGGGACATGCCCGGAGGGTCGCGATGACCGCGCTGCCGCCGCCGGGAACCCCAACCGCCGGCCTCGATCCGCTCAGCGAGCAGTACGAGGCCGGCCGCGAGATGCTGGGCATCGAGCCCGGGCTCGATGCCATCGATCTCGTCGAGATCGGCGACAGCACCATGGAATTGAACATGGGACCGATGCACCCCTCGACTCACGGGGTGCTGCGCCTGGTCCTCAATCTCGACGGCGAGGTCGTGCGCGAGTGCCGTCCTGACATCGGTTACCTCCACACCGGGTTCGAGAAGGACTTCGAGCGCCATACCTATCAGCAGTGCATCCCGTACACGGACCGGATGGACTACCTCTCGCCGCTCTTCAACAACCTCGGCTTCTCACTCGCGGTCGAGAAGCTGCTCGGCATCGAGGTGCCGCTGCGCGGCCAGTACCTGCGCGTGATCATGTGCGAGCTCTGCCGGCTCGCCAGCCATCTGCTCTGGTACGGCACCAGTGCGCTCGACCTCGGGGCCACGACCGCGTTCGTCTACGCGTGGCGGGACCGCGAGAAGCTCCTCGACATCAACGAGCTCGTCAGCGGCGTGCGCATGCACACCTCGTTCATCCGCGTCGGCGGGCTGCTCGCGGATGTTCCCGACCCCTTCTACGAGATGGTCGGGGCGGTCATCAAGACCTTCCCCAAACTCATCGACGAGCACGAGCTGCTGATCACCAAGAACCCGATCTGGCGGCAGCGGACCCTCGGACTCGGCAGGCTCAGCCCCGAGGATGCGATGGCATACGGCGCCACCGGGCCGGTGCTTCGCGGCAGCGGGGTGCCGTTCGACCTCCGCAAGGCACAGCCGTACAGCTCGTACGACCACTTCGATTTCGACGTCCCGATCGGTCGCACCGGCGATGTGTACGACCGCTATCTGGTGCGCATGCAGGAGATGCGGGAGTCGCTGAAGATCATCACCCAGGCGTTCGAGAACCTTCCCGACGGACCGGTGAACACGACCGACCGCCGCGTGGCGCTCCCGCCGCGCAATGAGCTGAACACCAGCATGGAGTCGCTCATCCACCACTTCAAGCTGGTCACCGAGGGGATGCGCGTCCCTGCGGGTCAGGTCTACCAGGCGATCGAATCGCCGCGCGGCGAGCTGGGCTTCTACCTCGTCAGTGACGGCTCCAATCGGCCCTACCGATGCAAGGTGCGCGCCCCATCCTTCAGCAACCTCAGCGCGCTGCCGCATATGGTCCGGGGCGAGCTGATCGCCGACGTGGTTGCGGTGATCGGATCGATCGACATCGTGCTCGGGGACGTCGACCGATGACCCTGCAGGCGGAGACGCGGACCGCGATCGAGCGTGCCCGCGACCGCTATCCACGCGCGCGCAGCGCGATCCTCCCGGCCCTGTGGGCGGTGCAGCACGAGCAGGGCCAGATCACCCCGGGCGCCATGACCGAGGTGGCCGGCATCCTGCAGGTGGCGCCCAGTGAAGTCGAGGCGGTCTCGACCTTCTACTCCATGTACTTCCAGCGCCCCCACGGGCGCCACGAGGTCATCGTCTGCATCAACGTCTCGTGCGCCCTGCGCGGTGCAGAGGACATCGTCGACCACCTCGAGCGCAGCCTCGGCTGCGCGTCCGGCGAGACCACCGCCGACGGCGCGTTCACCTGGTCCTCGACCGTTGAGTGCCTCGGCGGATGCGGCGGCGCACCGACCATGCAGGTCGACCACCACTTCCAGGAGAACCTCACACCGGATCGGGTCGACGCGATTCTCGGCGCCGTGCGGTCCGCGGGCAGCGGCGGAGAGGCGGGTCCTGTCGCCGCGGGGACCCCTCGCCGTCGCGCTGCCGGCGCGCCGGCGCTTCCCCCCGAGACCCCACCCGCCGCGCACGAAGAGCCGGCGCCGTCGGCGACGAGCGGACCAGGGGTCAAGAAGCGCCCGCGACGTCCGGGCAAGGGCGCTCAGTAGGATGCAGCGGCCGATGGGTAGAACCGGACCGACCCCGACGAGTGCTCATGGCTGAGTTGAAGCTGCTCACCAAGGATTTCGGCGCGCGGGACCTGCAGACACTCAAGGGCTACGAGCGGGTCGGTGGATACCAGGGGCTTCGCGACGCCTTCGCGAAGTTCACGCCGGAGACGCTCGTCGCGGAGGTGAAGACGAGCGGCATCCGCGGTCGAGGGGGAGCCGGCTTTCCCACAGGAATGAAATGGTCGTTCCTGCCGAAGGATGTCTTTCCGCGCTACCTGTGCTGCAACGCGGATGAGTCCGAGCCGGGATGCTTCAAGGATCGCTATCTCATCGACGAGAGCCCCCACCAGCTCATCGAGGGCCTGCTGATCGCGTCCTACGCCCTTCAGGTGAACACGTCATTCATCTACATCCGTGGTGAGTACCACGATCAGCGCCTGCTCCTGGAGCGGGCGGTGGAGGAGGCGCGTGCGGCCGGGTACATCGGCAGGAACATTCTCGGCAGCGGCTTCGATTGCGACGTCATCGTGCACGGTGGCGCCGGGGCCTACATCTGCGGGGAGGAGACGGCGCTCATCGAATCGCTCGAGGGTCTTCGAGGACAGCCGCGACTCAAGCCACCGTTTCCCGCCGTCAAGGGCCTCTACGGACAGCCGACGGTGGTCAACAACGTCGAGACGCTCTGCAACCTGCCCCACATCGTCCAGCGAGGCGGCGAGTGGTTCAAGTCCGTCGGCACCGAGAAGAGCACGGGGACTCGCGTGTTCTGCTGCAGCGGGCACATCAACCGTCCGGGCAACTACGAGATGCAGCTCGGGACGCCGATTCGCGAGCTCCTCGAGGAGGAGTGCGGCGGCATCTGGCGGGGTCGCTCCCTCAAGGCCTTCCAGCCGGGGGGAGGATCCATGCAGGTGCTCCTCCCGCAACACCTCGACCTGCCGCTCGACATGAACGCCGTCCAGGAGGCGGGGTCATCGCTCGGAGCCGGCGCGATGATCTTCATGGATGAGACCACCTGTCTCGTCGACGTGTCGATGCGACTGGTCGACTTCTATCGACACGAGTCCTGCGGGAAATGCGTGCCGTGCCGTGAGGGGACCTATTTCGAATCGGAGCTGATGCACCGGCTCGAATCGGGTCACGCGACACCGGCGGAGCTGGCCAGCCTCGCGGACATCTGCTCGAACATGGACGGACGGTGCTTCTGCCCGCTGGGTGACACAGCGACCTGGTTCGTCATGTCCGCATACAAGAACTTCCGCGACGAGTTCGAAGCGCACTGCGGTGCAGGCCGCTGCCCGGTGAGGGCGCAGGCCACGGCTCTGGTGGCGTGATCGCCGTGGCGGAGACGGGAACGCCGCCCGAGCAGCCCGATGACGGGCGCGTCGGCATCAGCATCGACGGACGAGAGCTCCGTGTTCCCAAGGGAACACTGGTACTCGACGCTGCGACCGAGGCCGGCATCCATATTCCCATCTATTGCGCCCATCCGAAGATGGATCCGGTCGCCGTCTGCCGGATGTGCCTGGTCAACATCGAGAAGTTCCCGAAGCCACAGCCCGCGTGCGCGACGGTCGCGGGTGACGGCATGGTCGTGCGCACCGACCTTCCCGAGGTCACGAAGCTTCGTGAGGGAATGCTGGAGTTCCTGCTCCTGAATCACCCGCTCGACTGTCCCGTGTGCGACCGCGGCGGTGAGTGCGACCTTCAGGACTTCACCTTTCGATACGGCCCGGGCATCTCGCGCTTTCCGATCACCGAGAAGGTCCACTTCAAGAAGGCGGTTCCGCTTTCCGACTACATCGAGCTCGACCAGGAGCGATGCATCCTCTGCTGGCGCTGCGTCCGCTATTACGACGAGATCACCGGTGAGAAGGAGATCGTTCTCCAGCAGCGCGGCGTGGACACCCTGGTGTCCACGTTTGACGACCGGCAGTTGCAGTCGAAGTTCCAGGGCAACCTCCCCGAAGTCTGCCCGGTCGGTGCGCTCACCCATAGGAAGTACCGCTTCGTCTCCCGTCCGTGGGATCTCCAGCGCACCGCGAGCGTCTGCCCTGAGTGCTCATACGGCTGTAACATCAACGTCGACAGCCGCGACTTCGAGGTGCGCCGGTTCGCTTCGCGCGACAACCCGCTGGTCGACGACATGTGGCTGTGTGATCGAGGTCGGTACAGCTTCGATCGCTGGAACACTTCGGAGCGGGTCCGCCGGCCCGTGGTGCGCAGTGACGACGAGTCGCGCGACGTCACCGTCTCCGAGGCGGTGACACAGGCCGCGCGGCGGCTTCGTGAGATCGCTGAGGAGTACGGCGCGGCGTCGATCGGGGTGATCGGATCGAGCGCGAGCACGAACGAGGAGCTGTTCCTGCTCGAGCGACTCGCTCGCAAGGTGATCGGCACGCCGCATGTCGACCACCAGCTCGAAACGTTCGACGGCCTCACCGCCGCGGAGCACGAGCTGGGCATCGCCGAGATCGAGGACTGCGATGCGCTGATCGTGCTCGGCGCCGAGCCCGAGGAGCACGCGCCGGTGCTCACGCTCCGGCTCTACAAGGCCGAGCGCAAGAAGGGTGCTCGCGTGATCCGTCTGGGAGGCGATGTCACGGCCGCCGAAGCGGCCGCCGCCGCCAAGGGCGCGGCTCGGATTGGCCTCATCGCTGATGAGACCAATCGTGCGCATGCCGCGGACGTCGCAACCGCGCTCAGCGCGATCGGATCCGTGCGGCGCCTCACCATCACACGCGGGGTGAACGGGCGCGGCGCGAAGGACCTCGGATTGCTTCCGAATGTCGGGCCGGGTTACGCGGGCCTCGCGGCGCCGGGGAAGAACGGGCGTCAGATCCTCGAGGGACTTGCCGCGGGGACGATGCGTGGGCTGCTGCTGCTCGGGCCAAACCCGGCGCTGGACGCCGCGGGCGACCTGCTGGAGCGCGCGGTGCGAAAAGCCGCCTGCGTGGTGGCATTCGACACGCGTCCCGGGGTCGTCTCCCGATATGCGACGGTGCTCCTCCCCGGACACGCGGTCTTCGAGAAGACTGGAAGCGTCACCAACGTTGAGGGGCGCGTGCAGCGGATCCGTGCCGGACTGCCGCCGGCGAGCGCAACCCCGGTCGAGACGCGTGTGCTGACCAGCCTCGCCGGCGAGCTGGGTGCCGCAGGGTGGGGGTCGGGCGACCCACTTGCGGTGAACCGCCTGCTTCGCGATGAGTTTCCCGCATACGGGCGCGCAGGCAACGGCGGACGCGCGCTGTTCATCGGTGAGGCAGTCGCATGATCGGGCCCGACGATCTCTGGTGGGTCCTGCTCATCAAATGCGGCGTGCTCGTCGTCTTCCTGCTCACCGCGTTCGCATATCTGACCCTCGCGGAACGCAAGATCTCCGCCCGTATCCAGCTCCGCTATGGGCCCAATCGGGTCGGTCCGTTCGGCATGCTCCAGCCCGCCGCGGACGGGGTGAAACTGTTCTTCAAGGAGAACACCGCTCCCGCCGCACGCGACAAGATCCTCTACCTGGTGGGGCCGAGCCTCGCAGGCGGTGCTGCGCTCTTTGCGTACGCGGTGATCCCGTGGGGGACCAACAACTGGTTCGGACACATCTTCCACTGGGACATCGCCCACATCAACGTCGGGCTGCTCTTCATCCTCGGGATCACGTCACTCGGCGTGTACTCGCTGTTTCTCGGGGGATTCGCCTCCAACAGCAAGTACTCGCTGCTCGGTGGTCTGCGCTCGTCGGCGCAGTTGATCTCGTACGAGATGGCGGTCTCGTTCGCGCTCATCGGCGTCGTGATTCTCTCCGGATCGCTCGACCTGGAGAAGATCGTCGGGTCGCAGGCGGGCCTGTGGTTCATCGTGCTGCAGCCGCTTGCGTTCATCCTGTATTTCACCGCAGCGTTCGCCGAGACCAACCGGTTGCCGTTCGATCTTCCCGAGGCCGAGACGGAGCTCATCGCCGGGTACCACACCGAGTATTCGGCAATGCGTTTCGGCCTGTACTTCCTCGGCGAGTACATCAACATGGTGACCGTCTGCTCGATCGCAACGGCGCTGTTCCTCGGAGGCTGGCTGCCGCTCCTGCCGTTCCACCCGTTCGACTGGATTCCCGGGCCGATCTGGTTCCTCGGCAAGGTGCTCGTGCTCCTCTTCGTCATGATCTGGGTGCGGTGGACGCTGCCGCGGCTCCGCTACGACCGGCTCATGAACTTCGGTTGGAAGGTGTTGCTGCCGCTTGGTCTGGTCAACATCGTCGTCACCGGCGCGATCGTCGCGCTCCGGGCGTAGGCGCGGAGGGTGAGGCGGTGATCAAGGAGATTGCCAAGGGTCTGGCCTTCACGCTCAAGAGGATGGGAACGCATCCCATCACGGTCCAATACCCGGAGGAGCAGAAGCCCGTGTCGCCGCGTCATCGCGGCCGGCACATCCTGCACCGGTATGACAACGGGCTGGAGCGCTGCATCGGCTGCGAGCTGTGCGCGGCAGCCTGCCCTGTCGGCTGCATCTACGTGCTCGCCGCGGAGAACGACCCGAAGGCGCCCATCTCGCCCGGCGAGCGATACGCGGAGCGGTACGAGATCAACCTCATGCGTTGCATCTACTGTGGGTACTGCGCTGAGGCCTGTCCGACCGAGGCGATAACGCTGGGCCCGCGCTTCGAGCTGGCCGACTACCGCCGCGAGCGGACGGTGGTTACCAAGGCGGAGCTGTTGGAGTCATGGCCGGGCTTTGCTCAGGCGCAGCGCCCGGCCAGCTCGGTGGGCGCCGGCGCCGACCAGACCGGACGCGAAGACCTCGACCCCGGGGTGCGCCCCCGCGCCGCGTGGGCCGCGCAGGAGAACACGCTGGACCACGAGACCGCGCCACTTCCGGGCGCGCTCGGCGTGCCGGTTGACGTGCCGAAAGTCATCGAGCCGGGGGCCGGGAAGACGAAATGACGGTTCTCTTCGCGGTGGTGATCGCGCTGGCCGCCGTGAGCTCGCTCGGCGTCGTGCTCTCGCGCCAGACGATCTATTCCGCCCTCAGCCTGGTGCTCACCGTCTCGATGCTCGCGGTGCTGTTCCTGCTCCTCAACGCGCAGTTCCTCTTTGCCGTGCAGCTCATCATTTACGCCGGAGCAGTGATGGTGCTGTTCGTGTTCATCGTCGCCTTGCTCAGCCCGGATGCCGAGGATCGCCCGACGCTGGATCTGAGGGCGGTCATCGGCATCGCCGGGGTCGTCGTGGTCACGGCGCTCGTGTTCATCGCGGCTCGCAACGGGATCACGTACAGCACCAATGGATTCCACGCCATCGCCGTCGGCAGCGCGAGCGACCCATACCACACCTTCAACTTCCCTCAGGAGGCGGTGAACAATGCCGGCAACGTGCAAACGGTGGCCGGGCAGCTGTTCACGAACTACCTCCTGCCCTTCGAGATCACCTCGATGCTCCTGCTCGTCGCCGCCATCGGGGCGGTCTACCTGACCAGGCGCTCGAGCAGGTGACGGAGCATCGCGGATGCTGAATCCGAATCTGTTTCCGTACCTGCTCGGGCTCGCGGCGTTCCTGTTCACCGTCGGCGCAATGGGCGTGCTCATCCGGCGCAACCCGATCGTCGTGTTCATGTGCATCGAGCTCATGCTCAATGCCGCCAACGTGGCGCTGGTCGCGTACGGCCGCTTCCTCAACAGCGAGGAAGGGCAGATCTTCGCCTTCATGGTGATCGTCGTCGCCGCCGCGGAGGTCGTGGTGGGACTGGCGCTGATCACGCAGATCTTCCGGCTCGGTCGTGAGCTGGACGTCGATGACCTGAGCGAGATGAAGGAGTGAACGTCAGCACCGCGTCGACGCTCGTCATGCTGGTGTTGCTCTTTCCACTCCTCGGCACGGGACTGAACGGGTTCCTCGGCCCGATCCTCGGGCGGCGCTTCGTCAACATCGCCGGTACCGTCTCGATCTTCGCGTCGTTCGTGATCGCGTGCCTCGTGCTCGCCGACGTCGTGGGCGCGCCGGCCGGCCAGGGGGCCGTCACCGTCCGCCTCTGGGACTGGATCAACCTCGGCGGCGGCACCAACCTCTCGGTGGGCATGGACTTCACGCTCGATGCGTTGAGCGCGCTGATGCTCATGGTCATCACGGGCGTCGGTTTTCTGATCCACGTCTACAGCGTCGGCTACATGGAGCACGACACCGGGTTCGCGCGGTTTTTCAGCTACATGAACTTCTTCATCTTCTCGATGTTGACGCTCGTGCTTGCGGCGGACCTGGTGATCCTGATCATCGGCTGGGCCCTGGTTGCGTTGAGCAGCTACCTGCTCATCGGCTTCTGGCACGACCGGCCGACGGCGGTCGCGGCAGCGCGTAAAGCGTTCATCACTCAGGTCATCGGCGACGTCGCGCTGGTGATCGCGGCGTTTCTCATCGTGCTCAACACGCACACCCTGAGCCTGCCGAACATCTTCGCACGCACACAGGCCTTTCCCGCCGGCGGAGCGCTCGTCACCGGGGTGTGCGTGCTCCTGGCGATCGGAGCATTCGCCAAGAGCGCCCAGTTCCCGTTGCACACCTGGCTGCCCGACGCGATGGAGGGTCCGACCCCTGTTTCAGCACTGATCCACGCCGCCACAATGGTGACGGCGGGCGTGTATCTCATCGCCCGGTTCCACGTCCTCTTCAACCTCGCCCCGGTCGCCGAGGGCATGGTGGCCTGCGTGGGCATGGGGACGGCCGTCATGGCGGGCATCATCGCGCTCTCGCAGATCGACATCAAACGCGTGATCGCCTATTCGACGATGTCGCAGATCGGGCTGATGATCTACGCCGTCGGTATCGGCGCGTACTCCGCGGGAATGTTCCATTTCGCGATGCACGCCGTGTTCAAGGCACTGCTCTTCATGGCGGCGGGCAACGTCATCCACGCACTCCACGACGAGCAGGACATCCGCCTCATGGGCGGCCTGCACGCACGCATGAGATGGACTCACCTGGCATTCGGCGCGGGGTCACTCGCTCTCGGTGGCTTCTTCCTCTTCTCGGGCTGGTTCAGCAAGGAGGACCTGCTCGGCTTCGGCACCGTGTCCGGACCTGGTCCGGCGCCATGGATCCTCTACGCGGTCGGAGTCGGCGTCAATGTGCTCACCGGCCTGTACGCCTTCCGTCTCTACTTCACCGTGTTCCAGGGTGAGCCTCAGACTGCCCGTGGCTTCGGCGTCAAAGAGGCGGGGTATCCGATGTTGATTCCGGTGGTCATCCTCGGCGCGCTCTCGGTCATCGTCGCGTGGCCGCTCCAGTTTCCACTTCCCAACACACTCCACGTGTTCAGCGACTTCCTGAGCCCGGTGTTCGCCGGCTCCCAATCACCGTTGCTCCACGACCCGTCGTTCGGCCTCGCCCTCGCAGGGCTGATCATCGGTACCGCGGCGAGCCTCATCGGCATCGGGCTGGCGATGCGCCTCTGGTACGAGCACCGCCCGGACCCGCAGTTCGTGATCGCGCGCCTCCCACGCGCCATCCCGCTGCTGTCCTACAACAAGTTCTACTTCGACGAGATCTACGACCGCGCGCTCGTGCAGCCGGTCAAGGCGGTTGCGCGGACCGCACGGCGCGTCGTCGAGCCCGATGTGATGGACGGCTGGGTCCAGGGCATCGGGGAGTTGCTGCGTGGCTTCAGCCTCGACATCCGTCTCGTTCAAACCGGCTTGATCCGCGACTACGCATCGATCTTCACGGTCTTCGCCGTCGTGCTCGTCGTCGTGTGGGTGTTCATCGCGCGATGAATCACATCCCCTGGCTCACGCTGCTGATCGTCATCCCCGCCGGGGCGGCGATCCTCCTGCAACTCGTTCCCCGCCGCATGACCGCGGTGGTGAAGGGGCTCACGATCTTCGCGACCGGGGCAGGAGCCGTCATCGTCACGTTGCTGCTGCTCTGGATGCCGGGGAACAAGGCGACCAGCGGACCGCTGCCGCTCCATTTCCAGGAGACCCACGCCTGGTTGCCGGCCCTCAACGCCACATACCACCTCGGGATCGACGGGATATCGGCCTGGTTGCTGGCGCTCAACGCAGGCGTGTTCCTGCTCGGGGCGCTCGCGATCTCACGAAAGACCACCGACCGCCTGCGCTTCTACTGCACGCTCGTCCTGCTGACCGAGGCCGCCACCACCGGTGTGCTCCTGTCGATCGACCTCCTGTTGTTCTACATGTTCTGGGAGGGGATGCTCGTTCCCCTCTACGTGCTGCTGAGCAACTGGGGTGGCGACAAGCGGGGCCCGGCCACGCTCAAGTTCATCGTGTACACGGTCGCCGGCAGCCTGCTCATGCTCGTGGCGATCATCTACCTCTACGTCCAGTCGCCATCCGGCTCCTTCGACCTCGAAAGCATCCTCGCGCAGCCGATCAGCTCCGGCAGCCCCTTTGTCATTCCGCTCATCCACGTCACGACCTTCACCCCCAAGGAATTGGCCTTCATCTGTTTCGCGCTCGCGTTCGCGATCAAGATCCCGGTGGTTCCGCTCCACACCTGGCTCCCCGATCTCTACGAGGCGTGCCCGCCCGCGGTGCTGGTGTTCTTCGCCGGCGTCGTCAGCAAGCTCGGTGCGTACGGTTTCATCCGATTCGCCCTGACACTCTTCCCCGGGGAGATGGAGAAGTACCGGTTCGTGCTGGCCGCGTTTGCCGTGCTCAGCATCATCTATGGAGCATTGATGGCGCTGTCGGAGCGAGATCTCAAGAGGATCGTCGCGTACGCGAGCATCAGCCACCTCGGCTTCATCGCGCTTGGCATCTTCTCGCTCACCGACAACGGGATCAACGGCGCCGTGATCCAGATCATCAACCACGGCATCATCATCAGCGCACTCTTCCTCATCGTCGGCTATGTCGAGGCACGCACCGGGACGCGCGATCTCGGCGAACTGTCGGGTCTCGAACGCCGAATGCCGTGGCTCTATTTCTTCTTCCTGGTGGCGACACTCGCGGGCCTCGGTATGCCGGGCATGAACGGCTTCGTCGGTGAATTCACCATCATGCTCGGAGCGTTCCAGCTCAACTGGGTGTACGCGGTCCTCGCCGGCGGCGGCGTGATTCTCGCCGCGTGGTACATGCTTCGGCTTCACCAGGGGCTGATGCACGATCCGCCCAGGCCGCGAACCGAGGGCGTGCACGACCTGCGCATCGGCGAGGGTCTGCTGCTGGTTCCGCTCGTCGCCATGATGATCTTCATCGGGCTGTATCCCAAGCCCATCACCGACGTCTCCACGGGATCGGTGAGCACCTACGTCAGCCTGATACAACCCGCCGCCTCGAACCCGGGCACGCAGTGATGCTGATCGCGGCTTCGCCGGTACCGCTGTCCTTTCCTGGTGGACGTGATCTCGTCGGCATTCTTCCCGAGCTCGTCCTCGGCGGCGCGTTCCTGTTGCTCATGCTCCTCGATCTCGTGATCCCACCCTCGAAGCGAACCTGGCTCGCGGGCTTCGCGCTGTTCGGTGTCGTGGCCGCCTTCGGCGTGACGATCTGGGCATGGTTCGATGCGAACCCCGGCCGCCTCGTGTACTCCGGTTCCTTCGCCTACGATCGCTTCGCGCTGTTCGTCGACGCGATCCTGCTGGTGAGCGCGGGACTCGTTGTGATGATCAGCCCGAATTACCTGAACCGGCGCGGCATCCACTACGGCGAGTACTACGCGCTGATCCTCGCCGCAACCCTCGGGATGATGCTGCTCGCGGGCGCGACCAGCCTGATGGTCATCTTCCTGGCCATCGAGCTGCTCTCGCTCGCGCTCTACGTGCTGAGCGGCTTCTCGCGTCACGAGGAACGGTCGCAGGAAGCAGCGCTGAAGTACCTGTTGCTCGGCGGCTTCGCATCGGGCTTCCTGCTGTTCGGCATGGCGTTGATCTACGGCGAGACCGGCCACACGCAACTCGCGCAGATCGCAGCGGCAATCCAGAGTCAGACGACGATCACCGTCGATCCGCTCCTGCTCGCGGGCGTTCTGCTGCTCTTCATCGGCTTCGCGTTCAAGGTGTCCGCGGCGCCGTTTCACTCGTGGACGCCCGACGTGTACCAGGGGGCGCCGACGTCGGTCACGACCTTCATGAGCGTCACCACCAAGGTCGCCGCGTTCGCCGCTCTCGTTCGCGTGTTCACGTATACGTTCGACGGCGGTGGGACCCACTTCTACCAGCACTGGGAGCCGGTGGTCGCCCTGGTGGCGATCACGTCGATGGTGGTCGGCAACATCGCGGCTCTGACCCAGACGAGCATCAAGCGCATGCTTGCCTACTCAGGCATCGCGCAGGCTGGATACATCCTCATCGGCGTCGCAGTCGGCCCAGTCCTGTTGCCCTCGGGGCAGACCAGCTCGCTCGGGACAATCGGGGTGCTGTACTACCTCGCCGCGTATGCCGTGAGCAACATCGGCGCCTTTGCGGTCATCACCGTCATGGCCGGCCGTGGCGAGGACCTCGACAGCTATGACGGCCTGCGCGGGCTCGCGCATCGCCGTCCCTTCGTCGCCGCGAGCATGGCGCTCTTCCTCTTCTCACTCGGGGGGTTTCCGCCGACCGCCGGCTTCTTCGGCAAATTCCTCGTCTTCACCGCCGCCATCAATGCCGGCCAGATGCCGCTCGCGCTCTGGGGCATCGCGACCAGCGCCGTGTCGGCCTTCTACTATCTCCGCGTCGGCCTGCTCATGTACCAACGTCCCGCTCCGGGAGCGGAGGAGTACCGGTGGTCGCGCACCGGGTTCTCGGGCACCGCCGTCCTGGTCGCGACGACCGCTGGGACGCTCATCCTCGGAGTCATGATCGTGCTCGTCTACACGGCGGCGACCGCGTCGCTGAAAGGGTTGATCGTGTGAACGACGAGCTCCTCCAGGGACTTGTTGAGATCGTGAGCCCGGAGGGTGTCAAGGGTGACGTTGTCAGCCCGGCAGACGCCCACGCGCTCGCGCTGGTCGCGAACTTCTGCAATCAGCACGCGGTCCCGATCAGCGCGACGAGCGGGGCGCCGGCGGCCCCCGGCGGCGCGCCCGAGCGCGGCGGCATCATCCTCAGCGTCCATCGACTCGCCGGGATCGAGGTCGCCGCTGCCGGTCTCACCGTCCGTGCGGGGGCCGGCGCGACGCTCGCTCATGTTCGCGCGGCGGTGGCCACGGACAAGCTGGCCGTGGTGGGCCTTGGCGCGAACACGGGCTCGGCACATGTCGGCACCCTGGTGGCCCGCGGCGAGGTGCCACGGCGCTCGCTCGCCGGCGTCGAGGCGGTTCTCTCGACAGGGGAAGCCGTCAAGGCGGGCGGCTCCGCGCTCAAGGACGTCGTCGGCTACGACCTGATCGCAGCGCTGCTGGGAAGCGCCGGACGCCTGGCGCTCATCGCTGCGGTGACATTCCGCCTCGAGCCCGCAGCGGCGCGCACGGCGACCTCCAAACCTCCGGGGACGCAAACGTGGCAGCCGGGGCTGGCCGGCGCCTTTGATCCGAAGGGCCTGCTGCGCTCAGGCGCATTGCGGTGAGGGGCCGGGTCAGGGAGGTCGCCGGGAAGTCCTGGCACGAGTACACGCGGATGCGGACCGCGATCTTCCTGCTCCTCGGCATCCTGATCATCGTCCTCATCGGCTCGTTCGTCCCCCAGCAGAACACCTCCGACCCGGGCAAGGTCGAGGCGTTTCTCACAGCCTGGCCGAACCTGAACGTGCTCTTTGCCGACCTCCAGCTGCCGCTCACCCAGGTGTTCGTGTCACCGGTCTTCTACGTGCTCCTTGGCCTGCTGTACGTGTCGCTGGGCTGGTGCGTCATACGCCGCGGCCGGGCGCTCATCATGCGGACGGCGCGTGGCTACAGGCGCACGCCGCAGTACTGGGGCGAGTGGGGGTCGTGGCTGTTCCACAGCTCGTTCTTCCTCCTGCTCATCGCAGTTGTCTGGGGAAAGGCGACCGGATACCAGGGGCTCGTGACGGTCACGCAGGGGCAGAGCTTCACGAACACGCCGGCCGGTTACGACACGCTGCAGCAGGGCCTGCTCTTCCCGGGGAATTACGCGCCCTTCACGTTGCGTCTCAACAGCTTCGAGGCGACGTACGCCTCCAACGGCGAGGCCAGCAACTATGTGAGCAACGTGACTGTCTTCGAGCACGGCAGGAAGGTGCAGACCAAGGACATCCTTGTCAACGACTTCCTCAGCGTTGACGGTGTCAACGTGTATCAGCAGGACTACGGCTGGGCGCCGACGATCATCGTGAAGAACCCTGCCGGGCAGACGGTGTACGACGGATCCATCCAGTTCTTCGACGACGCGAACAACATCGGCAACAAGGCGCTGGCGGACGGGGTCCTCAAGGTCCCCGACTTCAACTACACGATCGCAGGCGCCTCACAGGCGGTGCAGATCGGCGCCAAGATGTCCTTCTTCCCCGACGCGACCGTGATCCCGTCGGTCGGTCAAAACGGATCCATCAACCCGACAGCCACATCGTATGGACCGGGTGGCGTGGCCCCGCGCAATCCGGTGATCGAGATGCAGCTGTACGTTGGCAACCTCGGCCTCAACAGCGGTGCACCGCAGAATGTGAACCAGCTCAACACCAACGGGATGGTCCCCTATTTCACGAATGCACAGGTGATCCCGATCAGCCTGGGCCAGACACTGCAGCTCCCGATCGAAACCAGGGCCGGCAAGTCGGTCGACTTCTCGATCTCCTTCCCATCGGTGACCCAGTACTCACTGTTCCAGGTCAACGACGACCAGGGCGTGCTGCTCGTGTACACCTCGTTCATCCTGATCATGACCGGGCTGCTCACCAAGCTCTATCTGCGTCCGCTGCTCGAGCGCCGGCAGCGCATGCGGCGGCAGCCGATCACTCTCGACCGGCGCTGGTCGTCGGATGCGAGCGGCGAGCCTCAGGCGCCCGAGCGAGAACCTGCCTCGGTCTGATCGGGTCCGGGGGCGAGTTCGCCGATCCGCGTGGGCGGGAGGTACCTGAGGCGTCGCAGGGCCCCACCCTCGTAGTCGAGCTCGAGGAACCCGCCTTTGGCACACTGCAGCCGGTGGAGCGCGTACCGGGGCCGGTGTTCGGCGGTGACCCAGAAGCCCTGAATCGGGTCGCCGTGACTGACGCAGATGCCGCCATCGCCGGGGTGATCCGCGAGCAGCCGCATGAGCGGCCGGCGCACCCGCGCGGCAAGACCCGCAACCGACTCGTCGTTGCTGAGGACGCCCGGCAACGCCATGTGGATCAGCCAGAGCGGACGCCGCCAGGGGACCTGCTTGGGTGGGATGCCCTGGAGGTACAGGCCGAAGCGCGTTTCGATCAGGTCCTCGGTGTACGTGATCGGCACGGAGTCGAGGTATGACGCGATGATCTCCGACGTCTGCCTGGCGCGCTCGAGCGGACTCGAGTAGATCTGGCGAGCGCGGGTGCGCGCGAAGTACCGGCCCAGCGCGTGCGCCTGTCGGATGCCCTTCTCGCTCAACGGAAAGTCGGGAAGGTGACCGTAGAGCACACCTTCGGGGTTGCGGACGTCACAGTGGCGAACCAGGTGGAGGCGGGTCGAAACCGGTGGATCGCTCACGCGGCGATGCTACGGGATGTCGCCGGAGCCAGGTGCCGACGCCGGGTACGGCCTCTACGTCAACGCCTGGAACAACAAACCACCGTTGGCACCGGCCAGATCCTGTCGAACATGAACGCGACGTCGAATTGATTCTGATCACCCCCAACGGCATCGAGAACCTGAGTGACATCCGCGCCGTTCTCGGCAGCCATCCGTACCAGGAGGTGATGGATTCGGACGGCGATGAGTCCTCCGTGCGTTCAGGCGGCGGGTGATCTGCGCAGCAGCGGCGCTACCGGATTTGCCGACCGGAGCTGCGTGCGCTCGATATAGACCGTCTCCACGCCGACGCTGTACACGGCGATGTAGTACTTGGCCAGCACCGGGAGGATGCTCGGACGCAGGACGAGGGTCGGCTCGTCGACAGTAATGACCGTGGGCCGGCGGCGGGCCACGTACAGACCGACTTCCGCGCGGCTCCCCAGGAGCACGTCGTCGTTGAAGAGACCGACCGTCGGCAGCAGGGTGTTGAGCGGAGTCAGGAGGTAGACCCACTCGTCCGAGACGTTCCAGACCACCGCAGTGGCGTTGGCGTAGTGATGCGCGACGATCCAGCCGGTGACGGCGCGGTCGTACGCGACATTGGGCGAGAAGCTGTCCTGCCACCGGGTGCGTTCTGCAGCGTTGAAGAGCGCCGCATAGCCATCCGCGTAATACGTGGAAAGGCTGCGGCCGTTGATCCAGTACGAGCCCGCGTACGAGCCCTGCGCTGCAGCGAGGATGATGCCGATCGACAGCAGCGCCGAACCGACCCCGAGCGGCCGCCCGCGTGCGCTCGAAACGGGCACGGACCACCGGTGCCAGGGCGTCGCGGCGAGAGCCGCGCAGAACCAAGGGATGGATGGCAGTAGCAGATGCGGATAGGGGAAGTGGGCGGATCCCGCGACGAGGAGGTCCAGTCCGGCCAGGATCCAGAGCATCCAGCACACGTTGCGGGTTCGGCGCGCGACCAGCGCCGCACCGATGACGATCGCAATGACTCCGCCGGAGATGCCCGCGAAGTGCAGCACACTTGCCAGAACGCTTTTTGGGATCGAGTTGTCGGCGTAGACCCCGTAGAACCCGACGGTGGCGAACCACGTCGCCCCCACGCCCGACACGATGATCGTCGGAACCAGCCAGACTGAGGTGACCGCTAGTCCTGTGGCGACGAAGCGAAGCAGGTCGACCCAGCGCCGTGGGGACGCGATGACCAGGATGATGACGACGGCGATGACGTCGGCGAGGACGGTCTGCTGCATACCGAGGGCGATCGAGGCGAGGAATCCGGCCGCGTATGGTGCCCAGCGGTGCCGCGCCGCCCATGACGGGGAGGCGATGTGCACCAGCATCAGCATCCCGGCCCAGGTCATGAGCCCGATCAGGGCTCCTTCGGGCAGGAAGAGCTCGGAATCGAAGATGGGTGGGCCGATGAGCAATGCGGCGAGGACGCAGGCGACTCCGGCTCGCCGTCGAGAACCGGTGAGGCGTGCAACTCCCCAGCCGATGGCGAGCACCGCGGTGACCGCGCTCGCGAAGGGAACCAGATGGATCGCAGCTTCCGAATATCCGAGATAGTGGGTCACGATCCCGTAGATCCAGTACTGCACCGGCGGTTTGTTGTCCCACGCGCCCGGGGACGTGTAGAGCCTGCCGCCGCTGAAAATCGTGCGTCCGACGTAGGCGTACGTGCTCTCATCGGCGTACCACTGGGGCTCGAGAAAGGCGGGGACGCGGAATGCGACGATCATCGCGACGCCGGCCGCGATCCCGATCCACGGGGCCGACGTGGCTGCGTCTTCACGCGCCGAGGGGGCGGAGTCTGTCATCCGAAAGGGCTGCGTTCCTTGCCAGGTGTTCACGAGCGGTGGCGCCCCCGGTAGGAGTCGAACCCACGACCGTCGAGTTAGAAGCTCGCTGCTCTATCCGCTGAGCTACGGGGGCGCGCGGCGAGTGTACCTGCGGCGATTCGTCCGGACCGCCGCTCACTGCGCCATATAATCGCCGAGCCTCCTCTGCGGAGTCCCATGGTGGCCATAGCTCAGCTGGTTAGAGTGCCAGGTTGTGGCCCTGGAGGTCGCGGGTTCGAATCCCGCTGGCCACCCCATTTCCCCGCTACAGTCGCCGCCGATGACATCAGACGAGACGGGCGACCACATCGCCCGCAATCGCTCCTACTGGAACGCATCGGCCGCCGAATATGCCGACGCGGGCCGGCGGAACTGGGCGTCAGAGCCCTCATGGGGCATCTGGAGCATTCCCGAGAGCGAGGCGCACGTCCTCCCCAACGTCGATGGCCTCGACAGCATCGAGCTCGGGTGTGGCACCGGCTATGTCTCCGCGTGGCTGGCGCGCCGCGGCGCGAGGCCGGTCGGCATCGACCTGTCGGAGAACCAGCTTGCCACGGCGCGGGCGCTGCAGGACGAGTTCGGCATCCACTTCCCGCTGATCCAGTGCAGTGCGGAGGCCGTACCCCTCGCCGATGCCACATTCGATCTGGCGATCAGCGAGTACGGCGCCGCCATCTGGTGTGACCCGTACCGCTGGATCCCGGAGGCGGCCCGGCTGCTCCGCCCCGGCGGCCGGCTGACATTCCTCGGCAACGGTGCTCTGCTCGTCCTCACCATGACGGACTCCGACGCCGCGGGACCGGCCGGCACGACGCTCCGACGCGACTACTTCAGGATGCACCGGTACGAGTGGCCCGACGACGACAGCGTCGAGTTCCACCTCAACCACGGCGACTGGATCCGCCTCCTCAGAGGCTGTGGGTTCGCGGTCGAAGACCTGATCGAACTTCGCCCCTCGGACGGTGCGACGACGCGCTATCCGTTCGTAACCGTCGACTGGGCGAGGCGGTGGCCGTCGGAGGAGGTCTGGGTGGCCCGGCGCGGTTCTGATCGGACGGTAGACTGCCAGACCAGTGAATGACGATCGCTGGGACGCCGTCGACGCCTACGCAACTCGACTGCTCCAACCTGCCGACCCCGTGCTCGAGGCGGCGGTCAAGGAGAGCGCCGGCCTGCCCAATATCGCGGTGTCGGCTGCTCAAGGGCAGTTTCTGCACCTGCTGGCTCGCGCGATTCACGCTCGCCGGATCCTCGAGGTCGGCACGCTCGGTGGGTACAGCGCCATCTGGCTGGGGCGCGCGCTCCCCGACGACGGCCGTCTGATCAGCCTCGAGCTCGAAGAGCACCACGCCGAGGTCGCGCGGCGCAACATTGCGCGCGCCGGTCTCGACGGCAAAGTCGAGGTGCGCATCGGCCCGGCCCTCGACAGCCTGGCAAGGCTCAGGAGCGACCACGGCGAGCCGTTCGACCTCGTGTTCATCGACGCCGACAAGCGCAACACGCCCGAGTACTTCAGCACCGCGGTCGACCTCTCCCATGTCGGCAGCCTGATCGTGGTGGACAACGTCGTGCGCCAGGGGAAGCTGATCGACACCGAGACCGAGGATCCCGACGCCGAGGGAATGCGCCGTCTCATCGAGCAGATGGGCGCCGACCGCCGCCTGGCGCCCGCGGTGATTCAGACCGTCGGGGTCAAGGGCTGGGACGGGTTCGCATTCGCCCTGGTGGTGGCGTCCTAGGCTCGGACCAGCGCGCCGGGCGCACCGAGGGCTGCGGCGGCCCGCCGTGCCGCTCCAGCCGCCACGGCGAGCGGGACCTCGCCTCCGTGCAGCAGGGCGTCCGCATGCGGCAGCCATGAGGCGTCATCGGCAAACTCGGCGAGCGCGGACTCCCCGCCAAGACGGCACAGGTACCGCGACGCGATCCAGCCGAGGCGGCCGCTGCCGGTGTCGCTGGCAAACTGGCCGGCCTGCTCCGCGAGCCGCGCGCCGATGGCGAGCGTTGCCAGTCGCCGCGCGATGCGACGCAGGGGAAGCTGCCTCGCGTCCGGGTCGCCCACGCCGCTCAACGCCCCGAGCTGCATTTCGAGGTGATGCAGCGCATCGATGAGCACGCCGCCGAGCGGAGCGACGGCTCCGCCGGTCGACACGGACTCGGCGCGGCGTTCGGTATCGCCGAGGTAGCCGGCGAGCGCGCCGTGCTCGATGGCGCGCTGAACGTCGAGAGCGATCACGTTGCCCGATCCCTCCCAGATCGCGTGCACGTAGACGTCGCGCAGGAGTCGTGCGTCCGGCCAGTCCTCGATGAACCCGTTGCCACCACGGACCTCCATGCCTTCGGTGGCGCAGATGCGCGCGCGTTCGGTGCCGTGCATCTTGAACAGCGGGGTCAGCAGTCGCAGCGCCGCCGCAGCCTCATGATCCCCGGAGTCGGCACGGTCGGAAAGCTCCGCGACGCCCATTGCGGCGGTGAGCCCGGCAACCGAGTCCACAACGAGCTCCGCGAGCGTGTCGCGCATCAACGGGTGCAGGTCCAGTCGGCGCCCGAACGTCGATCGACCGCGCGTGTGGGTCAATGCCTCGAATGCGCTGCGCCGCATCGCGCCTGCGGTCGCGGTCGCGATGCCGATGCGGGTGGCGTTGACCATGTCCATCATCTGCGGGAGACCGCGGTCGAGTACGCCGACCTGCCACGCGAAGGCGTCGCGCAGGCCGACCTCGGCGGAGGCCATCGCGTGGGTGCCGAACTTCTCCTTGAGTCGGTGGATGACGTAGGCGTTGCGTGTCCCGTCCTCGAGCAGGCGCGGCATGAGAAAGAGGCCCAGCCCGCGCGGCCCCGACGGTGCGCCCAGCGGTCTGGCGAGCACCAGAATGAGATCGCTGTGCGCACAGCTCGCGAACCATTTCTCGCCGGAGAGCCGCCAGGTACCATCGCCTGCGGGGGTGGCGACGCTCTCGCCGGCACCGACATCCGATCCGCCGGCCTTCTCTGTCAGGAACATGGCAACCGTGAGATGCCTGCCCGTGTCGTCGGCGATGCCCGGCACGAAGCGCGCCGCCAGGGCACGGTCGTTGCGCTCGAGGCACCGAGCCGCGGCGTCCATCATCCCGATGGGACAGCCGGTGATCGCCTGGTCCGATTCGAGGATGAGATACAGCAGCGCGGTGACCAGGCTTCGCGGCGCTCGCCCGGGGAGCCCGCGCCAGCCGGGAGCGTAGGCGGCGCGAACGGCGCCGAAGCCGAGCACCGTCGACTCGAGCTCCCCGTACGCCGGGTGGAACTCGATCTCGTCGATGCGCTCGCCGCGACCGTTGAAGGAGCGCAGCACCGGCGGGTGCCGGTCCGCCGTGCGGGCCAGAGGCTCGATGACCTGGGGGACCATGGACCCGAGCTCGCGGAGTGCGCCGTCGGCCGCGGGCCACAGCGCCTCACCGACGGTCCGCCGGGTCAACCAGCGAAGATGCTCGTCGGGCAGGTACCAGTCGGAGTCATCGGCGGCCGGGATGTACTTCGCGCCGGGATCAGATGCCAGCATCCATGCCACGATAGCGCGCGCCGCCGGTCACCACAGACCGCGCGCTTCGAAGACGCGTTTGAGGGTGCGCGGACGGTCGGTCATGATGCCGTCGACCCCGAGGTCGAGAAGGAATTCCATCTGCGCCTCGTCGTCCACGGTCCACACATGCACGGGAAGCCCGGCGCGGTGCGCGGCGTCCACGAACCGGCCGTCGATGCGCAGCCTGCCCCAGCGCTGTGGCACCTGGAGGCAGTCGGCGTGGAGTCGCGGCATCGCTCCCGTCCTCGATGCGGCATAGGCCATCGCCGTCGCCACCTGCCCCATCGACGAGCAGATCCGTCCGCGCGCCAGCGCCCGGATGCGCGCGACCCGGCGGTCGGAGAATGACCCGATGCACACACGGTCGAACGCGCCGAGGCGGCTGATGAGTGCCACCAGCGGCGCGACGGTGTCATCCGCCTTGGCGTCGATGTTCAGGTACACGTCGTCCCAGCGCGTCAGCAACTCCTCGAGGGTCGGGATGACGACTCCGGTGGCGCGAAACGGAAAGGTCAGCCCCCCGTCCAGGCTGAACGCGTACCCGGCATCGGCCTCGCGAACCCTGGCGAGGGAGAGCCGGCTGATCCTTCCGACGCGGTCGGTGAGGCGCTCCAGCGTGCTGTCGTGGAACGCCAGGAGCACGCCGTCACCGGTCACGTGGACGTCCGTCTCGAGGTAGCGGTACCCCATCGCCACGGCGGCTTCGAACGCGGGGAGGGTGTTCTCGGGAGCCTCGCCGCCACCCCCGCGATGGGCGAAGGCGATCGTGTTCGCACTCTCGAGAAATGAACGCTGGACCATGGACGTGGCCGTCAGGGTAGCCGGACCGGTCGCTAACGCACCCAGGTTCCGGCGCCCGACAGCGCGCTGAACAGCGGACGCTGAACGCGTCCGTCCGCGACGCACACGGCTCCGACGCCGCGAAGCCGCGCCTCCGCGCTGGCGCGGAGCTTGACCCGCGCCCTGCCTCCGATCGCCGGAATGAGATCCTCCGCCTCGAGGGTCGAGAGCCGTCCGATCAGGCTCGCCTCGTCGCACGGGTCGCGAAGGAGACCCGGCGTGTCGGCGAAGATCATCAGAAGGCTTGCCCCGAGCCGGACCGCGATCTCAGCGGCGAGCCGATCCCCGTCGACATTGATCGCGGTCCCGTCCTCCGCGGCGATCGGCGGACAGATCACCGGTGTCACCCCGGCCTCGAGCAACCGGCCCAGCAGCACCGCATCGACCGAGTCGATGCTGCCCACATGGTTGTCGTGGAGCACCTTGGTCCGGCCGTTCTCCCGGATGCGCAGGGCGGGACGCCGTGTGCCCCGAACCAGCCCACCGTCGAGGCCGCTGAGGCCGAACGCGTTGACGCCGAGCTGCCGGAGCCGCTCGACGATGCGCTTGTTCGCGCGGCCGGCGTATGCCATGAGGAAGTGGTCCATGGTCGTCGCGTCGGTGAACCTGCTCACGTCGCCGCGCTCCGATTCGACCATCCGCGGCGGGGCGCCGAGACGGGTGGAAAGGTCGTCGAGCTCCCTGCTGGCGCCATGAACGACCACGATCTGCTCGGTGGTGGTCGCGATGTCCTCGAGCAGCGGGTCGAGCCGGCGGACGCTGCCACCGATCTTCACGACGATCATCAGATCGGGTACAGGCCGCCGAACTCGAGACCGAGTGTCTCCGGGAATCCGTGCCGGACGTTGCATGCCTGCACGGCCTGACCCGCCGATCCCTTGACGAGGTTGTCGAGCGCGGCGGTGACCACGACGCGCCGCGAGTGCGAATCGCGCTCGAAGCTGATGTCGCAGTAGTTCGTTCCGGCGAGGAGCTTCGGCGATGGGGAGCGGTGCAGACCGGTGCGCGACTTGACGATGCGCACGAAGGGCTCAGACCCATAGCGCGATCGATAGACCCGCCAGAGCTCCCGGTCGTCGAGGTCGGCGTTGACGTAGGCATGTGCGGTGATCAGCACACCGCGCACCGCCTCGACGGCGGTCGCCGAGAACGCCACCCCCTGGCTCGCCGGGCCGACCTGGAGCTCCTGGGCGATCTCGGCCGTGTGGCGGTGACCTGTCGGGGCATAGGAGCGGATCTCACCGCTCCTGTGTGCGTGGTGGGTCGCGTCTCCCGCCCGGGCGCCGCCCGCCGAGGAGCCGACCTTGGCTTCCACGACGAGAGGGATGGCGGGGTCGAGCAGCCCGGCGCACGCCAGTGGTGCGAGGCCGAGGATGGACGCCGTCGCAAGGCAGCCCCCGGTCGCGATGAGGGTCGCCGACGCGATCTCCGCGCGATGCAACTCGGCGAGACCGTAGACAGCGGTACCGAGCAGTGCGGGCGACGGGTGGGCCCAGCCGTACCAGCGCGGATACTCGTCGGGGTCGCGCAGTCGGAAATCCGCGCCGAGGTCGATCACGACGGGCGCTGCGCCACGGAGCTGCTCGATGGCTCCGCTGGATTCGCCATGGCTCATCGCCGCGAAGACCACGTCGGCATCGCGCAACGTCTCGCGTGAGGAGAAGCGCAGCTCGGTCCGGCCGCGCAGGGGAGGGTGGACCGAGGCGACCGGCTTGCCGGTAAATCGCTCCGACGTCACCTGGGTCACGTCGACTTCGGGATGGCCGGCAAGCAGGCGCAACACCTCGCCACCCGCGTACCCGGCGCCCCCGACGACGGCTGCCCGGATCATCCGGCGCCGAGAGCGGCTTCGAGCACCGAGACCGCGCGCTCCAACTCCACGATCGAGATGTGCTCGCGCGGTGTGTGGTCGAGCTGCGAGTCGCCGGGTCCGTAGGCAACCGCCTGGCAGCCCCAGGCCGGGACGAGGACGTTCAGGTCGGACGTCCCGGTCTTCAGCTTGAATCGCGGCGTGCCGCCCTGGGCGCGGATGGCGCGCACGAAGCCGCGAGCCAGAGGGCTGCTCCGGTCGGTGCGGACGCCCGGTTCACGTCCCGCGACGCACAGGTCCGCGGTCGGCGCGGCGGCTCGCGCAACCTCGATGAGCGCTTCCACGTCGCAGCCGGGTGGAGTCCGAACGCCGAGGTCCACGCTCGCCCGATCGTGGAGCCCATCGCTGGTCGAGTCGAACCGCAGCACCCGGACGTCGACGCGGTCGAAGCCCCCGGCATCGCCGTTCGCCCTCGCGGCGCCGTCCTGGAGGGCGCGAACCAAATCGACGCAGCGGTCGGGCGCGCTCGGTTCGCGACCCGCTCCGTGCGCATGCGCCTGATCGACAGTCACCCGGAGCCGCAGGCTCCCCTTGTACCCGATGGTGACCGCATCCCACCCGCTCGGCTCGAGAATGACGAGGGAGGACGGGGCCGCCATCGACTCCGCCAGGTGGCGCGCGCCACTCGAGGACGTCTCCTCCTCGACGGCGCCGACGATCACGAAGCGTCGGGCGCCGTCGCGAGGCTGCCGGCTGACCGCGGCGATGGCTGTCGCCAGCGGTCCCTTCGCGTCCACGGCCCCACGCCCGTGGAGCAGATCGCCGTCGCGGCGCACATCGATGTGCCCGGGGACGGTGTCCAGGTGCCCGACCAGTGCGATCGTCTCCGGGCCGTGGCCCCATGCGGCCACGACATTGCCCGCCGCGTCAACGTCGACATCGAACCCGGCGCGAAGGAGGCGCGAAACGAGCAACGACGCCACGGCGTCCTCCTCGCCGCTCGGGCTGGGCACGGACAGCATTGCGCTCAGCAATTCAGCGGCGTCGATCCGCGTGCCGGTCGCAACGCCCGGATGCATTGCCACGTCAGCCGCCAACCGCGACCGGCGCCCCACGCGCGATCTCGCGAACGTGGTCGGCGACACGTCCGGGGATGTCGACGCCGGTCACGTCGATGGAGTTCTTGAACTCCATGGTGGCGTTGACCTCGCTGACCACCAGCCGATCGCCGTTCTCCAGCACATCGATTGCGAGCACGCCGCCTCCGACCGCCGCGGCAGCGTCCAGCGAAAGTCGGCGCAGCGTTGCGTCGACCGGGCAGTCGCGCGTGATGGCACCACGAGCCGTGTTGGTGACCCAGTGCTCGGATTCCCGGTAGATCGCGCAGATCACCTCGTCGCCGACGACGAAGACGCGGATATCGCGTCCGGGCTTGTCGACGTGCCGTTGGAGGTAGAAGACCGAATGCTCCGGGCCCCCGAGCAGCGCCTTGTGCTCGAACAGCGCCTCAGCCGCATCGCGATCGTTGATCCTCCCGAGCAGCCGTCCCCACGAGCCGGTCACCGGCTTCACCACCACCGGGTAGCCGAGATCCTCGGCCGCGCGGAGCGCCGCCTCGGGCGTGAACGCAATCGCCGTGGCCGGCGTGGGAACACCCGCGCCGGCGAGCGCCGCGGAGGTATCGAGCTTGCTGGCGCATGTCGCGGCGACGGCGTGACGGTTGACCGTGGGGATGCCCCACGATTCGAGGACGCGCGTCACCGCGAGCCCGCGGGTCTGCGAGATGCTCCGCTCGAGCACCGCGTCCCAACGCCGGGTGGGATGCGTCAGGGTGAGGGTCAGCCCCCGGTCGTCGACGATCTCGACGTCGACGCCGCGATGCACGAGCGCGTCCCGCAGCAGCTTCTCCTCGACGCGGAGCCGTGAGCAGAGCAGGCCGATGAGCATCGGATCACTCACCCCAGTCCACCTCTTCGGGCGGAGCGAGCACGAAACGCGGAGGATCGAGCCCGACCACCTCGAGCTCCGCGCTGCACTCCGGGCAGGTCACGACCTCGCCGCGCTCCACGCCGTCATCGACCGCGACCCGGGCATCGCACTCAGGACACACGTCGTCGCTCCTCGAGGGCGGCCCACCCGCCCCTCCTGATCAGATCGACCAGTGAGCCCGCTTCGATGATTCGCAGCGCGATGCCCGACGGCGGCTCGCCGTGAAGCGTGGCTGTGGCCGTCGTGATCGTCCCGGTGAGAGCGTCGACGGTGACGTGGTCACCGTCATGGAGAACGCGGTGCGCGTCCGCGCAGCGGATGACCGGCAGGCCGATGTTGACGGCGTTGCGATAGAAGATGCGTGCAAAGCTGGCGGCGATCACCGCCGCGACACCATTGCGCTTGATGGACAGCGGGGCGTGTTCGCGCGAGCTGCCGCAGCCGAAGTTCCGCCCCGCGACAATGACATCACCGGTCTGGACGGTCTCGACGAAGTCCGGACGAGCCTCGATGAGGCAGCTGCGTCGCAGCGCGTCGGGATCGGTGGTCACGTTGAACCGACCGGGCATGATCGCGTCGGTGCTGACCCCGTCGCCGAGGAGGAACACGCGGCCGCTCATGCGACAGCCTCCAGCGTGGCGGGGTCGGTGATCGCGCCCGCTAGGGCGGATGCGGCCGCCACGGCCGGCGAGGCCAGGAAGATCTGTGCGTCCGGGCTGCCCATGCGACCGGGGTAGTTGCGATTGCTCGTTGAGAGCACCCGCTCCCCCGGGCCGACGACGCCGTGCTGACGTCCCAGGCACGGGCCGCATCCGGGATTGAGCACCAGTGCGCCGGCTCGGGCGAAGGTCTCGATGTAGCCTGCGCTGAGTGCCTCGAGGTACACCCCGCGCGACGCCGGGACGACGATGGTCCGGGTGGTCGGATGCACCGTGCGCCCCGAGAGGATCGAGGCCGCGATGGCAAGGTCGCTCAGGCGGCCATTGGTGCAGCTGCCGATGAACACCTCGTCGAGCGGTATCCCGGAGACCTCGTCGATGTCGTGCACGTTGTCGATGTTCGGGTGCACCGCCACCTGCGGACGCAGGCGTTCAGCGTCGACGATGAGCCTCCGCGCGTAGCCGGCGTGGATGGGGTGGAGGTCGAAAGGCTCGGCGCCGGAGTGCGCGAACGTGACCGCATCGGGTTCCACGATTCCGGTCTTGGCGCCGAAGTCGGTGCTCAGGTTGCAGAGCGTCAGCCGCTCGTCCACGCTCATGGCCGCCACAGCGTCGCCGCCCCACTCCACCGCGCAGTAGTCGGCGCCGTCGGCCCCCATCTGCGCGATGACGTGGAGCGCCAGGTCCTTCGCGTAGACGCCCGTGGGAAGTGCGCCCCGCACGTCGATGCGGACCGTCTCGGGGACGCGGAACCACGTCTTTCCCGTTGCGAAGACCACGCCGATGTCGGTCGACCCGAGGCCGGTCGCGAAGCACCCGAGACCACCGTAGGTGGTGCTGTGCGAGTCGGCTCCGACGACAATCCCGCCCGGGCGCGCCAGCCGGCGGTCGACCATCACCTGGTGGCAGATCCCTTCTGCGAACAGGTTGGTGATCGAGTGCTCGACGCAGAACTCGCGGATGACCCGATGCAACTCCGCGGCAGCGACGGTGTTGGCGGGCATCACGTGATCGAAGTTGAAGACGATGCGGCTCGCGTCCCAGAGCGGCAGGTCGAGGCTCCGGAACGCCGCGATCGCGAGCGGCCCGGTCACATCGTGCGCCATCGCGACGTCGACCTCGGCGATGACGGTGTCACCGGCGTGGACGGGGCGCCCAAGGCGGCGGCTGAACAGTTCCTCGGTCATGGTTCCCACGTCGATCCCCCTACGCCCGCGCCCAGCTGACGATCAATTCATCGAGGGTGGCGACGTCGAGCGGGCCGTCGTCGCCACGGCGCTTCACCTCGGCTGTGAGAGTTCGCAGACGGTCATCGTCAAGGCGAACCCCGAGTGCCGTGGCCCGATCGCCGATCGCGTGCCGGCCGGCGAGCCGGTGTCCAGCGAGGATGCTGCGCTCGCGTCCGAACCGCGCCGGATCCAGGACCTCGTAGGCGCCCGGATCGAGGAGCACCGCCTTGGTGTGCATTCCGGCCTTGTGGTGGAACGCCGTCGGCGCCGTGACCGCTGCGTTGAACGGGACGGCGATCCCGAGGATCTCCGCGAGCATCGCGTCGAGCTCGGGCAGCATCTCGAGCCGGTAGTGCTCGACCAGCTCAGGCTGGAGGGTCACGAGCCGAGCCATCATCGCGGAGAGCGGGACGATGCCATTGCGCTCCCCGATGCCGAGGATGGTCGTGTCGACATGGGTCGCACCTGCCTCGAGCGCCGCGAGCGCATTGGCAACGGCGCACCCGGTGTCGTCGTGGGCGTGGAACTCGATATCGCATCCGACGTTGCGCCGGATCAGTGACACGAGATCGCCGACCTGCGGAGGAGTGGCGACTCCGACGGTGTCCGCGAGTCCGACGCGGTCCACCCCGGCGTGGTCGATCGCGCGATAGATGCGCACCAGGTCTTCGGGATCCGATCGGAACGAGTCCTCGGTGCTGAAGCGCGCTTCGCGGCCCGCCCCACGGATCTCACCGACCACCGATGTCCCGATCTCGACGATCTCGTCGATGCTCATGCCATGAGAGACCGGCCGGAGCCGCGACGACGTGGCGATCAGGACGTCGACGCCGTCAACCCCCGTGTCGACGGCGAGTCTCGCGTCGTCCAGGTTGCAGCGGACATGCGTGAGCAGTCGAAAGCGCCGCTCCGTTCGGGCCACGCGGCGAAGATCCGACTCCGACTGCGGTGACGCCACCGGCGAGGTGAGCTCCATGTAGTCGACGCCGAATCGATCCAGCGCCTCCGCGATGACGAGCTTCTGTTCGACCGTGAAATGGGCGAGCGCGAACTGCTCGCCCTCGCGGAGCGTGCTGTCGATGATGCGAAACGAGGTGATGCTCATGTCTTCCGTATGTGGTGGTGGACAAAAAGAAAGAGCCCCTTCGAGGAAGGGGCTCTTCGCGGAATCTGATCCGGTGCTAGTTGTTCGCCGTCACCTCATCCGTGCGCAAAGGAACCCACTCCTCGGGAGCGAGACGGCTTTTTTAGCGAGGCGCACGGAGGTCTGCACGGCGGCCGAATCGTAGCAGCGCTCGATCTGTCGCGTCAACCACCTATCCTTTCGTCAGCCATGCAGAACACGACGGCACCGTCCTGATCACGCCGTGTCGAGGTTCTTGCGCGCGTCACTCGGCGCTGATTTCGGATACACACCGGGCGAGCAACCGTCGGATGCGGAAGGCTGGCTGAAGCTCAACAGCAACGAGTCACCGCTGCCGCCGTCGGTGAGGGTGGCCGCAGCCGTGGCGCGCGCAGCTGCGGACCTGGCCCGCTATCCGAGCCCGGTCGCGGAGCCGCTGCGGAGCGCGCTTGCACGTCTGCACGGTCTCGACCCGGAGCAGGTGTTCGTCGCCAACGGCGCCGACCAGGTGCTGGACTGCTGCTTCCGGGCCTTCGCATCGCCCGGTGATTCGGTGGTGCGAACCGAGCCGGGATACTCGCTCATTCCGGTTCTGGCCGCGCTCTTCTCGGTCCGCGACGATCCGGTGGCGATCGAGGCGGACGGCTCACTCCCCCCGGATTTCGGCGGGCGCCCGGCAGCCCTGCGAATTGTTGTCAATCCGAACGCTCCGACCGGGCACTGGATCGAACCTCCTGCTCTGGAGGCGAATCTTCGTGAGGCCGACGGCATCGTCGCGATCGATGAGGCCTACTGTGATTTCGCACCCGCCTCGTGCGTTCCACTCCTGGCTGCTCATCAGAGCTGGCTGGTGATCCGTACCCTCTCGAAGTCGCACGCCCTGGCGGGACTCCGCGTCGGATACGCACTCGGTGACCCCGCGGTGATCGCCGATCTCAACGCGGTGCGTGACTCCTACCCGGTTGATCGCTGTGCCATCGCGGGGGCTGTTGCGGCGCTCGAGGACCGTGCGCATCATCGTTTGATCATCGACACCGTGCTTCGCGAGCGCGCGCGCCTGAGCGAACGCCTCCTCGCGCTCGGGTGGAGCGTCGAACCCTCGCAGGCCAATTTCGTGTTCGTGTCGCCGCCGAAGGGGATCACGGCGGAAGCCGTCGCGGCGCGCCTTCGCGACGCGCGGATCCTCGTTCGCCGCTTCACCCTCCCGGGTCTCGACAGTGCCTTGCGGATCACCGTCGGTGATAGGGAGGCGACCGACCGGGTGCTCGCCGTCATCTCCAGCCTCAACGGGTCAACGGCGAGTGGCACGTAGAATCCCCGCATGACAGGCCTCGACGCGCTGCCCCCCGGCGCCTCGGTTCGCGGGCGCGCCGACGGGTTCGCCGACTACCTCGTCGGCCCGGCCGGCCGCCGCCGGCTGCTCATCGATCGGTTCATCGAGACCTTCGAAGCATGGGGATACGGCTTCATGGTCACCCCGCTGATCGAGCCGCTGGACACGATCGCGGCAGGGGTCGGTGGCGCGCGGCAGTCAGCGCTCTTCCGCTTCATGGATTCGGACGGAGCGCTGCTCGCGCTCGTGGGTGAACGCACTGTCAGCGTCGCTCGCGTGGTCGCCACGCAACTGCAGGAGGGGCCGTTTCCCCTGCGTCTCTGCTACGCGGGCTCTGTGCTGCGCAACCAGGCAATCAACGCGGGACGGCGACGCGAGAGCCTCCAGGCGGGATGCGAGCTCGTCGGCGCGGGCGGGCTCGCGGCCGACGCGGAGTGCATCGCGCTGGCCGCGTCGGCGCTCGAGCGTGGCGGCGTGGAGCACATACAGGTGGATGTCGGCCATGCGGACTTCATCCCCGGGTTGCTCGACTCGGCGGGACTCGACGCCACGGCTCGTGAGGAGGTGCTCGGCGCACTCGCAAGGCGCGATCTCGTCGCGGTCGAGTCCGCGCTGGAAGGGACCGATGCCGCTGACGTGGAGCGCCGCCTGCTGCTGGCGTTCCCGACTCTTCGCGGAGGGCGCGAGATTCTCGAAACCGCCGCGGGCGGATTGCGCGGCGACCGTTCACAGCGCGCGTTGCAGGAACTGGCCCAGCTGTGGGACCTGCTCGATGCGCACGCCATCACCGACCGGGTGCACCTCGATCTCGGAGCCGTTCGCGACTGGGACTACTACACGGGTCCGACCTTCGAGGTGTTCAGCGTGGACTCGGGGTTCGCGCTTGGCTCCGGCGGGCGGTACGACACATTGCTGTCCCGGTTCGGTGCCCCGCTTTCTGCCACGGGCTTCGTCCTCCACGTCGATCGTTGCCATGACAGCATCGTCCGGCGAGCGGGCGCACCACCCGCGCCGGTGGTGCTGCAGGTCAGTTGGGAGCGCGAGGCCCACGCCGGCGCGCTGGAGCTTGCGCGCGGTCTGCGCCATCGCGGGGTTGCGTGCGCGTGCGACCTCGTGTCGGGTGGTGAGGGCGACGTTCAGGTCGGCACCTCCGGTGTCCGCTGGTCGCACGCGGGGCACGACGGGCGCGGGACCATCGATGCGGCCGTCGCGGCGCTCGCGTCGCGTGCGCCGTGAAAGGTCTGCGGATCGCCCTCCCGGGGGGAACCCTGTTCGAGAGCGCGTGCGGTCTTCTGAATGCCGCGGGAGTCGCCCGGCTGGATCCGGCGCGGTTCGACAGGGAGCTGAGCATCCGAGACGGCGACGACGTCTACGTGAAGGTGCGACCGACCGATGTGCCCGTGTACGTTGAGATGGGCGGCTGTGATTGCGGTATCGTCGGCAAGGACGTCCTCTGGGAGAGCAGCCGCGAGTGCTACGAGCTTGCCGACCTCCGGTTCGGTCGGTGCAGGCTGGTGCTTGCCGCCCCTCGCGACTCGCCGCTTGCGCGGGGGGAGTGGCCGCAGGCCTTGCGGGTGGCGACGAAGTACCCGGTGTCCGCCCGCCGCTTCTTCGCGGCGCGCTCGCTGAATGTTGTGTTGATCCGTCTGCACGGGTCCGTCGAGCTCGCGCCGCTCACCGGTCTGGCGGATTGCGTGCTCGACATCACTGCGACCGGACGGACGCTCGCGGCGAACAATCTCGTCGAGGTTGTTGAGGCGGGCACGTCCACCGCCCGGCTCATCGCCAACCATGCGGCGCTCAAGACCCGCAACGAGTCGGTGGGAGGTCTCGCCGTCGCGCTCCGGCGCGCGGCATCGGAACGTCTCACGGCGGGTGCCGCGTGAGCATCGAGCTCGCCCGCCTCGATCCTGTGCGCTTCCGAGCCGTCATCGAGGAGCGCAGGCGCGACGGCTTCTCTGCGGCCGACATCGACGCGGCGACCGCGCAACGCCTCGAGCAACTCTTCCATCGCAAGATCGGTGCGCGGGATGCCGTGCGCGAGATCATCGCCGACGTTCGAACCGGTGGCGACGCGGCACTCCGTGAGTGGTCGTACCGCGTCGACGGCGTGGACGTCGAGTCCGTGCACGTCGAGGCGGCGACGCTGCGGGCGGCGTGGGACGGGCTCGACCAACCGCTGCGCAACGCGCTGGCCGCGGCTGCGGAGCGCCTCCGCGAGTTTCACGCGCTGCAGCTGGACGTGCTCGATCGCGGCGCCGGCGGTGCCTGGTTGCATCCCGTGCCGCTCGCGCGTGTCGGGTGCTACGTCCCTGGCGGGCGCGCCGCCTATCCGAGCACGGTGCTCATGTCGGTGATTCCCGCGCAGGTCGCCAGCGTCGAACAGATCATCATCGCCAGCCCGCCCGCGCCATCGGGCGGTGTCCATCCACTGGTCGCAGCAGCGGCGCATCTGCTGGGTGTGCGTGAGGTTGTTGTCGCCGGTGGCGCACAGGCGATCGCGGCGCTCGCGTTTGGTACGGAGAGCATCGAGCGAGTCGACATGATCGTCGGCCCGGGCAACGCCTTCGTGACGCTTGCGAAGCACGAGGTCTTCGGGGCAGTCGGCATCGACCAGCTCGCGGGACCGAGTGAGATCGTGGTCATCGCGACCACGGGCGCGGATCCGGATATGGTCGCAGCCGACCTGGTGTCGCAACTCGAGCACGATCCGCTTGCGTGGGCGGTGTGCCTCACCGATGATCCGCCTCTTGCCGACGCGATCGCCGCGCGCTTCGCCGAGGTCGCCGGTGACGCGGCCCGGCGGGACATCATCGGCCTGGCAGCGGGCAGACACGCGGCGATCGTGCGGTGCGTCTCGCCCGACGAGATGCTCTCGCTCGCGGCTGCCTTCGCCCCGGAGCACCTCTCGCTCCAGGGGGCCGTCGCCGAGTCGCTTCGCGACATGGTGCGCAACGCGGGCGCCGTGTTCGTGGGGTCACTGTCGCCGGTGAGCATCGGAGACTACGTCGCGGGTCCGAACCACACGTTGCCGACCCAGGGTGCCGCTCGGTATCGAGGACCGCTCGCCGTGATGGACTTCATTCGCTGGCCGAGCGTCGTGCACCTCTCCGCCGCGGAGTTCGACGCCCTGGCGCCGGTGGCACTGTGCCTTGCCGAGGCCGAGGGCCTGGCGGCGCACGAGGGAGCGATCCGGACGCGTCTGCGCGTCCGGCGGGAATCATGACTCCGACCGTGCGGACCGCAACCAGGCGCCGTGACACGCGTGAGACGCAGATCAGCGCGCTCGTGAGCATCGACGGCATAGGTGTCGCGACGATCACGCTGCCGTTGCCGTTCTTCAAGCACATGATCGAGGCGTTCACGAAGTACAGCGGTATGGACGTCACGCTCGAGGGTGCCGGTGACATCGATGTCGATGCCCATCACCTCGTCGAGGATGTCGGTCTCGTGCTCGGGGCGGCCGTCAGCGACGCGCTCGGGGACCGCAACGGCATCAGGCGATTCGGGGAGGCGCATGCGCCCCTCGACGGATCGCTGGTGCGCTGCGTCGCCGACTACGGGCGCCGCCCGCACGTCGTCTACGCCATGGATGCTCTCCGTGGTCGCATCAATGATTTCGACGTGGAGGTCATCGCGGAGTTCGTCAAGGGGTATGCCCAGGCGGCCGGCGCGACGATCCACCTGGACTGCATTCGCGGCGACAATCCGCATCACATCGCGGAGGCCGCATTCAAGGCGCTCGGCCTGGCCACTCGCCAGGCATTCCAGGTCATCGGTGGGGGTGCGCCATCGACGAAGGGGACGCTGTGAGACCACGCGTCGGTGTCTGCGACTATGGAGTTGGCAACCTGCGCAGCGTCGAGCGCGCGCTCCGCGTCGCGGGAGCAGAGCCGGTGGTCAGCGGCGACCCGAACGTGATCGTCGCGTGCGACGGCGTGGTGCTCCCCGGAGTCGGCGCCTTCTCCGTCGCCGCGGCGGTCTTGCGCGACACCGGCCTCGGCGCTGCGGTGCGCGAGCTGGCGCAGGTTGCGCGTCCGGTGCTCGGCGTCTGCCTCGGCCATCAACTGCTCTTCGAGGGGAGCGATGAAGGGCACGGTGGAGAGGGGCTCGCACTCCTTCGCGGACACGTCGTCAAGCTCTCGACGGACGGCGGGCTCAAGGTTCCCCACGTCGGCTGGAACACGATCACCACGGTGCGGGCTTCGACGCTGCTCGACGGCATCCCGTCAGGCTCATTCATGTATTTCGTGCACTCGTACGTCGCGGTGCCCGAGCCGGCTGACGTGGTGGCGGTTGCCGGCTACGGAGCCGAGCTTGCGGTGGCGGTGCAGCGCGACGCCGTGATGGGCACGCAGTTTCATCCCGAGAAGAGCGGTGCCTCCGGCCTGCGGATCTATGCGAATTTCGTTTCGCTGTGCGCGGTTCGCGTGCCCGCTCAGCGCGCGGGATGAGCCATGGACGTGATCCCTGCCGTCGATGTGCAGGGTGGCCGCTGCGTGCGGCTCCGTCAGGGCGAGCACGCGCAGGAGACCGTCTACGCGGATGACCCGGTGCTTGCCGCGCAGCGATTCATCGAAGCGGGCGCGACCCGGCTGCACGTGGTCGACCTCGACGCGGCGCGAGGCGTTCCGGCGCAGGACAGCGTCGACGCGGTGGCGCGATTGGTGGGGGCGTGTGTCGTCGCGGGCTGCGCGGCGCAGGTCGGCGGTGGTATCCGCGACATGGACGCCGCCTCGCGCTGGCTCGACTCCGGCGCGTCGCTCGTGATTCTGGGGAGCGTGGCCGCACGAGACCTGGAACTCGCGCTCTCCATCTGCGTGGCTGCGCGCGGACGCGCGCTGCTCGGCCTCGACGTTCGGGCGGGCGTCGCGCGCGTGCAGGGCTGGACCGAGGACGGATTGACCGCGGCCGAGCTGCTCCGGGCCTGGCGAAGCTGGCCCGCGGCGGGCGTTGTCTACACCGACACCACCAGAGACGGGGTGCTCACCGGTCCGGACCTCGACGGGCTCCGGTCATGCCGGGAGCTCTATGGAGGACCGGTGATCGCGTCAGGCGGCATCGGAACCGTGGACGACATCACCGCCTGTGCCGAAGCCGGCGCGGCCGCTGTCGTGGTGGGGAAGGCGCTCTACGAAGGTCGCGTCGACTTGGCGGAGGCGCTGCGAGCCGTCGAGGGAATTGCCTGATGGCACTCGCCAAGCGGGTCATCCCGTGCCTCGACGTGGTCGCGGGTCGGGTGATGAAGGGAGTCGCGTTCGTCGACCTCCGCGATGCCGGTGATCCTGCCGAGCTGGCGGCCCGGTATGACGAGGACGGGGCCGATGAGCTTGTGTTCCTCGACATCACCGCATCGAGCGACGGTCGCGGGATCCTGCTCGACGCCGTTCGGCGCACCGCCGACAGGGTGTTCATCCCGCTCACGGTCGGCGGCGGCGTCCGGAGCATCGCGGACATCGACGTCCTGCTGCGAGCGGGCGCGGACAAGGTGTCGATCAACACAGCGGCGCTCGACAATCCAGCCCTCATCGACGAGGCTGCCGGCAGATTTGGGCGCCAGTGCGTGGTGATCGCCATCGATGCCAGGCGCACGGTCAATGGTCACGAGGTCCACTCGCACGGTGGTCGCCACCCCACCGGGCGGAGCGCAGTGGGGTGGGCTCGAGAGGCCGCCGAGCGCGGCGCCGGCGAGATCCTGCTGACATCGATGGACCGGGATGGAACAAAGGCAGGCTACGACCTGGATTTGACCGCCTCGGTGAGCATGGCCGTGGACATCCCGGTCATCGCGAGTGGTGGCGCGGGAAACCCCGAACACCTGCGCACCGTCCTGACCGACTCCGGGGCCGCCGCCGCGCTCGCTGCATCCATCTTCCACTTCGATGCCCACCCTGTCCCCGAGACCAAGCGATACCTGCACGATCACGGTGTGGACGTGCGCCTGTGAACGATCGGCGTGAACCGCGGTTCGCCGAAGACGGACTGGTCACGGCAGTCGTCCAGGATGCGACGACGTCCGAGGTGCTGATGGTCGCGCATATGAATCGCGAGGCATGGGACGCCACCCTCCGCACGCGTCGCGCCACCTTCTTCAGTCGGTCGCGACATCGCCTGTGGGAGAAGGGTGAGACCAGCGGGAACACCATGCATGTGCGTGCAGTTCGCATCGACTGCGACGGTGATGCGGTGCTGCTTCGTGTCGATCCCGAAGGCCCCGCGTGCCACACCGGTGAGCGCACCTGCTTCTTCACTGACCCGGGTGCGCTCTCCGAGAAAGCACCGTGAATAGGAACGTTGACGTGTGGAGACAACACGAATGCCGAGCATGACAAGCGGCGCCCCACCGTGCGCGGACGAGGAGTGCGACTGAGCATGCCATGGCGTGCCCGTCACGCGTTGGTCGAGGTCATCGTGTGAACGCCGCCGACCTCCAGAATGCGACGGCCGAGGACATCCTCGCGTGGACCTACCGGCGGTTCGGTCGCGTCGCTCTGGTTGCGAGTTTCCAGGCGGAGTCTCTGGTGCTGATCGACCTCGCCTGCAGGATCGTGCCCGAGCCCGAGGTGCTCACCCTCGACACCGGGCGGCTCCATGAGGAGACGCATGACTACATCGAGTACGTTCGCGGAGAGTTCCCGATACGCCTGCGCATCCTTGCCCCTGAGGCGAGCGAGCTCGAGGCGATGACGTCCGAGCACGGCGACATGCTGTTCCGCGCGTCGGTACCGTTGCGGAATCAATGCTGTGCGGTTCGCAAGGTGAATCCGCTCGCGCGGGCGTTGCTCGACTACGACGCATGGATCACGGGCCTGCGTCGAGACCAGACCCCGACGCGCGCGCCCACGCCGGTGGTCGCCGGCGATACCGGGCACGGCGGCATGACCAAGATCGTGCCGCTCGCCACCTGGAGCCGCGACCAGGTGTGGGACTACCTCCGCGCTCAGGGCATCCGCCCCCACCCGCTCTACGACCGCGGCTACCTGTCCATCGGCTGCGCCCCGTGCACCCGAGCGACGAACCCAGGGGAGCATGAGCGGGCGGGGCGTTGGTGGTGGGAGAGTGACACCCATAAGGAGTGCCTGCTCCATCCGCCCCTCGAGCGAAACGTTGCTCCCGTGACGCCGGACACCGTGGCCTGGCGGCGTCGGTCGGGTTCGTGACCGGGTGAACTCGAAGCCATCGCCGGACGCATTGCTCCGTGCTCGGGCCGAGCGGCCCGGGGCCGCCGCCGCCTCGCCGGGTGATGCCGCCTGATCCCGGCGAGGTCGCGATGAGCAGTCTCAACGTTAGGATGGTCCTCGCTTGTCCACCCAGGTCACCAAGGTATCGCCCGCCTCGCTCGCGTCCGCACCCCACAGCGGTCCCGGGTCTCTCGAGCGCATCCTCAATTCGCTTCCCTGGTGGGCGCTGCCGGCGACCGTGGTCGCCGTGCTCGGCCTCTTCAGTCTCTACTCGATCTGGACCGCTTTCCTGACCGGCGGGATCAATCAGAGCGGGTCATATCTCTCACCCTTCTATTCGCCGACCATCTGGAAGACCGGTCCCGTGAGTCCGGCCCTCTGGGTGCTCGGGTCGCCACTCCTGTTTCGCGCCACCTGCTACTACTACCGGAAGGCGTACTATCGCTCGTTCTTCTGGGATCCGCCGTCCTGCGCGGTCGGCGAGCTCCGCCACCGCAAGTACCGTGGCGAGACCGCGTTTCCGCTGTTCCTCAACAATCTCCACCGATTCCTCTTCTACCTGGTGCTGATCGTCACGGGCTTCCTCTGGTACGACGTGTATCTGGCGTTCTGGGCGCCGAACGGCCACGTGCAACTCGGGCTCGGCACCGGGATCATGCTGGTCAACGTGATCCTGCTCAGTGGGTACACGTTCGGCTGCCACTCGTGGCGCCACCTCATCGGCGGCGGACTCGACTGCTACTCGAGATCACAGCTGGGACAGGCGCGCTACCGCGCGTGGCGGTGGGTGACGGTGCTCAACCAGCGCCATCCCGTCTGGGCCTGGTGCAGCATGTTCAGCGTCGTCATCACCGACGTGTACATCCACCTGCTCCGAGCCGGGATCCTCATCGATCCGCACATCATCTTCTGAGATGGCAGTGACTCCCGAGCCGTACGACACCATCGAATGTGACGTATTGGTCGTCGGAGCCGGCGGTGCGGGTATGCGCGCGGCCATCGCCGCGGCGGAGGCCGGCTGCAGCGTGACCGTCGTCACCAAGTCGCTGCTCGGCAAGGCTCACACCGTGATGGCCGAGGGCGGCATCGCCGCGGGCATCGGCAACCTCGACCCCGAGGACGGCTGGGAGGTGCACTTCGCCGACACCATGCTCGGCGGCCAGCTGGTCAACAACTGGCGCATGGTCGAGCTGTACGCCCACGAGGTCATCGACCGCGTCCTCGAGCTGGAGCGATGGGGTGGCATCTTCGATCGCACCGACGATGGGCTCATCATGCAGCGCGCCTTCGGGGCGCACTCCTGGAGGCGGCTCGCGCACGTCGGCGATCGCACCGGTCTCGAGCTCATCCGCACGTGCCAGGACAAGATGGTGCACACGGCTGGGGTCGACGTGTGCATGGAGTACACGCTGACCCGCCTGCTCAAATCCGGGGACCGGGTGTGCGGCGCGTTCGGTTACAACCGCAACACCGGACGTTTCGTCGCGTTCAAGGCCGGCGCGGTGGTGCTCGCAAGCGGGGGATGGGGGCGGATGTACCGCTACACCTCCAACTCCTGGGAGTGCTCCGGCGACGGCGCCGCGATGGCGTACCAGGCAGGCGCCGACCTGCTCGACATGGAGTTCGTGCAGTTCCACCCCACCGGCATGATCTGGCCACCCGGTGCGCGCGGCATCCTGGTCACCGAGGCGGTGCGCGGTGAGGGCGGACTCCTCTTCAACGCCGAGGGATCGCGCTTCATGCTCGACTACGACCCGGTCAAGAAGGAGCTGTCGTCGCGAGACGTCGTGGCACGGTCGATCTACAAGGAGGTGCAGGCCGGTCGCGGCACACCCCACGGCGGCGCCTACCTCGACGTGCGCCACCTCGGCGCCGACTATGTCAAGCGCAAGTTGCCGTCGATGTACGAGCAGTTCCACGCGCTCGCGTCCGTTGACATCACAAGCCAGCCGATGGAAGTCGGTCCGACCATCCACTACACGATGGGCGGCGTGCGTGTCGACGCCGAGACCGCGGCGACGACGGTGCCCGGCCTGTACGCGGCCGGCGAGGCCGCGGGCGGCCTGCACGGGGCCAATCGACTCGGCGGCAACTCGCTCGGCGACATTCTCGTCTTCGGGCGGCGCGCGGGAGATGCCGCGGCCGCGTTCGCGAAGACGGAGGGCGGGACGCGAGTCATCGATGACGCGCAGATCGCGGCCGAGCAGGCGGAACTGCTCCAGCCGCTCGGTGGTGACGCCGGCAGCGCGGCGGCCGGCGAGAACCCGTACAAACTGCATGAGGATCTGCAACTCGCGATGCAGGACGACGCCGGGATCGGGCGCAGCGAGGAGTCGCTCCAGCGTGCACTGGCGGCGATTCTCGAGCTTCGCGAGCGCAGCACCCGTATCCGCGTCTCCGGTGGGCGGGTGCTCAACCCGGGCTGGCATACCTGTCGCGATGTCACCAACATGCTGGTGATCTCCGAGGCCATCGTCCGCGGCGCGCTCGAGCGGCGCGAGAGCCGAGGCTCGCAATGGCGTTTCGATCATCTCGAGCAGGAGCAGGAGTTCGGCAAGGTCAACTTCGTGACCCGCCGGGGGGACGACGGGATGCACGTGGTGAGCGTTCCCAACAAGCCGCTTCCAGACCGTCTTCGTCCGCTGCTCGAGCGCAGCCGCTTCTACGATCCGGCCAAGCTCCCCAAGGGATATCTGACCGAGACGGCACCCGCCGGCGGCACCACGAGGAAGCAGCAGTAATGGCAGTCGCGGATCAGCCCACGCCCTCCGTCGAATCTCCGGTGGAGAACGCCCTCACCGCCAGCGGGCTGACCGGCGAGACGCTGACGCTCAGGGTGCTCAAGGGTGTGCCGGGCGGGGAACCGGAAGAGGCCACCTACCAGGTCCCCGTTGTCGCCGGCATGGTGGTCCTCGACGCGGTGCACTACGTGCAGCACAACCTCGACACCGACCTCGCCTGCCGATGGAACTGCAAGGCCGCCAAGTGCGGATCGTGCAGCGCGGAGGTCAACGGCCACCCGGTGCTGCTGTGCAAGACGCGCGTGGACGACCTCCCCGCCGGGCCGGTCACCCTGCATCCGCTGAAATCGTTCCCGCTCATCAAGGACCTCGTCACCGACGTCTCGCGCAACTACGAGGTGAATCGCGAGATCCCGCCATTCACCGCGGCGCCAGACGACGGCACGCCCTGGCGGATCCCGCAACAGGACATCGATCGGCTCTACGAGTTCCGCAAATGCATCGAGTGCTTCCTGTGCCAGGACGTCTGCCACATCCTGCGGAGTCACGACTACTCGGACCGGTTCTACGGGCCTCGATTCTTCGTGCGCGTCGCGTCGCTGGAGATGCATCCCAAGGACGTCCTCGATCGACGCGATCAGACGCGTGATCAGGGCGGGCTTGGGTACTGCAACATCACCAAGTGCTGCACCGAGGTGTGCCCCGAGCACATCCACATCACCGACAACGCCCTCATCCCCATGAAGGAGCGGATGGTCGACCGGTACTTCGACCCCATCACCCGACTGGGCCGGGCCATCCGCCGCAAGCGCTGACCCGCCTGCCCGGGGCCGGCCGCCTGAGGACCAACGGCCCTGACGGACCCTGACCGTCGGGGATACATTGGCGGAACAACCGAACCAACCGAGCAGCACCGACCGGAGGGAGAGTCCTAAATGGCCCTAACCGAGGTGATCGACGACCACGTTCTGCAGCGGTACCGGGAACTGTTGGACGCCGAGGATTGCGCCTTCGATGAGCTCGAACACGCTTTCGAAGACGGGGATCGAGCCCACTTCGAGGCCGACCTGGCCACCTGGCAGGCGGCCTGTGAGCGCAAGCTCTCCTACCTGCGCCAACTCGGCCTGATCTCCTCGCTGACCTAGCCGGCCCTTCCGGCCGCGGACCCGTCGGCGGTGATCAGCCGCGGACCCGTCGGCGGTGATCAGCCGCCGATGAGGTCGGTGACCTCGGCCCGCTCCTCCTCCAGCTCCTGGCGGGTGGCGTCGATCTTGGCCCGGGCGAAGCCGTCCAGTTCCAGGCCCTCGACCACCGACCAGGAGCCGTTGCCCGTAGAGCGGACCGGGTAGGAGAAGACGAGTCCCTCGGGGACGCCATATTGGCCGTGGCTGACGACGGCCAGGGAGTCCCAGTCATCGCCCGGAGTCGGGCGCACCACGCTCAGGACCGAGTCGATGGCGGCGCTGGCGGCCGAGGCGGCCGAGGAGGCACCCCGGGCCTCGATGATGGCGGCACCCCGCTTCTGCACGGTGGTGATGAAGTCGCCCTCCAGCCAGGCCCGGTCCCCGATGACCTCGGTGGCCGGCCGGCCCGAAATGCGGGCGTTGGTGAAGTCGGGGAACTGGGTGGCCGAGTGGTTGCCCCAGATGGCCAGGTTGGTGACGTCTTTGACCGGGGCGCCGGCCTTGCGGGCCAGCTGGGCCACGGCCCGGTTCTGGTCCAGCCGGGTCATGGCGAACCAGCGGTCATCGGGGACCTCGGGGGCGTTGGCCCGGGCGATGAGGCAGTTGGTGTTGCAGGGGTTGCCCACCACCAGGACCCGGATGTCATCGGCGGCATGGGCGGCTATGGCCTGGCCCAGGGGCTTGAAGATGGCCCCGTTGGCGCTGAGTAGGTCACCGCGCTCCATGCCCGCCTTACGGGGGAGGGCGCCGAAGAGAACGGCCCAGTTGGCCCCGTCAAAGGCGGTGGCAGTGTCCGAGGTGGCCACCACGTCGTCGAGGAGGGGGAAGGCGCAGTCGTCCAGCTCCATGACCACCCCGTCCAGCGCCTTCATGGCCGCTTCGATCTCGTAGAGCCGCAGCACCACGGGCTGGTCCGGCCCGAAGACCTGACCCGAGGCGATCCGGAAGAGAGCGGCGTAACCGACGGTGCCGGTCGGCCCGGTGACGGCTACCTGTATGGGCTTCTGGTTGGCCATGGCCGGGGACCTTAGTGCCCGGCCGAGAGCCCTATTTGCTGGCGGCCTGCAGATTGGAAGACAGCGTCTCCAGGAACTCCTCGGTGGTCAGCCAGGCCTGGTCCGGGCCCACCAGCAGGGCCAGATCCTTGGTCATCTGGCCCGACTCGACGGTGTCGACGCAGACCCGCTCCAGCGTCTCGGCAAAGTCCACCACCTCGGGTGTCCCGTCCAACTTGCCCCGGAAGACCAGCCCCCGGGTCCAGGCGAAGATGGAGGCGATTGGGTTGGTGGAGGTCTTCTCCCCCCGCTGGTGGGCCCGGAAGTGGCGGGTGACGGTCCCGTGGGCCGCCTCGGCCTCACAGGTCTTCCCATCCGGGGTCAGCAGGACCGACGTCATGAGGCCCAGCGAGCCGAAGCCCTGGGCCACCGTGTCACTCTGGACGTCCCCGTCGTAGTTCTTACAGGCCCACAGATAGCCACCCTCCCACTTGAGGGCGGCGGCCACCATGTCATCGATCAGGCGGTGCTCGTAGGTGATGCCGGCCGCCTCGAACTCAGCCTTGAACTCGGCCTCGAACACCTCGGCAAAGAGATCCTTGAAGCGCCCGTCATAGGCCTTGAGGATGGTGTTCTTGGTCGAGAGGTACACCGGGTAGTGGCGGTCCAGCCCGTAGCGGAAGCTGGCCCGGGCGAAGTCCCGGATGGAGTCATCGAAGTTGTACATGCCCATGGCCACACCGCCGCCGTGGAAGCGGGCCACCTCCATCTCCATGGGGCGCCCGCCGTCCTCGGGGGTGTAGGTGATGGTGACCGTGCCCGGGCCGGGTACGACGAAGTCGGTGGCCCGGTACTGGTCTCCGTGGGCGTGACGGCCGATGACGATGGGCTTGGTCCAGTTCGGCACCAGCCGGGGGATGTTGGTGCAGATGATGGGCTCCCGGAAGACGACGCCCCCGAGGATGTTCCGGATGGTGCCGTTGGGGGACTTCCACATCGACTTGAGGCCGAACTCCTCCACCCGGGCCTCGTCCGGGGTGATGGTGGCGCACTTGACTCCGGCGCCATGCTCCTTGATGGCGTTGGCGGCGTCGATGGTCACCTGGTCGTTGGTGGCGTCCCGGTGTTCGATGCCGAGGTCGAAGTACAGGAGCTCGACGTCGAGGTAGGGCAGGATCAGCTGTTCTTTGATGAACTGCCAGATGATGCGGGTCATCTCGTCCCCGTCGAGTTCGACCAGGGGCGTTTTTACGGAGATCTTGGCCACCGCGGCAGCCTATTAGGCGGTTGCGGGGGCCGGATCAGCCGTTGGCGCCGAGACCGAGCCCGGCGTAGATCTCCCTGGTGGCCGTGGAACGGTTGAGGGTGTAGAAGTGCAGGCCGGGCGCGCCGGCCCCGAGGAGGGCCTCGCACAGTTCGGTGAAGATGGCCACGCCCTCCCGGCGCACCGCCTCCCGGTCGGGCCCCGCCCCATCCAGCCGGGCGGCCAGTGCCTCGGGAACGGGGGCGCCCATGGCGGCCATGGCCGGCACGGAACGCACGTTGGTGACCGGCATGATCCCGGGGATGACCGGCTTGTCCACGCCCAGGCGGGCCAGGTCCCCCACCAGCCCCACGTACTCCTCGACCGAGTAGAAGAACTGGGTCACGGCAAAGTCGGCCCGCTCCAGCTTCTCGGCCAGGAACCGCCGGTCGGTGGCCCGGTCAGGAGAGCGGGGGTGGCCGATGGGATGGGCGGCCACCCCGATGGAGAAGCCGCCGATGGCCCGGGCCAACTCGACCAACTCGCTGGCGTGCTCCAGCTCTCCGGGTACGGCGTCGGGATCGGTGGGCGGGTCCCCGCCCAGCGCCATCAGGTTCTCCACCCCCGCCTTGCGCAGGTCGACCAGGATGTCGGCCAGTTCGAGGCGGCTGTGTCCGGTGCAGATGAGATGGGCCATGGGGGTGAGGCTGGTGGTCTGGCGCAGGCCGGCCACCAGGTCCGTGGTCAGCTGGCGGGAGGAGCGGCCTCCCCGGTAGGTGATGGAGACGAAGGACGGCTCCAGGGCCTCGAGTTCCCGCAGGCTGCGCACCAGGACGAGGCGCTCCTCATCGGTCCGGGGCGGGAAGAACTCGAAGGAGAAGGTTCGCCCCGCCCGCAGGAGGTCATCGATCCTGGTCATGTCCCCGCCCAGGCTACGGGCCGGCCGCGGACGCAGGCGAAACCCGGCATCGCCGGTGTCTGGGTACTGTCCCGGCGTGAGCATGGAAAGGTTTGGTCCCCCGCCGGCCGCCGGCGGGCCGGACGATGTGGCCGGAGCGAGGAAACGGCGCTGGCCCCGGCGCCTGATCATCGGGGCCAACCTGACCCTGATCGTGGTCATCGTCGCCGCCGCCCTCGGCTACACCTACATCCACTACCGGCTCAACCAGATCAAGAAGGTGGCGGTGGCCGGGGAGGCCCAGGTCGGCGGGGGCCAGCCCCTCACCATCCTGGTGGCCGGATCGGACAGCCGGGCCGGGGAGTCCGCCGGTGCCGCCTCCCACTTCGGCTCGGCCGCCCAGGTGGCCGGCCAGCGCAGTGACGTGATCCTTCTCATCCACATCAATCCCGCCACCGACTCCGCCTCCATGCTGTCCATCCCCCGGGACACGGCCGTGACCCTGGCCGGTACGCAGTCGGTCCAGAAGATCAACGTGGCCTTCAACAACGGGCCCAGCCAGTTGGTCCAGACCCTCACCGCCACCTTCGGGATACAGATCAACCACGTGGCCCAGGTCACCTTCACCGGGGTCATGGACGTCGACAACGCCGTCGGCGGGGTATGCATGAACTTCCCCTATCCGGCCCGGGACGGCTCTCCCACCGGTTATGGCAGCGAGAGCGGCCTGGACATCCCGACCGCGGGCCAGCACGTGCTCAATGGAAACCAGGCCCTGGCCCTCATCCGCAGCCGCTACTACCAGTACTACAAGGACGGCCAGTGGATCCCGGAAGGCACCGGAGACCTGGGCCGGATCATCCGCCAGCACACCTTCCTGCGGGCCATGGCCTCCAAGGCCCTGCACGAGGCGGTCAGCAACCCCCTCACCGCCAACAGCCTGGCCAGTGACGCCGTGCACGACGTCACCGTGGACAGTGGCTTCTCCTCCAACGACATTCTGGGGCTGCTGGCCGCGATGAGGAACCTGCATCCCTCCAGCATCCCCAGCTGGACCCTTCCCACCACCCAGGGCTACTCCTACTCGCTCGGTGATTACCTCGAGCCTGAGCCCGCCGCCGACCAGGCTGTCATCCAGCAGTGGCTCAACTACCGGGCGCCATCGTCCAAGCCGACGCCCGCTCCCAAGGCTTCCTCCACTCCGACCACCATCTCCCCCTCTTCGGTGACGGTGGCCGTGCGCAACGGCTCGGGCAAGGCTGGACAGGCCGGCACGGCCGCGGCGGGGCTGCAGTCCGACGGCTTCAACGTGTCCGGCACCGGGGACGCTCCCAACTTCCAGTACGCCTCGAGTGAGGTCGACTACGGCCAGGGCGCCGAGGCCCAGGCCAAGGCGGTGGCCGCCGACATCCTGGGTGGCTCCAAGGTTGTCTCCAACCAGGCGCTGTCCTCCGGAGGGGTCGAACTGATCACGGGAGCCAGCTTCACGGGCATCAGGTCGGTCCCGGCCCCGACCACCACCACGACCGCCGCTCCCGCCACCGGCCAGGCGTCATCCTCCGGCCTGGAGGCGGTCCCGTCCTGGGATCCGATCCCCTGCAGCTGAGCTAACCACTACGGCGCGGGTGGGCCCGCTCGGCGGCGGCGATAGCGGTCGGGCTCAGCCCCTCTGGCGTTGGAGAGCCCGCTCGGCCGCCTCGATGGTGTTGCGCATGAGCATGGCCACGGTGGTCGGCCCGACCCCGCCCACCCGCGGGGTGATCCACGAGGCCACCTCGGCCACGGACTCATCCACGTCGGCCAGGAGCTTGCGGCCCTGGTAGCGCACGCCGGCCCCCACCACCACCGCGCCGGGACGGACGTGCTCGGGCTGGATGATCCCGGGCACCCCGGCGGCGGAGATGAGGATGTCGGCCGAGCGGGTGATGTCGGCCCAGTCGGGCACGCCGCTGTGCAGGACCGTCACTGCCGCGTTGGCTGTCGGTCGCTTCTGCGACAGCAGGAGGGCCAGGGGGCGGCCCAGCGTCATGCCCCGACCCATGATCACCACGTGACGACCGGAGACGGGGATCTCGTAGTACGCCAGCAGCGCTTCGATGCCGGCGGGCGTGCACGGGACCGGCCCGGGCATGGAAAGGGCCAGCCGGCCCAGATTGAAAGGCTGCAGGCCGTCGGCATCCTTGTCGGGAGCCACCAGGGCCAGAGCGGCGTCGTAGTCGATCTGGGACGGGGCCGGGTGCTGGAAGAGCATGGCGCTGACACCGGGATCGGCGTTGAAGCCGCCGATTACGTCCTCGACCTCGGACTGGGAGGCATCGTCGGGCAGGTGGGCATGGAGGGACTCGATACCGAGCTCGGCCGCCTTGGCCTGTTTCATCCGGATGTAGCTGGCGCTGGGCCCGTCATCCCCGACCAGCAAGGTGGCCAATCCGACCCGCCCGCCCTCGGTCTTGAGCTTCTCCACCCGGATGGCGACGTCCTCGAGGACAGCGTCGGCTACCGGTGCACCGGGCATCAGTTGGGCGCTCATCAGTGCAGGAAGTGCCTCTCCCCGGTGAGCACCATGGCCACCCCGGCCTTCTCGGCGGCGGCAATTACGTCAGCGTCCCGGGTGCCCCCGCCGGGCTGCACCACCACGGCCGCGCCCGCCTCCACGGCCGCCTCGACCCCGTCGGGGAAGGGGTAGAAGGCGTCGCTGGCGCAGGCGCCCCCCTTGGCCCGCCCGGCGGCCTTGCGGGCCGCAATCTCGCCCGAATCGACCCGCTTCTGCTGCCCGGCTCCGATACCGACGGCCTGACCGTCCTTGACCAGGATGATGGCGTTGGACTTCACGTGGCCGCAGATCCGCCAGGCCAGCTCGGCGTCCCGCCACTGGTCCTCGGTCGGGGTGGCGCTGGTAACGACCTTCCAGTCGGCCCGGCCGGTGTCGAAGCGATGTGCATCCTGGATCAGGTATCCGTCGCTCAACTGGCGCAGCTGGAGCCGGGGGGCGGTGGGGGCCTGGGCCTCCAGGGCACGGGTGTTCTTGCGCCGGGCGCGGAGGGCGTCGAGCACGCCGGGCCCGTAGGACGGGGCGATGACCACGTCGGCCTGGGCGGCGGCCACCATCCGTTCGGCGGTGGCGGCGTCGAGAGGGCGGTTGACGGCCACGATGCCGCCGAAGGCGGACTGGTCGTCACACTCGTAGGCGAGCTGGTAGGCGGTGGCCAG
>DATLRB010000024.1:0-25342 GCA_035534875.1 Saccharimonadales bacterium (SeqCode)
ATCGTGGCCGAGGTCGCAATCACGCTCGTTGTCGTAGCCAGGATCAAGGTCGTCATCGTCCACCAGCAGCAAATGGGCGGGCGACCTCGTCGGCTCTGGCTCAGGGTGACGGCGCCCGAATAGGTGCTCCAGCTCTCGGTCTCGGAGGTTGCGCTCCCGGTGCTCGAGCATCCTCTCGGCGGCTGCGTCGATGCGCTCGTAATCGAGGGTGGAATCCGAGGCCCCGCTCCGCTCCCAGGACCGCTCGAGCCGCTCGGCAAGCTCATCGGCGCGCTCCTCGTGGAGATGCCGGCCGTGCTCGTCGGGCATCGGCGGGCTGCTCGGCGTGTAGTAACGGTTCTCCTCGCGTCCCCGCGACATGGCGGTGTACGTCCACTCCCGCCCCTCGTCGCTGCGGGCCAGCACGAGGCTGACGTCGACGCTCAGCCCCTGGGCCTTGTGCACGGTCATCGCATAGCCGTAGTCGAGGGCGTCGTAGCGGCGCACGTCGACGGTCACCTCGCGGTTGTCCGGGGTGCGCATGGTCACGGTGTGGTGCGCAGGGTCAACGCCGAGCAGCTGGACGCGCATCCCGTTGGTGAGGCCGAGTGCGCGGTCGTTCTCCAGGCACAGCGCGCGGTCGCCGGCGCGGAACTCTTTCGGCATGCTGACCGACCCGTCGCTGCGGAGGCGGTGCTCCCCGACGGTGATGCCGGGTCCCTCGAGCCTGCCAGCGTCGGCCGCCTGGCGGTGGGCGTGGCGGTTGAGCGTCTCCACGTCGGCGCGGCGGTGGGTGAGCATGATCGCGTCCCTCCCGTGCTCGACTGCGATCCGGTAGTCCACGAGGATGTCGAACTTCACTTCGTAGTCCTTCCCAGTCTTCACGGCGCCGTGGGCGAGGTACGCCGAGACGGCCTCGGCGGTACGTCCCTCGCGCAGTCCGGTGAGCGCTCGCCGCTCCCACCCATCGGCCTGGCGCACGTTCTCAGTCATTCTCACGCTGCCGAGGTGGTCGCCAAGGGCGCGGAAGGCGGCACCGCCGTCGATGGCGTGGAGCTGATGCGGATCGCCGACCAGGACGAGCTTGGCCGCGTCGCGGGCGGCGTAGTCCACGAGCTGGGCCACCTGGCGGCTGCCCACCATGGCCGCCTCGTCGATGATCAGGACGGTGTTGCTCGCCTCGGGTATACCCGCGAGGCGGTTGAGCAGGCTGTGCACCGTGCTCGTCTCGATGCCTGCCTCCTGGCTCAGCTTGAAGGCGGCATTGGCCGAGAGCGCCGCGCCGACGACCCGGTGGCCCGATGCCTCGAGCACCTCGCGGCAGGCCGCGAGCGCGGTGGTCTTGCCGCTGCCCGCCGAGCCGTTCACCAGGGTCACCGACTCACCCCGGCGGCAGATGGCGTGGATCATGGTTCGCTGCTCTCTGGTCAGGGTGGGTCGCGACGCGATCGCCTGCTCGACCACGTCGGCGCCGGCGAGTCCTCGCCCCAAGAGGCGGCCAGCGCGAGTGGTCTCGAGCATCCGCTCCTCGATGGCGACCATCGCGGGGGTCGAATACCTCCGGTCCTCCTCCATGTACCCCCGGAACGACGAGGGCAGGTGCTCGGCCCCGTCCTCGCTGAGGGGGCCGAGCTGGACCACATTGCTGTGGTCGGCGAGGACGGCATCGGTGATGCGCTCCAGTTCGCGCAGCGGGAGACCACGCGGTGCGTGCGCCGCGACCGCGCGGACGACGTCGCGGCGGGTGAAGGTCGCCGCCTCCGCGGTCAGGCCGCGCTCGCCGACGAGCTCACGGATGTCGGCAACATCGAGGCCGCGTTCTGGTGTCCACTCCCGGCCGAGCAGGGTGGCAATCCGCTCGCTATCGAGCCCGATCGCGGCCGCGCGTCCCCGCCACCCGGCGACGACGTCGCGACCCGCTGGAATCCCGTGCTTGCCCTCGCGCGAAGCGAGCACGGCGAGCTTGTGCCCGTACCAGCTGTCCACCCCGAAGGCGGCGTCCATGGCCGCCACCTGGCGCGTGCGCCGGCTGAACTCCTGGCGCATCGCCCGGGTGATGCCGACCACCTCGAACGTGCCGTTGCGTACCACCGAGACCTGGACGCCGAGCTCGCGCACCAGCGCATCCCGCAGCACCGCCTGACCCACGGCACCCGCTGACGATGCGTGGCGGTACAGGGCGACAGCGTGGAGCTGTCCCCAGGTGCCGTCATCACGCAGGACGTAGTTGGGGATCGGAATGTGGGTGTGGAGCTGCGGGTCGACAGTGACGGCGCCGGTCGCCGCGTCCGTGACCGGTCGCGAGGTGCGGTGCAGAAACTGGGGCAGGGCGAGCTGCGCGCGCACCGGGATGGTCTCCTCCGACTCGCGGTCGTAGCGGCGCCCCCAGCCCGCGTGCTCCTGGAGGTACTCGCACACCGCGTCAACGGCGGTCTGGTGGACGCGCAGCACCGCCGCACGGGTCTGCTCGTCACCCACCGCCCACAGCAGCGAGACGCTCTTCGGCGCGCTGAACGTGACGTCGTACGCCACCACCGACTGCCGCGCCCAGCGTCGCTCCATGAGGTCGGCGCCGGTAGTGGGATCGCTGCCGTTCAGCAGTGACCGCAGCTGTTCGCGGGTGACCGTGCCGTCCAAGCCGAGTTGCTCGGCAGCGCGTCCCATCCACCGACCCGGCGTCTCGTCGCGTGTGACGTAGTACTCGACGTGCGCGTCCGTGGCCGCCTCAACCAAATACCGAACAACCTGCTCTGGATCGACCAACTTCCCGATCGAGATCATCGACCTCAAGCATGACGGCAAATCGCTAACAAAACGCTTGCAGTTTCCGAACTCGGACGATGCACTCGGACGAGGTGCCTCGTCACTTCGAACGTACAGATGTTGCAACATAACGGCCGTGCCTGAGACGAATCGACTGATGGCGAAGATCCGTGCAGCGCTGGTGTCGTTGTGTGTCGCTGAGTGCGCACCTCTGCCACGTATTGCCCAGGCGATGAGTCGCCGCGCGTACTGATCTCAGCGACGGTCGCGTATCTTTGCACCACGTTTTGGGCCGGCACCGCGGTGCAAATGTCTGCTCTGGAAGGATTTGTCAAGCGCGAGCCAGAGGGTGATGTCGAGCGTGATGGGTTGCGTGGTGTGTGCGGCGTGGTGAGCGACGGGGGCAGGACGCGACGGAGGCAGATACAGCGATGGTCATCAGTCTGCTCTTCGCGGGTCAGCATGCTGGTGCCGCATGTCGGGAGATCCGAGGCCAAGCTGCCGTCGAGTCTGTGATAACGCGAGTCGGGTCGCAACACATTTACGCGGGTGCTCGGCATCACTGCCACCCCGTTGCGGTCCCGCCCCCGTCGTTCAGGTCACGCTGCGGGCAGTCCCTCCCACATCGGTGCCGGCCGCCCAGATGAAGCCAACCAATTCTCGGGCCACGGCGACCACCGCCCGGGGTCGGCCCAGGCGCGCGCCCAGTTGGCGGTAGCGGCAGTGGAGGCGCTGCTGGGCACGCCAGGAGAGCGCCACCAGGGGTTCGGGAAGATCCGCGAGGCGTTGCTGCATGAGCGGACTGACCTGCGGCGTCCGGCGCGCGTGGTGCGCGGACTCGATGAGCACGTGGCGGAGCAGGTGGTTGCCCGCCTTGGTGATGTGGCCACGTCGCTGCGCGGCGCCGCTGGAGTGCTCGGAGGGCACCAGACCGACGTAGGCCATCAGATGCGGCGCGGTGGCGAAGCGGCGGAAGTCGCCGACCTCGGTGACGATGGTGATCGCGGTGAGCTCGCCGACGCCGCGGAGCGCCTGGAGGGCGCGGATCAAGCCCGCATGACGGCTCTCGCGAGCGCATTCGTAGAGCGCGGTTTCGATGCGCCGCTCGCGCTGCGCACCCCCACGGATGACGTCACGGGAGTCGTCGAACACGATCCGTTCGGCGGGGTGTTCGAAGTGCAGGGTCTCGAGCCAGCGGTCATAGCGGGCCGACGACATGCGCGCCCCGACGGGCCCGTGCAGCCCGCGGGCCATCAGGAAGTTGTTGAGCCGGTGGCGGTCGCGGAGCAGGTCGGCATGGGCCGTCGGCGCGAGCCCGCACCAGGCCGCGGAGCGCTTCGTGGCTCTCGTCGGGCACCCAGATCGGATCGAGGTCGCCGCTGCGCAGCAGGCGGGCGAGCTTGAGCGCGTCACGGCGATCGGTCTTCACCCGCTCGTTGGCGCGGCGCGGGATCTGGGCCGGAGCCACCACCCGGCACTCGATACCCATCGCGCTGAGCTGGCGCTGCACCCCGTAGCCGGTGGGCCCGGCCTCGTATGCAGCGCGGACCTCGCCAAAACCATGCTGCACCCCGGCGACCAGCTTGCGGACCGCCGCGGGGTCGTTGGCGATGGTTCCCAGCGGTGTCGGCGGCTTGCCGTCGTCGCTGGCGATCGCCGCCGCGATGCTCGCCTTGTGCACGTCCAGACCGATGTACGCCGTACCTTTGTGCATGGACCGGCTCTCCCCACGTGTGGCACGGTCCGATCACCCGGCCGGGCTCGCGCAACCCACGATATCCGTGGCCGAGTGGCCGGTCCTTCCATGCTGACTGCGCACAACCACCGACGACCTCCTCTTCGGCGCCGACGACCGCGGACCCGACGAAGAGTTCCGCCTCCAGTTCGAGGCCATCACCCGCCTCGACCCCGATGAGAAGAGCGCGCTGCGCTCCGTCATCGAGTGGATGCTCATCAAACACGAGGCCCGCCGCTGGCAGACCGCGAAGGCGTAGCAGTCGGCGTGGGCAACAGCTGCCGGTCACGCCACGATCACACTGCTAATGGACGGCAGCGATCGCCAGCACCACGAAGAGCAGCCCGAAAGCGAGCAACATCGATCCAAACGCTCTTGGCCACCACGTTGAGAACCTCAGGTGGCCAGGCATTCGTGCATAGAGCGCGTTGTACGCGCGCGCAATTGACGGAGAAAACGCCAAGAAGACAATGCCCACGGCCGCAATGATGACGCCGACCATTGCCGCCTCAAGCTTGGAGGACACGACCCCTCACCAAAGCGGGATCACAGTTGTTCGATTCGCACTCGCGTACCCGTACGCTGATGGACCGAATCCGAGCATCCCCTGGCCAACGAGCTGCCCATGTTGGCCCAGCCCGAATTCGGTATCACCTCCGAGCATCCCAAAGCCTCCTCCCCCAGACACGAACGGACCGGACAGGTCTTGCGGACACGTCGCGTTGGAGACCATCGGTCCGAAGGATCCACCGCCGCCGAGGCCGAGTCCTGCTCCTCCCGTCAGCGTGATCGCGGCGTGGCGAAAACCGCCGCTGACGACAAAGCACGCGCTTCCGTCATATCCAATGCCGCCAAAGATGCCCGCGCCTGCGCAGATGCCGACCGTAGGAGCAAGCGGTTGACAGTTCGGATTGCCGATGGTGATGCACCAATCGCCGTCCATGTTGTCTGATGGGATGGGTCCAGTCCAAGGTAGGTCGTTAGCGCAGCTGTCGATCCCCGAGTAGCTGGCATTGGCGCCACCTGCGTTGTCGACGCCGCCACAGGCAACGTGCAGGCCGCTTGGGTCCGATGCGTTCACCGGGTTGCCGCTGACGTACGCGTACGGGCTCCGCGTCGTCTCAACCTTGGGATCGCGGGAGAGGAACTGTGAGGTAGTTGGATCGTAGTAACGAGCCTGCAGGTAGTAGAGGCCGCTCTCTGCGTCCTTGTACTGCCCCGCGTAGAGGAAGGGATTGACCACCGTGCCCGTCGAGCTCGTGAGGTTGCCATAGGCGTCGTAGTTGTAGGTTGCCTCGACAGTCCCTGCCGCGTCGGTGAGCACTCGTGTTGAACCGAGTTGATCAGCATGGTAGAAGAGCACGCTCGAACCGGAGATCTGCTCCAAGGGCGTGCCATTGGGACCAGAGATGTAGTCGGTCACGCTGCCACCGCTCACTCGCTCCTGGAGGAGCGTTGGCAGGCTGCCCGAGAGATTCCAGGCAAACTGTGTCGTGGTGCTGCCCACCGTCTTGCTCATCCGCAGGCCGTTTGCGTTGTACGTATAGCTTCCTACGGACGTCGAGCTGGAGCATGACGATCCAGTTCCAGACGTGATCGTCGTGAGGCGGTCGGCCTGGTCGTAGGCGTCGCAGACCGCCGAACCGCTGCTCGGCACGTCGCTGACCCGGTTGCCGCGGGTGTCAAACCCGTAGGTCGTGGCGCCGGTGGGCGGCGAGCCGCAGGTATTCGAGGAGGCGGTCGGGAGCGTCCAGCAGAGCTCATTGGCGCTGTTGTAGGTCAGCGTCGAGGTGCCGGCCTGGGTCATCTCATCGGCAGCGTCGTATACGTAGGACGTCGCTCCGGTCGGGGGTGCAGCACAGGTGCCGCCCCCATTGGGACCCGCGTAGCACACCTGCTCACGGGTGTCGTAGCCGGCGTTGAGCGCAGCTTGGCCGCTCAGCGCCGAGCCACCCGGCAACTCCTGGGTCACCTGGTTGGCAGCGTCGCGCGTCTCCCCGAACGTCGCATAGGCAGTCCCACCCTGAGCATCGGAGATCGAGGTCAGGTTATCTGCCACGTCGTAGCTGTTGGTGTCGACCAAGTTGGCACTCCCTGAGTGGGTCGTCGTCTGCAGTATCGAGTCCTTGGTGTAGCCGAAGGTCGTGGTGTTGCTCAACCAATCCCCGATGGTTTGGAGCCGCCCGGCTGCATCATAGGTCAGCGTTTCCGGCGTGCTGACCCCCGGATAGGTCAGGCTCGTCAACCGGCTGGCGAGGTCGTACCCGTAGCTGGTGGTGTTGCTGAAACCGTCCTGCGAGCTCGTGAGCTCGTTGAGCGTGTCGTACGCGAGAGACCAGTTCCCGGTGCCGTCGGTCCAGCTGGTTCGCAGTCCGTCAGCGGTATACAGGATGTTGGTCACGTTCGGAGTCGCACCGTCCGAGTATGCGATCGACGCCAGCTCATTGTCGGCATCGTACCCATAGGTGGCAGTCTGGGACGGCGATTGCGGGTCGATGACCTTGGTCTGGTTGCCGTTGGGGTCGTACTGATAGCTCGTGGTCCGGGCGGTGCCATCGTTGAAGGTCATGCTGGTCATCCGCGCCTGACTGTCATAGCCGTAGCTGATGGTGTTGTTCAGTCCGTCCTTCTGGTCAGCAATGGTCCCATCGAGGTTGTAGTCGGTGTGCTGGTCGGACAGATCAGGAGGGATGATATCCGTTTGCTCGTTCTGCGCATTGTACTGGTAGGTGGTCTCACGGTTGTTTGCATCGATAAGGTGCTGCAAATTCTCGTCCGCATCGAACAGGTACTGAGTCTCGTGGTGATTGGGATCGGTCACCGAGGTGATGCTCCCGAACGCATCCGTCTGGTAGGTCCAGGTCTGGTTGGTTGCGCTCACCTTGGTCACCAAACGGCCGACACCATCGTCGTTGACGGTGGTCGTGTCCCCGGCGCCATCGGTGACGGTCTTGACATCGCCGTAGGCGTCGTAGGTATAGGTGGTGGTCTTGCCCGAGGGGTCGGTCAGCTGGTACAGGTCGCCCGAGGGGCCCGCGGGCGCGCCGCAGCCGCTGCTCCCGTAGTAACAGTACGCGGTCGTGGCAACCTTCCCGGTCTGGACGTCCGGCCGGCTCATCGATGTGAGGTTCTCGTAGGAGTCATACGTGTAGGTCGTCGTGATGCCGGTGGGGTCGGTGTCAGTGAGCACGTTGTTGTGGGCGTCGTACGTCTTCGTCTCCACCCGAGCACCCTGTCCGCTCTTTGCAGGTGGCTGGACCTCGCGGATGAGGTTGCCATTGGCGTCGTACACCATCGAGATGACATTCCCGTTGGCGTCGGTCTCGTGCACGGGCTCCTGCGTAGTCAAGCTATATGAGTATGTCCAGGTCGACGGAGTCGAACTCGCGTACCCCTTGGTTTCCGACATGAGCAACCCGAAGACGTACACGTCTTGGATCTGATTGCCCTTGGGATCGGTGATGACCACATCGGTCTCTCCCGACGTGGTGCCGGTCGTGTACGCGAAGCTCGTCTTGTGCGCCGTATCACCGTTGTATTGATAGTCCACCTGGCCCGCGGCGTTGTAGTGGTTGGTCACCACGTTCCCGTTGGGATCGGTCATGGTGAGCAGCATGTGATCATTGGCCGTCGTATAGGTGAAGTGGGTATGCCCACCCTTCACGTCATAGACATCGGTCAGATTGCCCTGGCCGTCGTTGTACTGAAACTGGACAGTTCTTCCGACGGAGTCCGCGACCTGGGTGATGTGGCTCCCCGTCCAACTGATCGTGAGCGATCGTCCCGCTTGATCCGTGATCGAGGACAACTCACCGTTGCTGTACCCATAGGTGATCGTGTAGCCGTTGAGATTGGTCTCGGTGGTCATCTGCCCCGCGCTGTTGAACGTGACCGTGTCCTGGTTGTAGCGGACCAAGGTCCAACTCCCGTTGCCGTTATGCGTTAAGGTGCCGATGTCCTCTGATGGAGCCACATAGCCGGCGCCATCCCATTGGAAGGGCAGCTCGCTGCCGTTTTCCATCACGATCGTCGCGTCCTGGCTGGCAGCGTCGTAGGACAGACTCATGCCCGCGTCAAAACTCCATCCGTAGCCGAGCGGGCCATTCTGTGCCGCATTCAATGAGTTGTAGGTGTGACTGAAGCCCAGATTGTAACCGCGCGCCGGAATATCAAAGTCGGTGAACGTGTGCCAGAAGTTGCCCGTCGACGTGGTGACAGGGGCGCCGACACTCGCGTGTTGCTCAACATGCTTCAGATAGCAGCTCCCGCAGAGACCCATGCCCCCGAAAAGCTGAGCCAGGGCCTGCGGACTGGACGGTAGATTGAACCCGGGGGTGCCGTTAAGGTATGTGGTGACGTGCTCAAGGGCGCCGTGCGAGGCGGCGATCACGTCCGGCTTGCCATCCCCATTGATATCGGCACTATCCGCTTGATACGCCTCGTCTCCAGACGCTGGCGCGAGATTGAAGGGGCCAGCAAAGTTTTGCCCATCGCCATATCCCAGCCCGATAGTCACGCCGCTGCCACTGGCCATGATCAGGTCGGGAATTCCATCTCCATTGACATCCGCGACAGTGATCGAGCTCGGACTGATCGGGTGGGTCCAAGGAATCTCGATCGGAGTCGAACTGAATGCACCGCCTCCGGTCCCCGGGAAGATCCACGCCGCATCGGAGGGTGAGTTGGTCGTCGTCATGATCAGATCGGCAATTCCGTTTCCTTGCAAGGATGCGACCGCAATCGCCTCGGCATTTCCAGGCGTACAATAAATGCCTTTGCAGCCATCGGCGTAGTCAGTCAGGTTGGTGAGATTGCCGTGACCATCCGAGGTCATGACCACGACGTTCTCGCCGATCCCCGACTGTATGTTCGCTTGGCCGGTAGCCACGAAGACCTGAACCGGACCCCCGTCGATCGAGTTGGCGATAATCGCGGTCATACCGCTACCGTACTGGCCGGTCTCCTGGCTCAGGATGGGTGTGCCGAAGGTGCCGTCCCCGTTGTTCTTCACCGTGGCGACCGCCCCGTTGCCGTCGCTCTTGACTACCCCGACCACCAGATCGAGGCGCCCCGTACCGTACATCGGCGCGAGAGCAATGGACTCCGGCTGGTTCGTACCCAAAGACACGGTGACCGCTGCGGCAAATGTGCCGTTGCGCGTCGTGCTGCCAGACAGAATGGAGACCGTATCGTTGCTGCTGTTGGCGGTCGCAATATCGGGAATGCCGTCACCGTTGATGTCCCCGATGGCAATCCCGGCAACCGGACCGGCCACCGGATAGCTGACCGCTGCGGAATACGTATTCGTGGCCGTCTCCAGGAAGACGTCGACTTCGGACGCCACTCCGAGCGCTATATCGGTGCGCCCAAGGCCGCGAAAGTCGCCGTGAGCGAGCGCTTGAGGCTGATTGGTGTACGACGCGTTGGCCAGATATGAGTTTCCGCTACCGAAGGTCGGAGCCGTCGGCGACGTCGAAGCAATGGTCACGGCATTGGACGTCGCACTCGGTCCCGCGCCGAGGGCACTATTGGCGACCACGGTGAAGGTATACTGCGACCCCACCGTGAGGCCGGTGACCGGCGTCGAGGTCACGTTGCCGGCGACGACTGTCGGTGTGCCTCCGTGACCGCCGGTGATCGGCGTGACCGTGTACGAAGAGACGGGACTCCCGGTGCTGGCGAGCGGCGGCGTCCAGGTCACACGCGCCAACCCGAGTCCGCCGACGGCGGCCAGGTTTTGTGGTGCACTGGGCACGGTGCCGCCATACCACCCCTCGACATCGATAATCACGTCGGCGGCCTTCGACGACCAGATGTCGACCTTTCCATCCCGGCCGATCCCAACCACCGCATCGAAGTTCGCCGTTGTCGTCCCGCTCGCGAATTGAACGTCGGACGTGCTCGGCGCCGTGGCTCCGTCCGGCCACACCTCGGCGTACCCTGCTCCGCTCGGACCGATCAAGGTGACGTTGATCGCAACCGCGGTCAGTGTGCCGGCACTGGGAAGGCCGGCGACGCCTGCAATCAGGAACGTGTCGATCGGGTTGCCCGGCGGACTCGAACCGCCGGGCAGCTTGAAGCCGCCACAATCCGTGCTGGTGACCCGAGTGTCGCAGGCTCGGTTGATTGCCATGGCATCCAGATCGGTGCCCGACGGGCTCCCCGTCCCCGTGGTGGTCCAGGCATCAACATCGACCAAGATGTTGGCGGTGCCTGCCCCCCAGTTGTAGATGATGATCTCTCCACCCGTGCCCACCGGAACAATGACTCGGTTAGCAACGTTCGAGGAGACGTAGTTCACGTCGGAGACGCCGGGCAGAGTGTTTCCATTGGGATACGCGGTGAGTTGGCCCCCTCCGTTGCCCGTCGGCAGAGCGGTGAGATCGATGACGACTGCCTGGACACCCGAGGTTGGGACGCCGCCCTGGCCGGTGACGTGAATCGTGATGCTCTTCGCTGCGCCAAGCGGCCCCAGTGCGTTGCACTGCGTCGAGTTGCCGCTGCGGGTATCGCAGATGCGCGCCGCCGTGCTGAGCAGGTTCATGCGCCCTGACGACCCCGATGAAATGGCCGGAATGTATCCCTGCACATCGATCAACATGTCCGTCGATCCGGTTGAACCGTTGTAGACGGAGATCGCGCCGCCAGTTCCAAGCGGGACCTCGACGAGGTTGGGCATGTTGATGCCGGCGCTGTAGCTCACGTTGCTTCCCGTTGGCTGCCCCAGACCATACGGATACACCTCGAGCAGTCCGAGTGCCGTGGGCGCAACTGCGGTGACGTTGATGATCGCTGCGACGGCATCGGTGGGCACGCCGCCAGCGCCACCCACGGTCACCTGGTAGGTGATGTCAGATCCCAGCCTGTGTCCGCTGCACGGCGTGGAGTTACCTGTTCTGGTGTCGCAGATCCGCGTTGCGGTGACCGGCACGTACTGGCCGGACGGAACCACGAGGAAGGTGCTGTGGGGCGGGTTCGCCGCCGACGATCCACCGGATGTCGTGGTGACCGTGACGTTCACCTGGCCGTTGGCCTCCGCTGGCGTGACAACCTTGAGCTGAGTCGAGGAGCTCACGCTCACCGCAGTGCCGCTCAGTGAGCCAAATGTGACCGACGTGCTTCCGGCGACGAAATTGGTGCCAGAGATTGTCACAGTCGTTCCACCCACCGCTGCTCCGGATTCCGGCGCCAGCGCGGTGACAGTCGGCGTGCCGGCGGCAAGCGCCCGGATGGGTGCCGACGGATAGGCGGCGACACCGGCCGCTACGAGGGACAAGGTACAGAACATGAGGACGGATGTGCTGCAACGTCGAGGTGCGGCCGGATTGTGCTGCGGGCGGACCCGACTACCTCGGAGCATCGCTGATCCCTCCGTGCCAACGACCCTCTGAACCGCGGACAGTAGCCCATCGTCGTAATGAGAAAGAGTCTCTTCCGTGTCGTGCGTGTCAAGGAATGTGAAGATTTGCTGGTTCGAACGAGTAAGCCCCTAACCACCCCGCAAGCTCGGGCGACATCTCGTACTCGCGCTCGAACTCGAGCTGCGCCGCTTCCAGCTGCGAATCGGCTGCCAGGGTGAGCACACGGTCGACGGTTCTGCCCTCGACGTGGTTGTAAGGCCAGGTCTCCGACGACGTACCCCAATTCGTACCCAGTGGACACGACGCTGGGCAGCACTGGTCGTCGCTTGGAAGCACGGTCTCGCTGATCGCCGAGTTCACGACGACCCTGCGCGGCACCCTCCGACGCTTCCCTTCCGGACTTGAAAACCAGAGCGTCTCGGTAGCTCAGCCAGACATCGCCTCCAGGGACTCGGCCCGCGGCAATGCGAACGAGGTGGCGACGGACGGGTGGTACGCTGACAGCGTCATGACCCGCGCGGATCTGCACCGGCTTGTTGACGAGCTGCCGGAGGAGTCCATCGAGCCGACGGCCGTGGTGCTGGAGCGCGCTCGCAACCCGCTCTGGGCAGTCCTGGAGGCGGCTCCGCCGGACGACGAGCCGGTGACCACTGAGGACAGCGCCGCGATCGAGGAGGGTCGGAGGCATCCGGGCATCTCGCTCGAGGAGTTCCGGGCCGAGACCGCCTGAGTGCCGGCGCGGTTCGACCTGCGGCCCGCGGCCGCCAAGTCGTAGCGCGGCTCGCCCGTCCCGATCGTGAGCCCATCCTGGCCGCCATCGAAGGGTTGTCCGCTGGCGACGTGAAACGCCTGACAAGGCGGCCCGGTGAGTACCGGCTGCGGGTGGGCTCGTGGCATGTGCTGTTCGAGTTGGCAGAAGTTGATGTCATCGTCGTGTACCGAATCGCCGCGCGAGGGTCGACCTACCAGCCCTGAACCGACAACCGGAACGGGTTCGGAGAGGCCCGGCGAAAAACGTACCGCTGTGCGGGGCCCGCAGGGCGCGGAAGCGATCGTCCACGACCAGGAGCACCTGGGGATTCGAGCGCGTCTCGACCTTGCTGCCGGAGCTGGGCGTCATCCGCGCGATGTTGCCCATTTGTTGCCCATATTGCCGGCACAGGGTGATACGCGCCGTCACCTACAGCCACGTTCGACCCATCAGTTGAGATCAAAATGGCGCGCAACGGCACCGCCTGACACCTGCTGTCAGCCGCTTGTCCGCCCTCTCAAGGCGGAGACCATCGGTTCGAATCCGATACGGGGTACCACCTTCCAGCCGGAGTCTCGAGCGCGGCGATCCACGGTCACGGGCTGGGGTGTGCCACGAGGGTCACGGCCCGCACCCGGGTCGTAACAAGATGCTTGCGCCCCGGAGGCGACGCGCTCAGGCGACTAGGCTTTGGTCCTGGCCCCGATTCGTGGTGCCGAGGAGTCATCAACATTGGACAAGCTGAAGCCATGGCAGCGGCTTTCGAGGAAGCAGTCGGGCGACGCAGGGTCGGCTGACGGCGACCACGACGGTCTGGGCAAGTGCCTGGACGGCGACTGCTCCAAGCCCGCCACCTGCCGCTGCACGTACGTCGACCGCCGCCAGGTGAAGTGCGGCACGACCTGGTGCGATGAGCACAGCCGGATCGTCCTCGGACTCCCATACTGCCGCCGCCACGCGACGGTCGCTCCCTCGCTCTCGAACGGTTTCTTCACGCACATGCTTCCGGACGTCGAGAATCGCGCGCCATCCCTCGCCACCTGGGTGGGCGGGGAGTTGGACACCGCCGTTCGGATCGCGCTGACCGCGGACGCTCCCCACAAGGATGCGTACGTCGTCAGCGGTGCCGTCCGCCCGGTCCGTGTTCCGGGAAGCACGATGCCCGTGTGGCTGCGCTCGTGGACCCTCGTCGACAGCACCGGGGTCCTCCAGCACGTCTCCATCGAGGTCGACGAAGAGGACGATCGCGCCGTCGTGGTTCGTGTGGGGGGCGAGCCGATGGGTCGCCATCAGCCGCCGTGGATTGGCCGCCCGCGCAACGAGACGATCGCCCCCGAGCTCGACGCCGCCTCACGCCAGGCCTTCCGGATCACCGTGATGCACGACATCGAGCTCGGGCTCCTCGGCGCTCGCATGGAAGTCGCCTCCTGAGCTGACCCGCCTGTCAGGGGCAGGGATCATCGCGGCGGTATGCTTGACATCGCATGTTCGCCACGTCCGCGCCCGGCCTCTCGCTCGTGATCGGCCTTCCCATCGCCTTCGTGCTGCTCGCCTCCGGCGCATGCCTGGGCCTGTTCATTCTCTGGACACGGGCCCGGTCCTAGCCGGGACTCAGGCCAGCGACACCAACTCGACGTCGACCACCATGGTGGCGTTCGGCGGGACATTCGCCGAGGCATTTCCTGAGGCTCCGAAGGCGAGCGCCGGCGGAACGACCAGCTGCCGCGTTCCCCCGACGCGCATCCCGGGAACGCCGACCCTCCAGAACGGAAGGGTCGACGGGTTCGCGAGTTGGAGCGAATTCACCGGCTGGTTCGCGCCCCAGGTGGTGATCACCAGCGTTCCGGTCGACAGCCAGACCGTGAACTGGACGGTGACGCTGGAGGTGGCCTTCGCGACAGGACCGCAGCCGACACTGATATCGGCGAACCGCAGGCCCGACGCGCCGGGCTGCAGCGCCGGCGCGGTCGTGAAGGTATCGGAGGATGAGACGGGCCGCGGTGTGGAGCAATCGGGTGGCAGGGGCGTGATGTGGCTGCTGACGGGTACCAGGCTGCCGCAGGCGCCGAGGCCGAGAACCGCAAGCGCGGCGCCGGCCACGCTACCCACGATGCGCAGGCGGAGGCTGTCGAGGAGAGGGGTCATCGGCGGCGAATCGTACCCCGACGCCGCGTACAATCGAATGAGCCCACCTCTTAAGGAGCCCCAGCAGCCATGGCAAACACGATCAAGGAATCCAAGGGTGTCGCCTCCCAGCGCGACATCCTCACGCACGTTCGCTGCCCGATCTGCAACAACCTCATGCGTCAGAACGAGATCGGCGTGGAGATCGCCTTCCGGCACAGCCGCCGCCCCGGAGAGCCCCGACGCGAGCGGATCATCAAGCACACCAAGAACTGCAAAGCCGCGTAGTGCGGCGCTGATGCGGGCGCGGACCACTGCGTGATGGCCATCGAAGTCCCGCTGTTTCCGCTCGGCACCGTGCTCTTCCCGCACATGCCCATGTCGCTGCACATCTTCGAGGAGCGCTACAAGACGATGATGCGCGACTGTCGCCGGGCATCGACGACATTCGGCATCGTCGCCATCCGATCGGGCCAGGAGTCGGGCGGCAGCGCCGTCCCATATGACGTCGGCACCCTTGCGCAGCTCGACGAGACCGAGGAGCTCGCGGACGGTGGGTACGACCTCGTGGTCGTCGGAGCTTCGCGCTTCCACATCGACGCGCTCTCGCACGACCGGCCGTACCTCGTGGGGTCGGTTCACTACCTCCAGGACCTCGCGACTCCGGCCGGCGACACCGACCGGCTCGCGACCGCAGTGACCGCCGCGTTTCGCGGCTATGCCGGCCAGCTGCGCGGGATCGGCCAGGAGGATCCCGTCGAGTTCGGCTTGCCATCCGACCCCGAGCTGCTCTCGTACCTCGTCGCCGCCGCAATGCAGGTCGAGACTGCGCAGCGTCAGCGGCTGCTCGAGATCGACGGCACCGCCGACCGGCTCACGGCCTGCCTGCGCCTGCTTCGACGTGAGGCGGCCCTCCTCGACCGCATGCTGGTCCGGCCGAAGGATCACGCCGGCACCTCCAGCCTCAACTGAGATGAGTGTCGCCCAACGGTTTTCGCTCGAGGGACGTGTTGCGCTCGTCACCGGTGGGAGCCGCGGGATCGGGCTTGCCATCGCGACGGCCCTCGCCGAGGCGGGAGCGACCGTGGCGCTCAACGCCCGCCACGCCGACGCGTGTGAGGCGGGAGCGGCGCAGATCATTGCGATGGGCGGTGCCGCGATCGCGGTGCCCGGGCACGTCGGTGAAGCGGCAGCCTGCGAGGCGGTCGTCGCCGAGGTGATGCGCCGGGCGGGAAGGCTCGACATCCTGGTGAACAACGCGGCCACCAACCCGCAGTTCGGGCCGATCCTCGACGCCGACGAGGGGGCGATCAACAAGATCTGGGACGTCAACGTCATGGGTCCGATCCGGCTGACCCGCCACGCGGTCGACCTGTGGATGCGTGACCACGGCGGCACCGTCATCAACATGGCCTCTGTCGCCGGGATACGCCCGGAGGCCCTCACCGGCGCATACAACGCGAGCAAAGCGGCGCTCATCACGCTGACGCGCACGCTGTCGCGAGAGCTGGGGCCCCTCGGGATCCGGGTCAACGCGATCGCGCCCGGCCTCGTCGAGACCAAGCTTGCACGCTACCTCGTGGAGACAACCGAGATCCACGATCACATCCTCGCCCAGACCGCACTCGGCCGCCATGCCGTCCCGGATGAGATCGCCGGCGCCGCCCTGTTTCTCGCGTCCGACGCCGCGTCATTCGTGACCGGCTCCGTGCTGGTCGTCGACGGAGGCTGGACCGCCTGAGGCGAAACGCTCCCGCGTCGCGAATGGGAGAATCGCGATGAGGCGAAGAGGGCAATCGGAGGGTTCCTGCTATGGCGAACGACCAGGGTCTTGGTTTCACGCTCAGCCGGCGCGCCCAACTCAACCCGAACAACACCGCGCTCATCTTCCGCGAGGAGCGGTGGACCTACGCCGAGCTGAACCAGCTCACCAACAAGGTGGCGCATGGACTCCACGCCCTGGGAGTGAACCCGGGCGATCGAGTCGGCTTCCTCGGGCTCAACCACCCTCGCTTCTTCTTCACGCTGTTCGCCGCGGCCAAGCTCGATGCCATCTTCGTGCCGCTCAACTTCCGGCTGACGGGCCCGGAGCTCGGCTTCATCATTCGCGATGCCGGCCTGCACACCCTTGTGTACGAGGAGGGATTCGCCTCGATCGTCGATTCGATCCGCGACGATCTGAGCGTGCGTGAGTACGTCTGCGCCGTCGAGGATGCCGGATCGCGAGGCTTCGAGTCGCTGCTCCACGATCAGCGCGACTCGGACCTCGACTACCCCGTCGCGATGAGCGATGTGGCGCTGATCATGTACACGTCAGGAACGACCGGCCGTCCGAAGGGCGCGATGCTCACCCACGGCAACATCATCTGGAACAACATCAACGCGTTCCTCGCGGACGATGCGACCTCGCACGAGGTTTCGCTCGTGGTCGCGCCGCTGTTCCATATCGGCGGGCTCAACGTGACGCCGCTCCTGTCGTTCATGAAGGGCGCGACCGTGGTGATGGAGCAGATGTTTGAGCCCGGCATGGTGCTCGAGAACATCGAGAAATTCCACGTGACATCGATGTTCGGTGTTCCCGCCATGTACCTGTTCATGGCCCAGCACCCCGACTTCACCACCCGCGACCTGAGCAGCATCCGAGTCCTTTCGTGCGGCGGCGCCCCGGTACCCGAGGCGCTGATCAAAACCTACGCGGCTCGCGGCCTGCCCTTCAATCAGGGATACGGGCTCACCGAGACGGCGCCCTTCGCGTCGTTCCTTCCCTCATCGATGGCGACCGAGAAGCTCGGATCCGCGGGCATCGCGCCGTTCTTCACCGACGTCAAAATCGTCGATGACGACGGGCACGACGTTCCCGACGGTGAGCGTGGCGAAATTGTCGTTCGTGGCCCGAACGTGATGAAGGGTTACTGGAACCGTCCCGACGCCACCGCCGAGGTGCTGGTCGACGCGTGGTTCCACACCGGCGACGTGGGGATCCGCGACGCCGACGGGTACTTCTTCATCGTCGATCGCAAGAAGGACATGATCATCACCGGCGGTGAGAACGTGTATCCCGCGGAGGTCGAGGATGCCCTCTATCAGCACCCGGGCATCAAGGAGGTCGCCGTGATCGGCGTGCAGGATCCACGCTGGGGTGAGACGGTGCGCGCGATCGTGGTGGCGAAGGACGGCGTGTCACTGACCGAACAGGACGTCATCGACTTCTCGCAGGACAGCCTGGCCCGGTACAAGCAACCGAAATCCGTCGTCTTCGTCGATGTGCTGCCCCGCAATCCGGCCGGGAAGGTGCTCAAGTTCGATCTCCGCGAAAGGTATGGGCAGCCTGAGGTCGAGGCGGATTCTCCCGCGCAGCACGAGGAAGCCGGAACCACCGCCGGGTGACGTCAGGGATCAGGTGATGTCGATGACCAGCCGGCCGCCGGAGAGGTAATAGGCGTCGAACGGCGCGTTCTTGCTGAGCGTGATCTTGAAGACTAGGCGATCCGTGTTGCGGGCCATCGGCAGCGGCACGACTGAGACGACCACCTTTCCGGGAGGCATCGCCGCGACGTTCGAGGCGCCGACAACACCGGTGAACTCGACGTCGATCGTCGTCGGCCCGCTGTAGCCGATGACGGTGGTCGGGCTCCCGGTCACCGTGCTGGGAAAGGCCAGGTCGAAGACCAGGCGGAAGTCATTCGGATGCAGGCCGTACCGGACGTCGGCAACCGAGAACCCACCGCTGCCGCTGCCCAGCGTCTTTGCTCCTGTGAGTTGCTGAGGCGTCGGCGCGATTGGGATGAGCGCGGTGGGGACCGGGGCGGCGGTGGCAACCGGAAGCGTTGCGGTCGAGGCCGGTGCGGTGGCGCGAACGTTGGGCGTCGACCTCGGAATCGTGGAGGCGACGAGCGGACCTGTCTGCGTCACCTGCCGTCCGATGACCAGGCCGAGCAGTATCAGGACCACCGTCACCGCGCTGAACAGCCAGAGGCGCTGATCGCGATCGGCAGCTCCGACGGCGGGGCCACCAAGCGGCAGCACGTGCCGGCCGGTCACCGGTCGGGTCGGATTCCATTCCCGACGATCCGTCTTCTGAGAGTGGAGACGCCGGACGTGGCGCCCCGGAGCAGGCGCGGAGTCGGGGGTGGCATCCATCCCGAAGCGCACGACATCGTCCTCGGGGTCCGTGGGATCGATCCGGTGAGCAATCGCCGGGGCCGCGTCGTCGTTGACGTGATCAAAGGTCGGGGTCACGGTCGGCGTCCGGGTCGAGAACGCGGGTGCCGTCGCCGGAGCATCCGCCGCGGGGGTCGCCGTGCGCTCGAGGGGCGCCGCGAGGATCGCCACTTCACTGAGCACCTCGGCAAGCTCGAGTGGAGCGGTGCCTTCGGCCGGCGGGTGAGCCTCGGGTGCTCCGGCGTCGTTGGGTTCAGCGTCCAGCATCGGTTTCCCGGCCGCCGGTTCCGTGGTGACCCGGCCTATCAAACGGCCGAGACGACTCGGTCTCACCACGGGCGGGGGAGATGGCGACGGCGACGGAGGCTGTGCAACGGGAGTGGACGCCGCTTCCATGATCGGCGGGCTCTCGCTGCGGTGCTGACGACGGGCGCGCTGGTTCCAGGTCGGCGCGCCCGTCCCGCTCACGATCTCGACCCCGTGGTCGAAGTTGGAACTGGCTCCGCGCCGGAGCGCGAGGCGAACGGCAACCGCGTCACGAAGGCGCTGGAAGGCGTTCGGCCCGGCGGCCAGGCGCGGCGCGGCCACGATTGGCGCAGAGGTCGACAGGTCGGGTGGCTGAGGCTCGGTGGGGATGATCTCCGGCGGTTCGGGCTCTGCGCGCGGTTGCTCGGTCTCGAGGTGAGCAACAGGCAGTGGCTCGGGAGTCGGGGCAGGGGCAGGGGCGACGGCGGTGCGAACGGGAGGAGGCGCCGGGACCGCTGTTGCGATCTGATCGATGGTCTCGTCCCAAAGATACAGCTCCGGCGGCTCCGCAACCGCCAGGGTCGGCGATCGCTCACCGATCAGCTCGCGCGGCTGCGATTGATCGTGGCCGGTGGGGCGTGGCGCCCACGGCAGCGCCGCACCGCGCTCGGCGCCGAACCAGGGAGGAGCCTCGACCGCTGCCGGTCGGTCGCGACGCACAGGTCCTTCGGGCAAGTCGTCCTCCTCCGCAATCAAACCGATCTGGCTGAACAGGTCGCGCACGGCGTCATCAGGAACGTGCACCCGGGCGAGGGCGCCGATGCGCGCTGATTCCTCGCGCAGGTGCCCGACGGCCGTCCGGCAGCGCTCGCATGCAACGAGGTGGGCCTCGAGCTCTCCCGCCGGCTCCAGGTCAAGCTCCGTATCGATGTAGCTGCTGAGCGCGAGGAGGCTGCACCTCATAGTGCGATCTCTCGGTAGATCGACCCGAACTCGCGCCGTGCTGCCGCGACCAGCCGGGCCGCCGCCTCCGGCGAGCACTCGAGGGCCCGGGACATCTCGTGATAGTCAAGCCCGCACAGGTCGCGGAGCAGGAGGGCAGCTCGGCGGTCGAAGCCGAGCATGGCGAGGGCTCGCTTGACGGTGTTGATGCGACCCGCGCTGACGTCGTCGACTTCGACCCGGACGGATCCGCCGCTTCGCCGGAACATCCTGCCGAGGCCCTGCGGCCTCGGTGGGAATCGCTGAGCATGCCGGCACGCCCGGGTGACCGCCCGATAGAGGGCGGCCCGCCCGTCCACGCGCAGACGCGTGGGGGGGTAGCGACTTGCGTGGTGGATGCCACCGGCGACGAATGCCACGGCGTCCGCCTGGTGATTGACCAGATGGGTGGCATACGTGACCAGATCATCGAGCTGCTCGCGTGCGGTTGCGGCAAGCTCGCGCGCCTCGGGAGCGATGTGTGCTGAGACGTTGATCATGACGTTTGCGCTGTGGGCGCGGAGTACGGTCGAAGAATAGCCGGGAGTCCGCTCTGCGGTCAAGCCTGAGATCAGGACGAAGTGTGCACCAACTCCCCGCCGGTGACACCGGGTGGCCGGCCGAGCCCGGCATCGAGCCATGCGGTCGCGGGCATGCCGATGTCGGCGACCCAGATCTCGCCGGCGTGCGCCGCCGCATCCCCGCGGCACAGGCCCCGCTTCATGGCGGTCAGCGTGCACGTCAGCGCGGCGCGGACGGTTGGGTCGAATGCCTCCCCGGTCGTGGCGTCCAGACCGCTCGGGACATCGACGCTCAGGATCGGAATCGCCGACTGGTTGAGCGCCCGGATTGCACTCGCCTGTGGCTCGCGTGGCGCGCTGCGCAATCCCGTGCCGAGGATCGCGTCGATGATCAACACGGACCCGGTCACGACGCCGCGCACCATTGCCGGATCTTCCTCGATGACGACGTCGACACCGCACCGACGCGCCGACGCGACATGGTCACGCACGATGCCCGTCACCCGCGCCTCGCCGCCGAGAACGAGCCCCCGTACCGCACATCCCCAGGTCGCGAGGTGCCTGGCGGCGACCAGTCCGTCGCCGCCGTTGTTGCCATACCCGGCGACAACACTCACCGTGGCGTGCCCCTCGAGCCGGTGCCACGCACACCGAGCGACCTGCCACCCGGCGATCTCCATGAGCTGCAGCGTCGACACGCCGCAGCCGGCAGCCGCAGCGTCGAGCCGGGCGACCTGCTCCGAGGTGAGGTCACCAAAGGCGTTCGGCGATTCCGGGCTCGTGGTCACCCCAGCTCGACCTCCACAGCGTCGCCCAGACGCGGGCCGCCGACGGCCGCTGCGCCGGCGCCACGACCGGCGACCTCCAGGTGGCCGGCGCTCCCGATCAGCGCTTCGGGGCCTCCTTCGATGTGCGCGTAGGTGGCAACCAGGCCCGTGCAGCCGCCGCCAGGCCAAGTCAGCGAGCGGACGGACGCGCCGGCCAGGTCGGCGGAGCGGATGGTGGTGATCGCGTTGCCGAAGTGGTCGACCACGGCGACCCGCCCGGTGAGGTGGTTCCCGAGCCGGAGCGCGAAGGCGTCTGGAAGCGTGACCGGGTCGTCGATGAGCTCGCCCGCGACATTGAACCGCTCCCGCGAGGAGATCTCCGCGGCGAGCGGCGCGAACACATCGCGGCCGTGAAATGTCGGTGAGGCGTCGCCGGGGACGTCGAGGCTCACCGCCCGGCGGTCATCCGGAGAGGCCTCATCCCAGAGATACGACACGAGCCCGTTGTCCGGCGCAACGCAGCGGATGTTGCCGACCTCGACGGCGATCGCACGCCGCTCGGTGCCGACGCCCGGGTCGACCACCGCGCAGAAGACCGCGCCCGTGCTGAACGCCCGTGCCAGCGCCTTCAGCTGATAGGCACCTGCCAGCACGTCGCCTGGAGGAATCCCGTGCGTCCCCTCAACGCAGATGGCATGAGAGTCAACCGCCCAGGCAGCACCGATCAGCGCCGCCGCATATGCGTCGTCGCGCCCGTAGTCGGTGACGAAGACGATCGGCTGCCGCATGGCGGACTTCGGTACCGTACCAGTGCCATGGACCATCCGCCGAGCGCGCCGGGACAGATGCCGGTCGCCGCTCTGACCGACGAGCGGACGCGGCCGCGCCGCCGGCCAGTGTGGGGTGTGCCGGTCGTGGTGATCGCCCTGGTTGCGATCATCGTCCTGTTCGTCATCGGCTTCACCGGGCTGTTCGCCAATCCCGTTAGATCGGTGAGCGCCGACGGGACCGCGACGCTCTCCGGGAGCTTCGAGCCCTACCAATGCGACCCAACGACGTGCGACGGGTACATCTCCGCTGGGGCTCGCAGCGTGTTCGTGGTCTTTCCGCGCGGCTGCGCACCACCCGCGCGCGACGCGACGATCACCGTCGCCGGCAAACCCGCCCCGGATCTGGGCAACGCCTCGTACCGGGCCACCGCCTGCTCCTGAGCCGGCCGCTGGCGCTGCTCGGCGTAAGAACAGAGCCTTACGCGGCGGCGGCGATCCCCATCAAGCGCCATCCCCGGTGGGCAACGAGCCACCCGCCGTCGGCCACCTCGTGGTCCTCGTCGTCATCGCGCGTGTCGACGGACGGATCCCGCTCGAAGGTCCAGTCCTGGGCGGCCGGCGTGGTGCCGTTGATGCCGAAACGAACGATGGCTCGTTCGCGACCGTCCACCACCACGGCCGCCGTCACCTCTGCCGAGGCGATGTCCGCGTCGAGTCCCGGCGCGCCTTCCGTGTGCGCGTCCTGCAGCACCCGGAAGGCGTCCCTTGCGATGAGCAGGAAGGCATCGGGACTGAAGTCCGGATCCACCCTGATGACCGAGGCGAGGTCGAGACCCGCGGCCGCCTCCTCGCCGCGTTCGTGGAACTCGCGGTCGAGGTCGGCGAGCATCGTCGCGTCGAGCGAATCGAGCTGCTCCTCGTCCGCCTCACGTTTGGCAAGACGGCTCCCGATCCCGGTGACGTGCAGGAATCCGGAGCCGAGACTCTCCGCAAGGGAGTGTTCGGGCAGGGCGTCGCTCATCGAGGTACCTCTGAACGGGTGATGGCATCGAATCTACCCATCGCCGCCGCTTGCCGATTCGGTCGTCGCCGTGTTGTATCCGAACGTTGATCGACTCATCGCGAGTATCCGGACAGAACAAAAGAGCGGCCCGGGAAACCCGGACCGCCCTTTCAGGAATCGGATCAGTTGCCGATCAGTACTCCGGCATCGGCGGTCCCGCCGATGCTCCCTTCTTCTCGGGGATGTCGGTGATCAGCGCCTCGGTGGTGAGCAGCAGCGCGGCGATCGAAGCCGCATTCTGCACCGCCGACCGGGTGACCTTGGTCGGGTCGATGATCCCGGCCTTGACCATGTCGACGTACTCGCCCTTGGCGGCGTCGAAGCCCTGACCCTTGGGGAGGGACTTCACCTTGTCCACGACGACCGAGCCTTCCATGCCCGCGTTCTGCGCGATCTGACGGAGAGGCTCCTCCAGGGCGCGACGAAGGATGTTGACGCCGGTGAGCACGTCGCCCTCGGCCTTGACCTTGTCCAGCGCGGGGATCGCGTTGACGAGCACGACTCCACCACCGGGCACGATGCCCTCTTCGACTGCGGCGCGCGTGGCGGACACGGCGTCCTCCATGCGGTGCTTCTTCTCCTTGAGCTCGGTCTCGGTCGGGGCGCCGACCTTGATCACGGCAACGCCGCCGCTGAGCTTGGCAAGGCGCTCCTGGAGCTTCTCCTTGTCCCAGTCGCTCGTGGACTTGTCGATCTCGGCCTTGATCTGCTCGATACGGCCCTTGATCGCGTCCTTGCTGCCATTGCCCTCGACGACAGTGGTGTCGTCCTTGGTGATGCTCACGCTGCGGGCGCGACCGAGCGAGCTGAGCTGCGCGGAGTCGAGCTTGAGGCCGACCTCCTCGCTGATCACCTGGCCACCGGTCAGGATCGCGATGTCCTGAAGCATCGCCTTGCGGCGATCACCGAAGCCTGGGGCCTTCACGGCGACGGCATTGAAGGTGCCACGGAGCTTGTTGACGATGAGGGTGGCGAGTGCCTCACCCTCGACGTCCTCGGCGATGACCACGAGCGGCTTGCCACTCTGGACGACCTTCTCGAGGATCGGGAGCAGGTCGGCGATTGCCGAGATCTTCTTGTCGGTGATGAGGATGTAGGGGTCTTCGAGCACGGCCTCCATGCGCTGGGCATTGGTAACCATGTACGCGGAGATGTAGCCCTTGTCGAACTGCATGCCCTCGACGAGCTCGAGTTCCGTCTCGAGGCCCTTCGACTCCTCGACGGTGATGACACCGTCCTTGCCGACCTTCTCCATCGCGTCGGCGACGGTCTCGCCGATGGTGGGGTCAGCGGCGGAGATCGACGCGACCTGGGCGATCTTCTCGCGCTCGGAGATCGGGATCGACTGCTCCTTGATCGCCTTGACGATCGCCTCAACGCCGAGCTCGATGCCCTTCTTGAGCTGGATCGGGTTGGCGCCGGCGGCCACGTTCTGCAGACCGGCCGCGATCAGGGCCTGGGCGAGCACGGTGGCGGTGGTGGTCCCGTCACCAGCGATGTCATTGGTCTTGCTCGCCACTTCCTTGACCAGCTGGGCGCCCATGTTCTCGAAGGGCTCCTCGAGCTCGATCTCCTTGGCGATCGTGACTCCGTCGTTGGTGATGGTCGGCGAGCCGAACTTCTTGTCCAGCACGACGTTGCGGCCCTTGGGGCCGATGGTGATCTTCACGGCGTCGGCCACCCGATCGACCCCTCGTTTGAGATGGGCCCGGGCCTCGACGTCGAACAGCAATTGCTTGGCCATGGTTCCTCCTGGTTTGATCCTCTAGCCTAGGGTTCCAGGGGCTAGTTTAGCACTCGGGAGGTCTGACTGCTAGCGGGTGGCGGGGGTGAGTGCTAAGGGCGGGGGGCGATCCCGGTGCATGGCTATGCCACCGCACGGGCGGACTTGAAGAAGTCGGGCGGCATGTGGGTCCTCAGGCGCCAGACGATCGCTATCGGTCGTTCGCGCTCGTGGCGTTCGTAGTCAGCGGCGCCAAGAAAGAGGAAGGGAGAGGCACCCATGCCGTCTCCTATCGAATTCTCGCGGACAAGAAGGAGGACTGTGCTCCCATCGCGCTTCTGGTTGAGATATCGCTGACCCGTCGGGGAACTCGCCGAGGTCACCGACTGCGACTCCC
>DATLRB010000025.1:0-36732 GCA_035534875.1 Saccharimonadales bacterium (SeqCode)
TCCGCGGCCGTGTTCGGTGCCTCGATGGGCGGCGTGGTCGCGCAACACCTCGTGGTCGATCACCCCTCGCGCGTCGCCGACCTCATCCTCGCCGCCACGGCACCGGGAGGCAACGACGGCGTCGACGCCAGGCCGGCCGACCAGGCGGCGCTCCTCGGCAAGGGCGCGCGAACGCCGGAGGACGCCTACAGGATCGCCTGCACGGTCCTGTACTCACCACAGTTTCAGCGCACCCACGCCGATTTCATCGAAGCGCAGATTCGCGAGCGCGCGCTCCACCCGGTGCGCCCGCGAGTGTTCTCCGCCCAGTTCAGCGCGATGTGGCAACCGGATCACTCGTTCGAGCACCTCGCGGCCGTCGCGGTCCCCACTCTCGTCCTGCACGGCACCGACGATGTGGTCACCCCGTTCGAGAACGCGCGAATCCTCGCGCGCCAGATTCCGGGCGCGCAGTTGCGTCCGTTCAACGGATGCGGCCACCTCTTCTTTCACGAGCGTCCGGCAGAGACGGCTCGGGTCGTGAGCGAGCACCTTCGCCGCGCCGTGCCGAGCGCAGGTCAGTCCTCGTCGCCGGCGGGCTCGTCCTCGCCGTCGGGCGAATCCTCGGCTGCCGGTCCCTGACGTCCTCCGGCGTGCTCGGCGACGGCCGCGCGCACCGGTACCAGCTGCGCCGGCGCCGTGGCGGTGGCGGTCGTCTCCCGGATGACGGTCACCTTGATGACCCCCGGGTACTGCATCTCGGATTCGATCTCCCTGGCGATCTCGCTGGTCAGCGGCGGCATCTCCGTGTCCTTCACCTGTGACGCCTTGACGAACACGCGGAGTTCTCGCCCGGCCTGCAGCGGATACGCCCGGTCGACACCGCCATGCCGGGTCGCGATCGTCTGCAGCTGTTCGAGACGGAGCAGATACGTCGCCAGGGTGTCGCGACGCGCTCCCGGGCGCGAGGCGGAGATCGCATCCGCGCAGATCGTGAGCATGGCGAGGTCCGTCGACGGTTCCTCGTCGAAGTGATGGGCCTTGACCGCGTGGACGATGGCGGGGTCGACGCCAAGCACCCGGAGGAGCTCGCCGCCGATGATCGCGTGCACTCCCTCGACGTCGTGGTCCACCGCCTTGCCGATGTCGTGAAGCATGCCGGCCTCGCGGGCGAGGCTCTGGGGAAGGCCCAGCTCTGCGGCGAGCACCCCGCACAGGTGGCCGGTCTCCTCGCAGTGCAGGAGGGCGTTCTGGCCGTACGAGAAGCGGTGGTGGAGCGTGCCCACGAGTTCGGCGAGCTCGGGGCGGCCCTCGATCTGCATGAGCCAGAGCGCGCGCTCACCGACCTCCATGACGCGTCGCTGCGTGGTGCGGCGCGCCCGCTGGATCAACGGAGGAACCTCGGCCGCCTGCATGTGCCGGTCGACGACCTCGAGGGCGGCCTGCCGCGCGATCTCGCGTCCGATCGGGTCGACGGTCCGGAGGGTCGCCTGCTGCTTGTCGGGGTCGATGCCGAGCTCCGCGCCGGTCTGCTCTGCGATGACCGCCAGGGCGGAGAGCAACCGCTCCCGGGCATGGTCGTCGAGCCCCTCGAGCGAGAGCGGTGACATCCTCGGGGCGCTGTCCACGTTGGACGCGTCCTGACGCTCGACGGCCTGCGCGATCAGATCGTTGGCGCTGGTCTCGACCCGGTCGCCGATGATGTCGGCCACCGTCGCCTCCACGAGAGCGGCGCGCTCGGCCACGAGCTCGGACTCAATCCGTTCCAGCACGAGCACCGACGCGGCGTCACGATCGAGGGCCGCCTTGGTGCGGAGCACGTCGGCGATCTCGGCACCCTGCTCGGCGACTCGCGCGCGCCGCTCCTCGATCTCATCGCGGCGTTTGCGGTACGCGAAGCGGCGGTCGTCGAAGATCTCGCGGCGCTCGCGGAGCTGCTTGTGGCGCTCGGCGATGACCGCCTCACGCGCCTCCACATCGGCGAGCCGCTCGCTGACCTCTTCCATCGCCGCCTCGTGGGCGTGAAGGGCAGAGGTGCGCGCCTCGGCGATCAGCGCGGCAGCGTACTGGTTCGCATCCCCCAGGCTCTGGCTCACCAGCGGCGCCGGCGAGCTCTCCGGAGCCCCACGCCGAGCGGTGACCACGGCAACCGCTCCGGCGCCGGCCAGAACCACGGCGATCACGATCAGGACTGCTTCGATGCTCATGGAGTGGAGTGCTGCGGAGTTGACGGTCAGGCGCTGACCGCCAGGTCGAATGGGTCGTGCGCCTCGGCGATGAGTCGCTGGGCGAAGAGGTTGGCCGCTGGAGGCAGGGTGCGCCGCCGATCCCAGCAGAGGGCCATGGTACGCGCGATCGGTGGGTCTCGAAGCGGGATCACCGCCACGCGGGTGCTCGGGACCGGAAGCGGCATGGGCATGAGCGTCGTTCCCAGGCCGGCTTCGACGAGCCCCTGCACGATCGTGAAATCGTCGCCCTCGTAGGCCACGTGGGTGGTCAGACCCTGGGCGGCGAAGGCGGCGTCGATCACCCGCCGGAGCCCGCTTCGGGACCTGGGGAGGATCAGCGGCTCACCGGCGACGTCCTCGAGCGTGCAGGAGCTGCGGCCCACGAGCCGGTGGTTGGCGGGAACCACGACCGCAACCCGCTCGCGGAAGAGCGGATGGATCTCGAGGTCGACGACGCCGGTGGGTGGCGGCCCGAGGATGCCGAGGTCGTAATCGCCGCCGAGCACGCCGCTCATCACCTCGGCCGTCGTGCCCTCCTCGAGCGTGAAGCGAACCGCGGGGTAGCTCTCGAGAAAACGGGCGAGACGCTCCGGGAGCCAGCGGGCGCCGACGGTGTGGAGGAACGCGACGCAGACGCGCCCGCTCTCGGCCGCCACGGCTCCCTCGGCCTCGGCGATGGCGTCGCGAAGGTCATCGAGAATACGCTCGGCGCGGCCGACAAGCCGTCGCCCGGCCTGGGTCAGGCGGATGTTCCGGCCGATCCGCTCGAAGAGCAGCACCCCCACCTCCTGCTCCAGGCGAGCCACCTTTCGGGACACCGTTGATTGATCAGCTTGCAGCGCTTCGGCGGCCCGGCTGAGGTGCTCGACTTTGGCGACTTCGACAAAAGTGCGTAGAAGGTCGGCATTGATGCGGTCCATGCATCAATCTCACCCCAAATGTGCTGTTGATGTCAATGACCCGAGCGGGTAGGCTAGGCAGCGTGATAAGAGAACCCGAGGTACTGGAGCGTAGTCAGGTAGTCGACCCGGGGCTTCTCATCGAGAGCGCCACTGAAGAGGTGCACGCCGCCCGACGCAGGCATCGTCGCGAGGTCGTCGAGCGGACCCGGCTGCGCCGGCTTGTCGAGCGGGTCGACAGCGCCATCGAGCTTTGCGAGGAAACGCACCTCCAGGGCATCAAGGAGGTACCGCCGGATGTTGCCGAGCGGGCCCAGAAGGTGTTCATCTTCGCGCGCGGCGCGGTCCGCAAGACGGGCGACATCGACGCGCTGTCCACCGTTGAAACGGCCCTGGCTCGTCGTCAGGTCAAGATCACCGAGGTCATGGACATCCTCTGGACGATCCAGGAGGTCGTGTTCGACCTGATGCTCCCGTGGCGCACCCAGCTCCCCGAGGACGTCGAGCCCGAGGGCGACGAGACGTCGTTGGCTGGTTTCTGGAGAGAGTTCCGCCTCCATCCCTAACACGACGGCCTCGCTCTGTGGTTTCGGCTTGCCATAAGCACACAATCGCGGGGATGGCTTCGCGAGTTGCTGTAGACCGGATGGTGGTCACGGGGCACCGCATCGACGTCCCGCTCGACTGGAACGATCCCTCCGGGGCGCAGATCAGCGTCCATGCTCGAGAGGTCGTCGCGGTTGAGCACGCGGACGATAAGAACCGTCCGGCGATCGTGTGGTTCCAGGGAGGCCCGGGATTCGAGGTTGCATTTCCGGATCAGCGTGGGGGCTGGCTCGAACAGCTCCTGACGCGCTATCGGGTGTTGCTGCTCGACCAGCGTGGGACCGGGCTCAGCACGCCGCTCGAGGCGCGTTCGCTGCCGGTGACCGATCCGCCGGCGCTTGCCGGCTACCTGCGCCACTTTCGGCAGGACTCGATCGTGCGCGATGCGGATCGATTCCGCTCCACGCTCTACGGGGACGACACCGACTGGTACGTCTTCGGTCAGAGCTTCGGTGGCTTCTGTTCGCTGACGTATCTGTCGCTGCTGCCCGAGCACCTTCGCGGGGTGATCATCACCGGCGGATTCGCGCCCGTCCTGCACGAGACCGAGGAGATCTGCACCAGGCTGTTCAATCACGTGGCCACCCGCAATGCCGCCTACCACGCGCGGTTTCCCGATGACGCCGCGCGGGTGCGCAGGATCGTCGACCACCTGGAGGCGAACACCGAGATCGACGCTCACGGCCGGCGACTCAGCGCGCGCCGCTTTCTCATGCTGGGTGCGACGCTCGGCCACCAGCACGGCGAGGCGGAGCTGCATGGAGTCATCGAGCGAGCGGACAACGATCTCGACCAATTGCACGCGCTTGGCGGCGCGGTCCATGCCGACGTCGCGGCGCTGATGTCGCCGTCGACGAACCCGATCTACACCGTGCTGCACGAGGCGGCGTACTCCAACGGTCCCGCAACGCGATGGGCGGCGGAGCGCGCGCGGCTCGCCGACCCTCGCTACGCACTCGATGCGCGGCCGGCGCCGTATTTCACGGGCGAGGCGGTGTTCCCGTGGATGCTCGAGGAGCTGAGCGGACTGCACCCGCTGCGCGAGGCCGCACATGTGCTCGCGGAATACGAGGGCTGGACGCCGCTCTACGACGTTGCGAGATTGCGTGCGAACACAGTCCCGGTGGTCGGGACCATCTACTGGGACGACCTGTACGTGGAGCGTCCCATGGCGCTCGAGACGGCGTCGCTCCTCGGCAACTGCCGCCCCTGGATCACCAACGAGTACGAGCACGCGGGCTATCGTGTCGACCCCAAGCGGGTTGCCGATCGACTGTTCTCGATGCTCGACGATCTGACCGCGCGTCAGTAGCCGGGTGTCTCCGGGCTCTGCACGAGGGGCTCGCGCCGGCAGGGCTCCCGTTACTGCTCGACGCGGCGCAACGCTGCGACCTGCCAGAACGGGCCGGCCCGGTTGAGCGTCGTCGTGAGCCCGAAGCCCTCCGCCGTGGCCAGAATCCGCTCGGGTCGGTGCAGGAAGACCTGGAACCGCCGCCGGATCATCCTCAGCAGCAGATTGCTGAGCGTCAGACCCAGGCGGGTCCACCACGTCGCTTTCGGAAAGCTCAGCACCAGGGTCTGGCGCGCGTGACCCGCCGCCGCCCCCGCGAGCTTGGGCATGTCGGGGTAGCAGCAGATGACGCGGTTCATGATCACGATGTCGGCCGATGCAACGTCGTCCGCCGCCTCCGCGAAGTCCATCACCCTGCGCTCGACGCGATCCTCCAGGCCGGCGCGGCGGAGCAGGCCGCCGGCAGCGTCCTCGTACGTCGGGGTCATCTCGATGCTCACCGCTCGGGTGACTCCCGCCTTGAGCAGCTCAATCTGGATGGCGCCGACGCCGCCGCCAACCTCGAGCAGCGTGCGGCCCTCCACCCCCTGGCGCTGCAACAGCTCGACGATGCGCCGAGCGGTTGCGTCGAGCCCTCGCCGCTCGTAGCGCCTCGCCTCTTTGCGGGCGCGCCTCGAGCTGAACGCCCACCGGTACCCGGCCGGCGAGCAGCAGTCGTTCACTCAAGGATTATTGGGCATCGTCCCGCGTCACCGGACCGGCGATCTATCGCGACCCGGATGGCGTCAGTACGCTGATCGCGCTCGCCCGCCGCCGGAGCAGCTTGGCCGCGTAGAGTGCGGCATCCGCCTTCTCGGCGACCGGTGCCGGATCATCGCCGGCAGCGCCGGCGGCCGAGCCCACGCTGATGCTCGGGGTACCCGATGGGAGTCGCACCTTGGCGACGGACATCGTGAGACGCCTGGCGAGCTCGGACGCCCCCCGGGCGTCAGACCCCACCATCAGCACGACAAACTCGTCGCCGCCGGTTCTCGCAAGAACATCCGCGTTTCGCAGTTCGGTCTGCATGCACCTCGCGATCGCCGCGAGCAGCTCGTCGCCGGCGCCATGGCCATGGGTGTCGTTCACGGGTTTCAGTCCGTCGACATCGATTGCCACGAAGGCGAAAGGCACCCGCGGGAGCTGGCTGATCCGTTCGCTCAGGGCGCGGCGATTTGCGGTGCCCGTCAACGGATCGGTTCTGGCGAGACTGCCAAGACTGTCGTGCAGCGCAGCGTTGGTCAGCGCAAGGACACCCATGGCGGCGATCGCCTTGAGATGCTCGACGGTCGAGGGGCGAACCAGGCCGTTCTGGCGTCCCGCGACGGCCAGGATCGCGAAGACAGCGCCGTCGCGGATCATCGGTACCCAGACGCAGTTGGTGACACCCGCCTGTTGCGTGGACGGGGCAGCGGAGGGCCCGAACAGGCTGTCGTCGAGGTGTGCGACGGCAGGCTCCCGAGTCGCGATCACCTCGATCGCGTACGGGTGATCCGCGATCTGATAGCCGGAGCCCTGCAGGCTGCTGATCTCGTCCGGGTCGTGCTCAGCGGCGGTTGTCATCCTCAGCCCGTCGACGAGAAACACCTGAGCGCGCCTGTGCGGCTCGCCCGTGGCCGAGCAGAGTTCTGACGCGGCCCGCGTGAGCGCCGCCATCACGCCGCCTGCCTCGAGCGTCGAGGCCATCTTCGCGGAGGCGCCGCTGACGATGCGAAGCGCCCGGATCATCTCCAGCCGCTCGGTGACGTCTCGCACGCTCGACACGTATCCGCTGACCCGCGAGTGTGCGTCCCGGATCGGCGACGTGGAAAACGACAACCATCTGACGGTCTGGTTCGCCCGGCTTCGGATTCCCACGGTGGAACCGCCGTATTGCGCATCGGTGCGCTGCAGCATGGTGATGGAGCCCTCGTCATCCGGCAGGACCGTCCCGTCCTCTCGCATCAGCTCACATCTCGATGCGAAGGAGATGCCCGTCTGATCGCCGGGCTCCAGGTCGAACAGGTGCTGGGCTGCCGGGTTCATCGACGAGAGATGCTCACCCGCGTCGTACGTGACGATGCCGTCGGTGAGCGATTCCTGAACGGTGCGCACCTTGTTCTCCGCGGCCTCACGGCGCGCGTAAGCGCGTTCGAGCCGGCCGGTGACCACAACGATCGCGCAGCCGCCGAGACCGAGCGCCACGAGCAGGCTGATGGCAACGATGGTGACCTCCTGGCTTCCAGCGCCGGCCGGCGTCGCCGAAAGCGGCGTGCTCACGCTGAGCGCCCATCCGATGCCCGGAACCGGAGCCCCGGCCGACAGCGTGTCCGCGGAGACGGACGTGATCGATCGTCCATCCAGGGCTGCCAGGAGTGCGGGGCCTTCCGTCGCGACGATCGAGTGTCCGACGCCTGCGCTCGCCGTGGTCATCAGGGTGCCCTGCTGATCGGCGAGCTGGAGGCCGATCTGCTGCAGCGAGGAGAGATGGCTTGTGAACGCCTGCACGCTACCGATCTTGTATCCGACGAGCAGGATCCCGAGCATCAGCCCGTGCTGACCGTTCCGATGGGGGCCGTACACAGGGGTACCGATGCCGACCAGGAGTGGCGACCCCGCCACCGAGGAGACGTACGCATTCGAGACATAGGTGGCCCCGGTTCGCATGACGCCGACGTACCAGTCGCGGTACGCGTAGTTCTGACCGACGAGCGATGGACTCGCCGGGGAGATGGCACGCAGGGTTCCCTCAGCGTCGAAGAGTGCCGCGAACTGGAAGTCGGGTTCGAGTGACGCGAGCTGGCCGAGCGCCACCTGGATGACGTCCAGACGGTACTGACCGGGCACGCCTGCTCCGAGGGCGGCCACGAAGGCGGCGGGTTTGACGGCCAGCTGCTCGAGTGCCACGACGCCGTCCATCTCCTTGGCGACGAATGCCGCGGTGACCTCGGCGGTCGCAGAGAGTCTCGACCGTTCTGAGGTCAGGTTTGCGCTGTATGCGCCCTGAATCCCAACGACGGCGACGACCCCGATGACGCTCAGACTCAGCGCGGCCATGAGACCCACGCCGATCGTCTTGCGCTTCATTGGTTTGATCATGAACCCGCCTCGGTGACGGGACCGTGATGGGCGTAGCGGTATCAGACGGCCGTCCACGGAGTCGGTGACGCGCCTTTGTCGCCACTCCGTCCGCGTCCGTAACCACACGGTCGCAATCCGGAGTGCGACCGCGTCCAGGGTTGCAGGGCATTGAAAAACTTCAAGAAGCGTTGCAGCCGCCGGTCCGCGCCAACCTGCCTGTCGCTCATCTCGAGCGCGGGTTCCCGCCCGGATACCCGACGCGTGGATTCGTGACGCGGCGCAGGCGGGTGTTCGCCGCGCTCCCGGTGGCGATCGGCGTTGCGATCGGGACCATGGGTGCGGTCGTCGCTCCGCTGTCGCACGCGTTCGCCTCGGGCCCTCAGGCGCTCATCTTCGGCCCGACGGTCATCGGAGCGCCGTCGCTCGAGCAGCAGGATCTCGTGAGCCAGGGATGGACAGTCACGGTTGCGACCGGAGCCACGTGGGACGCGATGTCCGCGTCGCAATTCTCCGCGTATCAACTGCTGGTGTTCGGTGATCCTTCGTGCAGCACCAATCCGGCCATCCAGAACGCAGCGGTAGCCAACGAAACGACCTGGGCTCCGTTGGTGAACGGCAACGTCCTGGTCATCGGGACCGATCCGGTGTTCCACTATGATGTCGGCGTCGCCGGGGCGGGCGTGCTCGTCAGTCACGCACTTGCCTACGCGGGTGCACAGCCGGGCAGGACCGGACTCTACGTCGATCTGAGCTGCTTCTACATTTCCGGCGGCGCACGGACCTCACCCCTGCTCAATGGCATCGAACCCGGGTTCAGCATCTATCCAGAGACGTCATGTGCAGCGACGATTCACGTCGTCGCATCGGCGCAGCAGCTCATCGGCATCACCGACTCCGACCTCTCCAACTGGAGTTGCTCGGTGCACGAGTACTTCGGCACCTGGCCGTCCGACTTCGTCCCATACGCCGTCGACACCGCCGCCTCGGCCACGGTCGCCAGCGGCATCTGTCCCAACCCGCCATACCAACCGCCCGACGGGACCGCCGGCGGCTGCCCGTACATCATCGGCCGTGGTGGTGGACTCTCGGCGGGGAGCGTCGGTCTTGCCGGGCCGGCAGGAGCCGCGCTCCCGGGGACAAACCAGACACTCACGGCGTCGGTCCAGAGCGGTGGATCTCCCGTGAGCGGCGCCACCGTGACGCTCAACGATGTCAGTGGTCCGAGCTCCGGGCGAACCACCACCGTGACCACGGACGCGGCCGGTTCGGCGACATACACGTACACCAGCGCTGGTGGCGGTACCGACGAATGGGTGGCCACCTATACCCCGCCCGGTTTTGCGCTGGAAACCAGCGCGCAGGCACCGGTCGTCTGGCTGCTCGCGAGCCCCTTCACGGCGAGCGCCACCCCGTCGAGCGTCGGCTACGGGGCGACTTCGACGCTGGCGGAGAGTGGGCTGCCGGGTGTATCGACCGGGACTGTGACCTTCACCACGGGCGCCGCGACCCTGTGCACGCTGACGCGACCGGCCACAACGTGCACCACCTCGGCGTCGCTCGCCGGTGCCACCTATCCGATCACCGCGACCTACTCGGGTGACGGCACCTACGGTTCGTCAACCGCAACGACCGTGCTCACCGTGACCCCGGTGGCCGCGCCGTTCACGGCGAGCGCGACACCCGCCAGCGTGCCGGTCGGCACACCGTCAACCCTCGCCGAGAGTGGCTTGCCGGGCAACGCGACCGGTACGGTCACGTTCACGTCCGGCGGCAACACGCTCTGCACGGCAACGCTCGCCGCGACCAGCTGCCTGACGGCGACGTCGCTCGTCGCGGGTGTCTACGCGATCACCGCAACGTACTCAGGCGACGGCAATTACATCGGATCGACAGCGTCGACCTCGCTCACCGTGACCCAGGTCGCCTCCTCCTTCACCGCCAGCGCGATGCCGTCCACCGTTCCCTTCGGAACCGCTTCGACACTCGCCGAGAGCGGTCTGGCGGGCAACTCGACTGGACCGGTCACGTTCACATCCGGTGGCAGAATCCTGTGCACCGCGACGCGCCCCGGCGCAACGGGTTGCGCGACCTCGGCCGCGCTCGCCGTCGGGACGTACGCGATCACCGCAACGTACGCAGGCGATGGCAGCTACACCGGCTCCACAGCGGCGACCTCCCTCACCGTCACCGTCGCCACGACCACGTTTGTGGCCACGGCAGCCCCGGCCGGCGTGCCCTACGGAACGAGCTCCACCCTTGCAGAGACGGGCCTACCGGTCGGTGCGACCGGAACGGTGACCTTCAGCTCCGGAGCGACCCTCTGTCGTGCGACCCTGCCGACCACGAGCTGCACGACATCGACAGCGCTTGCGGCCGGCACCTACCCGATCACCGCCACGTATCCAGGCGACGTCAACGACACCGCCTCGACGGCAACGACGACACTCACGGTCACCCTTGCGGCGACCGCGTTCACGGTGAGTGCAACACCGGCAAGCGTCCCCTTCGGCGTCAATCCAACGCTGCTCGAGAGCGGGCTTGCCGGAGCAACCGGGACCGTGGTCTACACGTCGGGCGCGACACCCCTGTGCACGGCGACACTTCCGGCGGCGACGTGCGTGCCGTCCGTATTCTTCGGGGTCGGAACGTATCCGGTGACGGCCACATACTCTGGCGACGCCGACCACACGGGCTCGACGGCATCGACGACGTACACCGTGACGCGCGCGGCGACGACCACGACGGTCACGTCATCGCTCAACCCGGCCGCGCCGGACCAGCGGATCGTCTACACGGCGGCGGTCGTCTCGAATCCCGGAAGCGGCACCGTCACCTTCACCGACGACGGCCTGACGATCGCCGGGTGCAGCGCGGTCCCTGTGAATGCGTTGACCGGCGCCGCCACATGCGAGACGACATACCCGCACTCGGGGACATACCTCATCGCCGCCGTCTTCAACGGCAGCGCGAATGACGCGCCGAGCACCTCGCCGACGGTTGGCGTGCGGAGTCTCGTCGAGGCGATCCAGGTGGCGATCGTGGTGCCCGTGACGGGTGGCGACGCCGCGGCCACAGGAATCGTCGCGGGCGGATCGCTGAGCTTGCTGGGCCTGCTGCTGATGCTCTCCGCGGGTCGCCGCCGCCGCCGAAGGGCGTAGCCACCTGGGGTACATCGGACGCTACTCGGCGTTGGTCGCGGCCCGTCCCTCGTCGCAGACGGTGCGGAAATCGCAGCGCTGGCACTGCCAGCGCGACGGCTTCGGAGGAAACGATCCGCTGCTCGACGCCAGCGCCAGCTCGCGCGCGGTGGCGGACAGATGCCCGTGCGCCTTGCGCAGGAAGCCCTTGTCGGCGATCACCCGGGTGACCGCGCCCTGCAGGTAGTGGAACTCGACGGCGACCTCGTCGGTCTGCTCGCGCTGGGCGAGTCCGACCGCGTAGGCGCGCAGCTGCAGGTCCGCTCGCAACGCTCCTTCGTCCTTCGGCCGGCCGGTCTTGTAATCGACGACGGTCGGGATGCCGTCCGACCGCCGGTCGACTCGGTCGAACCGACCCGCGGCGTCGGCATGGTCGAGGCTGATCGTCACCGGCTCCTCGACCTGGTCGATGGTCGTGTCGATCCAGCCGGGTGATTCGAGGTAGCGGCGCAACTGCTGGTCACCGTGCGCTCGCAGCTCCGCGTGGCGCCCCTTCGGGCCGCGTGACTGTTCCCAGGCCGCCTGCCACGTCGACGCGATGGCATCGCCGGTGACAACCTCCCCGGCCATCCGCCGCGTGGCGGCCGAGCGCAACACCTCATGGATCATCGTCCCGTACCAGCTCCGCGCATCCGTGCGCACCGGGAGATGCCAGCGGCGCAGGTAGTTGTAGCGGCGCGGGCAGCTCCTGAAGACGCCCAGGTCGGAGACGGCGATCGAGAGACGCTGGAGCACGGGAGATCCCGCCGGCCTCGGAGCCCGGACGGCGACGGTCGGATCCGCCGGTACCTGCGTCGCCAGCACCGATCCGCCGCGGAGTGACATCGCCATGGTGAGGAACGGTGTGCACGACTCCTCACTCGACGGCTGCGGATACGAGCGTGCCCACGTGTACACGAGGCGGTCCCGGGCACGCGTCGACGCCACGTAGAACAGCCGGCGTTCCTCGTCGACCGCGCCGTCTCCCGGAGGCGGGGGCTCGGGAACGAGGTCGTCGGGGAGCTGCAGGTCGGATGATGACCGGGAGCGCCCCTGCCAGCGTCGCTCGGTGCACCGAGAGAGGAAGACGACCGGCCACTCGAGACCCTTCGAGCCATGGGCCGTGAGCAGCACGACACCGTCCTCGATGGCCTCGATGCTCGGCAGCTCGCCGCCCTCACGGCTGTCCCGGAGCACGCCGAGGTAGCGGAGCGCGGTGCTGACGCGCCGGTCATCGCTCCAGTCGGCGAAGGTCTCCAGCAGCTCACCCAGCTTGTTGAGATTCGCGCCCATCTGCAGCCGCGCGACACCGGACTGCTCGTCGATGATGCCGAGGAATCCGCTCGCCTCGAGGCCCAGCTGAAACAGGTCGCGCACGTCCTCACGCTGCGACGCGGCGTGGAGCTCATGCAGATCCCGCACGCACTGCTGCGCGGCGGCGAGGTCCACATCGGCGAGGTCCTCGACCGCGGCATCGGCGATGAGCGTCACGAGCGGGACGTCGTGCTGGTGCGCCGCGCGCACGAGCGCGACACGACCGGCGGTGGTGACGCCCCAGCCGGGGAGCGTGAGACAGCGCAACACCGCCTGCGAGTCGTCGGGATCATCGGCGGCGGCGAGCAGGGCGAGTGCATCCTTGATCTCGCGCTCCTGGAAGAAACCCCGGCCACCGGCAACCTGGTACGGCACACCGCACTGCCGGAGCGCACGCATCGCCGGCTGCATGTCGACGTGCTGACGGAAGAGCCACGCGATGTCCGCGGGCCGCGTCCCGGCGGCGATGAGACGCGCGCACTCACGCGCCACGGCCATTGCCTCGCTGCGCTCCTCGGGGGCGCGCCACACCTCCACCGCCGCGCCCGGCCCACGATCGGCGATCAGCTGCTTGTCGATCCGCGTCGCCGGGCTGGCGACGGCGATCACCGCGCGAGACGCCGCAACGATCTGGTCGGTGCTCCGGTAGTTGTGCGTCAGCACCAGCTGGCGATGCTCCGGGTACTCGCGCGTGAAGCGGTCGAGGTTGGCACGGCTCGCTCCGCGGAACTTGTAGATGGACTGGTCGTCGTCCGCGACGACGAAGAGATTGCGGTGACCGGCGACGAGCGTCTCGACGAGCTTTGCCTGCGCGTAGTTGGTGTCCTGATACTCGTCCACCATCACGTGGGTGATGCGATCGGCGATCGCGCTGCGCACCGCCGGGTGCTCGCGGATCAGGCGTTCCGCGTAGAGGATGCAGTCGTCGAAGTCGAACACGCCGGCGCGCCGGTAGCGCTCGTCGAGCCGCGCGTAGACGCGGGCGACGTCCTGGTGGCGTTCGAGCACGAGACGCTCGGCGGGGTCGGCGCAGCCCTCGAGCCGCTCCTGCGCCCACGCCGCGTACGCGCCGGGCGTGACCAGCTCCTGCTTTGCCGTGCCGATGACCAGGAGGAGCGGGTCCATGAGGTCGTGCGGGCGCAGCGGGTTCCAGAGCAGCGGTGGGCGCAGCTCGTCCAGGACGGCCTCCACGTGCAGCCAGCGCTCGGCCGCGTCGGCGATGCGGAGCACTGGGGAGATGCCGAGCAGCCAGCCCCACTCACGCACCACGCGGAGGCCGAACGAGTGGTAGTTGGTCAGCGGCGCGTCGTCGCCGAACGATGCGTGCGCCCGCTCCACGCGCGCACGCATCTCGTCGGCCGCCTTGCGCGTGTAGGTGAGCACGAGCTGCGTGCCGGCACCGATGCCGAGCGCGGCAAGGCGGTGGAATCGCTCGACGATGATCCGGGTCTTGCCGCTGCCCGGACCGGCGATCACGAGGCAGGGGCCGTCCCCGTGATCGACCGCGATGCGCTGCTCATCGTCGAGCGCCGCGGCCTCTGTGGAGCCCGAGAGCGCGAGTTCCGTCATCGCCGTCGATTCTGGGCCGACGCGACGACAGGAGGCTGTCGCGCTCGGCCGCGAGGAGTCAGGGTAGAATTCAGGCTCCGCGCTCCTGATGCGCGGGTCCAGCCGAAAGGAGGTGATTCCGACCGTGTCGGAAGTGAAGGTCCGCGAAGGCGAGACCTTTGAGAGCGCGCTACGACGGTTCAACAAGAAGATCAAGCAGAACGGCATCCTCTCCGAGGTTCGCAGACGCGAGCATTACGAGAAGCCGTCCGTGCGCCGCAAGCGAAAGCTGCTTGCAGCGCGGAAGCGTCGCGTCAAGAGCACCTGACGCAGCTGCGCCCATGCGGGTGAGCGTCATCCGCGACCCGTGCCTCGACCCGCGGCAGCGTCGTGCTGCCGCGGACGCTCGCCTCGGGACGCTGCTCCGCGCGTGCGGGGATCGGCTCGAGGTGCCGGCGCGAGCCGGCCTGTGCGTGCGACTCACGGGTGACGCGGAGCTTCGGGATCTCAACGCGCGCTTTCTCGGGATCGACGCGCCGACCGACGTGCTCGCGTTCCCGGCCGGCGAGCGCGCTCGCGTCGGGGACGTGGCCATCTCCGTGGAGCGTGCCATGCACCAGGCGTCCGACGGCGTCGCGGAACTCCGCCTGCTCGCCGTGCACGGGTTGCTCCACTGCCTGGGCCACGACCATGCTCTCCCCGAGCCGGCGGCGGCGATGACGTCGGCGACCAGGATGCTGCTGCCCGATGCCGACGTCCCAGATCTCCAGACCGACAGCCTCGCCCGCTCGTCGTGACCCAGTTGATCATCGGCCTCGGCAACCCGGGAGGCGAATATGCGCGCACCCGGCACAATGTCGGTTGGATGTGCCTTGACGAGCTCGAGCGCCGCGGCAAGTTCGGCCGCGAGCGGCGCGAGGGAGCCTCGCGGGTTCGCGAGGGAACGATCGACGGCTACGACGTCCTCACCGCGCGCCCGCACACCTTCATGAATCTCAGCGGCAAGGCGGCCGCGCAGCTCACCAGCAAGCACGCCGCCGCGCCCGGCGACGTCATCGTCATCCACGACGAGGCCGATTTCCCGCTGGGACGCGTGAAGATCAAGCTCGGCGGCAGCGCGGCGGGGCATCGCGGGGTCCAGTCGCTCATCGACTCGTGGCGCGCCGATGCCTTTCCCCGTATCCGTATCGGCATCGGGCGAGCCGGCGACAGCAACGATCTGATCGAGCACGTGCTCGATCCGTTCCGTCCCGATGAGCGTCCCACCGCCGAGGCGGCCGTCGCGCGCGCCGCCGACATGGCGGTGGCGATCATGCGCGACGGCCTTGCCGCGGCCATGAATTTCTGGAACCGTGCCGGCACGGACTGACCCCCGCCGCACCTCGACCGCGGTGGCGTCGGCGACGCTTCGAGAACGCCTCGATCAGCTGCCGGAGCTCACCCGGCTCGGCGACGCGCGTGGCGGCATCGTCGCGGGGGTCCCCTCGGGTTCCGTTGGCCTCATCGCGTGGTGGTTGCGGGAGAGGACGTCGCGCACGGTGCTGGTCGTCGCCGCCGAATCCGAACGCGTCTACGCGGACTCGCTCGTCTGGGATGGTGGCAACGGCGCCGCGATCTTTCCCGCGGGCGATACCCCGCCCTTCGACCGGGTCCCCCCGTCCGAAGAGGTGACCCGGGCGCGGCTCGCGACCCTGATGCGGCTGCACGCGCGTGCTGAGCCGTTGATGGTGGTGGCCTCACCCCGCGGCCTGCTCCGGCCGACGCTGTCCCCCGGCGTCGTCCATGCGGGGCTCACGGAGGTGAAGCGCGGCGCCCGGTTGCCCCGCGACGGCCTCGTGGCGCGCCTCGTGGAACTCGGCTACCGGCGTGAGAGTGCCGTCTCCGTGCCCGGGGACTTCGCGGTGCGCGGGGGCATCGTCGACGTGTTCGGCGTGGATCGAGCACGGCCCTGGCGCGCGGAATGGTTCGGCGACGATGTCGAGGACCTGCGCGCCTTCGATCCGGCGACTCAGGAATCGATCGCCAAGCTCGAATCGGCGCAGGTCTGGCCGGCGCGCGAGCTCGACCTCAGCCCCGAGTCGGTCAGCCGGGCCATCGCCGCGGTCACCGCGCTCGATGCCGCCGGACTGCGCGCCGACGTGCTTGAGCAGTGGGAGAGCGACTGCGGGCTGCTGGCGTCCGGCGTCTACGAGGAGGGCGTCGACCTCTTCTTTCCCTACCTGGGTGGGGAGCGTCCGGCGACGCTGCTGGATCACCTCGACAATCCCATCGTCCTGCTCGACGGTGGACGCGAGCGGCTGATCGCTGCAGCCGAACGGCACGCGGCCGAGATCGAGAACCTCCGCGCGCAGGAGCAGGCGAGAGGCGAGCTGCCCCCCGGGGCAGCTGCCGGCCTGGTCGGCATCGACGTGCTCTTCGAGGCACTCGATCGCCACCCCTGCTTCGAGCTGGTTCGTGAGGCGCCGACGGGGGTCGTGGCTGCCGCCGACCTGGGCTGGCGCGGAGTCGACAGCTATGTCGGCCGTTTCGACGCCTTCGTTCGCGAGGCGCTCCACGAGCGCGACGAGCGCGGCTGCGTGCTCGTCGTGTCCCGCCAGCAGCACCGCGTCGAAGAGCTGGCGGCCGAGCACGGGGCCGACACCGTGGATGCGCCGGACTTCGCGGCTTCCTCGACGCCGCTCCCGGCCGGGGCGATCCTGGTCGCCTCGGCAGACCTGACCCAGGGCTTCGCGCTCGCCGGCGGGTCGGTGCACGTCTACACGGACGCTGAGCTCTTCGGCGCCGTCAAGCGGCGTCGCTCGGTGCTCGCCAGAGGATCCCGCCGCGCCGTCTCGACCTCGGCCCGCGGCTCGCGCCGCGCCGCCAGCGGCAACGCGGCGCGCGAGGCGTTCGTGTTGCAGTTCGCGCCGGGCGACCTGGTGGTGCATCGCGATCACGGGATCTCCCGCTTCGTCGAGATGCGCGCGGTGACCGACGACGGCGGCGCCGTGCACGAGTACATGCTCCTCGAGTACGCCGACGGCGACCGCCTCTTCGTCCCAACCCAGCACCTCGATCGCGTTGACCGCTACGTCGGCGGCGCCGAATCGCATCCCAAGCTGTCCCGGCTCGGCACCGGCGAATGGGAGCGGACGCGACGGCGGGTCAAGGAGCGCACCGAGGAGGTGGCTCGCGAGCTGCTCGGCCTGTACTCACGACGCGAGCAGGCGCGGGGCCACGCGTACGCCCCCGACGGCGCCTGGCAGCAGGAGCTGGAAGGGTCGTTCCCGTACCAGGAGACGCCGGACCAGGTCCTCGTGCTCGAGGAGATCAAGCGCGACATGGAGGCGTCACGGCCCATGGATCGCGTGGTGTGCGGCGACGTCGGCTTCGGCAAGACCGAGCTCGCCGTGCGGGCCGCATTCAAGGCCGCGATCGAGGGCCGTCAGGTGGCCATGCTCGTGCCGACGACGGTGCTCTGCCAGCAGCACTTCATCACGTTCACGGAGCGGCTCGCCGCCTTCCCGATCACCGTGCGCCAGCTGTCGAGATTCGTCAGTGACGAGGAGATCGGGCGCACGCTTGCGGGGCTGCGCAGCGGTGCGGTCGACATCGTCGTCGGGACGCACCGTCTCCTGCAGAAGGACGTCGAGTTCAAGAATCTCGGACTCGTCGTCATCGACGAGGAGCAGCGTTTCGGCGTGCTCCAGAAGGAGCGTTTCAAGGAGCTCCGTGTCGCGGTGGACGTCCTGTCGCTGTCGGCGACACCGATCCCGCGCACGCTGCACATGTCGCTCGCGGGAATTCGCGATCTCTCCGTGATCCAGACGCCGCCCGAGGAACGGCAGCCGATCAAGACGTACGTCACCGCGCGCGAGGACTCGCTGATCCGCGAGGTGATCACGCGCGAGCTTGCGCGTGGAGGCCAATGCTTCTTTCTGCACAACCGGGTTGCGGGCATCGAGGCGGTCGCCGATCGGCTCCGGACGCTCGTGCCCGAAGCCCGTATCGAGGTCGCGCACGGGCAGATGCCCGAGGGCATGCTCGCGTCGGTGATGCGCAGCTTTGGCGACGGTGAGATCGACGTGCTGCTGTGCACGACCATCATCGAATCGGGTCTCGACATTCCGAACGCGAATACCATCGTCATCGATGACGCGCACCGCTTGGGACTCGCGCAGCTGTATCAGCTCCGCGGACGTGTGGGACGTGCGGGCCAGCGAGCCTACGCGTACATGATGTATCCGCCCGCGCGGTCGCTCACCGAAAAGGCGGACAAGCGCCTCGACGTGATCGGCGATCTGCAGGATCTCGGCGCGGGATTCAAGCTGGCGATGCGCGACCTCGAGATTCGCGGAGCGGGCAACCTGCTCGGCGAGGAGCAGCACGGAGAGATCGCCGCCGTCGGGCTCGAGCTGTACAACCATCTGCTCGCCGATGCGGTGACATCCCTGCAGGGCAAACCGGTGCTGGAATCCCCGGCCCAGGTGACCGTGACCCTCCCGGTCGCGGCGTTCCTCCCCGCCGAGTACGTGTCCGACGAACGCCTCCGACTGCGCTGCTACCAGGAGCTCGCCGCGTGCGCGACCGAATCCGAGCTCGAGCAGCGCGCGCGCGGCCTCGTCGATCGATTCGGTCCGATGCCCGCGCCGACCTCGGCGCTCATCGACTCGCTGCGCGTCCGCCTGCTCGCCGCCGCGGCCGGCGCGCTCGGCGTCGACACCGAGCGCGGTCGCGGAGTGGTGATCCGTCTCACCCTGGATCACGGGCTCGACCTGCAGAGCGTTGCGGCGCAGTTCCGGGGGATCACGGCCACGCCGTCGCAGCTCCACCTCAGCGATGCCTGGCAGACCACGCTGACACCGGTGCTCCGCGAGCTCGGCCGTCTGGCGCGCGCCCGGCATCGCGAACCGGTTGCCGCCCAGAACGCCCATGCGTGACGAGGCGGTCGAGGCGCTTCGCGCGCTCAACGAGGTGGTCGAGCGCCTGCGCGCCCCGGGCGGCTGCCCCTGGGATCGGGAGCAGACGCATCGCAGCCTTCGCCCGTACCTCCTCGAGGAGACGTATGAGGTGCTCGAGGCCATCGACAGCGCCGGGCCCGGGACCCTGCGTGAGGAGCTGGGCGACCTGCTCCTCCAGGTGCTCATGCACAGCGCGATCGCGATGGAGGCCGAGGACGGCTTCGACATCGGTGATGTCGCCGACGAGGTGCGCGCCAAGATGATCCACCGGCACCCCCACGTGTTCGGTGACGTCAGCGTGGACGGGCCGGCAACTGTCGTCGTCAACTGGGAGAAGCTCAAGACCGCCGAGAAGCGCGAGCGCCTGTCGCTCCTCGACGGCGTGCCGGCCGCGCTGCCCGCGCTGGCCCACGCACAGGGAGTGCAGAAACGTCCCGCGCGTGTGGGATTCGACGAGACACCCACGGTCCCGGTCGCCCTCGATCGCGTCCGCACGGCGCTCGAGCGGGTCGGGGAGATCGCGGGTGGCCTCGCCGAGGCGGAGCGCGGCCAGGACTGGGCCGCTGAAGCCGGCGACCCCGAGGTCGCGATCGGCAACCTGCTCTTCTCGGTGGTGGCGCTGGCCCGGCGCCTCCGTGTCAATCCCGAGGAGGCGCTGCGCGCCCGTGCCATGGGATTCGCGACCCGGTTTCGCGCGCTCGAGGCGCGTGCCCGGGAGGACGGTGTCGACCTGCACGATCTCGACGACGCGGGCTGGCGGGCCCGCTGGGAGGCGACCGCGTCCTGACCGAACGGGTGTTGGTCCCTTGTCAAATCCGGGCCTGGGCCGCATCCTATCGCGGCACCCGGCGTCACATCACCCCATTCGTCTCACACAGCGCCGGGAGAGGGTCGCACCATCCGTCCCACTCCACGTCCAACCATCGACAGCCCGATCACGCTGCGCCGGATTGCAGTCGTGCTCATTGCGGGGATCTGCGGATTGGTCGCATTCGCCGTGTACGGACAGGTGGCGCAGAGCCGCCACCTCGATGCCCAGGTGAGCGCCCTCGCGGCCCAGAACTCGGCGCTCGTGCAACAGATCTCGGATCGGGAGCGCGAGATCGCCGACGCCCAGACCGTCGCGTGGCTGGAGCAGCAGGCGCGCCAGCTCGGATACATCTTCCCCGGCGAGAATCTCTACGTCATCGTTCCTCCGGGAGCGGCCCGTGCGTCGACGGGCGGTGTGTCGGTGCCGATCCCGACCTTCAAACCTCTGCCATCACCGACGGTCACGCCCTCGCCGAGCACGAAGCCGCCGGCGACCCCGGGCCCCAGTCCGACTCCCGCACCGACTGGCACTCCAAGCCCGACGCCCACCTCGCACTGACTGCGCAGTGCGCCGAGCGGGTAATGCCGCGTGCGGTATCCTCTGAGGGCGGCGTGGAGCAGTGGAAGCTCGTCGGGCTCATAACCCGAAGGTCGTCGGTTCGAATCCGACCGCCGCAAGTTCCTTCGATGGGGTGGGGCTGGGGCCCCGAACTCATCCGCGGCGAAATTGTCGTGTTGGAATTGTTCTGGGTCAGCCCCGACAATATGCCACAATTCTGTCGTGCCAGCCGGCCGCCCCACTCGCCACGCCCTCGACCAGCGCTTGGAGAAGGTGATCCAGGACCTCATCGCTCGAGGCGGACTCCCCACGCCGTCCGTGGCCGAGGGCATCTGGCGCCAGATCTGGTTTCTCGAATGCCACAACTCGACCGCCATCGAGGGGAACACTCTGGTCCTCAAAGAGGTCGAACGGCTGCTGGCGACCCACCAGGCCGTGGGCGACAAACCGCTTGCCGACTATCTCGAGGTCAAGGGCTATGCGGACGCTGCTGCCTGGGTCTACGAACAAGCGGTCGGAAAGACGCAAGACGTCCATGACAGCCTCCTGACCGTCACCGAGATTCGGAATGTGCATGCAATGGCGCTCACGCCGGTCTGGGAGCAATTCCCGGATCCGAACGCCACCGAAGCGGAAACACCCGGGAGCTGGCGGCGTCATGACCACGAACCATTTCCAGACGGCATGCGGACTGTTGACTGGGTCGATGTCCCCCATCAGATCGGGGACTGGTGCACGGCGGTCAACGCTTTCGACCCGCAGGATCCACAGTTCCTCACTCGGCTCGCTGCGGCGCACTGTCGTTTTGAACAGATCCATCCGTTCCTCGATGGCAACGGTCGTGCTGGGCGCTTGTTGCTCAACCTTGTCCTGGTGCGCCTTGGATATCCACCGCTGGTCATCTTGAAGCAGGACCGGGACAAATACCTCATGGCCCTCCGGAAGGGCGATCAGCGCGACTTCGGCTCCTTGAGCGAAATCCTCACCCGCTGCCTCATCCAGAGCGCCGAGCGCTTTGTCATCCCACTGATTGCTTCAGAGACCGATCTCGTGCCCCTGGCTTCCCTGGAGAGCGCTACGTTCTCGCAGATCACCCTGCAGCGAGCCGCCGAACGCGGACGGCTCAGGAGTGTCACGCAGAACGGGCGCTTGTACAGCACCAAGGAGTGGCTCGAGGAGTACGAACAAAGCCGATGGCAGCGCACGCCACGTGGCGGCGCAGGGTGAGCCCGAGCATGCCACCGGGACCGGCTGAATGGCTTTGCCGGGTACGATGGCGACTGTGCGGTTCGCATCGCCCCGCGCAATCGCAATTTCTTTCCCCAGCAGATTGCCTGGCGGTTTAGCTCAGGTGGTAGAGCAGCCGGTTCATACCCGGTATGTCCCTGGTTCGAATCCAGGAACCGCCACCATGCCCACAGCACCTGGCACGCTGCCGCCTCGCGAGCGCAGCGCGCCGGTTGCCCGCGTCCGGCGCGCACTCGCGACCGCCGTGGACCGCCGCGCCGTGATCGCGCCCGGCGAGCACGTGCTGATCGCGTGCAGCGGGGGACCGGACTCGACGGCGCTGCTCGACGCACTGGCACGTCTGGCGCCACCGCGTGGCTGGCGCCTCTCCGTCGCGCACGTGGACCACGGGCTGCGCACCGGATCGGCGGTCGAGGCCGAGCTCGTGGCGCGCCTTGCCGGTGATCGTGGCCTCGCGTTTCGGGCACTCTCGGTCCAGGTCGCTGCCGGGGGATCCCTGCAGGATCGCGCCCGCACGGCGCGCCACGCCGCACTGCGCGCCGAGGCGTCACGCGCCGGCGCCGCCGTGATCGCCCTGGGGCACACCGCCGACGATCAGGCGGAGACCGTGCTCATGCGCGCGCTCTCGGGCGCATCGCCGGCCGGCCTGCCGGCAATGGCGGAACGCGAGCGCGGGCTGGTCCGCCCGTTGCTGCGGGTCTGGCGCGACGCGACGATCGCATACTGCGCGGCGCTGGGCCTCGAGACCCTGGACGACCCGAGCAACGACGACCGGCGATTCCTGCGCAGCCGGGTTCGCCACGAGGTGATCCCCGCCCTCGAGGCGGTGTTCCCGGGAGCACGCCGGAGGCTCGTCGTCCTCGCCGATCGCCAGCGGCAACTGCTGATCTCGAAGACGGCTCAGACCGCCCCGCCTCCGGGTGGCGGGGTTGAGATCGGGGACCCCTGGTAGACTGACTTCGTGCCCACGTCGCGCCGCAGCGTCACCTACATCGTCATCGCGCTTGCCGTCGTGGTGCTCGCCGCGATTCTGTACAAGACGTTCCCGAGCAGCAACGCCCAGACGGCATCGGCTGGCACCCTCGACCAGGCGGTCGCGAATTTCAAAGCCAATTCGTCCAACACCGGAGCCACGATCAGCACCAAATCTTCACAACCGGCTGAGATTCAGAGCGACGGGCAGACCGTCGTGTGGTGGAACGGAAACGGGACGCAGTTCACCACCGTAGAGTCGTCCGCAGACGTCGTCGCGAAGGAGTTCCAGGATGCCGGCTACTACAACTACAAGGTCGATTCGGCCGGTGGGGGCAACTTCTTGCTGAGTGTCATCCTTCCCAACCTGATCCTCTTCGGGCTCATGGCGCTGATCCTGCTGTGGATCTTCCGCCAGACCCAGAGCGGCAACAACCAGGCGCTCTCATTCGGCCGCAGCCGCGCCCGGCTCCTGGCCGGCGACAAGCCTGCGATCACCTTCGTCGACGTCGCGGGTGTCGATGAGGCCAAGCAGGAGCTGAACGAGATCGTCGAGTTCCTCAAGTACCCCGACAAGTTCGTGGCGGTGGGCGCTCGCATCCCGAAGGGCGTGCTCCTGGTCGGGCCGCCCGGAACCGGCAAGACCCTGCTCAGCAAGGCCGTCGCCGGAGAGGCGGGCGTGCCGTTCTTCAGCATCAGCGGCTCGGAGTTCGTCGAGATGTTCGTCGGCGTCGGCGCGAGCCGCGTTCGCGACCTCTTCGACCAGGCCAAGAAGAATTCGCCGTGCATCGTCTTCGTCGATGAGATCGACGCGGTCGGCCGGCAGCGTGGCGCCGGCCTCGGCGGCGGTCACGATGAGCGCGAGCAGACCCTCAACCAGCTCCTCGTCGAGATGGACGGGTTCGAGACCAACCAGCACGTGATCGTGATCGCGGCGACCAACCGGCCCGACGTCCTCGATCCGGCGCTGCTCCGGCCGGGCCGCTTCGACAGGCACGTGATGCTCGATCGGCCGGACATCCGCGGTCGCCGCGCGATCCTCGAGGTCCACTCGCGCAACAAGCCGCTCGACGCGGGCGTCGACCTCGAGGTGCTCGCCAAGCAGACCCCGGGATTCAGCGGCGCCGACCTGTCGAACCTGATCAACGAGGCGGCGATTCTCGCCGCGCGGGGGAATCGCAAGGTCATCGTCATGAACGACCTCGAGGAGTCGATCGCGCGCGTCATCGCGGGGCCCGAGCGGAAGAGCCGCATGATCAGCGAGAAGGAAAAGCTGACCATCGCGTTCCACGAGATGGGCCACGCCCTGGTCGGCACCACCCTCGAGCACACCGACCCGGTGCACAAGGTCACGATCGTGAGCCGCGGTCAGGCGCTCGGCTGGACGATGAGCCTGCCCATCGAGGATCGCTACCTGGTGAGCAAGGCGGAGCTGGTCGACCAGCTCGCCCAGATTCTCGGTGGCCGGTGCGCCGAGGACCTGATCCTTGGCGAGGACAACATCACCACGGGCGCATCGGACGACATCCGCAAGGCAACCAACCTCGCCCGCAAGATGGTCACCGAGTGGGGGATGAGCGACAAGCTCGGCCCGCTGACCTTCGGTGAGCGTCCGGAGATGGTGTTCCTGGGGCGGGACCTCGGCGAGCAGCGCAACTACTCCGAGGGCATCGCCTCCGAAATCGACCAGGAGGTCCACCAGCTCGTCGCTGACGCATTCCAGCGTTCCAAGAAGGTGCTGCGCGAGCGCGAGCACGTGCTCCGCGCCCTGGCCCTGCGGCTCGTCGAGGTCGAGACCATGGATGCGCCGGAGATGGAGCGGATCATCAAGGAAGCCGAGTCCCGCAACGGCGTGGCCTCGGTCAACGGCACCGGGCCGCCTCCGGAAGCCCCGCCGGCGCCGCCCGACCTCGTCCCCCCCGCCGAGGCAGCAGCCGGAGCGTAGGGGTACACTCTGGCCGACCGGCCGCCGCGGCCGTCGACGGCTCCATGCGACCCGGGGACGCTTCCCGCGCCTCGAGGCTCGCTGCCGCTGACGGATCGGTGACCCGGCTCGCAGAGCGCTTGGATCCATCCAGGAGGACCGAGACGTGGAGGGAGCAGGCATGCCGTCGCTGGCGATCATCGGCGCGGGCCGGGCCGGCTCCGCGCTCGCGATCGCCGCGCACGACGCCGGGTATCGCGTCGTCGCCGTCGCCAGCCGCCGTGGCGAGATGGCCGCGCGGCTCGCGGACACCGTGGGCGCACGTGCGGTCGCGTCCCCGCCGGCAGCGGTGGTGCTCGCCGACCTGACCCTGCTCGCGGTGCCGGACGGCGCGATCCCCACCGTCGCCGCCTCGATAGCCGCGTCCGGCGTCTCGCTCCACGGGCGCGGGGTCGTCCACCTGGGGGCGAGGTTCGGTCCGGAGATCATCGGATCCCTGCGCGCCACCGGCGCCCAGGTCGGGGTGCTCCATCCGCTCCAGGCGCTTGCCGGACCGGACAGCGCTTCGCTCCTTGAAGGCTCGTTCTTCCGGATCGACGCCACCGGCCTGCTCGAGGAGCGCCTGCTGGCGCTGGTTGCCGCGCTCGGCGCCAGCAGGCTCGAGATCGACCCTGCGGCCGCGCCCCTCTATCACGCCGCGGCGGTCCTCGCCGGGAACGCCCCTCTGGCACTGCTCGCCGAGGCGACACGCCTGCTCGAGGCCGCCGGGGTGCAGCCCGAAGCGGCGCACGCGGCGCTTGCGGCCCTGCTCGAAGGCGCCGCGCACAACGCCCGGCGTGCGGGACCTGCCGCCGCGCTCACCGGGCCCGTCGCACGGGGCGATCGAGACGCCATCGCCGCTCATCTCGATGCGCTCGCGGCACACCCCGAAGCACGCGACCTCTACCTGACACTGACGCGGGCGATGGAGTCGCTCCTCGCGGCACCGGCGGTCGCGGGTGACGCCGATTCCGAGGTGGCGTGACCATGGCGATCACCATTCGGGACCTCGCGGCGTGGAAGGCCGAGGGTCGCCGGTTCGTCATGCTCACCGCCTACGACTACCCGACCGCCCGGCTGCTCGCCGAGGCCGAGATACCGGTGCTCCTGGTGGGCGACACCCTCGCGGACAACGTCCTCGGGTATGCCAACACCCTCCCGGTGACCATGACCGAGATGCTCCACCACGCCCGCGCCGTGGCACGCGGCGCGCCCGATCAGCTGCTGGTCGGTGATCTGCCGTTCGGGACGTACCAGCGCTCGTGCGCGGATGCCATCGACAACGCCGTCCAGTACCTGCAGGCGGGCATGCACGCCATCAAGCTCGAGGGCGGCGGGTGGGTCATCGAGACCGTCGCCCGGCTCACGCAGCGGGGGATCCCGGTCATGGGCCATCTGGGCCTCACCCCGCAGTCGGTCAACGCCTTCGGCGGCCTGAAGGTGCAGGCCAGAAGTCCACGCGACCGGGAGCGGCTCATCGCGGATGCGCACGCGCTCGAGGACGCCGGGGCCTTCGCGGTGGTCCTCGAGGGGATACCCCGGGACCTGGCGACCCAGGTGAGCAGCGAGCTGGTCATCCCCACCATCGGCATCGGCGCGGGACCCGACTGCGACGCGCAGGTCCTGGTCATCCACGACCTGCTCGGCATCACCGGCCACCTGCGCGGCGCGGCGCCGAAGTTCGTGAAGCAATATGCCGACCTCGGCGATCACATCGTCAAGGCGGCACGCGCATACGCGGACGACGTTCGCGAGGGCCGGTTCCCTGACGATGCCCATTCCTTCCACTGACCCCCCTGAGCTTCTCGGCACCCCAGCAGAGCTCCGGCGGCGGTCCGAAACCTGGCACGCGGCAGGTCTCTCCGTCGGGATGGTGCCGACCATGGGTGCGCTGCACGCCGGCCATCGCGCGCTGATCGACCGCGCCGTCGCCGAAAACGACCGGGTGGTGGTCACGATCTTCGTCAACCCGGCGCAGTTCGGTCCGAGCGAGGACTTCGCCCGCTACCCGCGGACGCTGGACGCGGACCTGGAACTGCTCGGTGCGGCCGGGGTCCATGCCGCATTCGTGCCCAGCCTCCTGGCGATGTACCCGGAGGACCTCGTGACCCGGCTCGACATCGCCGGACCGCTCGGCAACGGGCTCGAGGGGGCGAGCCGCCCCGGCCATTTCGGCGGGGTCGCCCTGGTCGTCACCAAGCTGCTGGTCGCCGGCCTCCCCGAGCGGGCCTATTTCGGGCAGAAGGACGCGCAGCAGTGCGCGGTCGTTCGTCACCTCGCCCGCGACCTCGACACCGGCGTCGAAATCGTTGTGTGCCCAACGGTTCGGGACGCTGATGGTCTCGCCATCTCGAGCCGCAACGTCTACCTCAGCCCCGAGGAACGCTTGCGGGCATTGGCCATTCCATCGAGCCTGGCCAGGGCGATCGGTCGTTTCGAGGCCGGCGAGCGCGATGCGACCGCGCTGGCAACAATTGTTCGGTCCTGCCTGGACAACGAGGGACTGGACGTCGACTACGTCGCCGTGGTAGAGGCGGACGGTTTCTCCGAGGTCGAAATCGCAGCCCCCACAAACCAAATCGTGCTGGCTGCTAGAATAGGGAGCACACGGTTGATTGATGTCGTTCGGCTGGGGGTCGACACAGCGCCCGTTGGTCGTGGCGTCTAGGGGAGATCATGCAGCGGGTCATCATGAAGTCGAGAACCCACCGCGCCACGGTGACGCGAGCCTTGATCGACTTCGAAGGGTCGTGCGGCACGACGCGCGACTTCTCGCCCACGATTGTGCGTGTCGATGCAAACAACCGCATCCGTGAGCAGGCGGCGATCGCGTGATCACCGGGGCTGCACCGACGGATTACGACGTGGTCATCGTCGGGAGTGGCATTGCGGGACTCTCCGCCGCGTTGAGCGCGGCGCCGCGCGCGCGGGTTGCGGTTGTCACCAAAGGCGCACTCGATGACGGGTGCAGCCGGTTCGCGCAGGGCGGCATCGCCGCCGCCGTCGGCGACGGTGACTCAACGGAGTTGCACTACGAGGACACCATCGCCGCGGGACGGGGCCTCTGCAATCCGGATGCGGTGCGCGTGCTCGTCGAGGAGGGCCCCGCACGCATCCGCCAGTTGATCGAGTGGGGCGTCGCGTTCGATACGCAGGACGGCGAGCTGTTGCTCGCCCAGGAAGCCGCGCACTCGCGCCCTCGCATCCTCCACGCGCGGGGCGACGCGACCGGGCTCGAGGTGGAGACCGCACTGATCCGGCGGCTGCGCGCCAGCGGCGCACGGGTCATCGAGCACGCCGATGTCACCGGGATACTCACCACGACCGACGGCGTCGCCTGCGGCGTGTCGATCACGACGAACCCCGCGGACTCGCATACGACCAGCCTGTCGTCGGCGGCAGTCGTGCTTGCGAGCGGTGGCGCGAGCCGCCTCTGGCGGAACAGCACGAACCCTGAATCCGCGACCGGGGACGGTGTCGCCCTCGCCTACGCCGCCGGCGCCGACGTCGCGGGCATGGAGTTTGCGCAGTTCCATCCGACGGCGCTGGCCATGGAGGGCGCGCCCAGGTTCCTCATCAGCGAAGCGGTGCGCGGTGAAGGCGCGTGGATCGTCAATCGCGATGGCAAGCGCTTCGTGCTCGACGTCGATCCGCGCGGCGAGCTCGCCGGTCGCGACGTTGTTGCCCGCGCCATCTGGGAGGAGCTCGAGCGCAGCGGCGAGCGCTGTGTCTTTCTCGATTGCTCCCCGCTCGGTGCGCGCGCAGCGGTGCGTTTTCCCACCATCGCCGCGACCTGCGCCCGGTACGGCCTCGATATCGCACGCCGGCCGATCCCCGTGTCGCCGGCCGCGCACTACATGATCGGCGGTGTCAGGACCGACCTCGACGGCGCAACCAGCTCCCCGGGCCTGTATGCGTGCGGTGAGGTCGCACACACCGGCGTGCACGGCGCCAACCGGCTCGCGAGCAACAGCCTGCTCGAGTCGCTGGTCTTCTCGCAGCGGGCGGTCCACGCCGCGCTCGGATGGGCGGCGGAGTCACCGCCCGGCCGGCCCAGTCCCGTGAAGCCACCCTCGCGTCCACGCGAATCCACGCTCGACCCTCGTGACGGATGGCATGCCCTCCGGGACGCGCTCTGGTCCGGCGCCGGCGTGGTTCGTGACGAAACCGGTCTGCGTGCCGCCGCCGGCGAGTGCGATCGCGTCCTCGCGGCGACGTCGGGAGCCGGCACGCTGCCGGCGATGCAGCTGCACGCGGCCGCATCCACCGCGTCGCTGGTGTGCGCCGCCGCCCTGGCTCGTGAGGAGAGCCGAGGCTGCCACCTCCGTTCTGATCTCCCCCAAGCAAGCGATCAATGGCATGGCGATCTCGTCATGCACAAGGACAGAGGAGCACGCTTTGACCGTCACCTTTAGGCCCATCACCGAGGCGCTTTCGTCGGAGAGCATCGACCTGCTCATCGAGTCGGCGCTCGCCGAGGACGTCGGAGCCGGCGATGTCACGACCCAGGCGGTCATCCCTGCCGACATGACCTGCCGCGGCAAGATCGTTTGCAAGCAGGACGGCGTCATCGCCGGCCTGAGCATCGCCCAGCGGGTGTTCCAGCGTGTGGATGAGCGGATCCAGTTCGATCCCAAGACCAAGGATGGGGAGAAGGTCCAGGCGGATCAGATCGTCGCGCGTCTCTTCGGTCCGGCTCGCGGCATGATGACCGCGGAGCGGGTCGGGCTCAACTTCCTGCAGCACCTGAGCGGCATCGCGACCATAACCGCCAAGTACGTGAAGGCGGTCGAAGGCACCAAGGCCAAGATCCTCGACACGCGCAAGACCACGCCGGGGCTGCGCGCCATCGAGAAGTACGCGACCCGCATGGGCGGCGCCGTCAACCATCGCATGGGGCTGTACGACGCCGTCCTGATCAAGGACACGCATCTCGCGCTCGTCGGGGGCATCACACCGGCACTGCGTGCCGCGCGCAAGGCCTACCCGGAGATGGAGATTCATGTCGAGGTGAGCAACCTCCAGGAGCTCGAGCAGTCGCTCGCCGACAAGGCGTCGCACATCCTGCTCGACAACTTCTCCTGCGGTCAGGTGCGCGAGGCGATGCAGCTGATTCGCGGGCGTGCCACCGTCGAGGTGAGCGGTAGCGTGCAGGTGACCAACGCCCGTGCGTATGCGCTCGCGGGTGCCGATTACATCAGCGTCGGTGCGCTGACGCATTCGGCGGTGGCGCTGGATTTTTCGATGAAAGTTACTCGGTACTGATCCGGTCCGACTCTCGAGTGGGTCCTGTCATCGCGGGGACCCCTCGCCGTCGCGCTGATGGCGCGCCGGCGCTGCCCCCCGCGATGCCACCCACCGGCTGCGTAGTGTCAGGCCTCGTCAGGCGGGGCGTGGCTGGTCCGTCTGGCGTGGTGATGCGAAACCATTGCTCGTGGGCCTTCGTATCGCTGAGTGATGACTACGTTCATTGATGGGTCGTCGCAGGCGTTGCATGGGTTTGCGGGCGCTCATGCTTGGGTCACGCCGATCGTGGTTTGGGGAACTGCTGGGTTCATCTTCTTGTGTCCGGTTGGGTTCTTCCTGCTGTGGGTGTGGGATGGGCGGCTGCGGCCGGGGGTTGCGGCGCTGGTGGGGCTGGGGTTGACGCAGTGGGCGAGTCATGAGATGGGACGGTTGACGTACCGGCCGCGGCCGTTTGTGGCGATGCATTTCACGCCGCTGTATCCGCATCTACCGAACAACTCGTTTCCCTCGACGCTCACGGCCTTCGCGGCGGTTGCCGGGGTGATCGGCGTGCTGGCGTGGCGGCGGGTGGGACTGGTGTTCGTGGTGGGCACGGTCGTCGTGGGGTTCGGCTGCGTGTACGTGGGGGTGCACTACGCGACCGACGTGATCGTCGGAGCAGGGCTCGGCGCGGCGTGCGGCGCGGTGGCGTGGCTCGCCGCCGGGTTGCCGCCGGTCACGAGCGTGCTCGACGCGGTGGAGCGCCGGCTCCCGCAGCGACGGCGGCGTGGTGCGCCGCCTCGGGTCGCCGCTACAGCAGCGAGTTGACCAGCGCCTCCAGCTGACTCAGTGTCGCCGGCGTGTACGTCGCGATGATCGCCACGACGGTCGACCCCTTGGCGGCGACCAGTCCCTCGTTGTTCCTGCCGGCGCCGAGCGATTCGGAGAACGAGCGAGCCTCATCGCCGACCCCCGACACCGGCTTGAACGTCACCGGGAACTTGTTGCTGAAATTCGATATGTAGGAGGAGGGGATGTTCTGGAGCACGGTGATGATCACGTTGTACGTCGATGCGTGGTAGTCGCACACGATGCCGGTCGCTCCGCTGGGGAACTGTGCCGTGTTGCCACCGACAACATTGGTGGCGTCCGGGACCGTGATCCCGAGCGCGGATCCGACCGTCGAGCCGCTCGGGCACTGGGCGGCTGCCGGCGCCGCCGTCAGCGTCGGGGCGACGGTCGGGGCAACCGTGGCGCCGGCTGACGAGGATGTCCCGCTTGGGCTCGAGCCCCCGCAGGCGGCGAGCGCTGCCGCGAACGGCAGCGCGATCAGCGGAATCCAGCGCGAGTTGCTGCCTGTCACGGGAAGCCCTCCATCCAACGTCGAGGGTGTAAGGGCCTCGACCTTGGCACTATGCCCCAGTTGCGAACCGTCGCGCACGGTCGCCGGACTGACGACGGTGTCGCGCCCGAGTGCGCGTTTCCAGGAGGCTGCCGAGCTCTTCGACCGTCACGAGTCGAGGGCCGCGACCAGCTCCTCCTGGAGATACCCGAGGGCGATGAGGACGCCGTACTCCGGCTGCTGCTTGGTCGCGTCGGTCGCGGTGTCCTCCCAGCCGTCACCCTCGATCCCGAGGATCTCGCCCGCCGCGACGCGGAGGTGATTGAAGGCGCGCAGCCAGGCCAGCGTCTGCGCCTCGGTCAGCGGCAGGGTGTCCTCGCCGGCGCTCAGCGCATCCCGGACCATGGTCAGGTCCACCTGGCGGCCCTTCTCGATGTCGGGCCGGACCCAGCGATCGTATTCGGCCTGGAGCTTGGCGTCGTCGTACGCGCGCGGCGCCGATGCCAGGGGGGCGGCAAGCCGCGGGCTGAGCGAATCGATGATCCCGATCAGCGCCTCACGCTCGCGCTTGTCGACCTTCACCTGGATCCGCCCGCGCCGACGGAGCACCTGGGCCATCGCCGGCTCTCCGGCGGCTCAGGGACGGCCCAGGGTCGCCTGGAGCCCGAAGGAGTGGAGCTGGGCGACCGACACCTCGGCCTGTTCCCGCGGCTGCGTCGCCACCACGGCGCGGCCCTCATGGTGCACCTGCAGCATCAGGCGCGTCGCCGTCGCGTGGTCGTACCCGAAGAGCCGGCGCAGCACGAGCACCACGTACGACATCAGCGTGATCGGGTCATTCCAGACCATCACGTTCCAGCCGAACTCGCGCTGGTCGCGCTCCTGGCGACCGGGCGCCTTGGCCGGGGCCGGAGCCCTGGTCGGCGTCGGCGCGGAGGTGGTCGCCATGACGGCTAGCGTAGCTCAGGTCTCGTCATGAGTACCACCGCCGATCGGTTCCCTCCGCCCCCTCCTCGAACTGCCGGCGACGGGGCTCCTCGGGGGAGCGGCGTCGCTCAGGCTGCGCGGAAGTCGACGACGCCCGCCCACGCGGACGGAGTCCGGGAGGGCTGGGCTGCAGGAGCCGTGGTCGGTGATGTCACGCCGTCGAGGACCGCTTGGAGCGGCAGCTCGCAGTTGTGGCACACGATCCAGATGGGACCCGGCTCGCTGACACGCCGTTCGAGACGGTGTCGCTCGCCGCATTCCTCGCAGGTGATGGTCACTCGCATTGCGGGCGCAGCGTCGCATGGCGGCTGCGACGCCTCGCTGATGGCACTGTCGCGGCGGCGCCAACGGTGTGCAACGAATCAGCGAAGGAGGATCGATCTGCCTCGGGTGATACACTCGGCGAGATCGAGATGGCATCGGTGCAAACGCGCCATTCACGCCCCGGACGCGATCATTTGAAGGCGAAAGCCCGCATCCCTGACCGACGAGACGGATCGTTCTGAAGGCAGGAGTACGAGCAAAGGAGTGCATTGACCCCGACGACGGCGCAGGAGCCCGAGACGCTCACCATGGAAGACCTCCTGCGGGAGGATCAGAATTCGATCAGGGCCCTGGCCCACGGGGACATCGTGGACGGTGTCGTCGTCCGAGTCGATCCCGACGAGGTGCTCGTCGACATCGGCGCGAAGAGCGAGGGAATCATCTCCAACCGCGAGCTGTCGGCACGCGGCGAGCAGCCGGTCACGCTCAACTCCGGCGACCAGGTCAAGGTCTACATCATCCAGCCCGAGGATGAGCACGGCAATGTCGTCCTCAGCCTGCGCAAGGCGCGCGCGGAAGGCATCTGGCAGGCCGTCGCCGAGAAGGAATCGGAGGGCGAGATCCTCGACGCCGAGGTGCGCGAGCAGAACAAGGGCGGGCTCATCGTCAACATCATGGGGCTGCGCGGATTCCTGCCCAGCAGCCAGGTGGCCCGTCAGTTCAGCGGCAACCTGATGGAGCTGGTGGGGACCAAGATCCCGGTGAAGATCCTCGAGGTCAACCGCAAGCGCAACCGCCTCATCGTGTCGCAGCGCGCCGCGCAGGATGAGGATCGCGCGCGCCAGCGCGAGGAGCTGTTCGAGAAGCTCAAGGTCGGCGACGTCATCACCGGCAAGGTGAGCGGCGTGACGTCCTACGGTGCGTTCGTCAACCTCGGCGGGGCCGACGGGCTCATCCACATCAGCGAGCTCTCGTGGGACCGCATCAACAACGTGAGCGACGTGCTCACCGTCGGCGACGAGCTGTCGGTCAAGGTCATCAAGCTCGACCCCGAGCTGTCGCGCATCAGCCTCTCGCTGCGTCAGATGTCTCAGGATCCCTGGGACACGATCGAGATGCAGTTCCCGCCCGGAAAGGCCGTTCCCGGAATCGTCACCAAGACGAAGAAGTACGGCGCCTTCCTCCAGATCGCCGACGGGGTCGAGGGTCTGCTCCACATCAGCGAGCTGTCCTGGGATCACGTCGAACGTACCGAAGACGTCCTCAAGGTCGGCGAGGAGGTCGAGGTCATGGTGCTCAGCGCGGACAAGGTCCGCCGCCGCATCAGCCTCTCCCTGCGCCAGCTGCACGGCGGTGGACCGACCGGCGAGGGTGACGAGATCACGCCGCCGTCATACGACTACCCCGAAGATGACGACGACGAGAGCGACGCGGCCGGCGGTCCGTCGCCGATGGCCGCCGCGCTCACCGACGCCGGCGTCGAGGGGACCGCTCCGGCGGACGCCGGTGGCGAGGCGGCGGTTGACGCCGGCGCCGGCTCCGAGCTCGAGGCGGAGGTGGCGGAGGCGGCCCCGGCCACCGGCGCCGTCGATGTCGATGCGGTGGCCGATGCAGGCGTCGATGACGATGCTGTTGCGGCAGGCCACGCCGACGCACCCGAAGCGATCCCTGACGCGGAGGTGAGCGAGCCGGAGGCGTAGGGCGCGGGCACCAAACCCGCGACCGTCAGTGTCGTGCACAGCGACGCGGCTGTTTCGACGAGGCTACCAGCCCGTATTTGCAAAGTTGCTTAGCTGTCGGCTGACCCGGGCATAATGGGGGACGTTAGAGCACTGCCCGGCGTCTGACCCTTTCCATCCACGGGGGGGCCGGAAGGGCAATGGAGGCGGTTTTGTACCCGTTCGAGCGCTTCACCGAAAGGGCGAAGAAGGTGCTCACGCTTGCGCAAGAGGAGGCTGAGCGTTCGCATCACTCGTACATCGGCACAGAGCACCTGCTGCTTGGTTTGCTCCGTGAAGGAGAGGGGCTTGCGGCCAAGGTCCTCAACAATCTCGGTGTGGAGATCAACAAGGTTCGCAGCACGATCGAGTCGGTGCTCGGTCGCAACGAGCGGATCATCATTCAGCAGATCATCCCGACGTCGCGTGTCAAGAAGGTCATCGAGATCTCCTTCGAAGAGGCGCGTCGCATGGGCAACAACTATGTCGGCACCGAACATCTCCTGCTCGGACTGCTCATCGAGGGTGAGGGCATCGCGGCGCACGTCCTCGAGGACCTCGGCGCCAACCTCGAGAAGGTTCGCGGCGAGATCGACAAGCTGCTCCACGAGTCGGGCATCGACGAGGAGTCGAAGGAAGCGCAGAAGAAGCCCTCCAAGACCCCGCTGCTCGACCAGTTCTGCCGTGACCTGACCGACCTCGCCATCAAGAACTCGCTCGACCCGGTGATCGGACGCGCGATGGAGATCGAGCGCGTCGTGCAGATCCTGAGCCGGCGCACCAAGAACAACCCGGCGCTCATCGGTGAGCCCGGCGTCGGCAAGACCGCCATCGCGGAGGGCCTCGCCCAGCAGATCATCCTCGGCAACATTCCCGAGTCACTGATGGGCAAGCGCGTGCTCACGCTCGACATGGGCGCGCTCGTTGCGGGCACCAAGTACCGCGGCGAATTCGAGGAGCGTCTCAAGAAGATCCTCGACGAGATTCGCGCGTCGCGTGAGGTGATCCTCTTCATCGACGAGCTGCACACGCTCGTCGGCGCGGGCGCCGCCGAGGGCGCCATCGACGCCGCGAACATCCTCAAGCCGGCGCTTGCGCGCGGCGAGATCCAGTGCATCGGCGCGACCACACTCAATGAGTACCGCAAGTACATCGAGAAGGACGCGGCCCTGGAGCGCCGCTTCCAGCCGGTGTTCGTCGACGAGCCGACGCTCGCCGAGACCATCGAGATCCTGCACGGCATCCGTCTGCTGTACGAGAAGCATCATCGCGTGAAGATCACCGATGAGGCGCTCAAGGCCGCCGCGGAGCTGTCGGTGCGCTACGTCAGCGACCGCTCGCTGCCGGACAAGGCGATCGACCTCATCGACGAGGCGAGCGCGCGCGTGCGCATGAAGCTCACCACCACACCGGAAGAGCTGCGCGCGATGCAGCGCGAGATCCGTGAGCTGCAGACCCAGAAGGAAGAGGCGATCGCGGCGCAGGACTACGAGACCGCGGCCAACTTCCGCGACAAGGAAAAGAAGCTCAAGGACAAGTACGTCTCCCAGGAGACCAAGTGGCGTGACGAGCTCGGCGCGACGGTCCCGGACGTGACCGAGGAGCACATCGCCGAGATCATCTCGTCGTGGACCGGCGTCCCGGTCTCGCGCCTGGTCGAGGAGGAGACGTCGCGCCTGCTCCGCATGGAGGAGGAGATCCACAAGCGCCTCATCGGTCAGGACGACGCGGTGAAGGTCATCTCGCAGGCGGTGCGCCGTGCGCGCGCGGGCCTCAAGGATGCCAAGCGGCCGATCGGCTCCTTCATGTTCCTCGGCCCGACCGGCGTCGGCAAGACCGAGCTGTCCCGGGCGCTCGCGGCGTTCCTCTTCGACAACGAGGACGCGATCATCCGGCTCGACATGAGCGAGTTCATGGAGCGCCACTCCACCGCGCGCCTCGTCGGATCGCCGCCGGGCTACGTCGGCTACGACGAGGGCGGTCAGCTCACCGAGGCCGTGCGCCGCCGCCCGTACTCCGTGGTGCTCTTCGACGAGATCGAGAAGGCGCATCCCGAGGTCTTCAACATGCTGTTGCAGATCCTCGAGGACGGCCGCCTCAGCGACGCCAAGGGCAAGGCCGTCAACTTCGCCAACACGATCATCATCATGACCAGCAACCTCGGCGTGCACGGGCTGAAGCTCAACATGTCGCTCGGCTTCCAGCCGGCGGTGCCCGATGAGCGGGCGTCGTCGTCGGAGCACGGCAAGATGCGCGACAGCATCATGGACGAGCTCAAGAAGCAGTTCCGTCCCGAGTTCCTCAACCGTGTCGACGCGGTCGTCGTCTTCCAGCGCCTCGACCATCCGCAGATGCGCCAGATCGTCGATCTGCTGCTCGCCAAGGTGGCGATGCACCTCGCCGCGCAGGAGCTGACCTTCACCGTCTCGGACGACGCGAAGGAGATGCTCGTCACCGAAGGGTTCGACAAGATCTACGGCGCGCGCCCGCTGCGGCGCGTCATTCAGCGTGTCATCGAGGACCCGTTGAGCGAGGAGTTGCTCCGCCTCAAGCACGGTCCCGG
>DATLRB010000026.1:0-22690 GCA_035534875.1 Saccharimonadales bacterium (SeqCode)
AGCGCAAACGCTCAGGTTCGACTGGGTTCCACCCTGGCACAGGAGTTGCGTCCGCGGGCATAGCGGCAGCTTACGGGCTGTACCAAAGCGTTGGGTTCGCACTGATCGGTTGTTACCGGCGAGCAACAGACCGCTGGGGCAGGCGAGCATCCGCCAATGTCTCTTGAGGAGGTGGCTCAGTTTGGGTCGCGGGGCAGTTCGAGCTCGGCACCTGTAACCAAGGTCGGCGCCGGACCCTTTGGTCGCGCCGGGACTCCTGCTCCCTCAGAGGGAGGCTGCCTCTCGTCACCACCGGGATATATAGGCGGAGGTGGAGGAAGGAATAGACGGAGGAGCGCCCGTATCAGACGTCCGAGCGGCCCCGGCTCAAGCGTTTGCACTCGACTTCACCTCAACGCCCGAGCTTACGCCAAGACGACGACGATCTCCTCGACCCTCCAGCCACGATCGCTCACGCCAGCCCGCCATCGCCCGGGGTACCGTGTGGCCGCTGGTTGAAGTCGGTCAAACGGGGGCAACGTCGGGCGCTCTGGAGCACCTTGCGTCGGTGGTCAGCTGAGGCATCAGAGAACAACAGCTCCGCACAGGCCAGCATCCGCCAATGTCGCTAGACGGCGAACAAAGCCATCAGACTGATGCGATGTGGGAGACCCTCCTGCGCGACACCCTGGAAAGTGCTGTAGCTCATCTGCCGGCGGATGGCGAGCCTCATTGGCACATGGTCTTCGCCTATCGAGTGCCTGAGATGGCAGAACCTCTGGCGGCCACTGGGTTGTCAGCGCCGTATGGGGATGAGGAGGTCGCCAAAGACGACCTTCGCAAGCTGCGCCAACTGGTATTCGCTCGCGGCTACGAGATAGGAGTGCTCCCCTGTCAGCGTCGATGCCCTCGCAGCTCAATCGGCAACTACGGATGGCCGCCCGAGTCAAACTGACCACTGCACCCCTTCGCGCTCACCGTGAGGCGGTCAGGTTGAGGCACAGCTCACTCGCGCAGACCAGGGTGCTCTCCCTCGAGCCGGCCCGCGCCAGGGAACTGCTCAGACCGTGTCGCGCGCGACCGTGTGGACGTCGCGAACCGACTCGAGCCGCTCGAGGAGGCGGCTCAGCTGTGACAGGTTCTGGATCTCGACGATGGTGCTGATCACCGCCGTCTTGTCGTCATACACCTGCACATCCGCGCCACTCAGATTGATCTTCGATTCGGCGATGACCGCGGCGATGTCACGAAGGAGCCCGGTGCGGTCCCAGGCCTCGATCTTGATGCTCACCGGGTACACCTGGCGCGCACCGGTCTCCCACTCGACGTCGACGATGCGTTCCACGTCACTGGCGTTACGGACGTTCACGCAGTCGGCTCGGTGCACCGTGACTCCCTTTCCGCGAGTCACGTAGCCGCGGATTGCGTCGCCGGCCACCGGTTTGCAGCAGTGCGCCAGGGTGGTGAGCATGTCGACGTGTCCGTGCACGCGCACGGTGCCGGTCGGTGCGGGCGTGCTCGTGAGGGGAATGCCGAGGATGCGATCGTCATCCGTCTGCTGCTCATCGGCACCGAACTTGAGCACCGCGCTGCGCGCGCTGATGTCCCCGTATCCGATGGCGGCGACGAAGTCATCGATCGTCGCCAGCTTGAATTCCTGGGCAAGTTCGAGGAGTTGATCGTCCTTCACGCCGCTCAGGGACATCTGGCGGAGACGCCGGAATTCCTTGTCCAGCATCTCGCGGCCCTTCTGAATGTTCTCGTCGCGACGCTCGCGCTTGAACCATTGGCGGATCTTCTCGCGCGCGCTCGACGTCTTGACGAAGTTCAGCCAGTCGCGCGACGGCCCGTGGGGCGCCTTGGTGGTGAGCACCTCAACGATCTCGCCGTTCTCCAGGCGATGATCGAGGGGCACCATCCGTCCGTTGACCTTCGCGCCGATGCAGCTGTGTCCGACGTCGGTATGGATGCGATATGCGAAGTCCACCGGAGTCGATCCCTGGGGCAGGGAGCGCACGTCGCCGCGCGGCGTGAAGACAAAGACCTCGTCCTGGAAGATGTCGACCTTGACGGTGTTGACGAAGGCCTCGGCGTCGAGCACCTCCTTCTGCCAGTCCATGAGCAGACGCAGCCAGGTGAAGCGTTCGTCGATTCGCGCGCCGTCCTGGCCACCCTTGTAGCGCCAGTGCGCGGCCACGCCGTACTCGGAGGTCTCGTGCATCTCCTGGGTGCGGATCTGCACCTCCATCGGCTCACCGGTGTGGGACAGCACCGTGGTGTGCAGCGACTGATAGCCGTTGCCCTTGGGCATCGCGATGTAGTCCTTGAAGCGGCCGGGCAGGGGCTTCCACAGCGAATGCACGACCCCGAGGGCGCCGTAGCAGTCCTTGATGGAGTCCACGAGCACGCGGATGGCGATGATGTCGTAGATCTCGCCGAATTCCTTCTGGCCGCGGAGCATCTTCTCGTGGATGCTGTAGGTGTGCTTGGTTCGGCCGGCGATCTCCGCCTGCATGCCGAGCGGCGCGAACTCGCGCCCGAGGATCTCGGTGACGTCGCGCACGAAGGCATCCCGCTGCTCGCGGCTGCTCGCCAGCCGTGCCTCGATCAGGTGGTAGTTGTCGGGGTCGAGTTGCACGAAGGCGAGGTCCTCGAGCTCCCCCTTGATCTCCCAGATGCCGAGGCGATGCGCGAGTGGCGCGTAGATGTCGAGCGTCTCGCGGCTGATGCGGAGCCTTCGCTCGGTGGTGTGCGCGCTGATCGTGCGCATGTTGTGGAGTCGGTCGCCGAGCTTGATGAGCACGACACGCACGTCCTCGGCCATCGCCACGAGCATCTTTCGGATGTTCTCGGCCTGGTGCTCCTCGGCGCTGCGCACGTGGATCTTGCCAAGCTTGGTCACGCCGTCGACCAGCTTCGCGACCTGGTCACCGAAGAGGCTCCGTACCTCGTCGCGTGTGACCGCGGTGTCCTCGACCGTGTCATGGAGCAGCGCGGCCATGAGCGTTTCCGGGTCGAGACGCAGGTCCGCGAGGATGCCTGCCACCGCGAGTGGATGCTCGATGTACGGCTCACCGGTCAGCCTGGACTGACCGGTGTGCGCGCGATCGGCGACGTCGAAGGCGCGCCGTATCGAGGTTCGATCCTCCTCGGGGAGGTAGTCGACACGCGCCATGAGCTCGTTGATGGGCACGGCCTTTACGAGTGTAGGACGAGAGCGCTTCGATCAAACACGATGTAACGAGAGTATGTCGAACGAGTGAATTCAAGCGACTGATTGCTAGCGGCAATGGGACGCAGAGCGGCTCGGAGGGGGTGACCCGGTAAACTGACCCCGATGACCCTGGAATCAAGCGAGCCCCGAGTGGCAGAGAAAGAGGCAACCCTCGTCTCGCCGCTCGGGGGACCGCTTGTCGATCTGCTCATGACCGCAGACGAGCTTGCTGACCTCGGCGCGCGCGCTGAGGAACTCATCTCGCTGCGTGTTTCAGAGACGGCATCCGCCGATCTCGCGCTGCTCGGCAGCGGAGCGTACTCGCCGCTGACCGGGTTTCAGGGCTACGGCGACTATCGGAGCGTCGTCGAGCACGCGCAGCTGAGCGACGGCACGCCGTGGACGCTCCCCATCACCCTCCCGGTGGGTGATCGCGCGCGTGCGTTGCAGGAGGCAGCGGTCGTCGCTCTGCGCGATGAGGCAGGTCACCTGCTCGGTGCGCTCACCGTGACCGAGATCTACGATCGCGACCTCGAGGCCGAGGCGCGCGAGGTGTATCGGACCACCGACCAGGCTCATCCGGGCGTGGCCGCGCTCTTCGCGCAGGGACCGACCGTTGTCGCCGGCCCGGTGCGGGTCGCGGCGCAACCGGCAGGAGACGTGATCTCCACGCCTGCCGAGACCCGCGCGGCGCTCAGCGACCGCGGATGGTCGACGGTGGTGGGATTCCAGACGCGCAATCCCGTGCACCGCGCTCACGAGTACCTGACCAAGGTAGCGCTCGAGCAGGTCGACGGACTGCTGTTGCATCCGCTTTCCGGGGTGACCAAGGGCGACGACGTGCCGTTCGAAGTTCGCATGCAGTGCTACCGCGTGCTGCTTGACGGCTACTACCCGCCGAATCGCGTCGTGCTCGGCATCTTTCCCGGAGCGATGCGCTACGCGGGGCCTCGGGAGGCGATCTACCACGGCCAGGTGCGCCGGAACTACGGGTGCTCGCACTTCATCATCGGCCGTGATGCGGCCGGGGTCGGCAACTACTACGGCACCTACGACGCACAGACACTCTTCGACGAGCTCGGCGGGGCCGAGCGGCTCGGCTTCGCCGCGTACAAGTTCGAGCACTCCTTCTACTGCAGGGCATGCGAGAGCATGGCCAGCACCAAGTCGTGCCCCCACGGCGCCGACGATCGTGTGATCCTGAGCGGGACGCGCGTTCGCGAGATGCTCAACCGCGGTGATCCGATTCCTCATGAATTCACCAGGCCCGAGGTCGCCGAGATCCTGCGCGCAGCCTACGCCGTCGCGGCGCCGGTGGCCTGATGAGCGGCCTCACGATCTGGTTCACCGGCCTTTCCGGCGCCGGCAAGTCGACGATCGGGCAGCGGGTCGCGGCTGAGTTGCGCGAGCGCGGCCTCCGTGTCGAGGTGCTCGACGGCGACGAGGTTCGGCAGACGCTCAGCGCCGGGCTCGGATTCAGCAAGGAAGACCGCGATATCAACATCCGTCGCATTGGATTCGTCGCGGAGTTGCTCACGCGCAACGGCGTCGTCGCCATCACCGCGGCCATCTCGCCGTACAAGGACACGCGGGCCGAGGTGCGCCAGCGCATCGGCCGCTTCGTCGAGGTGTACGTCAGCTGCTCGATCGACGTGCTCGCGGAGCGCGACGTCAAGGGGTTGTACAAGCGAGCGCTCGCCGGCGAGATCGACCATTTCACCGGTGTCTCGGACCCCTACGAGGCGCCCGAGGAGCCCGACGTCGTGGTCAACAGCGGCACCCAGACCGTCGACGAGTCGGTTGCCGCCGTGCTTGCGGCCATCGACGAGAGCGGCCTCCTCCCAGATCTGGCGCCTCGCGGCTAGCGCCGCGATGCGCACGCCGCAGTCGCGCCCCCGACATCCGCGACCCCGGATCACCCTCGATCAACTGCACACGTTTCTCGCCGTCGCCGAACGCGAGCACGTGACCGCCGCCGCCGAGGCGCTTGGACTCTCGCAGGGCTCGGTGAGCGGCGTGGTGCGGCGCCTCGAAGCGACGCTCGGGCTTCCGCTGCTCCAGCGAGTGGGCCGGAATGTGCAGCTCACCGACGTCGGCCGTGCCCTGCGACAGCTCGCCGTGCGCGTGCTCGAGGACGTGGGTCAGATCGAGGAGCTGCGTGCCGGCTACCTCGCCTTCGAGCGCGGCGAGCTGACGGTCGCGGCAGGACGCGTGATGGGGGCGCACCGGTTGGCGGGCTGGCTCGCGCCCTTCGTCGCCGACCACCCTGAGATCAACGTGCGGCTCGCCCTCGCGCCCATGCGCTCCCTGGTCACGATGCTCGTCGAGGGCCGAGCCGACATCATTCTTGCCGGGTCGTCCGTGCGCATGCCCGGCGTCGAGATGGTCGTGCTCGAGCACACGCAGCTGGTCACCGTGGTCGCTGCCCACCACCCGCTGGCGTCGAGCCGGACGGCGGTGCGCGACCTCGTGACCCATCGCCATCTCGCGCATGAGCGTGGCAGCGCGACCGAGGCACTCGCCGCCCACGCGCTGGGCAGCCACGTCGATCCCGAGAACACCTTGGAGCTCGAGGAAGGCGCGCTCCACGCGGCACTCCTCGCCGGACTCGGATTCGCCGCCATGCCGCGCTCCGTCGTCGAACAGGACATCGTCGAGGGGAGGCTGGTGGTGATCCCGCTCCCCGGGCGAAGCGTCTCGCAGTCGTTCGCCGCCGCGCGCCGGCGTGACCTCCACACGCCCGCCGTCGAGGCGTTCTGGGCGCACCTGAAGCGGATCGCCGTCGACCAGTCCTGAGGGGGATCGCCTCAGTACGAGCGGGCGAGGAGCGCGTTGGAGTCGGAGGGCTTCCCACAGGCGATGCAGGGCGCGCCGCTCGCCGGCCGATCGGCGCGGAGCACCCGAACCGTGAGTGCGTGCACCGAGGCCTTGACCGCCGTCTCGCACTCCTCGGCGTTGCACATCGGCGCGGTCGCGAAGACCGGGCGATCGGCAAATGCCGCGACCAGCTCCTCGAGGCTCGAGACGTCGACGCTGCGCTCGTCGAGGCGCCGTCGAGCGCGCTCGAAGATGGCGCGCTGCGCCGCCTCGAGCAGCGTGGGAAGCCTGGCCGCAAGCCCCTCGATGGGAACGGTCTCCTGGACGCCGTCGACGCGGTGTACGAGAGTCACGTTCCCTCCAGCCAGATCCTTGGCGCCGACGACGATGCGCAAGGGCACGCCGCGCAACTCCCAGTGCGCGTACTTCTCGCCGGGCCGCATCCCTTCGCGGCGGTCGACACGCAGGCGGACGCCGGCGGGGCACTCGCGTTCGAGGCGCGCGGTCGCCTCCTCCACCACCGCCGCCCCCGTCTCGTCGTTGCTGCGGGTGATCGGAACCACGACGACCTGGATCGGCGCGACCCTGGGCGGGAGGATCAGACCCATGTCGTCACCGTGGGCCATGATCACCGCGCCCACGGTCCGTGTCGAGAGGCCCCATGAGGTCTGAAACGGATGCTGCCGCTGGTTGTCGCGGTCGCTGTATGCGATGTCGTACGCGCGCGTGAAATTCTGGCCGAGGTGGTGCGACGTCCCTGATTGCAGCGCCCAGCCGTCGGACATCATCGCCTCGATGCTCACGGTGTAGCGGGCGCCGGGGAATTTCTCCGACTCCGTCTTGCGTCCCTTGATCACCGGGATGGCCAGCCAGTCCTCGGTGAGCTCGCGATAGCAGTCGAGCATGGTGTCGACCTCGTCCGCCGCCTCACTGTCGAGCTGATGAAACGTGTGACCTTCCTGCCAGAGAAACTCGGTGGTGCGTAGGAACAGTCGTGTGCGGTGCTCCCAGCGCACCACGTTGCACCACTGGTTGATCTTCACCGGAAGATCTCGCCACGAGTGGATCCAGTCGGCGTACATGGAGCAGATGATCGTCTCGCTGGTGGGACGCACGGCGAGCCGCTCCTCGAGCTCCTTGCCCCCACCACGCGTCACCCACGCAACCTGGGGGTCGAAGCCCTCGACGTGGTCCGCCTCCTTCTGGAGGTACGACTCCGGGATGAAGAGCGGGAAGTACATGTTCTCGTGGCCGGTGCGCTTGATCATGTCGTCGAGCGCGCGCTGGATGTTCTCCCACAACGCGAAGCCATACGGCCTGATGACCATGCAGCCGCGCACCGGCGAATAGTCGGCAAGCTCGGCACGGCGGACCACATCCGTGTACCAGCGATCGAAATCGTCGCTCTGCGCGGTGATCCGCTTCTCGTCGGCCATGGCCGAGCAGTCTACGTGAGGACGCCCTCGCGCTCGCTCAGACCGACCGGCAGGGGCTTGCCCTCGGCGATCAGGCGCGCGTCTTCCTCTGCGATGTCGCGCAGCTCGCCGAGCAGTGCGCTGACAAGCTCGCCCTCCGGCAGCGTCGAGACCACCTTGCCGTTTCGGTACAGAATGCCCTTCTGACGGCCGCCGGCGATGCCGATGTCGGCGTGCATGCCCTCCCCTGGGCCGTTCACGACGCAGCCCATCACCGAGACGGTGATGGTCCGCTTCACGCCCTCGAGCGCCTTCGACACCTGCGCGACCATCGGCATCATGTCGATCTCGAGCCGGCCGCAGGTGGGGCAGGCGACGAGGTTGGGCCCGTCCCCCTTCTCCTGGAGATTGGCAAGGATCTGACGCGCCACCCGCACCTCCTCCTCCGGCGAACCGACCAGGGAGACCCGGATGGTGTCACCGATCCCTTCGGCGAGCAGGAGTCCGATCCCGAGGGCGCTCTTGATGCTCCCGGTGTCGACGGGCCCCGCCTCGGTGAGGCCGAGGTGCAGGGGGTAGCGGTTGCCGAGAGCGACGAAGGCACGGTTTGCCGCGAGGTTGGTGAGCACGTCGCTCGCCTTGAGCGAGACCTTGATATCGCGGAAGTCAAGCTCCTCGAGCACCCGGATGTGGCTCAGCGCTGCTGCAACCATGTTCTGCGCCGTCTCGTCGATGGATCCGCCTCGCCCGCGCGTCAACTCCTTGCGCTGCGGGATGCTGCCGGCGTTGACGCCGATGCGGATCGGAACGCTGCGTGCCTTCGCCTCACGTGCGATGTCGGCGACCTTCGCGCTGTCCGTGATATTGCCCGGGTTGAGACGCAGACAGTGCACCCCGGCCTCGAGCGCGAGCAGCGCCAGCGGCGCGTCGTAGTGGATGTCCGCGACCACCGGTATCGGCGACTCGCGCACGATCTCGTGCAATGCGGTGGCTGCGTCGCGCGTGTCGCAGGTCACGCGGATGACATCCGCACCCGCCTTCGCAGCGCGCTCGATCTGCGCGATCGTTCCCGCCGCGTCCTCGGTCTGGGTCTTGGTCATGGTCTGCACCGCAATCGGTGCGGCGCCGCCGATGACGACCGCCCCCACTCGTACCGGAACCGTCGGTCTGCGCGCTCTGATCGGCGAGCCCCCGTCGGTCATAGCCTGCTCACGTCTCCGATGGTGACATACACCGCGAAGACGACGATGACCGCCAGACCGACGGCCGTGATGGCGGCCTCCACCTTGGGGTTGAGGCGCCGGCGGCGCACCGATTCGATGAGGATGAAGAGCAGTTTGCCGCCGTCGAGGAAGGGGATCGGCAGCATGTTGACGAAGCCGAGGTTGAGGCTGATGAAGCCGATCCACCAGACCAGGCCGTTTGGTCCGAGGAACCCGTTGTTGGTGGCCGTGGCGGTCTCCTGTGCGATGCCGACCGGGCCGGTGAAGCCCTGGGGACCGTTGATGCCGCCCTGGGGTGGATGCACGATCAGACCGTAGATCCCGGTCACCTCACCCCAGACGAACCCGGGGATGGCGCTGAACCCGCTCGCGACTGCTCCCGGCAGGCTCTCGCCGTTGTAGCCGGGAACGACGCCCATGATCCACGCAGCCCGGATGGCGTTGCTGGCCGGGTACCCGTCCTTGATGCCGGACACGGTGACGTTGGTGAAATACCGGGACGGCGACCCGTCCTCATTCTCGAGGTAGCCGCTGATGGTGACCGGGGAGCCGCCGCCGAGCAGTTGTGCCGGGTCACCGGTGCCGACCGGGGAACCGTTGATCGAGGTCACCGCCAGGCCCCCGGCGGGGAGTTTGCCGCCGGCGACCGTCGATTGGTCTGCGACGACATTCGCGATGGTCAGTCGCGGGGTGAGCACGGTGTTGTGGATGCTGCCGTCGGCGGCGCGGTACTCCACCATCATCGGGCGTCCCTGGCTTGCCGTCGTCGCGTTATGGAGGTCGGTGGTGACGTTGGCGAGGTTGTCCTGGCGGATCGTCGAATTGTTGATGGCGAGGATCGTGTCGCCCGACCTGAGCCCTGCCGCCCCCGATGCAGCGTGCGTCTCGAAGAGGGACGGGGTCGGTTGCAGGTCGACGATCGCGAAGATCAGGCCGCCGAAGATGAAGTTGGCGATGATGCCCGCGGACACGGTCGCGAACCGCCGCGGCCGCGATGCGCGATAGAAGTTGCGTTCCCCCGCATCGCTTTCGCCAGTGAGTCCCAGCATGCCGGCCATGCGCACGAAGCCACCGGCGGGGATCGCGCGGATCGCGTAGAGCGTCTCACCGATGGTGCGCGAATAGATCTTGGGTCCGAAGCCGATCGCGAACTCCTCGACCTTGATGCCGGAGAGCTTGCCGACCGCGAAGTGGCCGAACTCGTGGATGGTGATCACCGAGACGAGCACCAGGATGAACGCGCCGGCGTAGATGAGGAACTGGATCATCGTGCGGCGACCGCGTCCACGGTGTTCGCCTGGACGAACCCACGCGCCCACGCGTCCGCCGCGAGAACACCGTCCAGCGTCGAGGCATCACCGTCGTGGAAGGCTGCGAGCGCCTCGCTCACGAGCGGGACGATCTCGTCGAAGCGGCACTGTCCGGCCGTGAATGCCATCACCGCCTCCTCATTGGCGGCGTTGAACACGCACGGGGCGAGGCCACCGCGTTCCCCCGCACTCCGCGCGAGCGCGACAGCCGGGAACCGGGCGCCGTCGACGGGCAGGAACTCGAGGGGCGAGACGTCACGGAGGTCGAGATGCGGCCCGACGCCCGGGAGCCGCTCTCCGTCGGCCAGGGCGAGGGCGATCGGCACACGCATGTCGGGAACGCCCATCTGCGCCACCACCGCCCCATCCTGGAACTCGACCCAGCTGTGCACGATGCTGGTCGGATGGATCGCGACGTCGATCGCCGCGTACGGTGTGTCGAACAGGAAGTGCGCCTCGATGACCTCGAGCCCCTTGTTCATCATCGTGGCGGAATCGATGGTCACCTTCGGACCCATGTTCCAGGTGGGGTGAGCCAGGGCCTCTGCCGGTGTGATCGATGCGAACATGTCGAGCGGGCGGCGAAGGAACGGACCGCCACTGGCGGTGAGCACGAGCCGGGACACCGAGGCGGGATCCTCGCCCCGAAGGCATTGCCAGAGGGCCGAGTGCTCGCTGTCGATCGGGATGACGCGGGCGCCGGACGCGGCTGCGCGGGCCTTGACGAGCTCCCCCGCCATGACCAGGACCTCCTTGGTGGCGGTCGCGACCGTGGCTCCCGCGTCGATTGCGGCGAGTGTGGGGCGGATCGCCGCCGCGCCGGTGATCGCGACGCAGACCACGTCGGCCTCCATGGCCGCGATCTCACATGCCGCATCGATGCCGGTCGCGCACCCCGGGGGCACCGCGGTCGCGGAGTCGGGGTGCACCAGCGCAGTGCGCGCGATCCCGAACCGGGTCGCGATCGCGGCGAGGGTCGCGGCGTCGCTCCCCGCTACCGCGCCGACCAGTTCGAATCGATCGGGAAACCTGGCGATGACGTCACATGCCTGACGGCCGATCGAGCCGGTCGCGCCCAGCAGGACGACACGTCGGCGGGGCGTGGGGAGTGTCACTTGTGCGCAGATGCCTCGGTTCGCAGTAGAGCAGAGCACGCCACCGCTTTCGCCGGGGTTACGGGAATGCGATCAGCTTCAAGTAGCAATATACGACTGGCGCGAGCAGGACAAGGCTGTCGGCCCTGTCGAGCAGGCCTCCGTGACCGGGGATCAGCGTTCCGGAGTCCTTCACGCCCGCCTCGCGTTTGATCGCCGATTCAACGAGGTCGCCGCCCTGCGCCGCGATCGCCATGAGGGCGCCAAGCCCGGCGCCGAGCGGGACGCTGATGCCGATGAGCCAGGGGCCGGCCACTGCGCCGACCAGCAGCGAGGCCACGGCCCCAGCGACCGCCCCCTCCACGGACTTGCGCGGCGAGATCGCATGGAAGAAGTGGTGGCGACCGATTGCGGAGCCGACGAAGTAGGCGGCGGTATCGCCGATGACGGCACCCGCGAGCGCGAGGACGACGAGCCGGAGCCCCAGGTGATTCGCGTCCGTGACGTGCCAGCGGTAGATCGCCACCCAGAACCCGAGGCAGAGCCCGAGATAGGCTGCGCCGCCGACGGCAAGCGCCCAGCCGGCGAAGCCCTGCCGCGTCAGGAGACCGGCGAGGAGGCCGACGACGACGGCCGCCGCGAACGCCCAGTCCGCGGCCATGTCCGATGCTGGGAGCGCGAACCGGATCCCGAGCCAGACGCTGAGCGGAAGGATCAACCAGACGGGCGGGGTCGGGCCCATCCGCCCGAGGAGCCCGCGCAGCTCCCACGCCCCGATGAGCGCGCCTGCACCGACCACGATGGCCACCGCCGGCGTGCCGATCCAGAGGGCGGCGGCGATGAGCGCCACCAGGACCACCCCCGAGACCACCCTGAGGGCGAGGTTCATTCCGCCCGGCTGGCGTGCTGCGCGGTGCCGGCGTGAGCGGGGACGCGCTCGATCGGTTCGGGAATGGCACCGAACTTGCGTTCTCGACCCGAGAAATCCGCGAGCGCATCGTGGATCGCCGTCTCACCGAAGTCCGGCCAGAGCGTGTCGGTCACGTACAGCTCGGCATACGCGGCCTGCCAGAGCAGGAAATTGCTGATCCGGAGCTCCCCGGCGGTGCGCACGATCAGGTCCGGGTCGGGCAGACCACGGGTGTAGAGCGCATTGCTGATCGCCGGCTCGTCGAGCGACGTCAGGTCAGCACCGGCGCCGGCCAGCTCGCGAATCGCGTCGACGATCTCACGCCTGCCCCCGTAGTTGATCGCGACGTTGAGGATCGCCGACGTGTCCCCGGCGGTGAGTGCCTCGGCCTGCGCCACCTTCTTCTGCAAGGTGTCACTGAGCCGCGCCCGGTCCCCGAGCACGCGAATCTGCACGCCGTTCTCGTGCAGCTCACCGACCTCGCGATCGATGGTCTCGCCGAACAGCCGCATGAGCGCCGCCACCTCACCGCGCGGGCGCTGCCAGTTCTCGGTGCTGAATGCGTATAGCGTGAGGATGTGGACGCCGGCCTCGTGGCACGCCTCCATGACCGGGCGGATGGCCCGGACCCCGGCCCGGTGACCGGCCACGCGCGGGAGGTGGCGCCGCCGGGCCCACCGTCCGTTGCCGTCCATGATGATGCCGACATGCCGCGGAAGATCTGCCCTTGCGGGAAGCGGGATCGCGGCGGGATCGGGTGGGCGCTGCATTGTGGTGCTCGGGGTCAGAACGCCCCGAAGGCTTCGGCCGTTTCGGCGCGGGTCTCCATCAGACCTCGAGGATCTCAGCCTCCTTCCTCTGGATGGCGTCGTCGATCCTGGCGATGAACTGATCCGTGATCTTCTGCACGTCGATGAGCTTGGAGGCCACCTCGTCCTTGCTCACGTGGCCGTCCTTCTCGACGCGACGGAGATGGTCGACCTCGTCGCGGCGGATGTTGCGCACCGCGACGCGCGCCTCCTCGGCCTTGCGATGGATGACCTTGACGAGCTCCTTGCGGCGCTCCTCGGTGAGCTGGGGGATCGCCACGCGGATCACCTGGCCGTCGTTGCTCGGGTTGAGCCCCAGGTCGCTCTTCTGGATCGCCTTCTCGATGGCACCGAGCGAGGTCCGGTCGTAGGGCTGGATGACCAGCATGCTGGCCTCCGGAACGCTGATCCCGGCGATGCTCTGGAGGGGAGTCGGCGATCCGTAGTAGTCGACGTGCAAGCGCTCGAGCAGTGCGGGCGAGGCGCGCCCGGTGCGCACGGTCATCAACTCGCGGTGCAGGGCCTCGACGCTCTTCTCCATGCGCTGGTTCGCCTCGGCCAGCCGCTGCGCGATCTGTTGCTCCGGGTCGTCGGGTTTGCCGCGGTCGGTCATTCCGGGTCGGCCTCCGCATCGACGCGAGTCCCGATCTGCTCACCGAGGATCACGCGCTCCATATTGCCCTGGGTGAAGAGGTCGAAGACGATGATCGGCATGCGGTTGTCCATGCACAGGGTCACCGCCGTGCTGTCCATGATGGCGAGCCCGCGATTGAGCACGTCCAGGTAGGTCAGGTTCTGCAAGCGGGTGGCGTCGGTGACCTTGTTGGGATCCGCGCTGTAGATGCCGTCCACCTTGGTCGCCTTGAGCAGCACGTCGGCCCCGATCTCCACCGCCCGAAGCGCAGCTGTGGTATCGGTCGTGAAGAACGGGTTCCCGGTACCGGCGGCGAGGATCACGAGGCGCCCTTTCTCGAGATGCCGTATGGCGCGCCTCGGGATGAACGGCTCCGCGACCTGCTGCATCGCGATCGCGCTCTGCAGCCGGCAGTCGATCCCGAACTGCTCGATGGCGTCGCGGAGCGCCAGCGCGTTGATCACCGTGGCGAGCATGCCCATGTAGTCGGCGGTGACCCGGTCGATCCCGTGCTGTGCGGCCTCGGTGCCGCGCACGATGTTGCCGCCGCCGACGACGATGGCGACCTGCACGCCCCGCGCCATGATGTGGGTCAACTGCTCGGCGATGTGGCGCGCGGCCCCGTAGTCGATGCCGTAACCGGCGGTCCCGAGGAGCGCCTCACCGCCGAGCTTGAGGATGACCCGGCCGAAAACCGGCCGGCGTCCGTCATCTGCTCGACCGGCCAGCGCGGCGAGTTCCATGTTAGGGGCTCCGAGACTCACTCGGCGGCCGGCGCAGCCGCGCCGTCACTCTCGGTGCTCTCAGCGCCCACGGCGAAGCGGGCGAATCGGGCCACGGAGATGTTCTCGCCAAGCCGGGCGATCGCTTCGGTCACGAGGTCGCCGACCTTCTTCTTGTCATCCTTGATCCACGGCTGCTCGAGCAGGCAGATCTGCGCGTAGAAGGCATCAAGCTTGCCGGCAAGGATCTTCTCGACGATGTTCTCGGGCTTGCCCTGCACCTGCTCGCGATAGACGGCCCGCTCGCGGTCGACGATCTCGGAGGGAACGTCCTCACGGCGGATGTATTTCGGGGCCATGCCGACGACCTGGAGTGCGAGGGTGTGTGCGAGGTGCTTGAAGTCGTCGGTCTTGGCGACGAAATCGGATTCGCAGTTGAGCTCGATGAGAGCTCCCTGCTTGGCGATACCGCCGGCCTGGTGGATGTACGCCTCAACCAGGCCCTCGTTGGTGCTGCGTCCGGCTTTTGCCGCTGCACGTGAGAATCCCTTGGCACGCAACCAGTCTTCGGCCTTGTCCATGTCGCCGTCACAGTCGACCAGGGCGCGCTTGCAGTCCATCATCCCCGCGCCGGTGCGTTCTCGGAGCGCCTTGACCATCGCCGCGGTGACCTCCGGCATCAGCTCGCCGCCTCGCCGTCGGAAGCAGCGGCGCCCGCCACAGCGGGCTCCGGGACCGCCGCTGCCGCGGCCGCCTGCTCCGCTGCGATCGCGTCGGCATGCGCCGCTGCCGCTGCCGCCTGCTCAGCCGCGACGACGGCGGCAGCCTCGGCCGCGACGGCCGCCTCACGCTCGCGCTGCTCGGCTTCCTGCCGCTCCTGCATCTCGCGCTCGCTGAACTGCTGCAGTCCCTCCGCGATCGCCTTGCCGATCTCGGTCACGATCAGGCGGCAGCTCCGCATGGCGTCGTCGTTGCCGGGGATCACCACCTGGATGTCGTCGGGGTCGCAGTTGGTGTCGACGATCGCCACGATCGGGATGCTCAGCTTGTTGGCCTCGGTGACCGCGATGCGCTCCTTCTTGCAGTCGATGACGAAGACCGCTCCTGGGAGCCGCTTCATCTCGGCCATGCCGGCGAAGTTGTTCTCGAGGCGCTCGAGGTCGTCGCGGGCGTCGTTCGCCTCCTTGCCGCTCATCCGCTCGAAATCGCCGCGCGACTGCATGACCCGGAGCTCGGCGAGCCGGCGCAGCCGGCGCTGGATGACGGTGAAGTTGGTGAGCATGCCGCCCATCCAGCGATGCGTGACATAGGCCTGGCCCGTGTTCCGGCAGACCTCCTCGATCACGTCCTGAGCCTGCTTCTTCGTGCCGACGAAGAGGACCTTCTGGCCACTCCCGACGATATCCCTCAGATACTCGCAGGCGACGTCGAGCTGCTTCTGAGTCTGCTCGAGGTCGATGATGTGGATGCCGTTGCGCGCCGTGAAGATGTACGGGCGCATCCGGGGATTCCACCGGCTCGTCTGGTGGCCGAAGTGAACTCCGGCCTCCAGCAGCTGGCGCAGTGTTACTGCCGGCATGGGCGGTCGCTCCTGTTGGGGTGGTGTGGTGCCTCCGTCCGGGGTGAACCGCGGCGGCGACCCGGGGGCACCGGGCACCCGCCGGCCGCGTGAAACCGGACGTGTGAGATGACCCGAGTGTACCAGCCCCGCCCGACTCCCACACCGGTGGCCGCGGCGTCAGAGCACGTAGCGGCGGAGGTCCTGGTTGCGCACCAGGTCGCCGAGCCGCTCGCCCACGTACGCGGCATCGATGACCACGGTCGTGCCGGCGAGCTCCTCCGCGCCGAACGAGACGTCCTCGAGCACCTTCTCCATGATCGTGAACAGGCGGCGCGCGCCGAGGTTCTCGTCCTCCTCGTTGACGCGGTACGCCTGAGCCGCGAGCTCGCGAATCCCGTCATCGGTGAAGTCGAGGGTCACGTCCTCGGTGCCGAGCAGCGCCGCGTACTGCCTGGTCAGCGCATTGCCGGGCTCGGTGAGGATGCGGACGAGATCGCCCTCGCTGAGCGGTTTCAGCTCCACGCGGATTGGAAAGCGACCCTGAAACTCCGGGATCAGATCGCTGGGCCGCGCCGCGGTGAAGGCGCCCGCCGCGATGAAGAGGACGTGGTCGGTGCGCACCGGTCCGTAGCGGGTGTGCACCGTCGAGCCCTCGAGGATCGGCAGCAGGTCGCGCTGGACTCCTTCGCCGCTCACGTCCGGCCCGCGGTCCGAGGCGGGGCCGCAGATCTTGTCGACCTCATCGATGAAGACGACGCCCGAGTCTTCGACGAGGTGGATCGCGTCGTCGTAGACGCGGTCCATGTCGATCAGGCGATCGGTCTCCTCGTCGACGAGCACGTCGCGTGCTTCGGCCACGGTCATCAGCTTCTTGCGCTTGCGCGGCGGGGCGAGCTGGGAGAAGAAGTCCGACAGCGAGACGCCGACCTCCTCCAGGCCGGTCCCGGTGAATCCCTCGAACGCGGGTTGGAAGGGCTCTTCGACCTCGATGTCGAGGGTCGCATCCTCCAACGAGCCGGCCGCGAGACGCCGGGCGAGCCGGTGGTGCCGGCTCCGGGCGCGACGCGCCTCGGCCGCTGCCTGGTCGGGGCTCGGCGGCGTGCCCGCCTCGGGCCCCGCACGCGCCGCACGCTGCCGCTCGCCGGATTCATGGAGTGTCTCGACGAGCCGTGCATCGGCGAGAACACGGGCCCGCGGCTCCACCTCGGCGACGCGATCCTCGTGCAGGTCGGTGATGGTCTGCTCGAGCAGGTCGCGAAGGATCGACTCGACGTCACGGCCGACATAGCCCACCTCGGTGAACTTGGTCGCCTCGACCTTGATGAAGGGGGACTCCGTCAGCCGGGCCACACGTCTCGCGATTTCGGTCTTTCCGACGCCTGTCGGACCGATCATCAGGATGTTCTTGGGCAACACCTCGTTGCGCATGTCCTCGGGCAGCATCCGCCGGCGCACCCGGTTGCGCAGCGCGATCGCGACCGATCGCTTCGCCTCGTGCTGACCGATGATGTACTCGTCGAGACGCCGGACCACCTCGGCCGGGCGGAGCGTCTCCCCCGCGATCGCCTCGATCAGATCGTGGTGCGCGTCGTCATGCTCGACGGGGCCGGGATCGATGGCCGCAGGGCTGGTCACGCGGGAACGGGCGCAGCCGGCGCCGGGGTGGCGAGCTCGAGCGTTTCCACGGTGATGTTGTCGTTGGTGTAGATGCAGAGCCGCGACGCGATGAGGAGCGCGCGCCGGGCGATCTCCTCGGCGCCGAGGTCGGTGCTCTCGAGCAGCGCCGCCGCGGCCGCGTGCGCGTAGGGGCCGCCGCTGCCGATGGCCACGACACCGTCGCCGTCGTCGGGTTCGATCACCTCGCCGTCGCCGCTGAGCAGGAGGATCCGGTTGGCGTCGGCCACGATGAGCATCGCCTCCAGACGGCGCAGGTACTTGTCGGTGCGCCACTCCTTGCTGAGGCCGATGGCGGCGCGCACCAGGTTGCCCTGGTGCTTGTCGAGGTGTTGCTCGAATTTGTCGAACAGAGTCAGGGCGTCGGCGACCGCGCCCGCGAATCCGCAGACGACCTGGCCGTGGAAGAGCCGGCGCACCTTCGAGGCGCGCGCCTTCATGACGATGTCGCCGACGGTCACCTGGCCGTCGCCGGCAACAGCCACCGTTCCCCCCCGCTGCACCGCCACGACGGTCGTCGCGTGCGCGCCGGTCATCCGACGGCGACCTTGGGCGGGCGGTACTTGCAGGCGGGATACCCGGAGCAGCTGACGAACGGGCCGTAGCGGCCCCTGCGGGTGACGAGCGGTTTGGAGCACTCGGGGCAGTCCTCGCCGGTCGGTTCGGGCGCCGGGCCCGCTGGTCGCGCCCCCGGTGCGCCGGGTTGGATGTACTTGCAGTCCGGGTAGCCGGTGCAGCCGACGAAGGTACCTCTCCTGCCGCTGCGGCGGCGCAGCGGCTTGCCGCACTGGGGACAGACCCCGAGCTCCTCGGGCTCGGCGCCCTCGGTCTCGGCGGTGGCCGGCGTTCGATCGTCCTTGATGTACGTGCAGCTCGGGTATCCGGAGCAACCGACGAAGGGGCCGCGCCGCCCCTGACGGGTGACCAGCGGCTTGCCGCAGCGAGGGCACATCTCCCCCGTGGCGAGTGCCTCGGCCGTCTTCCGGTCCTTGATGTACTTGCAGTCGGGAAACCGGGAACACCCCACGAACTCGCCGAACTTCCCCTCGCGGACGACCAGGCGCCCGATCTCGCACTCGGGGCACTCCTCCCCGGTCTCGCGGGCCGGGACGCGGACGCGCTCCATGGACCGCTCGGCGCGTTCGAGGGTTGCGGCGAAGGGCTCGTACCATTCACGGACGGTCGGCTCGTAGGCGCGAGTCCCCTCCTCCACGGAGTCGAGGCGCTTCTCGAGGTCTGCCGTGAAGGCGACGTCGACGATGTCCGGGAAGTTCTGACGGAGGACGGCGTCGACCGTCTTGCCGAGCTCGGTCGGATGCAGGCGCCGCTCCAGCTGCCGGACGTACTGGCGCTCCTGAATGACCTCGATGGTTGCGGCATACGTCGACGGACGGCCGATGCCACGCTCCTCGAGCTCCTTGATCAGCGTCGCCTCGGTGTACCGGGGCGGCGGCTGCGTGAAGTGCTGCTCGGCGGCGATCTCGAGGCACCTGAGCTCCTCACGTTCGGCGAGCGCAGGCAACGTCAGGTCCTTGTCCTTCTCCTCGTCGCGCTTCCAGACCTTCTGGAATCCCTCGAAGGTGATGAGCGATCCGGACGCTCGGAACACATAGTCGGCGGCGTCGATCATCGCCGCGGTGTTGAGGTATTTCACCGGACTCATCTGACTCGCGACGAAGCGGCGCCAGATCAGGTCGTACACCTTCAACTGTCCGGGGGAAAGGCTCGAGCCGACGGAGTCCGGGGTCCGGTTCACGTCGGTTGGCCGGATTGCCTCGTGCGCGTCCTGCACGTTGACTGCCGCCTTGCGACGGACCGCGCCGCTGCCGACGTAGTCCTTGCCGAAGGCCGCGGTGATGTGCTTCGCGGCATCGTCACGCGCCGCGTCGCTGATGCGGATCGAGTCGGTCCGCATGTAGGTGATGAGCCCGGTCGACCCGGCGCTGCCCAGCTCGACGCCCTCGTACAGCTCCTGGGCGATGCTCATCGTCCGCTTCGGTGACATGCGAAGCCGCGAGCTCGCGTCCTGCTGCAGCGTGCTGGTCGTATGCGGCGGCAGCGGCCGGCGCGTCGTCTCCTTGACGTCGATGGAGCGGACGACGAAGGCCGGAGTCCGCTCGGTGACCGCACCCTTGGCGTCGAGGCCGAGCGCCGCGGTCACCTCGGCGGCCTCGGCGCCGGTGCCGAGCTCCAGCTTCTCGCGCTCCGCCGCGTCCGTGTCGCCGCGTCTGCCGACCAGGCGAGCGGTGAACGGGTTGCTGCCATCTTTGGCAAGAAGAGCATCGATGGTCCAGGACTCCACCGGGACGAACGCGTCGATCTCGGTCTCGCGATCGACGACGAGGCGCACCGCGACGGATTGCACCCGTCCCGCGGAGAGCCCGGCACGGACCTTGCGCCACAGCAGTGGCGAGAGCCGGTACCCGACCAGGCGGTCGATCACGCGGCGCGCCTCCTGCGCGGACACCAGTGACCGATCGATCTTGCGGGGATGCGCGAGCGCGGCGTCGACGGCGAGCTTGGTGATCTCGTGGAAGACGATGCGGTCGGGGTTGTTGAGGCCGAGGGCCTCGGCGAGATGCCACGCGATCGCCTCACCCTCGCGATCGGGGTCCGCCGCGAGCAGGGTTGACGATGCCTTCTTGACCGCCGCACGGAGATCGCGAATCTGCTTCTCCTTGCCCTTGATGAGCTCGTACTGCGGGGTGAACCCGGCGTCGACGTCGACGCCCATCTTCGATTTCGGCAGATCGCGGACGTGCCCCATGGAGGCGAGCACGATGTACTCGGACCCGAGAAAGCGGGCGAGCGTGCGCGCCTTGCTGGGCGACTCGACGATGATCAGACGTGACACTTTCTTGACTTCCTATGGGGCTCTGGGGCCGGTTATACGGTACGGGCCACGAGGCCTCCGGGCAGGGACATTACGGCTCCGGCCAGCTCCAGCGCACCAAGCCGGCTGGCGACGAGCGCCGGCGAGAGCCCCAGTGCGATCCCGACCTGGTCCGGGTGGACCGGTTGCGTTCCCATGCGTGCCAGTATCTCCCGCAGCGGTGGGCTGAAACGCTCGAGGCGGCTGCCGCCCTGTGACCGGAGGGTGTCGAGGGCGCTTTCGGGAACGGCCCGGCGGATCTCGGGAACCGCCTCGAGGAGATCGCCGATTCCCAGGAACGGGCGAACGCCGTCGCGGATCAGCAGGTTGGTGCCGCGGCTCTGCCGTGACCGGATGGAGCCGGGGACCGCGAGCACCTCGCGGCCGAGGTCGGCCGCCCAGCGTGCGGTGCTCAGCGCGCCGCTGCGTTCGGTCGCCTCGACGACCACCACTGCGCTGGCGAGCGCAGCGATGATCCGGTTGCGCTTCGGAAAGTTGTGCTTGAACGGGGGCGTGCCCTCGGGCTCCTCGGTGACGAGCGACCCGCCGGCGATGATCTGCCGGCGCAGCTCGGCGTGGCGCGGCGGATAGCAGACATCGATGCCGCAGCCGAGCACGGCCACGGTCGAGCCCCCGGCCTCGAGGGCGCCGAGGTGCGCCGCGGCGTCGATGCCCAGCGCCATCCCGCTGATGACCTGGATCCCTGCGGCGCCGAGTTCGCCGCCGATCGATCGGGCGATCTCGACGCCGCTGAAGGTCGCGCGCCGCGAGCCGACGATCGCGACGGATTGAGTCGCGGGATCGATCGTGCCGAGCAGCCAGAGGTTCTGCGGCGCCGCCTCGAGGTGGGCGAGACGTGCCGGCCAGCCGGGCGACGACGGCGCGATCCGGCGCGCCTCGATCACGCGACCATCTCGATGCGGTAGTGCAGGGCTTCGGCGAGCGCGTCCTCTCCCACCCGATCCTCGCCGGCGAGGTCCGCAATGGTTCGAGCCACCCGGAGGACCCGGAAGAAGCCCCGGGCGCTGAGATGCAGCCGTTCACCCGAGAGCGCCAGCAGCCGCTTCGCGGGCGCCGTGGATCGCGACGCCGCGAGGATTTCGCGCCCGCTCATGGCTGCGTTGTGGAGCTTTGCACGGTCGGCCTGCCGGGAACGGGCGATCTCGACCCGGTGCCGCACCGCAGACGACGGCTCCTCGTCCGCACCGTCGAAGATGTCTCGATACTCCTGGCGCGGCACCGAGACGACCAGGTCGATGCGATCCTTGATCGGCCCGCTGATCTTGCTGGAGTAGGCGTTCAGCTGCCGGGCCTCGCACGTGCACGCCAGGGCGCCACCGAGGTGCCCGCACGGGCAGGGGTTGGAAGCGGCGACGAACATGAAGTCGGCGGGGTACGTCACCGCCGACCGAGATCGCACGACCGTGACCGAGTGCTCCTCGAGTGGCTGCCGGAGCGCTTCGAGATGCTGACGCGAGAACTCGCAGAGCTCGTCGAGAAACAGGACTCCGCAGTGGGCGAGGCTGATCTCGCCGGGTTGGGCGAGGCCGGTTCCGCCGCCGACCAGCCCGGCCCGGGAGATGCTGTGATGCGGCGCGCGGAAGGGTGGGCGCAGGGTGGTCGGCGGGCGCTCCCGGAGCGTGCCGCGAAGTGAGTAGATGGCGGCCACCTCGAGCGCGGCCTCCGGCGTCAGATCCGGGAGCAGCGACGGCAATGTCTCGGCGAGCATCGTTTTCCCCGCGCCGGGAGGGCCGGTCATGAGCAGGTTGTGGCCGCCTGCCGCGGCGATCTCGAGTGCTCGCTTCGCCTGGCCCTGACCACGGACTGCCGCAAGGTCGGGCTCCGGCACGGCGGCGGGCGGCGTCGCGTCGCGGACGCCTGCCATGAGCGATCCATCACCCCGGAGGTACTCGACGCACGCCTGCAGCGAGGAGGCGCCGAGCACGTCGATGCCGGCGGCGAGCGCCGCCTCGGTCGCGTTCTCGACCGGGACGATGAGGCGCCGGATGCCCGCGGCGGCGAGACACCGCGCCATCGGGAGCACACCGGTGACGGGACGCACCGACGCGTCGAGGGCGAGCTCACCGAGAAACGCCGACCCGTTCAGCCGCAGCGACGAGTCTTCGGCGCGAAGCACCGCGATGGCGATGGCCAGGTCGAAGGCCGTCCCCTCCTTCGGGAGCTCGGCAGGTGCCAGATTGACGGTGACCCGTCGCTGCGGGAATTTGAAGCCGGCATTGCGGATGGCAGGCTTGACACGCTCCCGCGCCTCCTGGATGGCCCTGTCGGTGAGGCCGACGATGGTGAACGCCGGCAGGCCGTTGGCGATGTCGGCCTCGACGGTGACCGGCACCCCGGCGAGCCCCCGCGTTGCGCAGCTTATTGCGTAAGCAATCACACACGGTAGTGTAACATCAGCCCGGGAACCGTCGCGGCGGCAGCGATCTATACGGCCT
>DATLRB010000027.1:0-3154 GCA_035534875.1 Saccharimonadales bacterium (SeqCode)
CCCGAAGCCGGCGAGGGCGTTGCGATCTTCCAGGCGACCAAGGAGGGGTCACAGCGCAAGCGGTGGCCAGACCGGGTTGTCGATCTGGAGGCGATCGGGGCTCGCCGGGCCAGGACCAAGGTTCGCCGCTACTGCGCCGCGAACCGACTCAACCGGCTCGGGACGCTGACGTACCGGGGTGCAGGGGAGCGCGATCAGCGGGTGCTCCGAGCCGACGTGGGCGCGTTCTTCCGCCGGTTGCGGGATGCGGGCGCGGATCAGAACTCGCGCCACAGCAGTACCCGTGACGCCTATGAGTGGGTGACCCGTCCCCTCAGGTGCTGCCACGGTCGGCGCCGCGCTCGAGGATCCCACGGATGTAAGCGGCCTGCCCGGCATGCTGGAGATCGTCCGCGACAACGCTGACGAGCCGTATGCCCAGAGTCACGGGCGGGTCCCACCGCGTGTCCACGACGCGGTCCAGCGCGGATTCGGTCAGTTGCCGCACGAACTCGAGTGTCCTTTCGCATACCGCGTCGTGGTACTCGCGAAGCATCGTGGGGGTGCAGGTGACAACCGCAACCTCTGAGGCCGTGTGGCCGTAGCCGGTGTCCGATACATCGAGTGGCAGGTCGAAACGCCCTGCCCATCCCGCCGACGTCCATACCTGCTCCGTCTCCGCCACTGCCGCGACATGGTCGTCCTGGATGCGGGTCAGGTGCCAGAGCAGCCACCCGATCGAGTTCGCTTCAGGGTCAAGACGCATGCCGACGTGATCAGGCTTGAGGTCATCGACCACTCGATGAACGATGTCACGGATCCGCCCGAACGAATCGACCAGCACATCAGCGCCGGTCATGGCGCAGTCCGCTGCGTCATGCCTTCATGACCGGTGACTCTTCAACGCGGTGATGGTATTCATGAGTGGGTCAGGGAAAGATAACGGTTGCCAGCCGGACATGCAGCCTCTTGAGCATCCTTGCCAGGCGATTCCGGATGCCCGGCCCCGCGGGCCGGGGCTCCCATTGGAAGAAGAGCACGGTGACGGCAAGCGCCCCGGCCGCCCAGCCGATCATCACCCCGAGGTCGGTTCCACTCAGCACCGCGCTTCCCGGCGTCGCAACAAAGATGCTTTCGAGTGCGTCGGCGAGGTGCTTGACCGGGAACACCGCGGCGGCGGTGGAGAGCCACGCGGGAGCTCCCCCCGCGGGGAGGAAAACGTCCGAAACGAAGCACAGCGGGAGGAGCGAGCCGTACGCCATGGGAAGCGCCACGTCGGTGCTCCCCACCAGTACGGTCGCCGCCAATCCGACCGAACTGAAGCACAGCACGCCAACGATCACCGTGAGCAGCATCGCCCCGATCAGTGGTGCGTCGATGTGAATCCGGTAGAAGGCGAGTCCAACCAGCAGCACCGCGGCCACGGCCAGGGCGGTGGTGAGCGCCGCCGCACCGATCCTCCCAGCGAAGTACGCGGATGGGGGGAGGGGAGTGCCGTGCAGGCGCTTGAGGATCCCGTCGTCGCGTGCGATGACGGTGCCCGTGATCGTCGTGATGTAGCCGGCATTCATCACGGCAAACGCGATCATCGCCGCAGTGAAGAACTGTGCAGCGCCGGCACCCGCGATCGATCCCTGACCGTTCAGGAATTCGAGAGCTGCCAGGATCATCACCGGCATGACGAGCGCAAAGAACGCGCCCGCGGGGGACCTGATCAGCAGCATGGTCTGGTACCGGACCTGCGTCAGCACCAGGCGGGCGTAGGACGGGCGGCGCGGTGTCCGTGGCGCGATCGTGACGGTCACGGCTGTTCCGTCGCATCCTTGGTGAGCTCGAGGTACACATCCTCGAGCGACGCTCGCAGGACGCGCAGCGCCGGCAACTCGGTTCCGCGAGCAACCGCCCAGGCGGTGAGAACGTAGAGCGCCTGGGTCGGCGTCATCGTGTGTACGACCACGAATCCGTTGTCCTCGGACGCTGTGCGGCGCACGGCTTCGGGGAGATCGCTCCAGCACTGTCCCTCAGGGAGCCGGAAGACGATCTCAGCTTCCGAGACGTCGCGACCGCCGAGGGAGGCCGGCGGACCCTCGGCCACGATCATTCCGTCGGCGATCACCACGACCCAGTCGGCGAGCCGCTGCACCTCGTCGAGGTAATGGCTCGTCAGCACGATGGTCTTGCCCAACGCCTTCAGGCGTTCAATCGCCTCCCACGAATGTCTCCGCGCGTTCGGATCGAACCCTGTGGTCGGCTCGTCGAGAAAGATGAGATCGGGGTCGCCGATCAGAGCAAGGGCGAGATCGAGGCGGCGGCGCTGGCCGCCCGAAAGCGACTTGGTGCGAGCCGAGCGCTTCTCGTCGAGGCCAACAAGGGCGATCACGTCATCACTGCTTCGTGGATGTCCATAGAAGCTGGCGTACAAGTGAACGATCTCGCTCACCGTGAGTTCACGATCAAAGCCCGCGGACTGCAGAACGATGCCGATGCGTTCTCGCAGGCCTCGGCCGCCGTGTTCTGGATCGGCGCCGAGGACGGAGACATCACCGGCGGTGCGGCGACGGTGACCCTCGAGGATCTCCACCGTGGTTGTCTTGCCGGCCCCGTTTGGCCCTAACAACGCGAAGATGGCCCCGCGTGGGACGGTGAAGCTGATGCCGCGCAGCGCGTCGATGTCGCCGTATGACTTGCGCAAGCCGTCAACGGAGATGGCGATGGGGATCGTCCCCGAGGCGAGCGGATCCATCGGTGTGGCGTCAGCGACGGCGCGATGTCACTGCATCACCGTGGTCCGACTCAATCTGCGATTCGATGGATTCCACACCACAACCCTGCGAAGCCGCACCCTTTGTCACCAGGGTCTTAGGTATGAGAATCCGGGTGACCATGGTCACCTGCGCGCCCGCGCGTGCGTGTCGTTACGCGGATCGCACGCATTCGGGCTGCTCCCGCCGCCCTGCAGTCCGAGCATCGCGGCCCGCGAGTAGACTCTCTGCGGACGGTCGCGAGGATCTCGAACCGAGATCCCCGGAACAGAAAGGGGGAGGCATGATCGCGTGGTTCAGCATCGCTCCTGACGACGGCTCGGGCTCGTACTCCAAGCACGTGGCCGCGGCGCTCGAGATGATCCGTGAAAGCGGCCTTGTGTTTCGTCTGGGTGCCATGGGGACCGAGGTTG
>DATLRB010000028.1:0-16061 GCA_035534875.1 Saccharimonadales bacterium (SeqCode)
CAACCGCATCGCCATCTGCGATGACTTCCACAGCCGCATCGTGATCGTGGATCCGCTCACCGATCAGGTGATCTGGACCTTCACCGGGACCGGCTCCTCTCGCCTCCTCTATCCCGACGGCATCGACTACGAGCCGCCCCAGTGAGCGCGGGGGCGAAGCCCAAGGCGTCAGCGCGTCCGCGCGGCGGAGTGGTCTTCGCGTCTCGGTTGCTCGGGCGACGCGATCTGTTCGCTCGTCGGGTCGGGGTGCCCTTCGCTGGCTCGCGCGCCGCGCGCCAGCGGCCATACCACTCCGAAGTGCGCACCCTGCGACGGCGTGCTGACGATCTCCCAGCGGCCCTGCGTCGCGCTCACCACGGAGTCGGCGATGGCCAGCCCGAGACCTGCTCCCTCACCTGTGGTTGTCCCCCGATGAAAGCGCTCGAAGAGTCTCGAGAGCTCCGTCGCCGGAATGCCCTCGCCATCGTCGGAGACGAGCAACTCCGCGTGGCGCCCCGCCGTGACGCGAAGACGGATCGTCACCTGCGATCGGGCGTGCCGGCAGGCGTTGTCCAGCAGGACACCCATCAGCCGATCGAGCCACTCGGCCGGGGCTGAGACGACCGCTCGTTCGTTCGGCAGTTCCACCGCGATTGCCACGTCATGAGCCGCGGCGACGGCACCAAAGCGCTGAGCTGCCACGCCGGCCACGCTTGCCAGATCGACTGCGCCGGGAAGGGGTGGATCGGGTTCGGAGTCGAATCGGGCGAGCCACAGCAGGTCCTCGATGATGTGTCGCATCCGGCCGCTTTCCTGGTCGATCCGGCTGAGCGCCGAACGCAGATCATCATCGTCGCCCGCGAGTGCAAGCGTGGCCTCGGCCTGAATCACGGTGAGGGGTGTGCGGAGCTCGTGAGAGGCATCCGCTGTGAAGGCAAGCTGCCGCTGGCGCATCCGTTCGACCGGCCCGCCAACTCGACTGCCGATCCCGAGCGCCCCCAGGAAGACGAACACGACCAGACACGGCCCGACGACGAGCTCTGCGAGGACCAGGATGCCCATCTGACGAGCTGCCGGGGCAAGGCTCGCGGCCACGACAAGATGCTCCCCACCGGCGATCCGGGCGCCTGCAAGGCGAAATGCGGTACCGGCGATCGCGGCACTTGTCGGCGAGCTCACCAGACAGAGGTTGGATGGCAGCGACGGGGCAGTTCCGATCGGCTGACATCGCCCGTTGTGCGGCGTCACCCACGTGAGCAGCGGCTCGTCAAAGTCGTTGTCCGGCGCCGCCTCGTTGATCGTCAGGGGTGGGTGCCGGACAACGTCGCTGATGCGCTGTTCGAGTCGCTGGTCGAGCGCGGCGGTGAGGTTGTGCGAGACCAGCAGGTCTGTCGCGATCAGCACTGCCGCCACCCCGACGCCGACCATGGCCGAGGCGATCGCCGCCGTACGCACCGTATGCCGGCGGAGAGTGCGCGCTGTACCGCTCACGACTCGAGCAGCCGGTAGCCCGTCCCTCGGACAGCGACGATCGCAACACCAGATGCGCCGCCAATCTTGGCTCGCAAACGTGCCATGTGGGCCTCGATGGCGTTCCACGTTGCTTCGCCGTCAGGCCACACCTGTTCGGCCAGGCTGTGCCGCGTCACAACCCTGCCCGTCCTGCGCATGAGCACCTCGAGAATGGCGTACTCGCGTGGTGTCAATTGGACCAACTGTTCTCCACTGCGAACCTCGTGCGTCGCCGGGTCGAGCTGCAGTCCCGCCATGCGAATGACCGGGGCTCCATCACCTGCTGCTCGGCGCAACATCGCCCGCAGGCGGGCGAGCAACTCGCCGAAGTCAAAAGGCTTCACGATGTAGTCGTCGGCGCCGGAGTCAAGACCGACGACGCGATCCGAAGGGGTATCGCGAGCGGTGAGCAGGAGGATGGGAAGGTTCTTTCGCTGGCGGCGGATCGACACGATCACCTCGACGCCATCGAGTCCGGGCATCCGCCAATCGAGCACGGCGGCGGCATACTCGCCCGTGCCAAGGAGGTCGAGGGCGTCATCGCCGCGGTTCACCGTGTCGACCAGGTAGCCGTGCTGACGCAGTCCCCTGGCGAGTACTGAAAGCAGTGCTGGATCGTCCTCGGCCACAAGAAGGCGCATTCGCCAAGACTACCCGGACGAGTTCAACAGGTTGGGGGTCACGTCCGCGCCGCCGAGGGTATGCGAGCGGAACCAGAACCTGTCACGATCACCCAGATCCTCTTCGCGGCTGCTGACGAGACCCTGACGAGGGAGCTACCGGGCCTCGCAGCCACCATGGAAGTCGCAAGCCTTCCGTCAGGGGCGTGCCCTACGATCGTGACGTGGCAAGAGGTCGCCAACGAAGCGCTGGGCGCCGCCGGCATCGAGTTTCGTCTCGTCCCGAGCCTGCGCGCCCGCAGGGAGCCCGGTCGGTCGAGATGCCCGGAGCGACGCCCGCCACCCTCGGGAACGGGATCGCTGCGGTGGCGGATGGCGGCGAAAACCTCCGCTTACTGAGCATCCCCCAGGAGCTGGCGGTGCGCAGCACCGCGGCATCTCGCCGGTCGTCCCGAGTCCCGCGCACGTGGCCCCTCCGGTCGACCGATCTCTCCATGATCGTCTTCGCGATAGCGGTGTTGGTCGCCGGGATGTGGGTGCGACACGGTCAACTGGCAAATCTCACGACCCCCGGCGCCGTGCTCTCTGCGGGCGGACAGCTGACCGCATTGCTCGGGACCTACTCAGCACTGGTGCAGGTGGTGCTGATGTCGCGCAGCCCGTGGGTTGATCAGCTGTACGGCATCGATCGGATTGCCGGCTGGCATCGCTGGCTCGGGTTTGCCACTGTGTACCTGATCTGCGCTCATGTGGTCTTCACGACCGCGGGATACGCCGTGAGCAATGGCCTGTCCTTCGTGTCCGAGACCGGGACGTTCATCAGCACGTACCCGTTCGTGCTGATGGCCTATGTGGCGACCGCGCTGTTCATCCTGGTCGCGGTGGTCTCTGTGCGAGCCGCGCGACGCCGGCTGTCGCACGGGACGTGGCACTTCATCCACCTCTACATCTACCTGGCCATCGTCCTCAGCTTTCCCCATCAACTCGCCGTCGGCACGGATTTTGAGCGAGACCCGCTCGCGGTCGGTTTCTGGGTGGCGCTCTTTGTGGTAGCGGGCTTGCTGGTCCTTGCCTTTCGCGTGATCATCCCTGTCCGGCTCGCCATGCGCCATCAGTTGCGGATCAGCGCGATCAGCGAGGAAGCGCGCGGCGTGATCTCAATCTACATCACGGGCCGGCGCCTGAACGAATTGCCCATGCGCGCTGGACAGTTCTTCAAATTTCGCTTTCTCGCACGGGGGTTCTGGTGGCGCGTCCACCCGTTCTCCCTCTCGGCTGCACCGAACGGTCAGTACCTGCGCATCACCGTCAAGGAGGTCGGCGACTTCACCGCCGCGCTCCGAAGGCTGGATCCCGGGACGAAGGTGATCGTTGAGGGTCCGTACGGTATCTTCACTTCGATCCGCCGCCGGCTGCCGCGAGTCGTCCTCATCGCCGGCGGCATCGGGATCACTCCGCTGCGGGCACTCCTTGAAGAGATGCCGCAGCGCAAGAACACGGTCATCCTCATCTATCGTGCGAGCTCCTGGGAGGATGTCGTGTTTCAACCTGAACTCGATCAGTTGATGAGCGAGCGCGCGGGCGTCGTCCACTACATCGTGGGTCGCCGCGGGCGCGAGGTCGCGCTCGAGCCCCTGGGGCCTCGTGTGCTGCGAACGCTGGTACCTGACCTGCGCGAGCGGGACATCTATATCTGCGGCCCCCCGGACATGCTCGACGGGGTCGGTCGGAGCCTCGACGAACTCAAGATCCCTGCCCGTCAAATCCACCGCGAACGATTCGCATTCCTGTGATCTGAGCTTCAACATGCCAATTCGTGCCGTCGTCACTCTTGCGGCCACCATCTTGGTCTTGGTGCTGCTGGTGAGCTTCCGGACTCCGCCATCAACAAGCGTCGGCACACTGCCAGTGCTCCCGCCGGCGGCGTCGTCCTCACACTCGCCGACTCCGGCCACCACCCCGGCAGGATCGCCACCGGCTGGCGGAGGATCCCCCACCCCGACGCCGAATGGCACTGGCCTCAGGAACGGCAGCTTCACCGGAACGGATTTTCCCAATTTCTACGGCGATGTGCAGGTGAAGGTTGTCGTCTCAGGAGGCAGGATCACCGACATCGTCCCGCTGCAATATCCCACCGACCGGCCCCAGTCGGCCTACATCAGCTCGGTGGCAGTGCCCTTGCTCCACGACGAAGTGCTCAAGGCTCAGTCGGCCCAGATCGACATCATCAGCGGTGCCACGTTCACCAGCGACAGTTACGCTCAGTCTGTCCAGTCGGCCTTGGATCGGGCGCGTGCCTGACGTCGCACCAGAGCCGTGCTTCGGGCCTGAATCACGAAAGGTGCGCGCCGAACCCTTGATGGGGACGGTGATCGCCCTGGACGTTCGAGACCCCGGTCTCCCGGAGGAGGTTATCGACTCCGTCTTTGCGTGGTTTCGGCAGGTCGACGCGACATTCAGCACCTTCCGATCTGACAGCGAGATCAGCCGCCTCAGTCGACGCGAGCTGGGTCTGAGCGAGTGCTCGCGCGACGTGCGCGAGGTCATCTTCCTCTGCGACGAGGTCTGCCGGCGCAGCGATGGCTGCTTCGACATCTGGACCGGCGGTCGGTGTGACCCGTCCGCGCTCGTCAAGGGCTGGTCAGTCGAGCGGGCGTCCCAGATGCTCGCGGCCGCCGGGGCGCGCAACTTCTTCATCAACGCGGGCGGCGACATCATTGCGCGTGGCCGGCCGGCGCGGGACCGCGCGTGGCGAGTGGGAATCCGGCACCCGGAACAGACGGACCGCCTCGCTGCGGTGCTCGCTGTCAGCGACCTCGCGGTTGCCACGAGCGGCACCTACGAGCGCGGTGAGCATATCGTCGATCCTCGCACTCGCAATCCCCCCACCGGCCTGCTCAGCATGACCGTGATCGGTCCGAGCCTTGCATATGCCGATGCGTATTCCACTGCCGCGTTCGTCATGGGCGATCGCGGCGCGAGTTGGGTCGCCGGTATCGACGGCTATGCGGCGCTCGCGATCACCGAGCAACATCGGACCGTGTGGACCGAGGGCGCGGACCATCTGATCGTCCGCGACTGTCCAACCGGCGTTGGGTGACGTGGCGCGCGATGTGTGCCATCGCGATCGATCCTTCGGGTCTCATCCCGGACGCCGGCACGATGCCCGGTCGGTCTTCGTCTCTACCAGCCAATTCCCTGAGGCGGCAGAGCGGCAAGCCGGTACCCGGCTGCCTCCAACTCGGGTATCAGAATGGCCACCGCGGCCACCGTCTCGCTCCTGCTGTAGCCGCCGCCATCGTGGAACAGCACCACCATCCCGTTGTGCAGCGCGGCCATGACCCGCAACACGATCACCTCAGTCCCGGGTAGCTGCCAGTCTCCCGTTGACACGCTCCAGAGCTGCATCTTCATCCCCAACCCAGATGCAATACCCACAACCAGCGGGTTGAACGCCTCGTAAGGGGGCCGCCACAAGGTTGGCGCGCGTCCCGTCAGCATGGTGATCAAGTTCCTGTCCCGCGCCAGCTCGGCGGAGATTGCACTCGGTGATAAGTCAATGAGATTCGGGTGCGTCCAACTATGGTCGCCAACCGTATTCCCGTCCCTCGCCTCTCGCTCCACCACCCAAGGCCACCGTTCGGCGTTCTGGCCAATCACAAAGAAGCTGGCGTGCATCCCGCTCTCCTCCAGGAGAGAGAGGATTTCGGGGGTCCAAGTCGGACTGGGCCCATCGTCAAACGTGAGATAGATCGTCTTGGTCAAGGCTTTGGCGGCGACTGCCATGATCGTGGGGGCAGGGGGCGCCGATGTCACGTATGGCGTCGGAGTGGCCATCGGGCTTCGAAACGCTGGAGCGGAGGCGCAGGCTGCGAGGAGTACGACTGTGATCGTCGCGCTGATCCTCAGTCTCGCACCGTGGGCCATGACCAACCTCCGCGTCCTCCGAGGACAAGGCGCGTGTCCGCACGTGTTCGAACGTCCAACCCCGACCTCTCGCTAAGGTGCTCGCGAGAGGAGGGTATTAGCCGGCTCTCTGGCCACTACGACAGATGATGCACCCGCGTGCGTCCGAGCGGGTCGGCTTAGCTGGGTCGGCTGGCCGCGAGCACCGGATGGGACACAGGAACTATGGCGCGGAGTGTCGTTCCCTTGCCCAAAGTCGATTCGACTTCGAGGTTCCCCCCAAGGGCATCGAGCCGGTCTTCCATATTGGTCAGCCCGCTGCCGCGAGCGGTGGTGCTGACGACAAAGCCTGATCCATTGTCGATGACCTCGACGGCGAGCTGATCGCCGTCCTCCCGAAGGCGCACGACGGCTCGCGAGGCCTGCGCATATTTCTGAATGTTCTGCACGGCTTCGAGAATGCAGAAGTACAGTGCTGCCTCGGTATCCTGCGAATAGCGTCCGATGCCATCGGCATCGATGGTGATCGGCAGGGTGGCTTTGCGTGCCTGCGCTTGGAGAGCGGTGGGCAGACCCTTCTCAGCCAGCAGCGGAGGATAGATGCCGCGGGCGAGATCGCGGAGGGCCTCCAATGCATCATCGGCGTCTCCCTTGAGTTGCTCAAGGGTCGTCATCGCCTTTCTCGAGTCTCTGGTCAGCAACATCTCGGCAAGTCCGAGCTTGACCCTGATCGCCACCAGGTATTGCTGGGCGCCATCGTGGAGGTTGCGCTCCAGCTTGCGGCGCTCATCGTCCTGGGCCGCCACGAGCCGCTGGCGCGAGGCCCGGAGATCCGCCAAGCGAGCCTGAAGGTCGGCAGTGAGGCCGACGTTCTTGAGGACGAGCCCCGCCTGATGGGCGAGGTCGTCCATGAGCTTGATCTCGATCGGGGTGAGCGATTCCCCGCGCCGCTTGGTGACGGCCAACATACCCAGGACCTCACCTCGGTGTCGCACGACCACTGAACGATCAGCGGTGGATGTCGACAGCTCCCCGGCGCCGTTCGCGTGCAACGCGGGGGGTATCGCGGATTCGAGTGGGAATGCTGCAGCACGCCGCAACTCATCCCCACTCCGCAGCCAGATCTCGGACAGTTCGGCTCCGGTGCCGTCCGCGAGGACGCGGGCCATGCGCGGGAGCACCTCGTCGCTGGCATACGACTCGGCGACCCGCTCGGAGAACTGTGAGAGGACCTCATACGGAGTAGCGCGCTTTCCGTACACCAGATAGTTGGCAACCTTCTGCACCCGCTCTCGGACCGGCTGGAAGCCGATCGCAACGATGGCCGTGGCAACAATCGAGAGGGCTAGGTTGGGCTTGCCGCCACTGCCGACGAGCGCGCCGAACCCCACCGCGATGCCGACGTAAACCGCCGAAATGAAGACGGCCAGTGAGCCGTACACGATGCTTCGGCTGATGAAGACGTCGAGGTCGTAGAGGCCGTACCTCATCACAGCCAGCCCGATTGCGAGCGGGAGTGCGACAACGAGGCCGAAGTCTAAGGTGTAGTTGTCGATGGCAGTTCCCGCATCGGAGAGGAGCGGCGTAAAGGTCAAGATGAAGATTCCCAGGGCGGTGGCCGCGACGTACGCAAACCAGCGCATCTGGCGCCGTTCAACGCCCTGCGACCGGCGGAAGCGCACCACCACCTCCGCCACCAGAATCAGGAACATCAGCAGAAACAGCAGGCTTTGAAGGGTGCCGTTATTGTTCGTCAGGCTGTCGAGTGCGGGTATGGCTAGCGGGTTGGTCAGACTTGGCAACCGAGGCGATAATTGCGCCGACTGCGCGGCAACCATCGTCGATGCAGTCAGGACAACGGTGGCCGTAAGCCCCACCCGGGCGGCCCATCGCCAGCGCGGTCCAGGCAACACGCTTCCGTTCGGGAAGAGGAAGACTACGCAGAGGAGCAAGAGAGCACCAATTCCAAATCCGGTCTTGTACACCCAGGCAGCCCACGCCACCCAAGCCCCAGGTGATGCGCCGGAGAGCAACCCGCGGATCGCCGTGAAGTCGGCGAAGAGGCAGATCGAGTCCGCCATGGCAATCGCCAGCAGTAACCAACCGATTGCATTCCGGGGGCGGCGGATCGCGATCAACAAGCCGAGGATGGAGGTGATCGGCGCTCCTAGAAAATATCCCAACCGTGCAGTCGTAATCGAGTCAATCGCCCTCCAGTCGAGGGGCAAGAGGACCAGGCTGGCACCCACCAGTGCCAGGGAGAACATCCCGATCCCCCAGGCGAGCGGAACCGCCCGGCGCGCCTCGCGTGCTGCCATGAGACAGACGATACCCACGGCCCGATGGTTGTCGATGGTACGGCCGCCCCTCGCGAAAGGGTGGCTGCATCCCTCAGCCGGACAGCTGACCAGCAAGCGGGATCGGCGGCGCGGCCGGCGCGATCACCCCGAGCGCGTCAAATGGATCTCTTGACGCAGGTGCTCCGAAACGAGTAGCGTCCGTGATCTCGCCTCGTAGGGACCGAGGCAATCAGGAGGACTGTGTGGCTGTGCAGAAACGAAGCTTCAAACTCGGTGCGCTGACCGGACTCGTCGCGCTCGGCGCGGGCAGTGTCCTCGCGTCCGGGGCGCCGGCCCTGGCGGCGCCAACGGCACGACCCGACATCGTCGGGCACATCGTCGGGCGGTTCAGCGGGGCCCAACCGCCCACGTCCGCGCAGTGCCTGGCGGCGAACGGCCTCGCCTGCTACGACCCGGCGCAGATCGCTGCCCACTACAACCTCGATGCCCTGCATGACCGTGGGCTGACCGGAAAGGGCAAGACAATCGTCATCGTCGACTCGTACGGGTCGCCGACGATCGCCGTCGACCTGCAGGCGTTCGATGCCGCGTTCCACCTGCCGGCGGCTGCGCTGTCGATCATCCAGCCTGTCGGGGCGGTCCCGCCGTTTGACCCGACCAACTCGACGATGGTTGGCTGGGCGGAGGAGACGACACTGGACGTCGAGTGGTCGCATGCGATCGCTCCCGGTGCGAACATCCTGCTGGTCGAGACACCGGTCGCCGAGACCGAGGGATCGGTGGGCTTCCCGCAGATCGTGGCTGCCGAGAACTACGTGATCAACCATCACCTCGGTGACGTGATCTCGCAAAGCTTTGGTGCGACCGAGCCGACCTTCTCGAGCCCAGCCGCCATTTTCAATCTGCGCAGCGCTTTCAAGAACGCGGCTGAACACAACGTCACGGTGCTTGCGGCCTCCGGAGACAACGGAGCCACCGACAACTTCTTCGACGGCTCCTGCTGCTTCTCGCACCACGTGAACTCGTGGCCGTCCTCGGATCCACTTGTGACGTCGGTGGGCGGCACTGAGGTGGTCCCGCGTGCAAACGGCACCCCGGAAACCGTCTCGCATGACGTTGTGTGGCAGGATCCGGCCAGCATCGTCGGTGGTCCAGCGGGGCAGACGTGCTGTGCGGGCGGCGGCGGTCCTTCCGCTGTGTTCTCCCGTCCCGCCTACCAGAACTCGGTCGCCGGTGTTGTCGGGAATTCGCGCGGCACGCCCGACATCGCGATGAGCGCCTCGCTGAGCGGTGCGGTGCTCGTGTACTGGAGCTTCCAGCCATTCGGTCCTGGGTATTTCCAGATCGCCGGCACGAGCGAGGCGAGCCCGATCTTCTCCGGCATCGTCGCCATGGCTGATCAACTGGCGGGACACGATCTCGGTCAGTTGAATCCCCGTCTGTACGAGCTGGCGACAACCCCGAACAATGGCCTTGTCGACATCACCAAGGGTGGCAACGGCATGACCTTCCCTGATGCACATCTGGGGAACGCCGTGGTCACGGTGGCTGGCTACAACGCCGGCCCCGGCTACGACCTCGCAAGCGGCCTCGGCACGATCAACGCCGCGGTCTTCATCCCGGCGCTCGTCAAAGCCTGACCCGAAACTGTCCACGAGGGGGCGGCGATCGCCGCCCCCTCGCTCCTCTCGACTTCGACCCCTGACGCGCGGGGTCGGTGGTGGTCGAGAGCAGCGGCCGCCGGAGATCACGAGTCGTCTCATGCGCATGCGGGATGCCGCGGCTTTGTAACCCATCCCTGTACCTCTCGCGTGAGGCAACGCTGCAAGTCACCCCCGGAAAGGTATCGCCGTCCGCGGCATGTGCTGGGCCGGCGCGAGAGCCTGCTCGGACGGCGACGGCCCCGTTATAGTGAGGAGCGCTGCACATGAGCGCCTTCGTCGTCGCGGCGATCGTCGTCGCCGCCGTCATCCTGCTTGGTCTTCTTGCCTCGATCCGCGTCGTTCAGCAGTACGAGATGGGGGTCCACTTTCGCCTTGGCAAGGTGATCGGGCTCCGCAGGCCCGGGCTGCGTCCGATCGTGCCGGTCATCGACCTGCTGCGACGTGTATCCCTGCGCATTGTCACCATGCCGATCCAGTCGCAGGGAATCATCACGCGCGACAACGTCAGCATCGACGTGTCAGCCGTCGCATATTTCAAAGTCGTCGATGCGGTCAAGTCGGTTGTGGCCATCGAGAACGTCGGCGCGGCGATCAATCAGATCGCGCAAACGACGTTGCGGAAGGTGGTCGGCCAGCACACGCTTGACGAGACACTCGCCGAAACGGACCGGATCAACCTGAGCATTCGCGAGATCCTTGACGTCACCACGTCGGACTGGGGGGTGGTGGTCACGCTCGTGGAGCTGAAGGACATACAGCTCCCGGACAGCATGAAGAGGGCGATGGCACGCCAAGCGGAGGCTGAGCGCGAGAAGCGCGCCAAGATCATCGCCGCCGAGGGCGAGGCGCTGGCAGCCGACAAGCTGGCCGTCGCAGCCGACATCATGATGGCCCACCCAGTGGCGCTGCAGCTGCGAAACCTGCAGAGCCTGGTGGAGATCGGCGTCGACAAGAACACCACTGTCGTCTTTCCCTCTCCGATCATGAGCACCATCGAGGAACTCGGAACGTTCATGGCCCGCGAGCACGAGGCGAGCCGAGCGGTGCAGCGCGACTCCGGCGCATTGCCGTCGTAGCCGGCCGCCGCAACGCACTGCCGGCGGCTCCCTGATCCTCCGCGCTGGAGGGGAGGGCCACTTCCGGCACAATCGCGGAGTGACCGATGTGAACGACCACCGTCCCGCAACCGATCGTTACGCATCGATGAGCTACCGCCGCTGCGGGCGCAGCGGCCTCCTTCTGCCCGCGGTGTCCATGGGTCTGTGGCAGAACTTCGGCGAGAGCCGCCCGCTCGACGGGCAGCGTGTCATCCTGCGGCGCGCGTTCGACCTTGGCATCACCCACTTCGACCTGGCGAACAACTACGGCCCCCCGTACGGCAGTGCCGAATCGAATTTCGGTCGCATTCTGAGCACGGACTTCCGGGGGCACCGAGATGAGCTGGTGATCTCAACGAAAGCCGGGTGGGACATGTGGCCGGGCCCCTATGGCGATCTCGGCTCGCGCAAGTACCTCCTCGCCAGCCTCGATCAGAGCCTGCGGCGCCTGGGCGTCGACTATGTCGACATCTTCTATCACCACCGCTTCGATCCCAGCACACCGCTTGAAGAAACGCTTGGCGCCCTCCACTCCGCCGTTCAGCAGGGCAAGGCCCTCTACGTCGGGATCTCCTCCTACTCGGACCAGCGCACCTCCGAAGCCATCGTCATCCTCCGCCGTCTCGGCACGCCGCTGCTCATCCACCAACCGTCGTACTCGATGCTGAACCGCTGGATCGAGCACGGCCTGCTCGACGTTCTCGGCGCTGAGGGTGTGGGGTGCATCGCGTTCTCGCCCCTCGCCCAGGGGCTGCTCACCGATCGCTACGTCAACGGCATTCCCGAGGATTCCCGGGCTCGGCAGAACGCCACCTTCACCCAGGGCATGCTCAGTGACGCCAACCTGGCACACGTGCGAGCGTTGAGCGGCATCGCTGAAGGGCGGGGTCAGAGCCTCGCCCAAATGGCGCTTGCCTGGGCGCTCCGGGACTCGCGCGTGACCTCGGTCGTCATCGGCGCGAGCAGTGTCGCCCAGCTGGAGCAGAACGTCGGAGCTCTCGACCATCTCGACTTCTCCGCCGGCGAGATCGCCGAGATCGATCAGCACGCCGTCGAGAGCGGCATCGACCTGTGGCGGGCTCCGTCCACAGCCTGAGATCTCGTCGCCCTCCTGCGGCGAAGCTGCTCTGGGCATCGCGGTCGCGTTCCCCATAGGCGAGTGGCCCGAGCGGGTGTCGGTGCAGCGTCAGGTCGTGAACGTGATCCACGTGTCGGGCGGGCGCCCATCCACGGGCGGGTCGTCGTACATGCGCCACGCGTCGCCGGCGGCGTCCTCGGCCACCTGCGACCAGAAGGGCTGCACTCCAGGGTTGTATCTCTGAAAAGCAACCCGCCAGGGCCCCGGGAACATGTCGATCAGCAGGCGGGCCGCCTCACGACCGACGCCCGTTCGCCGCAGCGCACGGACCACGAAGAAATCGGTGATCGACATGCCGCCATCGTCGGTCTGTTGCGTCATCGCGAAACCCCCGAGCCCTCCTGCCGCGGTGATCAACCAGGCGCGGCGCCGCGGGTCGGTGCGGAACAGGTCCAGCCGGCGGTTGTTGAACGTACCGTCGGCGTTGGGGAGGAGCCCATACGCCTCGGAGAGGTCGTGGCGGAAGAGCTGGCCGAGATTCTCGAGCACGGCGCGGTGCGAGCGGTCGACGGGAACGAGTGCGACGGGCGCCGAAGGTGGGCGCAGAGGATGGTGTCGCGAGCCCGCCGTCACATCGACGATCTTCCACCATCGACACGTCCGTCGCCTCCTGCCGTCTAGTGCATCAAGTTGATTGCTTCGATAGCGTCAGGTAATGGGCCCCCAGGGATGTGAGCCTTAGATCCTCCGGCGCCGCAACTACGTCCCTCTGGAGCAGCGGAGTGAGATCTCGGCGCGCGTGGCGGACGATGCTCAGGCGGCCTCGTCTGCATCCAGGGCGAGACCCCCAGCCCGGCGAGCCTTGGCGCTGGACTCGCCTGCAAGTCCGCGCAGCGTTCGACCGCTGACCCGGACGGTGATCCAGGCGGCGAGTAGCCCCGCGACGCAGGCCAGCAGGACGATGCCGATGGCGAGCGTCGGAACGTTGACCAGTCTCAGTCCGGACAGGAGCAGGACAGCGCTGAGCGCCCCTCTGAGAAACAGTGTCGGTGCATACGATGAGACCGTCGCGCCGATCAGCACACCAGGAATGCTCCCGATGAGAATGGACGCGGTCAGCCCGAGCGTGAAGTCGCCAAACAGGACGTGCGCGACGGCCGCTGCGCCCACCATCGGGATCGCCTGAGCGAGGTCGGTGCCCACCATCTGAGATCCGCGTAGGCGTGGATACAGAAAGAGCAGCAGGACGATGACCAGCGTTCCGGAGCCGACCGACGTGATCCCGACGATGAAGCCGACGCATGCCCCGATCGCCAGCGTCGGCGCCTTCCTTACGTTGACAGTGTCGTCGGCGCCGCGATCTCCGCCGCGGAGGTCCAGGTACATCTTCACGCCAAGTGCGGCAACGGCAACCAGCAGGACCGCTCCGAGCGTGACGCTGACGATGGTCTGAATGCGCGGCCCGTTGCCGATCCACTTGATGAATGCGACGCCGAGGACCGCAGACGGCACCGAGCCGATGGCGAGCCACGCGACCAGGCTCCAACGCACCGTGCCCCGCCCGGCGTGAACCGCCGCACCAACCGGCTTCATGAAGAGCGACGCGACGAGGTCGCTTGCGACGGCCGCGACCGGCTGGACATGGAAGATCAGGACCAGCACGGGGGTCATCAGCGCGCCGCCACCCATACCAGTGAGCCCGACGGCGCAGCCGACGATCAGCCCGGCCAGCGCGATGTACAGGTCGATATGCACCGTCGCGATCCCCTTCGTAGCCCCCGTCTTCGCGCCTCGTTTGACGCCGTTAGAGCACTGTGATCGATTGGGGATCCGAGATCAATGAGCCCCACGAGATCGGAGTCATCTGGTGATGCGAACGCTGCGTTCGCGTCGGACCGGCGCGATGCCCCCTGCGCGGCCCGACCTCGCTGCTTGACCGTCCCCAGAGCGGCGGAGTAGCGTCGGCCCCCTGACAGTCGTCGGCGTCATCAGCGGGGGCTCGAGCATGCATCGCAATCACCTGACAAGGCGTCGTCGTCTGGCAACCGTGTGCGCGGTCGCTCTCGGCGCGGGCGCGGCGACACTCGGAGCGGGGTCCGCCACGGCCCTCGCCGCCGGATCCGCGCAGACACTCACCGGGACCCTTCGCGATGGCGCGACGTATCTGATCCAGGTCCCGGCTGGGTGGAACGGCACCCTCGTGCTTTACAGCCATGGGTACGTAACGCCAGGGAGTCCTAACCCGGCCACCGATGTTGGTGATCCCCTCACCGGTCAGTGGCTGCTGAGCAACGGTTACGCCCTCGCGGGATCGTCCTACGCCACGACAGGGTGGGCGCTCCAGCAGGCGATTCCCGACCAGCTCGCGACCCTGAACACCTTCGACCGGCGAGTCGGCACGCCCGCGCGAACCATCGCGTGGGGGCACTCGCTCGGCGGGATGATCACCGCCGCGCTCCTGCAGGTGGCACCGGACCGCTTCACCGCGGCACTCCCGATGTGCGGCGTCGTCGCGGGGGGAGTGGGGACCTGGAACGTGGCACTCGACTCCGCCGTTGCCGTGCAGCAGCTCCTCGGACCGACGTCGGGGTTGCAGGTGGTCAACATCACAGCCCCCACCAGCAACCTCGGGATCGCCGAGACGTTGTTCGCCACCGCCCAGGCGACGCCTCAGGGCAGAGCTCGCATCGCCCTCGCCAGCGCGCTGGGCGACCTCCCGGGCTGGTTCGACCCCGCAAGCCCCGAGCCGGCGCCAACCGACTACGTCAGCCAGGAGGCGAATCAGTTCCTCTGGGAGACCCAGGTCGACGGACCGTTCGCGTTTGCGCTCAGGGCTGAGCTCGAGGCGCGAGCCGGCGGCAACGTCTCGTGGACCACGGGTGTCAATTTCTCGGCACAGCTCGCGCTGTCGTCTGACAACGCCGAGGTTCAGGCGCTCTACGCGGCGGCCGGGTTGAGCCTGAGCGCCGATCTCGCGACCCTTCAGGCGTCGTCGCCGATCGCTGCAAATCCGGCGGCGGTCAAGTACCTGACCAAGTACATCGTGTACAACGGAGACCTGGATCGTCCGGTGCTGACCCTCCACACCACGGGTGACGGCCTTGTCGTGAACCAGGACGAGCAGGCGTACCGCAACGTCGCCCAGGATGCCGGAGATGGGCCGATGCTCCGCGAGGGCTACGTCCATCGTGCCGGCCACTGCACCTTCACACCGGCCGAGACGATCGCCGCGTTCCAGACCCTGATCCACAGAGTGAACACGGGCGCCTGGGGCGATACCACCACTGCCGGGCATCTCGAGGCCGCGGCAACCGCCCTCGGCCCGACCTACAACATCGCGCCGGCCGCGTTCATCGCCTTCACGCCCACGCGCTTCCTGCGGCCATACGACCTCGGATAGGGTCTCCCCGGGACGGTCCTTCTCCCTGGTGCGCTCGGTCCCGACCGCGGGATCGCAAGCCGGAACGTGTTCATCCGCCCGAGGGTCGCGTCGCCTGGTGCGGACCTACTGAGTTCCGGCTGCGCGAAGGTGGAGCTCGGCACTTTCACCCGGCGAACGGTCGCTGCCTCGCGTGATGCTGCCGCCGTACCCGGTGCGGTCGTCGCTTCGCACGTCTGCGCAAGTACTGCGCAAAAACTGCGCAAAAACCGCGCAAACAACCCCTGCGACGGTTCGCAGCGCGGACGCCTCAACAAGGGGCTTGACGGAACCCCCATGGCACCGCGATCATTGCGCCTTCAGAACGAACCGGCAAACCCGTTGAGTGGAGAACTGGTGCCCGGATTCAACTCACCCTTGGCGTCGCGGATCTGGCAGAGCAAGGTCGCTCTGCACAGAGGCCGTCTCCACGCGACCCTTGTGGTGCCACCCCGATGACGATGTCGTCACCGCCATTGCCCCAGTC
>DATLRB010000029.1:0-42395 GCA_035534875.1 Saccharimonadales bacterium (SeqCode)
CTGCCTGGCCTTTGCGTCGGCGACCGCGTCAGGCTGAGACTCGCTCCGCGGCGAGCTCGCCAAGCACGGCCATCGCCATCTCGAGTTTCCGCCGGGGTGCGCTGAAACACAGACGCACGTGAGACGGCACGCCGAACGCGATGCCGGGGGTCAGCAGCACGCGACGCGCGGTCAGCGCATCGATGAGCTGGAGCGCGTCCGGCCAGGGGCTGCGCAACCACAGGTAGAGGCCGCCCTGTGGCTCGATCGCCTCGAGACCGTCGGTGCGGACTCGGTCCATGACCATGTCGCGACGCTCGCGATACGGGACGGCGTTGATCTCCCATGAATCGAGGTGGAGGAGCGACCGTTGCGCGGTCGCCGGTGCGTTGACGAAGCCAAGCGCGCGCAACGCCTGCGCAAGTCCGCGGTGGGTCTCGGCGTTGACCAGCGACGGATGCAGCACCAGGTAGCCGATACGCTCCCCCGCCACGCCGAGATCCTTCGAGAAGGATCTCGCCAGCACCGTGTTCTCGTAGACGTTGAACGGCTCGACGCGCTGGTGGGGAGGGTATGTCAACCGCCGGTAGACCTCGTCGATGATCAGGAGGACCTTGCGATCGTGCTTGTCGTTGTGAGCGTGCAGGACAGCGGCAAGTCCTGACAGCTCGCCGCCGTCGAGGACATGGCCACTCGGGTTGCACGGCGAGTTGACGATCACCGCGGCGGTGTGCGCGGAGAGTGCACCGCTGATCCCGTCGAGATCGAGACGCAGGTCGGGGCCGGCCGGCACCGGCACGAATCGTGCCGACGCGGTTTCACAGTAGAGGCGGAACTCCGGGAAGTAGGGGGCGACCCCGATGACGTCGTCGCCGGGGTCGACAAACGTGCGAATCGCGATGGCGATCGCGGCCGCCGCACCCGGCGTCATCGCGATCGAATCGGTGCTGATCCCTGGGAAATCGACGTCCTCGGCGGCGCGTGCACGAACGTCGGGATAACCCAGGTTCGGCATGTAGCCGAAGCGCCCGACAAAGCGCTCGCGGCTCGCCGTCGCAAATGCCTCGACGACCGCTTGCGGCGCTTCCAGGGGCTGGCCGATGGAGAGGTCGGCGACGGCCTCCTCGCCGAACTCGGCGCGGAGTCGCTCGCCCTCCATGAACATGCGCCGGATCCAGCCACCATCCTGGAGTTGCGCCCGCGACCACCGGGAGATGGGCACGTTCAGGCGATGCTGGTCGTGCCGGAGACGCCGCCGGTGTGCCAGCTGAACGGGTAGTCGCGGTCGAAGATCTGACGGGCGATCGCGGTGCGGTGCAGCGGCCGGAACGTGTCGACCATCACGGCGAGCTCGTCGGTCTCGCGCGGACGGTCGAGCGACGCCTCGAGTGCTCCCGGTTGCGGCCCATGCGGCAGTCCGCCGACATGGTGCGTGAACGAACCCTGACTGATGCCGCGACGCGCCGCGTAATTGCCCTCGACGTAGTAGAGCACCTCATCCGAGTCGAGGTTGCTGTGGTGGTAGGGGAGATGAATCGCCTCGGGGTCCCAATCGAGCTTGCGCGGCACGAACGAGCAGATCACCAGGTTGTTTGCCTGGAACGTCTGGTGGATCGGCGGGGGCACGTGAAAACGGCCGGCACGCGGCTCGAAATCGTGGATGTTGAACGTCACCGGGTAGATCGTTCCGTCCCAGCCGATGACGTCGAAGGGATGGTGGTCGAGCACGTACCGGCTCACATGGTTGGAACGCTTGAGCCAGATCTCCGCGGGCCCCTGCTTGCTGCTCTCGAGCGCATCTGGTCCGTGAAAGTCGCGCTCACTGAACGGCGCAAACTCGGTGAGCTGGCCGTTGCGCGCGCGGTAGCGATCCGGCACGTCGACGAGCCCGCTCACCTCGATGCAGAGCAACCGGGCATTGGCGACGTCGTCGAAGTCGATGCGGTAGATTGTGCCGCGCGGGATCACGATGTAGTCGTGCCGTCTGAAGGCCAGGCGTCCGAACTGGCTGTGCAGCGCGCCGCTGCCCGCGTGGACGAAGAGCACCTCGTCCGCGGAGCCGTTGACGTAGAGCACCTGCTGTGCGCCCACCGGCGCGACGAGCCCGATGTGCACGTCGTCGTTCACCAGCAGCCAGCGCCTTCCCGTGATGACGTCGCCCTGCGGGGGGAGATCGAATCCCTTCAGATGCGCATTGGTGTGCACCTGCTCGTGCTCGGGGGTCATGAGGTCCGCGGGGCCCTCGCTGACGTCCTGCGCGCCCTCGGGCATGTTGCGGTGATAGAGCAGCGACGAGGGTCCACTGAAGCCCTCGCGTCCGAAGAGCTCCTCGTACGCCAGCCGGCCGTCGTCGGCGAAGCGCATGTGCCGCTTGCGGGGGACCTCGCCGAGTCGCATGTACGGGCGCACGTCCAGAGCCTAGCGGTTCAGCCCGACGCCAGTGCGCCGATGACCTCGAAGATCGCCTCGAGCTCGACGGCGGCGCCGAGCGGGAGCTGCGCGACACCGATGGCGCTGCGGGCGTGGCGGCCACGCTCCGGGCCGAACACGGCCAGCAACATGTCGGACGCGCCGTTGATCACGGCTGACTGCTCGGTGAACGCCGGCGCACTCCGCACGAAGCCGGTGAGCCTGACCACGGCGACGGTGTCGAGCGTGCCGAGTGCGGCGCGCGCCGTCCCCAGGAGATCGATGGCCGCGCGACGCGCGAGGTCGTACGCGGTGTCGGTGTCGAGGTCGTCCCCAACCCTGCCGGCGACCACCGCGCCGTCGCGTTTGCCGAGGTGACCTGAGAGGAAGAGCAGGTCGGCCGCCCGCCGCGCGCTGACGTAGTTGGCAACGGGGGCGGTGGTCTCCGGGATGACGATGCCGAGCTCGGCGAGACGATCGTCGACGCCCACGGTCAGTAGTCCTGGAGGTAGTCGCAGTTGTCGGCGAAGCTCTGAGCGTCAAAGCCGAAGCCGACCCGGACCGAGTCGACGCGGGTGATGTTGTTCCGCCCCAGCATCCGGAGCTGATCCCGGGTCACCGGCGGATGACGGAGGAGCTTCTCCATGATGAAGGCGGGCGGCATCATCATCGGGACCGGGACGTGGACGATCTTGCGGTGCAGGCCGAGCGCGCTCTTGATGGTGCGCACGATGTCCTCGTAGCTCATCTGATCGGGGCCGCCGATCTCGTAGACCCGAGTTGCCGGACCGCGCTCGAGGGCGAGGACGATGCACCGGGTCACGTCCCCGACCGAGATCGGCTGGAAGAGCGTTCTGCCGTCGCCTGCGATCGGGATGACCGGGTTGATCCGCATCATTCGAGTGAGCAAGGTGAAGAAGCCGTCGCCGGGACCGAAGATGAGGCCGGGACGCAGCCCGGTGTAGGGCAGGCCACTCGCGCGGACGGCCTGCTCACCCTGCCACTTGCTCAGCAGGTACGGATACCTCGGGTCGGGGTCAGCACCGAGCGCGCCCTGGTGCACGAAATGACCGACCTGAGCCTGCTTCGCCGCCTCGAGGACGCGCTCGGTGCCCTCGCGGTTCACCCGGTCGAAAGTCTGCCGGCGGCGCTCCTGGATGATCGCCACGAGGTGCACGACAGCGTCGCATCCGGCGAAGGTGTCCGCGAGCTTGGTCGCGTTGGTCAGGTCGGCCTGGACGAACGTGACCCGGTCGCCCTTGGGGCGGCGGGTGGTCCCGCGGGCCACGATGACGACCTCGTGGCCGGCCTCCTTGAGCGCACGAACGGTGTGGATGCCGACGAAGCCGGTACCACCGGTCACCGCAACGCGCACGCAGGTCCTCCTCGCCGGGCTGGGACGTTCGCTCGCGAGTTTACGAGCCGGGCCGCCGCGCGTGTCCGAGGATCACCGCCCGCTGATCAGTGCCGCAATCACCCCCGGTGATCCCTGCAGAGCGGTGCGCTGCATGAAATGCTTGACGGCGCGCATGCCGCCGAGCTCCTCGCCGCCGCCGGCGCGGCCGGGGCCGCCATGCACCAGTTGCGGCATCGGCGTGCCGTGCCCGGTCGATTCCCCCGCACAGTCGCGGTCGAGAATCAGGAGGCGGCCGTGGTGGGGCGCAGCACCGGCAACCACCGTCGCGACGAAGTCGGGGTCGTAGGAGACGATCGAGCCGACGAGGCTGCCGCCGCCACGTACGGCCAGCTCGCTCACGTCGTCGCCGGGCGCACGGTAGGGGATGAGCGTGGTCACCGGACCGAATGCCTCCACCTCGTGCGGTTCGGACCGGTCGCGGTCGTTGCAGAGCAGCACGACCGGCGCCATGAATGCGCCACTCGTCGCGTCCGCATCGACGGGGTCGACCGACATGGAATCGCCGTACACCACCTGAGCCGCGCGCCGCAGGCTGGCGACAGCGTCGCGCACCTCGTCGCGCTGCTGCAGGCTGACGAGCGCTCCCATGGTCACGGTGGCGTTGCGCGGGTTGCCGACGACGACTTTGTCGAGACGCGCCCGCACCGCCGCGATCACATCATCGACCAGTGACTCGGGCACGAGTGCTCGCCGGATGCACGTGCATCGCTGTCCTGCCTTGGTGGTGATCTCGCGAGCGATCTCCTTGACGTAGAGGTCGAATTCCGGTGTCCCTGCGACAGCGTCCGGCCCCAGGATCGAGCAGTTGAGCGAGTCGGTCTCCGCGTTGAACCGCGCAGCCCGCCTGGTGACCGCATTGCTGCCACGCAGCACCGCCGCGGTGCCGGCGCTGCCGGTGAAGGCGATCACATCCTCGCCGCCGAGAAGATCGAGCAGGCCACCGGCGCCGCCGCAAACCAACTGCAGCGCACCTTCCGGGAGCGCGCCCGAATCGATGATGTCGCGCACCACCGCGGCGGTGAGGTACGCGGTCTGCGTCGCCGGTTTGACGATCGTCGGCACCCCGGCGAGCACCGCGGGCGCGAGCTTTTCGAGCATGCCCCACACCGGGAAGTTGAAAGCGTTGACCTGAAGCGCGACGCCGGGAATCGGCGTGTACACGTGCTGTCCGACGAAGGTGCCGCCCTTGCCGATGGGTTCGACGTCGCCGTCGGCGAGCAGATGACCCTCCGGCAGCTCGCGCTTTCCCCGACTGCTGAAGACGAAGGTCGTGCCGATGCCGCCGTCGATGTCGCCGGTCGCGTCGCGTCGGGTCGCGCCGGTCGCCAGGGACAGATCGTGGTATGCGGGCTTGTGGGCGTCGAGGTACGTCGCCAGCTCCCGCAGCGCCGCGGCGCGCTCTTGAAATGTCAGCCGGCGCAGGGCGGGTCCGCCGACACGCCGTGCATGGTCGACCATCCGGTGCGCGTCCAGCCCGGTGGCCGACACATGCGCGACGGGATCTCCGGTTGCCGCGTCGACGACCACCACACCCTCATCGGGCGCGGTGTGCCACGCTCCGGCCACATAGCTGGCGAGCATCTCAGCCACCGGATTGACCCCGGTGCCGGTGTGGCGAGGTGCCGATCAGATGCGACCGAAAACGGCGTTCGCCTCGGAGTCCATGGCGCTCCATGTCAGCGTTCTCCCGTCAACGTTGTCTGACGCCGCCGCACCGCGCACCCAGTGCTGGTGACACATACGCAAACGTCGCTCAGGCAATTATCGTCATCGCCCTCGCGGCGCTTGCGAATCGAACATCTGTTCGCTACACTGACGTCCCGCCTCGGCGCTCCTGCTTTCCGTCCCAGTAGGCGGCGGCCTTTTCCAGTGAGGAGCGATGTCCGATTCCCTGTCCGCCGCTCTGGCGACACTTCGATCCCGCTACGGTCCCCAGGCACTTCGCCGTGGCGGAGCACCGGAGCAGGCAGGCACGTGGTCCACCGCGGTACCTGCCCTCGACGATGTGCTCACCCCGGGCGGATTGCCCCACGGCCGGGTCACCCTGCTTGCCGCAGCCGGGCGCGGGCCCTCGGGCCGGCTGACGCTGCTGCAATCGCTGGTGGCGCTGGCCAGTCGCTCGCATGACACCGGCTACGTGGATCTTGCGGGCACGCTCGACCCCGGCTTCCTCGCCGACCTCGGAGCGGATCTCGACGCCTGCCTGGTGATCTCTCCCGGCCCCGCGAGGTGGGAGCGGGGGTTGGTCATGGCCCGCGCCCTGGTGACCGCGGGCATGCCGTGGGTGGGAGTGGCGCTCGGCGGGGAGCAGTCCCGGCCGTCGCTCTGGGAGCACACGCTTGCCGCGCTTGCCGAAGCGGTGGCCAAGCGTGGCGCGATCTGCGTCATCGCGACTCCGGCCCCGGTCGCGGCGCCGCTTCGACATGCCTCGTCGCTCACGCTCGTCTGCGCAGCCGTGGGCTGGCAACGCGCCAATGGCGATGTGGCCGGGCTGCGGGTGCGGCTCACCACCGCCAAGAGCAAACTCGGCGCGCCCGGTGCCGAGGCCACCGTGCTGCTCCGCTATCCCCGCCCCTACGCCACCGCCGAGGTGGTCGGGCTGCCCAGTGTGGTCGTACCGCGGTTGCAGCCGGTCGCCCTGCCCATCCCGGATGTGGCCGGTGTGGCGGCTCGAGGTTGAGGTGCGCGTTCTCTGCGCTCGCCATCCGCATCTCGGGCTGCTGGCGGCCCTTCGCCGCTATCCGGAGTTGCGCGGCGAGCCGGTGATCCTCGGTGGTGCTCCTGAGTTGCGCCTCCCGGTCGTCGCAGCTTCAGCAGCGGCGCTGGCGGCCGGTGTGCGGGTCGGGCAACCGCTCCGCCAGGCACAGCAGTCCTGCCCCGCCGCGGTCTTCCTCTCTCTCGATCCCACGGGGATGGCGCGCTTGCGCGCCGCCGTCTGCGCCGAGCTCCACCGGCTCTCGCCGACGGTGGAAGCCGGTGACGAGGAGGCCTTTGGCGATCTGTCCGGCCGGCATGCCGAATTTTCCGACGAAGCCTCCTGGGCGTCCGCGCTGGCTCGTGGATTGCGGGATGTGCTCGATGTGGAGATCGCCGTGGGCGTGGCGGGGTCGCGATTCGTCGCTCGCCTGGCGGCGCGGTCGAGCCATCCGGGCCGGATCCGCCGGGTGCGCTCCGGCGACGAAGCCGTCTTCCTGGCGCCGCTGCCGCTCGACGTGCTGCCCGTCGATCCGGCGGTCACGGCCCGGCTCGCGGCCTTCGGGCTCGACTGTCTCGGCGCGGTGGCCGGTCTGGGTCCCGCCGATCTGCAGCGTCAGTTCGGTCCCGATGGGCTCCACCTGTACCGGCTGGCGCGTGGCGAGGAGAGTGGGGGAATCAACCCGGTACCGGTGCAGCGGGCATGGAGTGAGCGGCTCGTGCTCGACGGCGCCACCGGGGATCTCGAGATCCTGCTCGGAGGCGTCCGTCGGTGCGCCACGACGCTCGGTGGCCGGCTCACCGCCCAGGCTCTGGCGGCCGGCGAGGTGAGCGTAGCGTTCGAGATCGAGGAAGCCGAGGCGATCGCGGCTTCGGTGGTGCCTCCGGCACCCTCGGGCAACGCGAGTGAGCTCTGGACGGTGGCGCTCGGCCTCCTCGGTGAGCTCAAGCCCCAGGCGCCGGTGGCAGCTGTACGGCTGGGCGTGAGCCGGCTGAGCCCGGCGGCAGGGCGGCAGGCCGATCTGCTCCGCCCTGGCGACGGTGCCCACGACGCCGTGGTCGCCACGGCGGATCGTCTTCGAAGCCGGTTCGGTGCGACCACGGTGCGCCGCCCCAGGCTCGCACTCGATCCCGGCGACCTTCCGGAGCGGCGGTTCACGTGGGAGACGCCGGTCGTTGCGGGAGCGACCCGGTGACCGAGCTGCTCGAGGGCATCGTCGAAGTGCGCGCCGGCGCTGACGGCCGGCCGGTCGCGATCCGCATCGGTGCGGTGTGGGGACCGGTGGCCGAGGTGGTGAACACCTGGCGAGTGGAAACCGACTGGTGGCGGATCCCGGTGGGCCGCGACTACGTGCGATGTCTCCTCAACGACGGGGAGTGTGTCGATCTCTACCGGGACCTCGAGACCGGCGAGTGGCACCGGGAGCGCCGCTATGACTGAACCGTGCGCCGCCCCTCCCCGGTGGCCGCCGGTTGAGGGGAACCGGCGGCCGGGAAAGGGGAGAAGGCCTGTGTGGTGGTGGGCTGACCCGGCGAATAGTTACACAAACTTGTAGTAGTTGTCAAGCCTCCACAACGTGCACATGCCCGGGTTTGCCGAACTCGCCGCCCGTTCCCACTACTCCTTCCTGGAGGGTGCCGCCTCGCCAAAAGTCATAGTCGAGACGGCGGCCCGTCTCGGGATCTCCGCGCTCGGTCTCTGTGACCGCAATGGCCTGTACGGGGCGGTCGAACTGATCCAGGCGGCGAAAGCGCAAGGGATCCATCCGATCATCGGGACTGAACTCGAACTCGCCGGCGGCTCCCGGATTCGCCTCCTCGCCCGCAGCCGCACCGGATATCGCCAGCTCTGTCGGGCGGTATCCGCAGCACAGCTCGCGGGAGTGAAGGGTCAGCCGCGCCTGGAGATCGACGGGGTTTCGCCGGGTGCCGCGTCCGGATCGCCCTCGCGCCAGTCCCCACACACGAGCAGACGCCCGACGCTGGCGCCACCGGAGCGTCCGGCGGCGTTGCGTCCCACCGCGGGACCGTTCCCAGAAGGGTGGCCGGGGTTGCCGTCGGCGACCGTGCTCGTCGAGAGTGATCCGGCCCGAGTCGATCCCTCCGAGCTTGACGATTGCATCGCGATCATCGGCGGCTCACGAAGCGCGGTGGTCGATGCCCTGGTGCACGGCGATCGCCGGGAGGCGCTTCGCCACTCGCAGCTGGTCAGGGAGTGCTTCGGACGTGAGCGCACGGCGATGCTGGTGAGCAATCACCTCCATCCCGCCGATCGCTGGCTGGTTGCGGAATGTGCGGCGATCGCACGCGCCGCCGACATCCCGCTGGTGGCAAGTGCCACGCCCGACCATGCGACCGCCGGCGACAAGCCGCTCCTCGACGTGCTCACCGCGATCCGGCATCGCACCACCCTCGACCAGGCGGCAGCGCACGGACTGCTCCTGCCCAACAGCGAGCACCGTCTCCACGGAGAGGCGGAACTTCGCGCGCTGCTTCCCGACCTCCCCGAGGCGTTCGACAACGCGGCGCGCATCGCGGCCGCGTGCGAGGTGTCGCTCGACTTCAGCGATGTGCGTTTCCCGGGATATCCGGTGCCCAAGGGGGAGACACCATTCTCCGTGCTCTACCGGCTCTGCCAGGAGGCGGTGCAGCGCAAGTACCACCCCATGACTCGCGCGGTCGCGGCACGCCTGCAACGCGAGCTCGACGTCATCGAGAAGACACGGCTCGCCGAGTTCTTCCTGATCACCTGGGACATCATGCGTTTCGCCCGCGAGCACGGCATCCCGGGACAGGGGCGCGGTAGCGCGGCGGACTCGATCGTCGCCTACCTGCTCGGCGTCACGCGTGTCGATCCCGTTGCGCACGACCTGCTGTTCGAGCGATTCCTGCACGAGGATCACCAGGGCACGCCCGACATCGACATCGACTTCTCCACCGACCATCGCGAGCAGGTGCTCCAGTACGTGTACGAGAAGTACGGACCGGACCGCACCGGGATGGTGGCCAACGTGGTGACGTTCCGGCCGCGTATGGCCATCCGTCAGGTGGGCGCCGCCATGGGCTTTCCGGAAACCGTCATCGACAAGCTCAGCACGCACACCGACAGTTGGTATCTGGCGGATGTGGAGTCAACGCTCGCGTCTGCCGGCGTCGATGCAGGCACCACGGGGCCGGGTGGCGTTGCCGGGGGGCGCCGGCCCGGCGTGTTCACGGAAGCCGGGACGGAGGGACCCCCGCGACGACAGGACCCGGCCGTCGATGTGTCGACACCGACGTCACAAGGCCTCGCGCTGTCAAACCACGCGTGGCAGCAGTTCGTCGACATCCTCCGTCGCATCGAGGGCACGCCCAGGCATCTGAGCATTCATGTCGGCGGCATGCTCGTCACCGGCGAACCGCTCGTCGACGTCGTGCCGGTGGAACGGGCGACCATGCCGGGACGCGTGGTCGTGCAGTTCGACAAGGACGACATCGAGGATCTCGGGCTCATCAAGATGGATCTGCTCGGGCTGCGCACGCTCTCGGCGATCGCGGAGTGCCTCGACCTCGTCGAGCAGACCACGGGACAGCGACCGGATCTCGACGCGCTGCTCCTGGAGGATCAGCGCGTCTACGACGTGATCTGCAAGGTCGATACCATCGGGCTCTTCCAGATCGAGTCGCGCGCGCAGCAGCAATCGCTCTGGCAGTCGCAGCCTCGCTGCTTCAACGACCTGATCGTGCAGGTGGCGATCATCCGCCCCGGTCCGATCCAGGGCGATGCAGTGCATCCCTACCTTCGCCGCCGCCAGGGGCTCGAGCCCGTGACCTACCTGCATCCCAAGTTAGAGCCGATTCTGGCGGAAACATGCGGCGTCGTCCTGTACCAGGAGCAGATCCTGCGCATCGTCATGGAGATCGCCGGATACACCGCCGGTGAGGCGGATCGGTTTCGCCGGGCGATGAACCGGCACCGCTCGCGGGTGGAGATGGAGGAGCTCCGCGACGGCTTCATCCGTCGCTGCATCGAGCACGATCTCGATGAGCCGGTGGCGCAGCAGATCTTCAAGAGCGTCGCCGGCTTCGCCGAGTTCGGCTTCTGCAAGTCGCACGCCGCGGCGTTCGCGCGCACCGCATATGAGACTGCGTGGCTGCGCATGACATACCCGGCGCACTACACGTGCGCCTTGCTCAACGCGCAGCCGATGGGCTTCTACCATCCGTCCGTCCTCGTCGACGACGCCAAGCGGCACGGGGTCAGGATCCTGCCGGTCGATGTCACGAAGAGCCGGGCACGATGCCGTGTCGAAGCCGTCGGACCGGCGGACTTCGGGATACGGCTCGGGTTCGCGTACGTGCGCGGGTTGGGACCGTCGGCACGCGCCGCGTGTGATGACGCGGTGGTCGCCGGGGCCAACACCTCGGCCGCTGACTTCTGGCGGCACACGCTGCTGCCTCGAGTTGCGATGGAGAACCTCATCCGCGTCGGCGCCTTCGACGCGGTGGCCGGCGGCAGGTCGCGCCGGCAACTGCTCTGGGCGCTGAAGGAGACCGAGGAGTCGCTGCCGCCGCGGCGGCGCCGGAGGGCGACTGTCACGTCTGCCGATCAATCCGTCGCCGCCGCGGCGGTGGTGACCGGTCCGCCGCGGGGCAGCGGCGCGATCGCGGGCAACCGGCTCGGCGATGCACCGCACACGCCACACGATCCGAGCACCGATACGGCGCCGCCGTTGGTATCGCTCCCGGCGCCGCCACCACCACTGCCCGCGATGGACGAGCGCACCCGGGTGAGCACCGAGTACGCGCTCACCGCGGTGAGCACCGGCCCTCACCTGGTGTCCTTCATGCGCGAACGGCTCACCGCGCTCGGCTGCGTGCCACTCGGGGAGGTGCGCGATCTCGCGGACGGCACGAGGATTCGCGTCGCGGGACTGGTCATCACCCGCCAGCAACCGTCGACGGCACGCGGTTTCAGATTCTTCACCCTCGCCGACGAGCATGCCCATCTCGACCTGGTGTTTCGCCCCCCGGTCGTGCAGCGCACGCTCGAGGTGAGCCGCCATCCCCTGCTGATGGTCGACGGCCGGCTTCAGGTGGAGCACGGACGGGTCAACGTGCTTGTCGACGCCGTGACCGCGCTGACGCCGGACGGCGACCCGATCGCCCATCCGGGGCCGGCGCCCCCGGACACCGGCTTTCACGGTTCCCACGACTACCGCTGACCCGAAAGGCCACCGCAACATGCCGTGGACAGCGCGTGACACGTCCGTGACACTCCGGCAGCAGTGCCCTGACGTCACTCCTGGTGGGCGCGACCGCCGTCATAGGCTTCGGGCATCTCGATTGCTACGCCGCGCGCCATGCGGGATGGATAACGATGACCGAGCGTACCCCAGAGGGCGGCGGAGCTCCCCTCTCGTTCAAGAAGGTCCAGGACCCGGCGCAATTCGAACGCGCCCCCGCGTCCCGCGAACCGGTGCGCGATACCGGCGGTCCCCATCTCGCCTTCGAAGCTGCCCCGCGGATGCCGCTCCCCCCGGCTGCGCCCGACCCTCGGACGCTCAAGCAGTCGCCCCTGGCGCCGCCGCAGGCACCGGCGCTGAAGACCCCACCGATCGAGCAGTCCGCGCCGTCGAGCATACCCGCGTTCGAGGCGGTTCCGGCGTCGAGCGTCGCCGCGCAGCAGCGGCTCTCGACGCCCACCATCGGCATCCGTCCCGAACCTGTCGACGTCGCCGGTCCGGTGAGTCCGGGCGGCACCGGATGGAACATCCGCGGCCGCGACGAGGCGTTCCTCCCGAACCGAGGACGCGCCGAGGCGGGGGACGAGCCCGCCTGGGAAACCAGGGAGCTCCCCAACGCGAACCGGGACCGATCCGCATGGATGGTGCCCGACGCACCCCGAAGGCGCCGCATCTCCGCCCGGCAGCTCCTGGGGGTCGTGCTCTCGCTGATCCTGGTGGCGATTCTCGGGTTCGCGGGCTACGAATGGGTCACCGGCCGCGCGCATCCCGTTCACACCATCAGCACGCCCCCGGCGGTGGGAGCACTCACCGCGATTCGCACCCCGGCGACGGTCGCGGTGACGCAGCAGATGCAGAAGGTCATGCGGGAGCACGGCGCCACCCGCGTCGTCAGCGGCGTCTACGGCCAGGCCGGACGCCCGACCCTGGTGGTGCTGCTCGCGCAGGGACCGAGCATCGAGACGAGCACCAACCAGTTCTTCAGCGACTTCACCACCGGGCTCAGAACCCAGGGGGTAATCGTGAACGGCAGGGCTCTCAACACGACGACCAGCGGCAGCAACTTCATCTGCTCACCCGCGACCGGGCCGGCGCCGCTGACCGCCGTGTCGCTGTGCGGTTGGGACGACGGTGACACCATCGGGCTGGTCATGGACGTCACCGGGCAGCCGGTCACCGCGACCCTGCGCGATGCCGTCGCAGCTCGGGGCGCGGGGGAGCACTGAGCGCAGCTCACCGGCGAGTGCGGGCCGACTAGCATGCAAGGGTGATCTCTGAGCGCGGCCTGCCAGACCGGCTCGCCGGCATCACCGACAGACGGCGGATCGGCGTTGTGCAGGTGCGTGGCGCGATCGGCGGTGCGGCGCGAACCGATGACCTGATCCACACGATCGGACAGGCGCGCCGCAACGGGCGGATCCGCGCCGTTCTCCTCGAGATCGATTCGCCGGGAGGCACGGCGATCGCATCCGAGCAGCTGTACGTCGCGGTGCGGCGGCTGGCTGCGCGCAAGCCGGTGGTCGCGTGGATCAAGGGTGTTGGAGCGTCCGGCGCGTACTTCCTGGCGTGTGCGGCGACCCGAGTGCTGGCGTTTCCGAGCGCGCTCGTCGGGTCGATCGGGGTGATCAGCGTTCGCCCGGTGGTGGTCGACGCACTGCGCCGTGCCGGCGCACGCATCGTCGTCACCAAGACAGGACCCTTCAAAGACCTCGGGGCGCCGTGGCGCGAGCCCACCGAAGAGGACGAGGCACGCGAACGCGACCTCGTCGACGCCATCTTCCGGCGCTTCACCACCGCGGTGCGGGCAGCCCGCGGATACGACGACGAGGCGCTCGCCCGGGTCACGACCGGCGAGGTGTGGCTCGGCACCCGGGCGGTGGAGCTGGGGCTGATCGACGGCCTCGCCGACGACGAGGACGCCGCCCTCGAGTCGGCGCAGGACATGGCATCGCTCCCGCACCACCGGACGATGCGGCTCGGCGGGCGACGCACCGTCCTGCAGCGGCTCGGCGTGCCCGGTGCCGGGATGGGGCCGCCCGGAGAGCGCTGGCTCGTCGAGATGGAGAGCTGGCTCGGGACCCCACGGCTCCGGGCCTGAGGGTTTCTTCAGCGGCGAGGTCAGCGAGCGGCGCCGCGCCTGCGGTCGAGGCTGAAGAGCACGGCGACGACGATGATGAGCAGGACCGCCAGCCCCCCGATGACGGCCACGCCGGGGACGCCGCCGCCTGACGCCGGCGGGGTCGTGCCCCCCGCACCACCGGGCCGCACCGCCGCGAACTCACCGAGCTGGGTCGAGGTCACCTCGAACGTGTTCCCGCACCCGGCGTTCAAGGTCGAAAGCGGTGTCCACGACGTGCCGTTGAACCGATCGATCGTCGGCGCCGGGGACGACGTCAGCCCGCGCAGGATGATGAACACGGCGAGCGACGGCGACGCCGGTTCGAGCTCGCCGCCGGATGCGTTGCGCGCCGAGAAGCGGTAGACGTTGCCTTCGATCGTCCCGTTCGGCGGCTTGACGGTGGGAGCCGCCACAGGAGCGATGCTCACCGTCACCGCTGTCGAGTTGTCGAAGGTCCCGGCCTCCATGAGGATCTGCGCCTGGGGCGGCGTCTCCCCGGTGAGCACCTCCGCGGCGGGAAAGGTGCCGGCCGCCGGAAACGTCTTCTCCGCCGCCTGCGGGGCGGGACTGCCGCCGAGGGCCGCGTACGGATCCGCGATGCACTGCCCGTCGTAGATCGGCGGCGATCCGGCAGGCAGGAGCCGCCACACGAGCGTCAGCGCGGCGACCGACGCCAGGACGACCATCCAGCCCCGCCGCGCGCTCACAGCAACCAGCCGCCCGCGAGGTCGGCGATGAGGTGCGCCAGCGCGGGAGCGAGCACGCCACCGCTCACGATCCGCAGCCCGCCCAGGAGCATCCCGGCCGCCAGATCGAGGGGCAGCGACCCGACGCCGTACAGGGGCACGTGCAGCCCGGCGAACAGCAGGGTTGTCGCGACGAGGGCGCCACCGTCGCCGCACCAGGATCGGAGGGCGTCGAAGAGCGCTCCCCGGATGGCGATCTCCTCGGCGACCGCCACCACCGCGACGACCGGTGTCCAGAGCGCCAGGCCGGCGTTGATCGGGGCGATCTCGACACTGGGCGATCCGCGTGCCAGGAGCCAGGCACCGATCAGCGCGCCGCCCCCGGCGCATCCGAGCGCAACAGCTGCGAGCCTCGGGCGTGCCGGACGCCACCCCGCGGCGACTGCCACCGCGAGCAGTGTCACCCCGAACGCCGCCCCCGCGGACATCGACGCGGCGGCGTCAGGCGCGCCGGCGGCGCCCCGGAGCGCCGCGGCGGCGAGGATCCCGGTGATGCAGAGCACCGAGCGCGTGGCGCCACGCCTGCGGACCACGGACCGATCGGGCTCGGAAATGAAAGCCCCCGCCGCCGTCGGAATTACCTCGCCGGTCCCGGCGCGGCTCGCGCCGGGGCAACCTCGGGCCGCTCCCGCTGGTCGCTCGACGCGGCCGTGAGCAACGGCTCGATCGCAGCCACCGCAACGGTTGCCGTCTCGAGCGCCGCGGCGTCGAATCCGCCCGGGGCGAAGCGCTCGCACACCACCACCGCAACGACACGGTCGTCTCGCACCACCGGGAGCAGCATCCGTGATGCGGTCTCGATGTTCGATCGCCGTTGAGCGCGGTATGACGCGGCTTCAGTGATGAGCACCGGGTGCCGGCGCGTCATCACGTGCGCCAGCAAACCATCGGGCAGGCCCGAGGATGCGTCACCCCGCGCCGGGAGGAGGTACGCGCGATCCGCGTCGACGTCGTCCGCAAGACGGGCGAGACCGCCCTGCACGCCGTGGTCGATGGCAACCGACGCCCACCTGGACGGGCTGTGATGGAGATGCGCGCGGTTGACGAGGCCGTTCAGGAGCATTGCCACCAGGGCCGCGGCGAGACCGGAGAGCACACTCGGCACGCCGATGTCGATCAGGGCCGCGAAGACGCAGAACATCACGCATCCACTCAGCAGCGCGAACTCCAGGTAGTGACGGGGTCCCTGGCCGCCACGACGCTGATCCCCAAAGGTGAGGCGCCAGTTCATCGCGGTGTTCCATGCGGCGCTCAGCCCGAACGCCGGCACGAAGGCGATGAGCGGGTTCAGCTCGACGATCCCGCAGAGGATCGCGAGCACCGGCAGGAAGACGCACAGCCCGCTGAGCCCGACCAGGCCGAACTTCCATGCCCGAGCGGATCCCGGAACGTCAAAGAACAGCGACCGGAGGTGGCGAAGGTAGAGAAGCCCTTGGCGTGCGGTCGCTTTGCTCACCCCCTCGGCGCGGGCGGCCTGGGTCACCGGGACGTCAACCACGCTCAGGCCGGGTACGCAGACGAGGAGCTCGAGCAGGATCTTGAAGCCGACCGGCCGGAACTCGATTCCGTCGATCAGCGCGCGGCGGCAGAGGAAATAGCCGGAGAGCGGATCCGAGCTCTGACGCGCCTCCTTGAACAGCAGTCGCGCCACGACTGTCGCTCCGCGGCTCACGAGGCGGCGCACCGGCGTGCCCAGGCCCTCGTGGCTCCCGCCGGGCGCGTACCGGCTCGCAACCACGAGATCCGCGCCGTGCTCGGCCTGGGTGAGGAGCACCGGGATCAGCTCCGGTGGGTGCTGCAGGTCGGCGTCCATGACACAGACGTACAACCCGCGAGCCATGCGCAGCCCGGCGACGACGGCGGTGCTCAGACCTCCCGTGCGGTCGGCGCCCTGGCGCAGCAGGCAGCGGATCGACGGGTTGGAGTGCGCGAGATCGAGCAGCAGATCCCCTGTGGTGTCGTCGCTGTCGTCGACGAAGCAGATCTCGAACGGCGTTGCGGCCAGTGCGGCGGTGACCCTGTCCACCAGGGCCCGAACGTTGTCCGCCTCATTGCGCGTGGGAATGACGAGGCTGACGACTGGCGCGTCGCCGCGCGGCCGTTCCGGAGTCACCGGCAAAGGATAGGCGCGAACCCCGGTTCCGGTCACCGCCCGTCACTCGATCCGAGAGGCGCGGTGATCAGGGGGACACCGGGACGCGCCAGATCATGAATCCCCCGTCACCGGTCGGTGGCGCGTCGAAGACCTGGGTGAACAGGGCGGCTGCGCCCGGCGACGCGCCGCTCCCGACGAGGACATCGGTGACACCGAGTGTGCGAAGGAGTCCCATAAGACGGCTGCGGTCAGCCGCCACGAGAGTCGCGTTCGGCGCCGCCGTCGCGAGCGAATGGATCATCGCCTCGAGCGCCTCGGCTCCCGGTGCGTATGGCCCGATGATGTAGCCGCCGACCATCGTGAACGCGAAGTGGGAGCTGACCTGCCAGTGCATCGCGTCCACGTGGTACACGCTCGGGAACGGCTCGAAGAGCACGGTGGCGCCTGGCGGAATCATCGCCGGCGCGGTGGCAGCGAAGACGCTCGGCGTGGTGAGCCGCGTCGCCGGTGCCGGCAGCGTCGGCACCAGCGGCAGCAGCACCACGACGGCCACGGCGACGTTCAACAGGGGACTGGACCGCGCGAGCCAGACCCGGCGCAGCGTGAAGGCGACGATGATCGCCGCGGCGAGGTCGACGTACACCATCAGCCGGTTGGGGAGGATGTCGTCGAGCACGGGAAGATGCGCTGGGATCCACCATGGCAGCGGGACCGCGAGCAAGGCATGTCCCTGCACGTTGATGTGTGGACCAAGCGAGAGCACCGCGATGATGACGGCGAGGATCGCGGCCGTCCTGATGGGCGGAGCTCGCCAGAAGCGAAACGTGGCAAGAGCGAGCAGCACGATGAGCGGGATCCCGAGATACGCGTCCCATTCCGACGCGTTGCCGCTGAAGTGCGACGAGACGCTGGTCGCCATCTGGGGCGCGATCAGCTGCGCGACGGTGGGTACGACGAAGTTGGTCGGATCCGTGACGTAGATGTCGGTGCCGTTGATGGCGCCGCCGACGACATGATCGGCTCCGAAGAACTGCAGCCATGTCGGGTACGCGAGCACCATCGCGGCTGGAGGCACCGCCCACCTCATCGAGCGTGCGACGAACGCGACTCGCGCGCGGACCGAGTCGCGATGCGTGATCGCGAGCACCACCGCGAAGATGGCCGCGACGAGCGTCTCGGTGAGCAGGATCTCCTGCGCGATGAAGAACTGGACGACGGCGAGCGCGGCGGCCAGCAGCCCCAGCGTGCGCGGCCGGCGTCGCTGCCGGACCAGGATCTCGTCGGCGAGCATGAGCGCGAGCGGCGGAGTCACCCCGGAGAGCACGAGGTTGTAATGGCCGAAGAGCTGACCGGTCATGAAAGGGGAAAACCCGTACAGCAAGCCGCCGATCGCCGCGGCGACGACACCGCCCGGAACCCAGCGACGGATCACGAGGAATGCGAAGAACGACGCGAGCGCGAGGCTGAGTGTCGCCACCACGTTGTAGGTGACCGTGGCGCCGAAGAGCGCGGTCACGGGCCAGAGCGGCGCCACCACCAGGGCGGTCGGCGTGCTCCAGAGGATGTCGGTGCCGGTGGGCTGGTTGAGGAGGTGCGTGCTGAGCGGATCGAGCGCGTGGCTGATCGCGTACGGGACCCAGGCGATCCCCCACATCTGCTGAATCGGGTCCGGTCCCTCACCGATGTACGTGGTTGACGGCGCCCGCCAGGCGTTGATGCACAGGAGCACCGCAAGAGCGAGGTACGCCGCCCCGATGCTCGCGGGGATGAGGCCACGGCGGCGCCATGTGGCGCCGCCGGCGCGCGGTCGAGCCACTCAGAGGTTGGCCGCGACGAGCAACGCGATCAGGAGGAAGAGGAGCACGGCGTCGGGCAGCATCGCCAGCGCGACCGCGACGAACGGCGTGACCTCGAACACCGAGTGGACGGCGAGCGCGGTCAGGTAGAGGAACCACCCCAGCAGGGGCAGCGTCAACCAGGCGATCGCCGACTCAGCGACGGTGCTCGCGCGGGTGGCGGCCTCGGCCACGGAGAGGACGCCGTACGCGATCCAGGGGATGAACGTGAACCCGCTCACGGCGAGGTACGGGCGCCACCGTCCGGAGCGTGCCGACAGGCCCGCCGCCGCATCGATGATCAGCCCGGCCGCGCCCCAGTACACGAGAAACAGGATCGGGAGCAGCAGCGACGCCACGGTTCCCGGCCCGCCGCCACCCCCGATCTGGTTGGCGAGCAGTCCGAGCGCGAGGGCGATGATGCCACTCCCCACCACCGCGGCGAACCCGTGCGAGAGCCGCGGCGAACCAGCCAGTGCGGCGAAGGTGCTTCTCGGCCGGACCACAACCCCGATCACCGTCACGGCGAACACGGTAGACGAAGCAGCGGCGTCGTGACCCCGGCTCGGGGAGTCGCGGCTCACCCTGGTATACTTGCTTAGGTCAATCTGACCTAAATCCACGGACCCAGTGAAATCGGCGACAGGTGGCGGGATGATCACAGCAGAGCGGGACGTTGCGACAGCGGGCCGGGCCGGACTTCTCGGCCGGATCGAGCGGTTGCGGCACGAGCGCAACGCGGTGATCCTGGCGCACAACTACCAGCGCCCGGAGGTTCAGGACATCGCCGACTTCGTCGGCGACTCGCTCGGTCTCTCGCAGCGGGCCGCGGAGACCGACGCGTCGGTGATCGTGTTCTGTGGCGTCCACTTCATGGCCGAGACGGCCGCGATCCTGTCGCCGGCGAAGACGGTGCTGCTCCCCGACCTCGAGGCGGGCTGCTCGCTCGCCGCAACCATCGATGCCGATCAGCTCCGTGCGTGGCGCTCCCAGCATCCCGGGGCCGTTGTGGTGTCGTACGTCAACACCTCGGCGGAGGTCAAGGCGCTATCGGACTACTGCTGCACCTCGTCCAACGCCGAGGCCGTGATCCGGTCGATCCCGCCCGATCGCGAGATCCTGTTCTGCCCGGACATGTTCCTCGGCGCCCACCTGGAGCGGGTCACCGGACGCCAGATGCACGTCTGGATGGGGGAGTGCCACGTGCACGCGGGCATCGTCCCCGAGCGCCTCGATGCGATGCGTCGCGAGCACCCGGACGCGGAGCTGCTGATCCACCCCGAGTGCGGTTGCACCTCGTCCACCCTGTACCGGATGTCCACCGGGGGCGTCGCCGGCCCGGCCACCGTGGTGACCTCCACCGAGGGCATGGTCCGGCGTGCGGCCGATTCCCCGGCCTCGACGTTCATCGTGGCCACCGAGATCGGCATCCTCCATCGCATGCGGGACGAGTCCCCCGGCAAGCGGTTCCTCGCCGCGTCAGAGGCTGCGGTGTGCCCCTACATGAAGAAGATCACGCTCGAAAAGATCGCCCTGTCGCTCGAGCGGATGAGTCCCCGAGTGACCGTCGACGCTGCGATCGCCGCACAGGCGCGCGGCGCCATCGACCGGATGCTGGCGATCGCCCCCACCAGCGCTCAGCGGATCTCAACAGCGGCCTGAAGCGTCCACACGTCCGCGGAGCTGACGCCTATGTCAGCATCCTTCGCGTGAGCGAACCCCTGGGCGCACGCCGGCGGCGCGCCCTGTTTCCATGACCGCCGATGGGCAAAAAAAGACCGGAGGGCGAACCCTCCGGCCTTTCAGGAAGGGAATGAGTTTCAAACATGGGCAGTTGGCAGGCTGCGACCTTGACTGTACCCCTCGCCTCTCAGGATAGCAGTAAAGGAACCTCCAATTCTTGTAAATAGATGTCAACTGACGCAGTGACCTCAGAGCCTACCAGAGCCGAGTCCGACGGCGGTCCGCCGCTGGTCCGCGCAGGTCTGCGCGGGTTCCTGGATCTTGGCCGCTTCGACGTCATCGCCGTGGTCGCCCTTGTGGTCCTGGCGTTCGGCCTCCGCATCGCCAGCCCGATCCTCCCTGATTTCCTGAGCGGTGGGGGAACCATCAGCGCGCTCGGTGTCGGGTACCCGACAACCGGTGGATCGAGCGCCGAGTGCACAACCGTGCCGGTCGGCCCGGCCGGTGTGGTCGCCGGGGTGAAGGTCAGCCATACGGACGTGAGCGTCTGCGGCTACGTCTTCGACGAGGTCTACTTCCCGGTCGACGCCGCCAAGGATCTGCGCCAACCCGCAGAGTCGTACTTCGACCCCGAGCCACCGCTCGCCAAGCTCCTCATGACGCCGCCGATCGCCGTCTTCGGCTTCAACAGCTGGAGCTGGCGGCTGAGCACGACCATCTTCGGCAGCCTGCTGGTCGGGATGATGTACCTGCTGGCGCTTCGCCTCCGCCGCGACCGCTTCTTCGCCCTGGTCACCGCGCTGTTCATCTGCTTCGACGGGCTGGCGTTCGTCGAGTCACGGACCGGCGTCATCGACATCATCGCGATCTTCTTCGTCGCGCTCTTCTATTACGTGTTCCTGCTGCACTGGCAGGCGCGGACGCGCGCGCAGTGGCGAACGACGCTCTACGTGATGGCCGGTGTCGCCGGACTCGCCTTTGCGGCGAAGCTCACAGCGCTCGCCCCGCTGGTGGTGGCCGGCGGTCTCATCGTCATCCGCGGCATCGCCCCGTACCTTGCAGGATTCATCCCCTGGTTGCGTCGCATCGCCGGTCCGGGGCGCGCCGAGGCGATCATGTGGCGGCACGCCGCGGGCCCGCGCGCGATCCTCCACTACATCGCCGGCGGCCTGATAGCGCTCGCCATCTTCGGTGCCTCGTTCTCGCGCTACGAGACGATCCAGCATCAGGATGTCTACTTCTTCACCGGTTGCAATCCCGCGGTTTCGGGTCTGCCGGGGGCGCCGAAGACGCTCAGCGTCCCGGTGATGCACGTCGGATCACTGACGGTGCCGAACCCGGTCGAGGCGATCGACAACATCGTGCAGATCACCGCCGCGTCACTGCGCTACCACGCCGAGGAGTGTCACAGCCACCCGTACTCGTCGCTGTGGCTCACGTGGCCGATCATGGAGCACCCGGTGCTCTTCTACGCAACGTCCCAGCCCAGCAACGGCCCCGTGGCGGAGATCACCGACATGGGCAACCCAGCCATCTGGTGGCTTGGGATTCTCGCGCTCCTGTTCTGTGTGTGGCGCATGACGCGCGGTCCGAACTGGTGGCGGGTGCTGGTCGCGCTCATCGGACTCGGCTCGCTCGTCGCGATGATCATTCTGTATCAGTCGGCGGTCCGGTATCACAACCCCAACAACTTCAACACGTCCTACACCGGTGCCCAGTTCGCGGCGCTGTTCCATCAACAGCCGTCGTCCCAGTACGAGATCGCCCGGACCTATCCAGGGTTCTGGTTTGCGGTGGCGTTCGTCGGGATGGTCGTGTTCGCAGCGCTCGTCGCCGTTTCGGCGGTCATCTCGCGGCGATTCGTGCCCGCATTCATCATCCTCGGCTACATCGCGTCGTGGATGATGTGGGTGCCCGGGAATGAACGCCGTGTGCTCTTCTTCTACCACGCGCTCGGCATGCTCCTGTTCACCGCGCTTGCGCTCGCGTATGCGCTGACCGCGATCCGCGGCATTCGATTCCGTCTTGGTGGCAGACAGATATCGCTGGCGCCGGTCGCATTTGCGTTGATCGGCAGCGTGCTCGCTGCCTTCATCTTCTTCTACCCGATCTGGACGGCCATGCCGCAGAGCTCGGCCGACCAGCAGATGAGGCTCTGGGTCGACATCGGGTGACCGCTTTCCTCGTCGTCCTCGATGCCGCGCTGACGCTCGCGGCCGGTGCCGCCATATCCGGGCTCGTGAGGATCCACCTCACGCTCGTCGAGCGCGCGGTGATCGGCGTCACCAGCGGGCTCCTGGTCGGCACGGGCGCGACCTACGGTCTCTCGCTGCTGGCCGGTCTCAACACGGCAACGGTGCTCGCCGGCCCGGCGCTCACCCTGGCGGGCGCCCTCGCGCTGTCATCGCTGACGGCCGATCCGCGCGCGACCTGGCATGCGTCATGGTCGGAGTCGAGGGACCGCTGGGCGGAGCGCATCCCGTGGTTCTCGATCGCGGCGTTCGCCGCCGGCGCTGCGGTGGTCATCGCGATCTTCGCCCATACCGTCTACTCGGATGCCGGTGGCCTCGAGGCCGGATATCCGACGGTGTGGGCGGATTGGTCGCAACACCTCACCACCGCGGCGAGCTTCGCCTCCGGGAGCAACATCCCCCCGGTCAACCCGCTGTTCAGTGGATCGACACTGCTCTACCCGTTCCTGCCCGACTTCCATGCGGCCACGCTGATGACGCTCGGTCTCGCGCCGGGTCTTGCGCTGGCGATTCCGGGCGGGATCCTGGTGGTGGTCATCGGCCTGCTCGTGGTCGCGCTCGGCCGGCGCCTCGGGCTCGGGACCGGAGCCGGCGTCGTGGCGGTGCTCATCTGCTTCATCGGAGGCGGCCTGGGATTTGTCGGCGCCTTCTCCGACGCCTGCATGAGCCACGGATACACCGCGACGCAGTGCACGTTGCAGTACGTCGTGACCCATCCCGGCACCGGAGTGTCGATCGTGGGATGGACGCTGCACGACCTTCCCGGCACGATCGTCGCGCAGCATCGCGCCTATGACGGACTGCCGTCCGACGGGGGCACGGCACCACTGCCCAACATGCAGTGGTACACGCCGCTCATGGCGTGGTGGCTGCCGCAGCGCACGCTGCTCTTCGGGTTCGCGGCCGCAGTCTCGGTCCTCCTGCTCGTGTTCGCCGGGGCTGCATCCAAGGGTCCGAGCTGGGAACCGTTCGCGCTTGCCGGGGTGCTCATCGGTCTGCTGCCGATCGTCCACGTCCAGACCCTGCTCGCGCTGTCGATCCTGCTCTTCGTGCTGCTCTGGCGCAGGCGGCGGCGCGAGTGGTTCGCGTTGCTCGGCATCGCGGCGCTGATCGGTGGAGTCCGGCTTGCGCAGCTCGCCGTCGCACAGCACGGCGCGTCCGTGACGCCCTACGGCACCAACGTGTACCCGTGGCTCGAGCCGGGCTGGCTGGCCAACGCCGGCACCGCTAGCGGGCGGCTGGCGCTTTCGATCGGCGGCGTGTTCACCGGCGTCATCCAGACCGTGGGAATGGTCGGCACCGCTCAGTGGTGGGGATTCTGGGTTGGGAACCTGGGGATCGCGGTACCCCTGCTCGCGGTTGTGGCGATCGCCGCCGCGGCTCGGCTCGGCGGGGTCACGGCGGGGCGAGTCATGACCGCGGCGTTTCCTGGTCCGCTGCTCGAGCTCACGCTCGGTGCGCTCATCATCTTCGCCGCCTGCAACCTCGTGGTGTTCCAGTCCTGGAGCTGGGACAACACGAAGCTCCTCGTGTACTGGTACCTCGTCATGGCCCTGGTCGTCGGCGCGCTCGCGACGCACTGGTGGCGGCGCGTCTTGCCTCGGGTGGCGGCAATCGTGCTGGTGGTTCCCATGCTCCTGACCGGTGTGCTGGTGGTGCTCCGGCTGCTCCCATGGACGCCCCCGCAGGACGCGATCACCGGTCCCTACACGATTGCGAGCGCGCAGGAGCTGCACCTTGCGTCGACAATCGACCGTGTGACCCCGAAGGGCTCCGTCTTCCTGACCTTCGGCCGTCCCAATGACCCCGTCCTCGCTGTGGCCGGCCGCATCGGGGTGATGGGATACGGAGGGTGGCTCTGGAGCTACGGCATCAGTTTCGAGACGCGCTACCGCGACGTCCAGGCCATGTACGACGGCTGTGCCGCCGATGCGGCCACGTGCCCCGTGTTCAGGCTGCTGCGCACCTACGGCATCAGCTACGTGGAGATCGATAACCGGCTCGCCGACCCGGGCGCGATCGACGCGCAGGCGAGCATGGCGTGGTGGGCGGACCAGGGCCTCCCGGTCGTTGCGAGCTCCGACCACATCACGATCTACGACGTTCGCGGACGGGGATGATGTGACCTTGAGCGTGAAGGAGTCGCGCACCCATCCGTCGATCAGCGCCGTGCTTCCCGCATACAACGAAGCGGAGGTGATCGCCGAGACGGTGCGGCGCACCGCGGCAGCGCTCACCGAACTGGGCGTTGCCGACTTCGAGATTCTCGTCATCGACGACGGCAGCAATGACGAGACGGCGGCGCGCGCGTCGAGTGTCAACGTTGCGGGCTCGCGCGTTCGTGTGGTGTCGCATTCCCGCAACCGCGGCTACGGCGCCGCGTTGCGCACGGGATTCGAAGCGGCCACGCGTGACGCGGTGTTTCTCATGGACAGCGACGGTCAGTTCGACCCAACCGAGATCTCCCGGCTCCTTGCCATGTACGGACGCGACCACGTCGTCTGCGGATATCGGATCCGGCGCAAGGACACCTGGGTGCGGCGCTTCTATCACAAGGCCTTCTTCGGCATCGTGCGGCTCGGTTTCGGGCCGACTGCGCGCGACGTCAATTGCGCCTTCAAGCTGTTCCCTCGCGCCGTCGGCCGGGGGCTGCACGCCGACGGAGCGCTGGTGTCGACCGAGCTGCTGTTACGCGCGCGCCGGAGTGGATACCGGCTCATCGACGTGGGCGTGCACCACTACCCGCGCACCACGGGTCGTGCGACCGGTGCCGACGTGAGCGTCGTGCTGCGGGCGTTCCACGAGCTCTGGCAGCTGCGCAACGACCCCGCACTGCTCGACGGGCTTGAACCGCCCGCGTGACCCGGCGGCCGGCACCGTCGTCGTGGGGCACTGCCGTCGCCGCGGTTGCCGTGTCACGGTTGCTCTGGCTCGGCGTCTTCATCGCCGTGCTCGCCATCGACTTCCCCTCAACGCCGCTGTTGAGCGGCATCCGCGACCACCTGGTCTCCTGGGATGCCACCAGCTACCTCTCGATCGCCGTGCATGGTTACCCGGCGCGCCTCGACTACCGCGACGCGTTTCTCCCGGGCTTTCCGCTGATCGTGCGCGCGGTGATGATCGTCACGCGCGACGACGTGACGGCTTCCTGGCTCGTCAACGCCGTCGCCGAGACGATCGCGCTCTGGTACCTCGGCCGGCTGGTGCTCGGCGAGCGCGATCAGTCGTCGGCCACCTTCTCGGTGTGGCTGCTCGCGGTTGCGCCGACGGCCCTCTTTCTCATCGCTCCGTTCAGTGAGAGCACCTTCATCGCGTCGGCGGCTGCCAGTCTGTACTACGCGCGCGCCGGTCACGCGGGCAAGGCGATCGCCGCGGGGGCGCTGGCGTGCGCGTTCCGGCTCACCGGGCTCGCCCTGATTCCGGCGGTGGCCATCGAGCAGCTGCGCAGAACGGGATGGCGACCTCGCCCGGCAATGCTCCTGGTCCTGCTCGCCGCGCTGCCGCTCGGGCTCGACGGGCTGTACATGCAGCTCCACGTCGGCGATGCCCTGGCGCTCCTCCACGCCGACCACCTGCCGTCGTTCGGCCTGCAGCCCACCCCACCATGGACGGGATTCGCGGCCACGTGGCACACGCTGGTCAGCGCTGCCAACGGAGAGACGCGATCGATCTTCGCCCGCGAGGTTGCGTTCGGCCTGCTCGGCCTCGTGCTCTGCGCCGGCATGTGGGCGTCGTCGCGGATCCCCCGATCGCTCGCTCTGTACTGCACCATCGCGTGGTTGATGACCGCGTCACTCCCGTTCTGGCGCTCCCAGCCCCGCTACAGCCTGGCGCTCTTCCCGGCCGTGCTGCTCGTGTCCGATCTCACCCAGCGCTTCCCGCGCGCTCGGCCCGCGATGCTCGGTGCCAGCGCCGCGCTGATGTGCGCGGGCACGTGGATCTTCGCTCAGGGGCGCTGGCTCGGATGATCATCGACAGCCACGTCCATATCCTGCCGGCGAGCATGCGCGATGCCCGTGATCGTCTGGCAGCGCTCGATCCGTGGTTCGACGTGTGTCATCGAGGGGCGCGCTCGATCGTCACCGCGGACGAGCTGCTGGCGTCGATGGACGCGTCGGGGATCGACCGCTCGGTGTGCTTCGGCTGGCCCTTCGCCGACCCGGCACTCTGCGCTGAGGTCAACGATCATCTGATCGCCGTGCAGCGTGCGCACCAGGACCGCCTCACCTGCTTCTCGACGGTGAGCGCGGGGCGACCTGGTGCCGTCGCCGAGCTGCGACGGAGCGCCGGCGAGGGTCTGCGCGGCGCCGGTGAGCTCAACGCGGACGCCCAGGGGTTCGATCTCGAATCGCCGGCGATCGACGCGGTGGCCGAGGCGTGCACCGATCTTGGAATCCCGCTGGTGTTGCACTGCAGTGAGCCCGTCGGGCACGACTATCCGGGCAAGGGCACCGCGACGCCGGGGCGCGTCGCCCCGTTTGCCCTGCGCCACTCCGGGCTCCGCCTCGTCTGTGCGCACCTCGGCGGGGGACTTCCCTTCTACGCGCACATGCCGGAGGTGGCCGAGCTCTGCCGCCGCCTCTGGTTCGACACCGCGGCGGGCCCGTTTCTGTTCGCCCCCACGGCGTACCGCGAGGTGGCCGACCTGTGTGGGGCCGACCGCCTGCTCTTCGGCTCCGACCATCCACTGCTCTCGGCGCGACGCTACATCGATGCGTTCGCGCGGGCGGAGCTCACCCCGGCGGAGCGGGACCTCGTGATGGGCGGCAACGCCGCGCACCTGCTCGGTCTGTGACAACGTGGCCCTCTCGTTACGAATCTGTGTCCGAGCATCCGAGGCTACGTTCGGGCACTTTGCGACACTTTCTTCGGGCGGAGAAACCGGCGCCCGCCAGCCGGTCCTTCGCCTCTTTCGTGACCAGGATTGGGGGCTTCGGCCCCCGTCCGTGGTCGCAAGCGACGCTCCGATGAGGGACCGGGCGCACGTCGAAGCCGGCACCCCTGGTCGCCGGTTTCGCACACTGTGGGGCGATGTTCACTCCTGAAACGCTCGACGTCGTCATGGTGTCCTTCGAGGGACCCGACCAGTACAGCCAGGCCGGCGGCCTCGGCGTGCGCGCCCGCGAGCTCTGCAGGGCATTCGCGGCGCTCGGCTACCGCACAACGCTCGTCTTCGTCGGCGACCCTGACAAGCCGGGCGTCGAGCTCGACCATGGGGTGCAGCTCATCCGCTGGTGCCAGCAGATCAGCGATCGGTACCGCACCGGCGTCTACGAGGGTGAGCTCGCCAAGATCCGAGACCTGACTGCGACGCTGCCCGACGCACTCATCGACAGCGTCGTGCGTCCGGCGGCCGAGGCGGGGAGAGTCACGGCCGTGCTCTGCGAGGAGTGGCACACCGCCTGGTTCTGCAAAGCGCTGAGCGACCGGCTCCACGCCCTCGGACTGCGCCAGAGCGCCGTGCTGCTCTGGAACGCCAACAACCTCTTCGGCTTCGAGGCCATCGACTGGCCGGTCCTCGACTTCGTCGCCTCGATCACCACCGTCAGCAAGTACATGAAGCACCTCATGTGGCCGTATGGCGTCAACCCGGTGGTGATCCCCAACGGCATCCCGGAGAGCGCGCTCGCCCCGGTCGACGGGTCGGCGGCACGCGCGATCCGTGCCGCCGCGGGGTCACCGTGCCTCGCCTTCAAGATCGGCCGATTCAGCCCGGACAAGCGCTGGAACCAGGCCGTCGCCGCCATCGCCGAGCTTCGTGCAGAGGGAATGCCCGCGCGCATGCTGATGCGTGGCGGGATGGAGCCGTACGGTGCGACGGTGCTCGCATTCGCCGCCGAATGCGGGCTGGTGGTGATCGACTGGTACGAGCCGGTGAGCGACGCCGGCGGCATCGTGCGCGCGCTCACCGAGACCGAGGGCGCGCCGATCGTGCACCTGCGTCGTTTCCTCCCCGACCAGGTGATCACCGAGATCAACGTGGCAGCCACGGCGGTGCTCGCCAACTCCGGCCACGAGCCGTTCGGCCTTGTCGGCCTCGAAGCGATGGCCGCCGGGGGGGTCGCGATGGTCGGCGCGACGGGCGAGGAGTATGCCCGCCCCTACGGCAACGCCATCGTGGTCGAGACCGACGATCCCGCCGAGATCGCGAGCGCGCTTCGCGGTCTCGTCGAGCAGCCCGCGCTCGGCGAGCGCCTGCGAATCGCGGCACGTCTCGACGCGGCCGACTTCGCCTGGCCCACCGTCATCGCCGGGTTGCTCGAACGCCTCCGCTTCATGTGCGTGCATCAGCGGGTGGTCCTCCCGGCGGACGGAGCACGCTGAAGCGCGTAATTCCTGGCACCGCGCCATATGATCTGAAGCAACAGACCGGTGCCGAGGAGGTGGCCGTGTGAAGGCAGTGGTCATGGCGGGGGGTGAAGGAGCCCGGCTGCGTCCGCTGACCAGCCGCCTTCCCAAGCCGCTCGTCCCCGTCGTCGGCACCCCGGTGCTCGAGCACATCCTTCGGCTTCTCAGGGAGCACGGCATCACCCAGGTCGTGGTCACGCTCGCGTATCTCGGCGCGGAGATCCGCAACCGCCTCGGCGACGGCGCCGAACTCGATATGGAGATCGAGTACGTCGTCGAGGACCGCCCGCTCGGCACGGCGGGCAGCGTGCGCAACGCCGCCCATCTCCTCGACGACACGTTCCTGGTGATCAGCGGCGATGCCCTCACGGACATCGACCTCACCGCCGTGATGCGCGCGCACGCCGAGCGCGGCTCGCACGCGACCATCGTGCTCCACTCCGTGCCGAACCCCCTCGAGTACGGGGTCGTGGTCACCGACGACGAGGGAAACATCAAGCGTTTCCTCGAGAAACCGTCGTGGGGCGAGGTCTTCAGCGACCACGCCAACACGGGAATCTACGTCATCGAGCCGAAGGTTCTCGACCACATCAAGGAAGGGGCCAACGCCGACTGGTCGCAGGACGTCTTCCCGACCATGCTTCGCCGCCACGAACCCCTGCACGGCATCGTCGTCGACGACTACTGGTGTGACATCGGGTCGATCCAGTCGTACATGCAGGCGAACTGGGACGCGCTCGACGGCAAGGTTCGCTGTCACATCACCGGGCACCGTCAAGGCAACGTCTGGATGGGCGAGGGTGTGGAGGTCGGCATCGGGGTGCAGCTCGACGGCCCGGCCTTCATCGGCGACGAGGTGAAGCTGAAGGCGGGTGCCCACGTGAACGAGCACGGGGTCATCGATCGCTACAGCGTCATCGACGACAACACCAAGGTCAGCAACAGCGTGGTGTGGCCGCACTCGTACATCGGCGAGCGTTGCAGGCTGCGCCAGGCGATCGTGTGCCGCAATGTGACCATCAAGAACGACTCGCTGCTCGAGGAGAACTCGGTGATCGCCGACGAGTGCGTGCTCGGCAGAGGCTCGCAGATCCGCGCCGGAGTCAAGATCTGGCCGAGCAAGACCGTCGAGCCCGGTTCCACCGTGAATGAGTCGGTGATCTGGGCCGGCGAGTGGCGGAGCGGGTTGTTCTCGTCGTACGGGCTCGGTGGGCTGATCAACGTGGAGCTCACGCCGGAGTTCTGCGCCCGGCTCGGGGCCGCCTTCGGCGCGACCCTGGCGAAGGGAGCGTGTGTCGTGGTCGGCCAGGATCACGCGCGCTCGTCGCGGATGATCAAGCGGGCGATCGTCAGCGGCATCGTCAGTGCCGGAGCCAAGGCTCGCGACGTGCGCGAGCTGCCTGTTCCGGTGACGCAATGGGCGACACTCGACGCTGACTGCGCAGCGGGCATTCACGTGCTCGTGTCACCGCTCGACCAACGCAGCGCCGACATCCGCTTCTTCGATGCCGATGGACTCCAGATCGACAAGCGCGCCGAGCGCAAGCTCGAGAACCTGCTGTTCCGTGAGGACTTCCGCAGGGCGGGATTCTATGAGATGGGCGACATCGAGTACGGGGAACCGATCCAGGGCTACATCCAGCACGTCTTCAAGTCGGTGGACGCGGAGAGCATCCGCAACGCCGGGTTCCGCGTGCTCATCGACTACGACTACAGCGACGCGTCAGCGGTCCTGCCCACGATCCTCAACGAGCTTGGGGTCACCACCATTCCGCTCAATGCCGGGATGCGCGAGGGTGAGCACCACCGAACCGTGCCCGATGAGACCGCGTTGATCAGCAAGACGGTTCGTGCTGACGTCGGATGCATGATCAGCCCGACCGGGGAGCGCATCACGATCATCGATGACAAGGGCATCGTGCTGACTCCGCACGAATGCCTGGCGCTCCTGGCATCGTGGTGGGTGCGATCCAACCCGGGCACCGTCCTGGCTCCGGCGGCGACGCCGATGTGGATCAGCGACCTCGTTCGCACGGAGGGGGGGAGCTTCAACGCCACGCCCGGCGATCCCGCGTCGGTGCTCCGGGCGTCGACCATGTCCGGGACGAGCATCGCGTCGGACGGCGAGGGTGGATTCGCCTGGCCGGGTCACCTGGGCGCCTTTGACGCCATGTACACCCTGGTCAAACTGCTCGAGCTGCGGGCCAAGGTCGGTATCCCCCTGAGCCAGGCGCGCGCCGCGCTGCCCCAGGTCGCCTACATCACCGCGACCGAGTTCTGCCCCTGGGAGGCGAAGGGACGGGTGATGCGCATCCTGCTCGATCGCCATCGCACCGACTCCGTGGACCTTGTCGACGGGATCAAGGTCTATGTCGACGACGGTTTCGTGCTCGTGCGGCCGGATCCCGATGAGCCGGCGTATCACGTGGTCGCGAGCGTTGGCGACCCGGAACGGGGACGCCAGCTCGTCGACGAGTATCTCGCCCAGGTGCGTGAGGCCGAGGGGACCAACGGTGTCCACGCCCCGGTTGAGGCGGCCGCGGGAGCCGACTAGAGGCGCGGTCGGTCAGCGCTGCATCGCCACCGTCCTCATGATGAAGACGAAGTAGACGGCGGTCGCGGCGATGACCAGGATGTGGAAGACCTCGTGATACCCGAACACCTTCGGCCACAGCCGAGGGCGTTTCAGCGCGTAGACGATGGCGCCGGCGCAGTACAGCGCACCACCGGCCGCGAGCACGACCAGCCCGCTGGTATGGATGCGGTCCCCGAGCGCCGGCAGGAAGAACACGACGGTCCATCCGACGCCGAGGTACAGCACGACGGTCACCCAGCGCGGCAGCGGAATCCCGGTGGTCGCGACGATGACTCCACTGCCCGCGAGAGCCCAGATGACCACCAGCAGCACGATCGACGGCCAGCCCTGCAGGACGTTGACGACGATCGGGGTGTACGTGCCCGCGATGGCGAGAAAGATGGTCGCGTGGTCGAGGCGCCCCCAGACCCGGCGGGTGCGCATGGACCACGGGCCGCGGTGGTAGCTGGCGCTGACCGCGAAGAGCAGGATGAGGCAGACGCCGTAGATCCCCAGGGAGATCTGCCGGGCAACGTTGCCACCGCTGACCACGACGAGGGCGATCGCGCCGGCGATCGCGATGGGCACGGTGGCGAGGTGAGTCCACCCGCGCATGGACGGGCGCGGCGGCGCGGCGGTCACTGTCGTGTCAGGCAGCTGGGGCGATCTCCTGGCGCTCCGGGTGCGGGCGACGGAGCCATCGGGGTGCCCACCAGTTGGCCGCGCCCAGAAGCCGCATCACCGCGGGGACGACGAGCGCGCGAACCAGCGTGGCATCAACGACCACGGCGACCGCCATGCCGACCCCGATCGACTTGATGGTGACGATACTTGCGAGTGCGAAGGCGAGAAAGACGCATGCCATGATCGCCGCCGCGCCCGTGACCAGGCGGCCGCTGCGCTCGAGGCCGTCGGCGACCGCCGTGCGGTTGTCGCCTGTCCGGATCCATGCTTCCTGCATGCGCGTGAGCAGGAAGACCTCGTAGTCCATCGACAGACCGAAGACGACGCAGAACAGCAGCACCGGGATGGTCGGATCCAGCGGACCTGCGGTGAAGCCGAGGATCGACGAGAGGTGGCCCTGATCGAAGATCCACACCAGCGCCCCGAACGCTGCGCTCAGTGAAAGCGCATTCATCAGCACCGCCTTGAACGGGAGCACCAGCGAACGGAGCAGGACCGTGAGCACGAGCAGGGTGGTGATCAGCACGAATCCGATGGCCAGTGGCGTGTGATCGATCATGTAGTTGACGAGGTCGATGTCGAACGCGGTGTCGCCGGTCACCTGAACGGTGGCGCCCGGCACACCATCGACGGCGCGGATGTCACGCACGAGGGTGTGGGCCTGATCGCTGGTGACGAAGTACGGGTTGGCGACGTCGAGGACGGCGATGCTCGATCCCGTCAGACTCGTGAGCAGCGCGTGCACCGCGGGCGGCAGCGACGTCTTCGGCTGCGAGTACAGCGCCTGGTACGAGGCGAGCGTGAACGCCGGATCGACGCTCACGTAGCTTCGGACGCTGGTGACTCCTCCGAGCGCGGCAAGACGCTGGGCGAGCTGATACGCCGACGCGATGTTGGTCGGTGTGGTCGGTGCACCGTGGTGGAAATCGACCACCACGGCGATCGTGTTCTGACCCACCTGAGGAAACTGCGCCTGGAGCAGGTCGGCGCCCCTGCGAGCTTCTGCCGACGTCGGCAGCTGGTTGACGTCGCTGTTGGCGAGTTGCAGGTCGAGGAACGGCGATCCCGCAATCAGGAGAATCGCGACGGTCGGAATCAGCACGGTCCAGGGCCGGCGCATGACCCAGGTCGCAAGGCGATGCCATGCACCCTCTCCGAACGGTTTGGGCTGCAGGATGGGCACCCGAATGCTGTTGATGCGTGGGCCGAGGATGGCCAGCATCGCGGGCAGCAACGTGACCGCGTACAGCACGGAGATCGCCACGACGATCGCGCCGGCGACACCCATCGACACGAGCGCTGTCCCGGTGTAGAAGAGCAGGCCGGAGAGCCCGATTGCGACCGTGAGCCCGCTGAACATGATCGCTCGACCCGCGGTGGCCATGGTCGTGCCGAGGGCTTTCTCAACGCTGTTCCCGGCTGTCAGCTCCTCACGGAACCGCGTGACGATGAACAGCGAATAGTCGATCGCGATTCCGAGCCCGACGAGGGTCACGACATTGACCGCGTACGTCGAGACATCGATGGCGTGCGCGAGCGCGAGTGCCGCGCCAACGCCGCCGAGCACCGCGAAGACACCGACACCGAGGCACAGCAGCGCGGCCACGCCCGTGGTGAACACAATCACGAGCAGGATGAGCGCGAGCGGCAGCGACACCACCTCGGACCGGCGCAGGTCGCTCGCGAGATAGGTGTCGAAATCGTAGGCAAGGGGGACGTCGCCGGTCGCGGTGATGCTCAGCGAGGGGGACCGCACCTCGCCGCGGATCTCTCCATACTGCGCGCGCGCCTGCGAGAAATCGATCTTCATGCCCACCTGAACGAGCGCGCTGTGCTTGTCGGTGGATACCATCAGTGGCGCCGTCGCGGTGCTGGCCGTGAAGGGTGTTGTCAGCGCGCTCACGCGAGAGTCATTGCGCAGCGGCGCGACCGCAGCGTTCACGGCGGCTTCGAAGGCCGGCGCACCGAAGGTCAACTGTGCGCTGGTGAGGATGAGCGTGAACGACGAACCGGTTGTCGACGGCAGTTGCGCACCCTCGAGGTTGGCGGCACGAACCGACTCGACGTCGTAGTTGCTCGCGTTGATCGGCTGGCCGCCGGTGAGCAGGCCCACGATCGAAAGCACGAAGAAACCGAGTGACACGACGAGGACTGCTCTGCGGCGGCGGTAGACAAAGTGCCCCCAGCGCCTCATCGTGATGCTCCTTCGGTCACCGCGATCGAGTATATCGACCCGCGGTTTCGCCACCGCGTAGACTCCCGAGGACCGCGATGGCAACGCACGTCCCACCTCCGGTCGGGGAGATCAGCGCGATCTCGCATTTCGCGGCGGCCGCACGCGAGCCCCAGCCTGGTCGCCAGCTCGATTTGATCCGGAGGGCGACTCCCGAGTTTCGAGCATGGTTCCGGACCACCGGGATGCCGGACTGGATCGGCACCTTCGATCTCGTTTCGCTCCCATACCCGACGCGATTCGGCCTCTTTCGCGCCGCGATCAGCCCGGCACCGTACCTGTCCCTGACGCACCGGATGGTCGTGGTGCGCTGGCGCGAGCCGGACGGGAAGTCGAGGGTGTTGCTCTTCGAGCCCACCGACGTGGAACTCGCCAGGCGCACGCCGTATTTCGCGCGGCTGAGCGAGTCAACTCCGCCGGCATTCGAGCGCGCCTTCGCCCGGCCACTCGGCGACGTCGTGAGCCATCTGCGCAGCGTCGGCATCGACACCGGCGACGTCGATTGGATCACCTTCGACCACCTGCACACGCAGGACGTGCGTCGATGGATCGGCACCACCGAACCCGCGCCCGACCTCTCACCGACCGCGGCAATACCGGCGGCGCTGCCCCGCGCGCGCCTGATCGTTCAGCGCGCCGAGCTGGAGTCGCTCGAGGCGCTGCACCCGCTGCAGCTGCCGTGGTATCAGGCATCGACGTACACCTCGTTGCGACCGGAGGCGCTGCTGCCCATCGACGGCGACGTGTTGATCGGGCCCGGGATCGCACTGCTCTCGACCCCCGGACACACCATCGGCAATCACACGCTGGTCGTCAACACCGAGACGGGCATCTGGGCGAGCAGCGAGAACGTGATCGCCACCGAATGCCTCACCCCCGAGCACAGCCGGATTCCCGGCATGCGGCGCTTCGCACGCGCCTGGGATCAGGAGGTCGTGCTCAACGCCAACACCCTCGAGGACACGGCGCGGCAGTACAACTCGTGCGTGCTCGAGAAATCGATCGTCGACGTCGCCCGTGCCGACTCGCGTTTCCTGCAGTTCATGCCCTCGTCCGAGCTCACCGGCACCATCCTGAGTCCGGGAACATCCCCGACCTTCACGCACTCGGGGATCTTCCACGGCACGTTGACGCCCGCCGGCGCGGTACGCCGCTGACGCCAGGACCGATACCATCGCCAACGTGCCCGGGACGCTCGCTCGCCGTGCGTGGACGCTCTTCGAACCGATCCACGCGATCGTCTACTTCGCGTCGGAGGCCGGCGAGCACTACAAGGCCGCCGGCCTTCGCGGGGGATGGATGGCCTATTTCGCCTCCCGTTCGGCGCCGATGGGCGCGGTCACCCCGGGGGTCGTCACCGCCGTGTTCCACAACTTTCAGCCGGAGATGGTTGCGAGGGCGATTCCCGACGCATGGCGCTTCTCCAGCCCCGAGCTGGCGCTGACCGCGAGAACCGCGGTCGCCGACTCCGCGTTGCGGCGTCTGTGGGGCGATGCAGTCGCATCCGCGGAGGTCGCGGCGGCAGCCGGCGCAACCATGGCCGTTGCTCGCCGGCTGCGGGGAGGCGGTCGCCCCCTGTTCACCGCCACCGCGGGACTCGAGGAACCCGAGGCGGCGCATCTCAAGCTCTGGCATGCGTGCACGCTGCTTCGCGAGCATCGATTCGACGGCCACGTCGCGGCGCTCACGGTGCACGGTCTCGACGGCCTCGAATCGCTGGTGACCGCGCTCGCAGCCGGCACCGGGACCGACGCCGCCACGATCCGCCGGTTTCGCGGCTGGACCGAGGAGGAGTGGGACGGCGGTGTGGAGCGCCTCCAGAGCCGCGGCATCCTCGACACCGAGGGCGCGCTCACAGCGGAGGGGCGCGCCACTCGCAGTGCCGTGGAGGAGACCACCGACCGCCTCGCGAGCGACGTCTGGGAGGCGATTGACGGACCGTCTCGGGAGCACCTCTTCGCAGCGCTCCACAGGCTTTCCTCGCTGCTCGAGCGTCCCGACGGCATCCGGTACCCGAATCCGATCGGGGTGAGCCGCCCCGCCTCAGAAGTCGCGTCGCGGTGACGTCAGATCGGCGGTAGTCCGAGGCACTCGCGCATTGCGTTCTCGAAGCGTTCGCCGGCGCGTGCGTGCCCATCGTCCCGGTGACGAAGGCGATGGCGTATCCGCCGCCGGGGCACGCGCCGCCATAGCTTCCGCCGAGGCCGCCCACACACGGCGGCGGACGGCTTGCTCACCGAATACGGCTGCACGATGGTCTCGGGCTGCCACGGTAGCGTCCCGTCGGCGCTCGCCGAGCCGCCCCAGAGATCGACGATCCACCGCCCTTGGTGGCAGACGGCAAGAGCGGCGCCGGTTCCGCGCTGTTCGGAGAGCACGCCGACGAACGCCTCGTGCACAGCCTCGAATCCCGGCTCCACCGTGCCGCGCGCAGGAAACCACTTCGTGTCTGGCACGACTTCGGGGTCAGGAAGCCGCTCTCGCTGCGGCTCCCTCGCGCTCGCGGTCCACGACGGCGGCCAGAGCGCGAATGAATGTCGGCTGGGTATTGGGGAGTGCGATGCGATGCATCGTGATCCCCGCTCCGGTCGCCTCCTCGCCGGCAGCGATGTCGATGTCATAGAGGATCTCGAGGTGGTCGGCGAGGAATTGCAGGGGCACGACCAGGATCTCGGTGATCCCGGCGGCGCGGAACCCCGGGAAAAGGTCCTTGACGTCGGGCGTCAGCCACTCCTCGGGCGTGTGTCCGGCGCTCTGGTACGCGAAGCTCCAGCGCCCGTCCGCGAGGCCGAGCCGCGCGGCGATCGCGCCTGCGGTGTCACGCAGCTGCGTGATGTAGCCGGGGTCGCGGTCGACGACGGGGCGCGGGAGGCTGTGCGCCGTGAAGATGATCGGAATGCCGGCACGGACTTCGGGGCCGAGACCGCTGAGGGTGTCCTCGGCGCGCTCCGCAAGCGCGTCGATCCATTCGGGAATGAGGTGCCAGGCGCCGGCGATACGCACGTCCACATCCGGGTGGCCCGCCCGCCACGCGGCGACGGTGCGCTCGTACCCCGCGAGGATGATCGGCGAGTACTGCGGCGCAAGAACCACGACGATGATGCGACGTCTCCCGCCGGCCGCAAGCGCGTCCAGCGCACCACTCAGCGACGGCTCCGAGTGGAGCATCCCCGCGAGTACGCGCGTGCCGTCTCCGTCGCCCCTGGAGTCGAGCAAGTCCTGGAGCGCCGCGCACTGCGCCATGGTGATGTCGATGAGCGGTGACCTGCCGATGAGGTCGTACCGGCGCCGGAACTCCTCGATGAGATCCGCCGGCACCTCACGCCCGCCGCGCACCGAGGCGAGGTACGCCGGAACGTCATCGGCAGTCACCGCCGAGCCGAAGGTCGCGAGCACAACGCCGGCTTGAGGCATGGCTCAAGGGTAGAGGCTGGCCCCGCCGCCTCGCGGTCAGCCCCGGGCGGTTTCCTCATGGACGAGTTCTGCGAGGCGCTTCAGGTGGTCACTCGGCGTCTCGGGGAGGACGCCGTGGCCCAGGTTGAAGATGTGGCCGGGCCGCCCGGCCGCGAACTCGAGGATCTGTCGCGCCTCGCGCGCGATCACCTCGAACGGGGCGAGCATCACCCCGGGGTCGAGATTCCCCTGGATGGCGCGGTCGCCGATGCGGCGCCAGGCCTCGTCGAGCGGCAGGCGCCAGTCGACGCTGATGACGTCGGAGCCGCACCGTGCCATCGGCTCGAGGAGGTGCGAGGTCGTGGTTCCGAAGTGGATCGTGGGCACCCCGGTCTCGCCCACGGTCTCGAGGATGCGCCGGCTGTACGGCAGCACCATCGCCTCGTACGCGGAGACGGAGAGCGCTCCGGCCCAGGAGTCGAAGAGCTGGATCATCTGGACGCCGGCCTCGATCTGCGCCCGCAGGTAGCTGATGGTCACGTCGGTGAGCGTGGTCATGAGGCGATGCCACAGTTCGGGCTCGCCATGCAGCATCGCCTTGGTGCGCGAGAACTCCTTGGTCGGCTTGCCCTCGATCATGTAGGAGGCCACCGTGAAGGGGCCGCCTGCGAAGCCGACGACGGCCGTCGTGCCGTCGAGCTCGCGACGCACGATCCTGATGGCGTCGAACAGGTCGGGTGTCGCCTCGCGGGGGTCGACGATCCGGAGCCCTGCGACGTCGGCCACGGTCCGTACCGGGACGTGGATCAGCGGCCCGATCCCGGGGTCGATCGAGAAGGGAACACCCATGCCGATCAGCGGCAGCATGATGTCGGCGTACATGACCGCGGCGTCCACCCCGAACTCCTCGACCGGCATCAACGTCACCTGGGCGCAGAGCTCGGGGGTTCGCGTGATGGTCAGGATGTCGTATGTCTCGCGAAGGGCCCGATACCGGGCGAGGCAGCGTCCCGCCTGACGCATGAACCAGATCGGGGTGCGGTCGGCCGGCTGGCGGCGAGCCGCGGCGAGCATGCGTTCGCTGCCCGTCATCGGACCGGCATGAGTCACTGTCATGAGTCCGAGGGTAGCGAAGCCGCCTCGGTGTTCGGATGATGCTGCACAAGCCGCGCGAGGCCACGTACGATCGCAGCGACTTCGGAGCCGAGCGCCGGCTCCGCGTCGGCGTCACAACGCAGAGGAGTGTGGACCAATGAAGTCGACGATGCAGGACGTGCCCCTGAGCATCACCGCGCTCTTTCGGCGTGGTGCAGAGATGTTCCCGGACAGCGAGGTCATCACCTTCGAGGGTGAGCGGGCGCGGCACACGCGCTATGCGACCGTGGCCGAACGTACCCAGCGCCTTGCCGGCGCCCTGCGGACGCTCGGCGTCGTGGAGGGAGACCGCGTCGCCACGCTCTGCTGGAACCACCAGGAGCACCTCGAGGCCTATTTCGCGGTCCCCTGCATGGGCGCCGTGCTCCACACCCTGAACCTCCGGCTCCCCCCGTCGCAGCTCGCGCAGATCATCAATCACGCGGAGGATCGTGTCGTCATCGTCGACGACTCGCTCGCGCCGTTGCTCGCGTCGGTGATCGAACAATGCCCGAGCGTTGAGAAGGTGATCGTCGTGGGCTCGGGAGCCGTGTCCGGGCTCGGCGAGACCCTCGCGTATGAGGACCTGATCGCCAAGGAGCCGCCGACCTTCGACTGGCCCGAGCTGGACGAGAGCAGTGCTGCCTCGATGTGCTACACGACCGGCACGACCGGTGATCCGAAGGGTGTGGCGTACAGCCACCGGTCGGTCTTCCTGCACTCGTTCGCGGTGTGGGCGAACTTCCGGCTCGACGACAACGCGCGCCTGCTCACCATCGTCCCGATGTTCCACGTCAACGCGTGGGGGATGCCGTATGCGGGCTGGATGGTCGGGGGCGACCAGTTGATGCCCGGACGTTTCCTCCAGCCCCAGGGGCTCTGCGAGTTCATCCGCCAGGAGCGGCCGACATTCACCGGCGGTGTGCCGACCATCCTCACCGGAATCCTCCATCACGTGCAGGCGACCGGTGCTGATGTCTCGAGCATCACCCGGGCCATCTGCGGCGGGTCTGCGGTTCCGGCGACGCTCATCACCGCGTATCGCGACGTGCTCGGCATCGAGCTGATCCAGGCGTGGGGCATGACCGAGACGAGCCCGATCGGCTCGATCGCGCTGCCCCCCAAGGGCACCGCCCCCGAGGACGAGCTGCTCTATCGCAGCAAGACGGGTCGCGCGGTGCCGGGCGTGGAGTTGCGCATCGTGGATGACACGGGCGCCGAGGTGGCGCACGACGGCGATGCCGTCGGCGAGATCGAGGTGCGCGGGCCCTGGATCACCGCCTCCTACTACAACACCGAAGCGCCCGAGAAATTCCACGACGGGTGGCTGCGCACCGGCGACGTCGGCAGCATCGACGCGCGCGGCTACGTCCAGATCACCGACCGTTCCAAGGACGTGATCAAGTCAGGCGGCGAGTGGATCTCGTCGGTCGAGCTGGAGACGCTGCTGGTCGGTCATCCGGCGGTTGCCGAGGCCGCCGTGGTGGGCGTCCATGACGACCGCTGGGCGGAGCGGCCCCTTGCGCTGGTGGTGTTGAAGGCTGGAGCGTCGGCCACGCCCGACGAGCTGCGCGAGTTCCTCGCACCGAAGGTGGCTCGCTGGTGGCTCCCCGAGCGCTGGGCCTTCGTTGACGAGCTGCCCAAGACGAGCGTTGGCAAGCTCGACAAGAAGCTGATCAGGTCCGAGTACGGACACGCGAAGTACTCGGTGGTCGAGCTCGAGGCATCCCCGAGGTAGCTCGCGCGATCGGTACTAATGCAGGATCGGTCCGGTCTCGACGACCTGGAATGCGCTTCCCGGAACCGACTTCAGCTCGTCGAGGTTGTTGTCATCCCAGCGCGGGTCGGTCGCGCCGCTGATGTACCAGCTGCTGCCGTTGTCGGCGACGATCATGCCGTAGGTCTTCAGTGCTCTGAGGATCACCAACGCCTCGCCGGTGAAGCCCGCGAGACTGAATGATGCCTCGAGTCGCAGCCGGAGCCCCATCGGTGGAAGGCTCGGGTTTTTGACGCCCGCCTGATGTGTCGCGGGGTGGATGAAACCATTCTGTGTGTCGGCGACGGTGAAGCGCAGCGCGTGGTTGATGACGCCAGCGGCAACCTCGTTGTACAGCGCGAGGCCGGGAAGGATGGGAAGCCCGGCGGCGTCCGCGGACGTCCATCCGTCTGGTCGCAGGGCGTTACTGCTGAGGTTGAACACCGCGCCCGACGCGCAGACCCAACCGCTCCCGGACGGCTGGGCGTCGTACATCTCGTAGAGGTGACAGTTGCCGGAATCCAGGACGAGCACGTGATGGTCGCTGCCTGATTCCACCGGTGCGTTCAGCGGCACCGGGTACGGACCCGGATTGCTCTCACTGCCGTACGCGTTGAACGTGATCGGCACGAACTTCTGCGACGCCGGGACGACCGTGTAGGGGATGCCGTAGGTCGGATTGGATCCGAAGTCCGGGTGCAGGAATTGTTTCGTCGAGTCGATCGCCGCGATGTAGCTGGCGGACATCGGGTTGACCGGTGCGTTGGCGATGTCTTGGTTCCAGGGATTGCTGGCCGGGAAGACCTGGCAGCCACCGAGGACGGTCCGGGGTCGTGGTGGGGCGGGCGGATTGGTGGAGGTGGTGCGTGCCGTGGGCCGCGGTGTTGCACTGGCCGCGGTCGCCCGCGCGGCTGCAACGGCTTGGGGGGACGCTGACGCCGGGGCGATCGGCGTCCCGGACGGGCTTGGCCTGGAGCCGAGGAGTCCGCCGGACGGCGTCGGAACTGCCCGTGCGGCGGATCCGCCGCAGGCGGTCACGACGATCAGTAAGCACACCAGCACCATCCCCAGCCGGAGAACTGGTGCCTGTGGTCGCAGCCGGATCACCTCGCCAGCATCACCCGGCGCGGGGCTTCGCTCGTGACGACCGGGTCACGAGAGCGGAGACTCAGTCGACGCCGGCGTGGTCGTCCGGGCGCCGTGCCCACGGCCCGAGCGCGTGGTCTACGATGACCCCGCCCAAAGCCTTTCCCGATCCTGGTACTCGATCCACCAGATCCGCCTTCGGGGAAACGCTCCAGGCGAGATCCGCGCGGGAGTAACTCAACGGTAGAGTGCAACCTTCCCAAGGTTGAAGTTGCGGGTTCGAGCCCCGTCTCCCGCTGAGCGCCTCTATCAGGGCCGATTTGAATACAAAATAACGGCTTTCGGCTTGCGTGTGGTCAGTGTCGATTACGGCGGAATTAGCCTGAAAGTTGAATTGACACCGTTCTCTCAATCAATTTGTCAGCGAATTGATTGAGGTGCTACGCTGAGCGCGTGAAGTCGGCTCGGGCATGGGACTCGCCGATTCGGCGGCGGGGGGACGAGGCAACCCCGTTGGTGCTGCCGTCCATCGGCGGGAAGCCCACGTTTGAGCGCGCGGTCGAAGAATGGCTCGACGAGCACATCTCGACCAAGACCGGCCGACCGTATAGCGCCACCACCAAGACCGTCGCCCGCTACAACCTCACCGGCGGCCGGCTCACAGCGTGGCGCGAGGCCCGGGGCATTCGCACCGCCGAGGACTGGACGGCCACCGTCGCCGCCGACTATCTC
>DATLRB010000030.1:0-10381 GCA_035534875.1 Saccharimonadales bacterium (SeqCode)
GGCGACAGCGTCGGCTCCACGGCGAACACCTTCAGCCCCGGCCAAAGCGGCTTCAATCCCTCGGCGCAACCGGTGATGTGGCCGCCCGTCCCGACGCCAGTGATCAGGTAGTCGAGCCCGTCCGGGAAGTCGCGAGCGATCTCCTCGGCGGTGGTGCGCCGGTGGACGTCGACGTTGGACCGGTTCTCGAACTGCATCGGAATCCAGGCCTTGGGGATCTCCCCCTGAAGCTCGTTGGCGCGCGTGATCGCGCCTCGCATGCCCAGCTCGCGGGGGGTCAGCTCCAGCTCGGCGCCGTACGCCTTCATCAGTCGGCGGCGCTCGATGGAAAACGACTCCGGCATGCACAGGATCAGCCGGTAGCCCTTGACGGCGCAGACCAGTGCGAGACCGATGCCCGTGTTGCCGGAGGTCGGCTCGATGATGACCGACCCGCGCCCGATCAGCCCCTCCTTCTCGGCGTCTTCGATCATCCCCAGCGCGATGCGATCTTTGATGCTGCCGCCGGGGTTGGCTCGCTCCTGCTTGAACCAGACGCTGACGCGGGGATCGTAGAGCCGGTTGATGCGGACGTGCGGGGTGCCGCCAATGGTTCCCAGGATGCTGTCGCAGGGCACGGAATCCTCCCTCTCAGATCGAGTAGTCCGAGGAGTCGAGCGCATCCGACACGCTCCGCACCCGGACCTGGCTGCTGTGGTAGACGAAAGACCGGGGGGGCACGCTCGTCGTGAGCCAGACATTGCCGCCGATCACGCTGTCGTGCCCGACGGTGGTGTCACCGCCGAGCACGGTGGCGTTGGCGTAGAGCACCACCCGGTCCTCGATCGTTGGGTGGCGTTTGGTACCGGCGGCGCTCTTGGACACGCTCAGCGCGCCCAGGGTGACGCCCTGGTAGATCTTGACCTCCTCGCCGATCACGGCCGTCTCGCCGATCACGATCCCGGTGCCGTGGTCGATGCACAACGAGCGCCCGACGCTGGCGCCGGGGTGGATGTCGATGCCCGTGCGGGCATGCGCCACCTCGGCGAGCAGGCGAGGCAGGATCGGCACGGCCAGCGAGTGAAGCCGGTGCGCGATGCGGTGGATGACGATGGCGAGGAAGCCGGGGTAGGCGACCACCACCTCGTCGAGGCTCTCGGCCGCCGGGTCGCCGGCCAGGATCGCTTCGGCGTCGGCGCGGAGGCGCTCGTACATCCCGGGCAGCAGCTCGGTAAAGCGCCTGGCCAGGCCCTGGGAGCGCTCGCCCGGGACGACCGCGCAGAGGACGCGGCCGAGGTCGGCGCGTAGCAGGGTCAGCCGTGCGCGGATCTGGTCCTCGGTCGCATCCACGTCCTCCGCGTGCTGCGGGAAGAGCAGCGCCAGAACCTCGTCGACGAAGCCTTCCACGTCGTGCTTGGAGGGCAGAGCGGCAGGCTGAGACCGGCGGTGCCGGAGCAGCGTCGCAGCGAAGGCGCGATCGAGCTCATGGGGGTCGTTCGAGTCGGGTTGGGGCGCATTGCGCGCTTCAAGTCTCGCGGCCATGGTTGCTCCTGATGCGAGATGGATACCGGGCAGGGCCGGCATGGAGACACGAGAGAAATCCCCTCACGCCTGGGAACGGGCCTTCGCGGCCGGCCCAGGCTCAGCTACAGGCGCAGGTGCAGATCAAACCGAAGTCGAGGAACCGCCTGCGCGTAAGGAACCGGGTTGGTGGAAGCGCAGACATAGTGAGGATGGTGCAGTCAGCCCTGGTCCTGAGCACGAGACGGCGTTCCGGGCCGGCGTGGGCGCACGCGGAGCACGGCTCGCGCCGCCTCGCGGCCTTGGGCCATGGATCCCGAGACGGTGGACGGACCCACGAGTGCATCACCCGCTACCCACACGCGCTCCAACTGAGGCGCGGGCGCGGCTGCCATACCTGCGTCGGCCTGATGCTTCCACAGACGCGCCCACCACGACGCCCGAAAGCGACCCGGCGCCTCCACAGGGTGGGGCCAGAGGCGCGCCCACCAGCCCTGATGCACCGGCGAGCCGGCCACCGCCAGGCCGACCTCGCGCTGCAACGCCGGAGTGCCGACGGCAAAGGGCTGACCCGTGGGGATGCCGCTGGCGGTCCAGCGCCGGTCGACGATGGCCCGGCTTTGATCCAGGACGGGAAGGGGCAGCGCCACCACACCGGCGGTGACTGCAGGATCGACCCGGTACCCGAGCGCGACGATCACCCTGTCGACCGGCACACGGATCGGCTCTCCCCCGGCGAGGACGACCGGGCGCTCGTGCACGTGGCGCTGCCGGGTGTGGCGAAGCCACGCGACCCGAACCCCGGCTTCGTCGCCGTCGAGGCGCTCGAGAGTCGTCGAGAAGCGCACATCCACGCCCTCGGCGCGGGCTTCGGCAAGCTCGTCGGGGCGGACGCGCGAGAAGCGCTCGTCCATCCACTCCGCCGTCATCGCGTCGGCCGCGAAGCGGCGGAGCGTGCGGGCCACGTCCATGGCCGTGTTGCCCCCGCCGAGCACGAGCACACGGGTGCCGAAGCCGACGTCGGGCAGCTGCTCGCCTGTTGCGAGCGCGGCCTTGGCGCGCTTGAGGAAGGTCGTGGCATCCTCGACGCCGGGGAGGTCGATCCCCGGGACCGAGAGCGCAATCGGGCGCGAGGCCCCGTGTGCGAGCACGACCGCATCGTGCGCAGCGAGCAGCTCGTCGAGGCTGACGTCCCGGCCCAGCTCGCACCCCGATCGCAGCGTGAGACCACCCTTGAGCAGCGCGCTGAGCGGCCGGTTGAGCGCGGCGTCCGGCAGCGTGAAGGAGGGAATGCCCCAGTCGAGGACGCCGCCGATCCTGGAATCCTTCTCGATCATGGTCACCTCGGCGGAGGCCGCCAGCAGTTCCCACGCCGCGGCGCACCCTGCCGGGCCGCCGCCGACCACCACCACGGACACTCCGGCGCCCTCCACGGACCGCCGGACTACCTCCGGCTCCGAACCCTGATCGGCTACGAAACGCTCGAGCCGCCCGATCGCGACCGCCTGCCCCCCCGCGAGCGCCCACGAGCACGCGCCCTCGCACTGGACGCTCTGATCGCACACTCGGCTGCAGACCTCCGGCAGGATCGTCGACCTGCTGAGCACTGCATAGGCTCGGTCCAGCGACCGCTCCTGGAGCGCCCCGATGAACCCCGGGATGTCGATGTGCGCCGGGCACCCCTCCATACAGGTCGGGTCCGGGCACTGCAGACACCGGTCGGCTTCCGCCGCCGCCTCCGACCACCCGCGGAAGCCGGAGCGGATCTCCTCGACACTTCCCACCAGCGGGTCCGGCGTGAGCACTGATGCGTCGCTACGCGGGGCCACCACGGGCGGGCCGCTGACGCTGATCGCGCTAAAGGGGCAGACCCGCTCGCATTGCCGGCAGCCGACGCAGAGCGAGTCGTCGGCTTCAGCGATCCAGGCCTCCACGTTGATGCTGAGCGCGTGGGTGGGGCAACGAATGACGCACTCCTGGCACCCGGCACACCGCTCCGCATTGACGCGCACGGTCGCCTGCGTCCGCACCGGGATCTCGTAGAGCGCATTCATGTCGCTGCACCCATCGCCACATAGACGACACTCACCGAGGCGCCGATGAGGGCCATCGCGAGCACGCTCACCGCCGCCAGCGCGCGCGGATGATCGGTGAATCGATGCAGGTCGCGACGGACGATTCGCACTGCCGCATAGACCGCCCCCGCGGTGCCGATGGCGATCAGCAGCACCTGCGAGAGGATGATGCCGCTGGTGCCGAGGATCTGGGCGTTGGCGATACCGGCATGAGCGGTGCCGAAGAGGTTCCAGCCGGCGCCGAATGGATCCGAGATGGCTGCGATCAGCTTCGGCGCATTGAGCCAGAACTTGGGAAGCTGCCTCGCCAAGAAGTCGACCGCCATGAGCGGGATCAGCGCGTACGCCAGGGGCACGAACCACTTCGTGAAGCCGGCAGAAGCACTGCTCGCATCGAACCCAGAGGCCTTGCGCCCAAAGCCGGCCCGCAGTGCCCAGACCAAGAGCACGAAGACACCCACCAGCACGGCGATGAAGCCGAAGTAGGCGATTGGATTGGGATAGCCGGGGAAATGGAGGAACTGGTTGAGGCCACTGTCGATCGGTGCGTAGAAGCTGAGCGCGTTGAGCTGCTGGAAGATGACGAGTCCGAAGAGCACCACAACCGCGATGGCGATGTCGGCCCGCCGCCGCACCGGCGCGACCACCGAGGTCAACGGCGGCTGCAGGTAGAGGCCAATGTTGTCGGACGGACAGCCCTTCACGCATTCGGTGCACAGCCCGCACATGGTGTTGGAGGTGGCGCTTCCCGGCCACTCGTACCACGGACAGGGATAGCTGCGCTCGCTGCCCCGCATGCAGTCCTTGGTGGCGCAGCTGAGACAGCGGTCGCGATCGCGGGTCCGCATGCCGGCCACCATGCCGGTGGAACCGGCCGTGCCGATCAAGGCGGTGAGCGGACAGAGATACCGGCAGAAGGTGCGCCGCTCGAAGATCAGGAACATGCTGACTGCGAGGCTGATGATGAAAAGCACGAGCAGGCCGGTGAAGATCGGCCGACCCGGGCCGGCGATGTTGAGGAACTCTTCGACCCAGGTGAGCACGAGGAACATACCGACCGAGGGGAGCACGCCGAACCGGCTCAGCCAGGTCGGCCACGTGCGATTCAACCCGATGGACGTCGTGCGGCGCCGCCAGAACGCGAGTCGCTGCACCCACTCGCCGGCGCCACCGAACGGACACATCATGCACCAGGCTCGTCCCACCCCAACCATGAGCACGAACACCACGCAGAACCAGACGTACCACGTGATCACCGTGGAGAAGTTCTTGTTCGGCAAGGAGACGCCGAGCACGCCGGTCGCGATCACCAGCCAGAAAATGATCTGGTTGGGCAGGATGAGCGCGAACTGAAAGCGACGGCTCTTGACTGCGCGGGTGAGTAGCGCGCCCACCAGCGGCAAGCGCAGCACGTCGACACGGGGATCGGTGGGTCCGAAGTGGTGCTCCATTCCCGCCCGCTGAGCGACGGCGAGACGCCGCGCCGGGGAGGAGCCGACCGTCTCCGCCTCGGGGCGGGCGAGCATCGGCAGCGGTCTCAGTGGAGCGAGCGAAGCAGGACCGGATTCGGCGTTGAGCGTCTGACCGGCCATTAGCGATCACTCTGCGGTGTGCGTGAGGGGCGCGATAGGGTCGAAGGTCACACGTTCTCCGTCACTCGGACCGCAGCTCGCATTGGTGCCTCGCAGTCGGCCTCGAAACGCAGATGATGTCGCGCGACGTACAGACGCCGGCCTCATCGGATGACACCATCCTCCACTTGATCCTTTGCCCCGCCTGCGGTTCCGACCCGCTGATCCCGCTGACGTTCACGAGCGCGCAGAACGAGGACAAGATCGATCTGCCGAGGCGTCCCGTCGCCAAGTGCCTCGCGTGCGGAGAGCGGACCTACGTCAGCGCCAAGGCTCCCCGGGCGCTCTCCCAAGATTGAGCCTATGCTCCTGCTGGGGCCGGGGCTGCGAGTCTTCAGTCACCCAGTCCCGGCTTCTTTGGAACGACTCGGCAAGCCCTCTGACTGTCTATGCTGGCGGCCGGGCCGGGCGAAGGCAAACCACCATTTCCCTGAAGCAACGAGCTGTGATCTCCAGTGTGCCGCCGCTCAGGGCTTTGCCCGGCCTTCATCTTCACAACGGACGTCACCTGGAGTGTCTATCCTGGTCGGGCTGGCCGGGCATGGCACAGCCTCCTGCGGGGCCTCACGCGAAACGGCGAGCACGAACCCTCCGTCCGCGAGCCGTGCCCGGCCTCCCATTTCAAACTGACCGTATACCCCCAGGCCTCTCCAAGGAGTTCACGTGCCCGGAGGTCACAGCGGTGGCGGGCAGCAATTGGATGTTGGCTCCGGTAACAACCTTGTACGCTCGGGTGAGCGAGAGCGCTGATCTCTGGGGTCACTCGAGCACGCGGCCAACAGGTGGCGAATGGACGGAAAGCTACCTGTGGGAACAGGAGGCGGTCACTGGATGGCCTGCCGCTTCGAGCGGAAACGGCGAAGCCGCAGCGAGTTGGAGACGACGAACAGGCTCGAGCAGGCCATCGCCGCGGCGGCGATGATCGGGTTGAGCAGACCGGCCATCGCCAGCGGGATGGCCGCCACGTTGTATGCAAACGCCCAGAAGAGATTGCCCTTGATCGTCCGCAGGGTCCTCCGGGCCAAGCGAATCGCGTCGGCGGCGGCGCGAAGGTCGCCGGAGACGAGCGTCAGGTCGGAGGCCTCGATGGCGACGTCAGTTCCCGTGCCGATGGCCAGTCCGAGGTCGGCCTGCGCGAGCGCCGGGGCGTCGTTGACGCCGTCACCCACCATCGCGACGATCTCGCCACGCTGCTGAAGGTCACGGATCGCAGCTGCCTTGCCGTCAGGGAGCACACTGGCCAGCACTCGGTCGATCCCCACCTCGCCGGCGACGGCGCGCGCACTGCGCTCGTTGTCCCCGGTGAGCAGCACCGGGGTGAGCCCGAGCTGGCGGAGCGCCGTGATCGCCTCACGGCTGGTGGAGCGGACGCGATCGGCAACCGCAACCAGGCCTCGCGCCTGACCGTCCCAGGCGACACCGACCACCGTATTGCCGGCACCTTCGAGTCGCTCCACGTCGACCGCCAGCATCGCCGGCAGCGCTGCACCGGAACGGACAAGGAACGACGGCCGTCCCACGCTGACCACATGACCATCGACTGTCGCCTCAATACCAAGGCCGGCCCGATTCTCGAAGCTGTCGACCTCCGGCAGCGCGCCGAGCCGCTCCGTTCCGTAGGCGGCGATCGCGCGGGCGATGGGATGCTCACTGGCCGCTTCCGCCGCACCCGCCAGGCGGACCAGGTCGGCTTCGGCGACCCCCGGGGCCGCGACCACGGCGGACACGACCATCCGCCCCTCGGTGATCGTCCCCGTCTTGTCGAGCACGATGGTGGTCAGCTGGCGGGTGTGCTCCAGAACCTCTGGTCCCTTGATGAGGATGCCCAGCTGGGCGCCGCGCCCGGTGCCCACCATGAGCGCGGTCGGCGTCGCCAAGCCCAGGGCGCACGGGCAGGCGATGACGATCACGGCGACCGCTGCGGTGAACGCCGTCGCCGTCGCGGCACCCGCAACCAGCCATCCGGCCAGGGTGGCCAGCGAGAGGCCGACCACGATCGGCACGAAGATCCCGGAGACACGATCGGCCAGCCGCTGCACCGGCGCCTTGCCCGCCTGGGCCTGCGCCACCAGCCGTGCGATCTGGGCGAGCGCCGTCTCCGAGCCCACCTTGGTGGCCCGCACCACCAGCCGCCCAGATGCGTTGATGGTCGCGCCGGTGACCTCGTCTCCCGGTCCCACGTCGATCGGTATTGATTCGCCGGTCAGCATCGACTGGTCCACGGCCGACTCACCGCGCTCCACGACTCCGTCGGTGGCAACCTTCTCTCCCGGGCGGACGACAAAAAGGTCGCCGGCGCGCAGCTCCTCGACCGGCACGAGGACCTCCTCGCCGCCGCGCAGCACGCGCGCCTCACGGGCGCCAAGCGCAAGGAGCGCGCGGATCGCAGCACCAGCGCGGCGCTTCGCTCGGCCCTCCAAGTACCGTCCGAGCAGGATCAGCGTGGTGATCACGGCGGCCGCGTCGAAGTACACGTCCTGGTGTATCCCGCCGAGCAGCACGACGGTGGACCATGCCCACGCGGCCAGGGTGCCCACCGACACGAGCGTGTCCATGGTCGCCACCCCGTGCCGGGCGTTGATCGCCGCCGCGCGGTGAAACGGCCAGCCGCCCCACATGACGACGGGCGTGGCCATGACGAGCGCCAGCCACTCCCACCCCGTGAATCGCGTCGGCGGCACCCACGCCAGCACTAGCAGCGCCACCGACAGCGAGACGCCGGCCACGAGCCGCAGCCGGTACTGGGCCGCGGCGTCCTCGGCGCCGAGCGCCTCCCGCGGCAGTGAAGCGTGGTACCCGGCAGCCCCGACTGCGGCGATCAGATCATCGACCGCCACCTGCTCGGGATCGAAGGCGACGGCGGCCTGCTCGCTGGCGAAGTTGACGGTCGCAGTCACCCCCTCGAGGCGGTTGAGCCGCTTCTCGATGCGGATCGCACACGAAGCGCAGGTCATCCCCTCGATCGCGAGCTCGACGCGCTCCGCCTTCTCGTCGACAGCCGGCATCACGCGGCCTCGTACCCCGCCTCCTCGATGGCGGTGCGCAGCGCGCTGTCGTCGAGGGTTTCACCTGTCACCGTGACCCGCTTGCTGTCGAGATCGACGTCCACGGTCTCCACACCGCGCACCGCCGTCAGCTCCTTGGTCACGGCCATCTTGCAGTGGTCGCAGGTCATGCCGGTGACCGAATACGTGATCGTCTCAGCCATCACCGAGCCTCCTCTCGCGCGATGTTCCAGCCAACATCGCGGCGACCGTACCAGCGCTCATAGCCGCACGACCTGGCGGATGGTGGCGGCGACCTCGTCGAGATGTGCGTCGGCTCCGTCGCCAGACACCCTGGCTGCGCCGACGACGCAGTGGCGCAAGTGGTCGTTGAGCAGACCTACGGCCACCTCCTGCAACGCCCGGGTGGCCGAGGCAACCTGGACCACCACGTCGGGACACCAGGTGTCGCCTTCGATCATCTTCTGCACCCCGCGCACCTGTCCCTCGATCTTGCGCAGGCGCGCGAGGTAGTCATCCTTCCCGGAGGCGTAGCCGCGAACGACACGCGCAACGGTGCCACGCCGCGGCGGGCTGCACTCGTGTCCGCCCGACTCCGCGACGACCGTGGTCACGGCCGATCCCCAGCGCCGAGCGAGGTCGGTCCGGGGCTCTCCAGCAGGACCCGCACTCGCCGGAACTCATCAGAGTCGATCTCACCTCGAGCAAGTCGTTGTTGGAGGATGCTCACCGCGCTCTCGCTGGGAGCCGCCTGAGCAGGGCGACGCCGGGCGGTGACCACCGCGTAGACACCCCAAATCACCAGGCCCCAGAACACCAGCATGCCGCCCCACATCAGGGCCGGCTGCCACCAGCTCCAACCGTCTCCGTACCAGAACATCTGGCCGTTCATCTCCTTTTCTTCTGGGATCTCCCCGGAGCTGCCTTCATGGTATGGCACCATGCCCCTGGGGGGTATGGGCTTTGGTCATCAGAAGATGGGACCTGTGGCATCCGCCCTCACGACATCCGGCTCTGTCGCCGTGGCGCGGACGGACCTAGCCTTGAACCCGATGATGAGAAGGCCCTCGATTCCCGACGCACGCACCACATCGTGGAGCCGCGGTGGGCGCTTGCTGGTGCCGCTTGCCGCTCTGGCTGCACTCGTCGCTGCCTGTGGCACCGGCGCAGTGCCTCCATCGCGCGGCGGCGACCAAACGGGGTCGCAATCCGCCACCTTGCCCTTTGTCGACACCGGCAGCCAGCTGGGTGCTCAGCCTGGCGCGCAGGTCATCACGTTCACGGTCGTCGGTGCAGCACAGGGCACCGTCGGGCCCGACGGTAGGCGCCACGACACCTTCACGGCGACGTCACCGACCACGGTGACCGCCGGTCGTGCGGTGACGGTTGAGATCGAGAACCGCGACGACATGGCTCACAGCTTCACCATCCCCGAGCTCGGGATCGACCGAGTGGTTCCAGCCGCCGAGCACGGCAGCGCCGGCGAGGTGACCTTCAGCTTCACCCCCACGACTGCGGGTACCTATCGCTGGTTCTGCGTCCTCCCCTGTGACCAGGACAACAACGGCTGGGCCATGGGCCCGTACGCGACCGGTACCCGCGGCATGGGTGGGATGGGCACCGGGATGATGGAACCCGGGGTCGATGGGTTCATGGCTGGATACATCACCGTCAGCTGAGGACCCGAGGGCGGAAGTGTTAGGCGGCGCCCGTGCGGGTGCGCACCGCGTGACCGGCATCTCTGAGCCGACGATGCGGCCCGAGCTGTTGTCGCTCCTCGATGGGGTGGCGCGCGTTCATCGCTGGATGATGAGCAAGCGCAGCGCGATCCAGAGGCCGCTTACTACGCCTGCCACGCGGCGCGCCGCAATCGCTTGGCAACAATGCCTCGCGGCCCGAAGTGCGATGCGCGTTGGATTCCGGCCAGCCATCTCGACATTGCGATTCGCGACGAACTGCGGCGCTGCGCCCCCAGTGATCGGGGCGGCGGGAGACGGGGGTCTTCCGCGCCAGTACCACCGCGTTTGCCGAGGTGAGCTTCTCGTACCGGTTAGCAGGGAGTTGAAATGCAGAAGCAGGGTGCGACCAGAGATCTCGCCTGTGAAGGCGCACGGTTCACGGACGAACCGCTGGGCAAATCCCCGCCTCGATCTGTGATCGCGGTCATAGT
>DATLRB010000031.1:0-4087 GCA_035534875.1 Saccharimonadales bacterium (SeqCode)
GAGCCCGAGCTGCTCGCCAGAGAGCTGCGGGACTTCTTCCGGCCACTGCGAACCGCATGAGACGGGCCCGGCACGACGCTCGTACCACTCGCCGGAGCGAGACCGCTAATGCTCGCCGCGTTGCCGGACGAGGCACACTGACGAGATGGCCGCCGTGGACCCCGCGATGACGGTATTCAGCGCTTCGTAGTGCGACCGTACGCTCCTGACCCGAAGCGTCACGAAACACACACCAGGTCACCTGCGTCGCCATGAGGAGCCACCCCGGTTGAGGCATCCCGATCGCGAGCGCGGCGCATCCGACAGCGACTCGAGTGATCGCTGCGACGGCGGCGATTCGCTTTGCGGTAGTGATCGATTTCATCGATCGCGCCCTATCGAGACGGACACCACAGGTGATCTCGCGATCGAGGAGAGCAGAGCCCCAAGAGCCGGTGTGAGGTCATCGCGGATCACGATGGAGAGCCGACGAACGGGGAGTCGTTTGGGGCGGCAAGTGGAGGGGAGCAACGCCAACCGTCCGCACCAGCGCGGGCAGTGCGCCGACGACGAGCCCCGGTGGCTGTCGGCGATCACGTGATGGGTCCGCCCTCGATCATGTGATGGGTCCACTGGCGATCACCTAATAGGTCCACTTGCGATCACCTAATGGAGCCACTCTGGCGCGGTGACCGCCCGGTGCCACAGCGACCATTCCGGCCAAGCAGCTCACGAGGAGGAGCCAATGGCCGGTCGGAGACACCCCACCGGCCGATGATGTCAAGGGGCACGTGCGAACTGCGCCAACCGCATCACTGAGTGAGGCGGCCAGCGGAGCAACATTCATGCCGCCTTCTCCACGGGGGCGGTTGGCCAGGCCACGTCCTCGCGGTACAGCTGGCGATGTCGGAGGCAACCGTCAAGGATGCCCACCAGACGGTTCGACAGCGCCCGCAGCGCCTGGTCATGGTTCTTCTGTCGGGCTCGCTGGGTGTCGTAGTAGCGCCTCGACCCGGGGGAGCTCGTTAGCGCAGCGAAGGCCCAGCGGTTGCATGTGTCGGCGAGCCAGTCGTTGCGGACGTACCGCGCGGAGACGACCCGCTTGGTGCCCGACGACTTGGTGATCGGGGACGTGCCGGCGTAGTTCTTGCGAGCACGTGCATCCCGGTACCGGCCGGGTTGGTCACCGAACTCGGCGAGCACGCGCGCTCCGAGGACGACGCCGAGCCCGGGAATACTGTCGATGATCGATGCATCGGGGTGCGCTCGGAATCGCGCAGTGAGCTCCACTTCGAGAGCGGTGATCTGCTCGCTCAGCGGCTGCACCGCAGCAACAATCGCGCCAACGGTCTTCCCATAGGCAGCGGCGATCGTCGGCGGTGCCTCGAGGTGAGGTTCGCGGAGGACACGCTGAATCTCTTTCGCGCGTGCGTCGATGGTCCGCTTCCGCCCAGCCCGCCGGAGGAGGGCGGCAATCTGTGCTGCCGAGAGAGCGCGTGCAGCCGCTGGCTCTGGTGCCCGGGCGAGGAGCGCCAGACCCTCTGCAGAATCGATCTCAGTGGCAAGCGCGAGGCGCGGGAAAGCTATGAGCGCAGCGGGAAAGAATGCCCGCAGGGAGCTGCGCAGATGGTTGAACTGCTGCAGTCGCGCGCGGATCAACGTCTTGTGCCCGCGGGCAAGAATCTTGATGGATTCGGTGAGCTCGGAGTCGCCAACGTAGATGCGGTGGTTCTGCCGATCCGTCCTGACGAGGTCCGCCAGCATCTTGGCGTCGGCCTTGTCCGATTTGGCGCCGGAGACGTGATGACGATCACGGTACCGACTCGCTGCAAGCGGATTGATGTCGTACATGGCGTAGCCTGCCGCCAAGAGGCCACGGGGCACCAGACCATGGGCGGTCTCGATACCCACCACGACATCATCGTCGTCGACAGCGTGTTCGGCAATGATGGCGTGCAAGCGGTTGATCCCGCCGAGGGAATCAGCGATGCGGAACTCGCGCAGGACCACTCCATCTCGATCCATGAGCGCGACGTCGTGATGCCGTTCAGACCAGTCCAAGCCGACAAAGATCATCGCCGCCCTCCAGTGTTCCGCTGATGTGGGGCCGAGGAAGAACAGCGACGCCCTAATGGATCAGTGCTCGATGGCACGCCATCCCACCAGCCGTCAGTCTTCCGCCAGACAGCGGGGGCACGGTCTCCGGCCCGAGGGCTCGCGGCCCAGGTTCGAGAAGTGCTCACCCACTGCCGGCCCATGAAGGGCGAAGTTTGTCCACAGATTCCCAGGTTACTCAACCCGTCCCCCGGACCCCCACCCCGTACTACTACGACGAAGCGGTTGTGGAAAACGTTGCTCACGCCCCCATTAGGTTCGACGTGGCAGACGTAGTGGAAGTCCTTCAGCACTGGCAGGCGGGGCGGTCCGAGCGCCAGCTGGCGCGCAGTTTCGGCATGGGGCGCAATCGGGTGGCCCGGATCTTGGCCGCCGCGGAGGCGGCGGGCTTGTCGCCGACCAGTCCGCCGTTGAACAGAGCGGAGTGGCAGGTGCGAGTGCCCGAGCTGTTCCCCCATCGAGTGCAGGCGCGGGCCGGCGAACAGGAGCGCCAAGTGGCGCAGCTGCACGACCTGGTGGTGGCGGGGTTGGAGACCAACCGAGCGAGCACGGTATGGCAGCGGCTGCGCGACGAGCATGGACTGACCGTCAGCGTCGCCACCTTCCGGCGCTACGTGCGCAAACACGTGCGCGCGGTGCGACCCGAGGACGTGACCGTGCGCAAAGCACCGACCCCGCCGGGTGAGGTCGCGGAAGTCGATTACGGACGGCTGGGCATGTGGACCGATCCGCGTACCGGCAAGCACCACACCGTGCAGGGGTTCACGATGACGTTGAACCACAGCCGGCATGTGTTCGTGGCGCCAGTGCTGCACTGCGACCAAGAGACGTGGGTGCGCTGTCATGTGGCCGCGTTCGCGTTCTTCGGTGGTGCACCCAAGCAGATCCGCCTCGACAACCTCAAGACCGGTGTGCTCAAACCGGACCTGTACGACCCGCAGTTGAACCGCGCATATGCCGAGTTCGCCCAGCACTACGGCGTGCTCGTCGATCCCTGTCGAGCAGGCCGGCCGAAAGACAAGCCGCAGGTGGAGCGGGCCGTGCCGTATGTCCGCGAGAGCTTCTGGCGTGGCCGTGACTTCGACAGCGTGAACGCCATGGCCGACATGGCGATGAAGTGGTCACGTACCGTCGCCGACCAGCGCCCGCATCGCGTCCTCGACGCCACCGTCGGCGAGGTGTTCCGCGAGCGTGAGCAGCCCGCCCTGGTGCCGCTGCCGGCGGAGTCCTTCGAGGTGGCGTACTGGGCCAAGGCGATGGTCCATCCCGACTGTCACGTGCAGGTCCGCCGCCACTTCTATTCGGTCCCCTGGCGGCTGGTGGGCACACAGCTCGACGTGCGCATCGGCGAACGCCTGGTCAGCGTGTATCACGCCGGTGAGCTGGTGAAGACGCACATCCGCGAGCGCGGTGAGCTTCGGTACACCGACCCCGACGACTTCCCGGCGCAGAAGATCGCCTTTCTGCTGCGCACCCCGCAGTGGTGCCGACGCCAAGCAGCCGAGTTGGGTCCTGCGGTGGTGCAGCTCGTCGATGAGCTGCTCGCCGAGCCGTTCCCACTCACGCGGTTGCGTCAGGCGCAGGCGGTGATCCGGCTTGCCGAGGAGCACGGCGCTGAACGGCTCGACGCCGCGTGTCAGCGTGCGTTACCCGCCGATGCCAGCTACCGCACGGTGCGCACACTGCTGATCAACGAGCGCGATCGCCGCATTGACGACGGCGACACGCACGTGAGCAGCGCAGGCGCCTACCTGCACGGTCAGCAGGTGCTCCTCGAGGGCATGCAATGAGACCCGCGGAGCTGCAAGCCAAACTCAAGACGTTGCGCCTGGGCGGGATGCTGCACACCCTGGAGCTGCGCCGCGGCCAGGCTGAGGATCAGCGTCTCGGTCACGTCGAGTTTCTCGCTTTGCTGCTCGACGACGAGATCGACCGGCGCCAGTCCAAGATGCTGGCGCAGCGACTCCATCGGGCTCGCTTCGAGGAGGAGAAG
>DATLRB010000032.1:0-2427 GCA_035534875.1 Saccharimonadales bacterium (SeqCode)
CGTCGTGTAAATGACGCGGCGAACCTCGGGTTCGAATGCCATGAACGGTGTCACGTGCTCCCAGGCGTCCCGCCAGGCCTGGCCGATCACGGGCAGCTGCTTGCCCCACTTCTCCTCGAACGCCTCGAGCGCCAGCAGTGCGGCGTCCGGGTCGCCCGCGGTGTAGATGGGTTTGAGGTCGCGGGCGACGGCGTCGTATTGGCGGCGCGGCACGTACTTCAGGCTGTGGCGGATCAGGTGCACGATGCACGTCTGGATCGTGGTCTGGGGGAACACGGCTTCGATCGCTTCGGGGAACCCTTTGAGGCCGTCGACGCAGCAGATCAGGATGTCTTGGACGCCGCGCTGTTTGAGGTCGGTGAGGACCTGCATCCAGAACTTCGCGCCCTCGTTGGCCTGAAACCACATCCCGAGCACATCGCGCTCGCCGTCCATCGTGATCGCCAGCGCGAGGTAGCAGGCACGCCGTTGGACCGAGCCGCCGTCGCGGATCTTCAGCACCATGCAATCGAGGAACACGACCGGGTAGACGTCATCCAACGGCCGGGTCTGCCAGGCGCGCGCGTCCTCCATCACCGCGTCCGTCACCCGCGAGATCAGGTCGCGGCCAACCCGGACGCCGTAGATCTCCTCCAGGTGCGCCTCGATATCGCGCGTCGACAGGCCCCGCGAATACAAGGCCAGGATCTTGTCGTCGAACCCTTCGAAACGCCGCTGACGCTTGCGCACGATCTGCGGCTCGAAGCTCCCATCCCGGTCACGCGGGGTGTTCACTCGGACCGCCCCGTGCTCAGTGATCAGCGTCTTCGACGTCGACCCGTTCCTGGTGTTGCCCGCACCCCCCGCCGGCTCCTGATGGGGCTCATAACCGAGGTGGTCGGTCAGCTCAACCTCCATCGCCCGCTCCACCAGCCGCTTCGTGAGCTGCGACAGCAGCCCGCCCGGCCCAGCGATCTCCTCCTCCGTCCGGGCGCCAGCGAGCAGCTCGTCGATCACCTCGTCGGGAAGCAGCGCCTTGACCTCCTCGGCGAGCTCCGGGCGAGGGGCCAGCGGACGGCGCGCAGCGCCAGCGCGTGTCGGGTAGCCGGGGCGGTTGCCCGCCCCGGCTCCCACAGAACCGTGCTTGTGCTGTTCACACACGGCTCCTCGGGACGGCGGGTTGCGAACCCCGCCGCCGGCCGGCTATCGACCTTGATCTATCCCCACTCCAACGCTAACTGCTCGTGGGCGGGGGCGACGATGTCCTGGTGGAAGCGATGGTGCAGCTCCACCAGCGAGAGGAGTCCGCGGTCCGCGAAGACCCGCGGCCGCAGAGCCCTGTCGACTTGCGGAACATGACTCAGCGCCCAGAGGGACCTGCGTCCCGAGTAGACGCCCTGCCATGCTGCCCGTGACTCCACACCAAGGGCGATGAGGTTGCGCACGATCGTCGGTCGGCGCCTCCAGTGGTGCAGCAGGATCGCGCGCAACCGGCGCCTGATGTGGGCGTCGAGCGCGCGCAACGTGAACTGCTCGCCGGGCGAGGCGATCCCGAAGAACTGATGCCACCCTCGCAGCCACACGTTGATCTCAAGGACGCAGCTGTCAAGCGTGCGTCCCCACTGTCGCGGTGTGAGCTGGCGGATCTTCTGCATCGCAGTGCGTTTGGTGCGCTCCGAGAGCAGGATCTCCACGATCCCGGTCTGCGGGTCTAATCGCAGCCGAAAGCCGAGGAAGTGACGGTCCTCTGGACGCGCGACAGCCGACTTGTCATGGTTGATCTTCAGACGAAGACGCCCTTCGATGAACCCTGTCAGGCTGGCCATCACCCGCAGCCCCGCTCGTTCGCTGCGCACGTAGACGTTGCCGTCATCGGCATAGCGGACGAACCGGTGGCCACGCCGAGCAAGCTCCCAGTCGAGCTCGTCCAGCACGATGTTCGATAGCAACGGGGACAGCGGCGAGCCTTGCGGAACGCCCTCCTCGTTGCCGATCACAACCCCGTCCGGCAGCACGATCCTGGCCTTCAGCAACCGTCCGATCAGCACAAGCAGCCGACGATCCGCGACTCGCTGTGCGAGCCGCGACATCAGCCGCTGATGGCAGACACGATCGAAGAACTTCTCCAGATCGATGTCAACTACCCACCGGTGCCCATCTTCGAGATGCTGCTTGGCCTCCTCGATCGCCGTGTGGCAACTGCGGCCCGGTCTGAACCCGTGGCTCGATGGATGGAACGTCGGCTCAAAGACAGGCTCGAGTACCTGCCTGACGGCCTCACAAACCACCCGGTCGGTCACGTTCGGCACGGTGGCATCAAACTGCACCTCCTGCAGCCCTGATTTTGGTTTTGGTGGGTAGGTGAACGGAGTTCGCGACTCGGTGGCGGCACTCCTGCTCGACGTCGGGACCGTATGGGATGTAGAGCCGGTTGCCGGGTCCGCGGCG
>DATLRB010000033.1:0-5363 GCA_035534875.1 Saccharimonadales bacterium (SeqCode)
CCAGGGCGGGCGGATCCACGACATCGGCAAGATCGGCGTACCCGACTCGATCCTCCTCAAGCCGGGGCCGCTGAACGCCGAGGAGGAGAGGCAGATGCGCGCGCACCCGGTCATCGGCGAAAGCATCGTCAGGCCGATGCCATCGGCCGCGAAACTCCTGCCGATCATCCGCAACCACCACGAGCGCTTCGATGGAGGGGGGTATCCCGGTGGACTGATCGGTCACAAGATTCCGCTGCTGGCGCGGATCGTGTCGGTCTGCGACGCGTACGACGCGCTGGCCAGCGACCGGCCCTACCGGGCGCGCCGAAACTCGGATGAAGCGGTTGAAACCCTGATGCGCGGCGCCGGCCAGCAGTGGGACCGAGAGCTGGTCTCGATCTTGCTTTCCGAGCTGCCCGCCATCCGACTCGAGGTGGCTGGTTGACCTGGAGTTGAACCAGGGTGTGCGGCCGGCCGGAGGTGCGACACGAAGGCCGAGGCGTTCGCGCTAGGCGAACCCTGAGTTCAGCGCCGCGAGTGTCTTGAGCTCAGGCACGTACGGGACCGAACGGTCGCGCGTGATCAGGTTGAGGACGACCTGGTCCGCGCCGGCGTTGAAGAGACGCTCGACGCGTTCGCGCACCCTGGCGAGGTCGCCCCACGCCACGATCGCGTCAAACAGCTTTTCCGATCCTGGCGGATCGAGCTCGGCCGCGTCCCAGCCCAACCTGATCAGGTTGTTCCGGTAGTTCTCGGTCCCGAGATATGTGCGCGTGTGCGGATCGCCGATGGCTCGCGCCTCCTCACGGTTCCGAGCCAGCACGACCGGCAGGTCTGCGGCGAGGAAGGGGTCCTCGCCGAGCTGCCCTCGCACTTGCTCGATATGCTCGGCGGTCGTGAAGTACGGATAGGCGCCGGCGGTCTGCTCCGCCGCCAGAGCGACCATCCGCGGGCCGAGGGCGGCCAGGACGACCGGTGGCAGCGCTGCATCGGGACCGCGCCAGGGGGCGCTGGACATCTTTTCGAGGTAATCGCGCATGGCGGATACCGGCCGCGCGTACTGGTGCCCGCGCGCGCCGACCATCGGCGCGTGGCTGACACCCAGTCCAAGGACGAAGCGACCGGGCCACGCCTCGGCAAGGGCGCGGCCACCCGCCGCCATGGCCATAGGATCACGCGCCCATATGTTGGCGATGCCGCTCGCCACGACCAGGCTGGTGGTCGCCGCCAGGAAGATTGCGCCCTGTGCGAACACCTCGCGGGCCACGGCTTCCCCGTACCACAGGGTGCCGAAGCCCAGGCTCTCGATCTCCTGCGCGACGATCCTCTGGACGCTCGCAGGCTGTGCGGCGAGCGATCCCGAAAAAATGCCGAGTCGACCTGGTCTCACGTTTCCGAGGCGTGCGACGCTCATGGGCACCACATCATCTGATTACCGTAGCGCGAACTGGCCAGAGCCTCCCAGGCGACTCTCTGTTCCCATCGGCACCGACTGTAAGCGGAACGTGGCTGTGGCGTCACGCAGCGCGGCGGCCGGGTCCCCGGGTGCATTACCCTCCGAGGGTCGTGCCCGCATCCGCAAACAAGACTCGCAGCGGCCGGGTGAAGCTGCTGCTCGTTCTCGCTTTTCCCGAGCGGGTGCGCAACCAGTACCGGGACCGGCTGGCAGCGAGCTTTCCCGAGATGCAGGTCGACCTCGTGGACCACCACTCGAAGGCGGAGCCGTACATCGAGGACGCGGAGATCCTGGTCACGTTCGGTGCCCACATCAGCGAGCGCGTGCTCGAGAAGGGCGCGCGGGTGAGGTGGATCCAGGCGCTCGGCACGGGGGTCGACGGGATCGTCGACCGGTCTTCGCTGCGTGAAGGGGTGATCGTCACCAATCTTCGCGGGCTCCATGGGAAGTCGGTCTCGGAAGCGGCTCTCGCGTTCATGCTGGCGCTGGCTCGCAACCTGCCCCGGGCGGTGCGCAACCAGTCCCTCGGGAGATGGGAACGCTTCCAGGTCACCCTCCTGGCCGGCGCCACGGTCGGCATCTTCGGGGTGGGGGTCATAGCGGAGGAGCTTGCGCCCCGGTGCAAAGCTATGGGCATGACAGTGATCGGCCTGAGCTCCGCCACGCGAAAGCTGCCGGGCTTCGACGAGATGATGAGCAAGGACGAGCTGATGAACGTCGTCCCGCGTCTCGACTACCTTGTCCTCCTGACGCCATACACGAAAGAGACGCACCACATCATCGATGCGAAGATGCTGGCCGCGATGAAGCCGTCGGCGTTCGTCGTAAACGTCGCGCGGGGCGGGGTCGTCGACGAGCCGGCCCTGATCGATGCGCTCCAAAATCACGTCATCGCCGGCGCGGCGCTGGACGTGTTTGCCGAGGAGCCGCTGCCCGACGGCCATCCTTTCTATTCGATGGACAACGTGATCATGACGCCGCACATGGCGGGTTTCCACGTCGGCTATGCCGCGGATGCGCTCCCCGTCGTCGAGGAGAACATCCGCCGCTACCTGGCCGGGGACTTCGAGGGCATGATCAACGTGGTCAAGCGATAGGCGGGCGCTGGTGGGGGATATGTCGGAACGCGTCAACCATCCTCTGCCGGACCGCGAGCTCGAGCGACGCTGGGCGCTGATCCGCAGGGCTATGGCAGAGCACGGGGTTGACGTGCTGCTGGCGCAGGCCAACAACGATTTCATGGGCGGCTACGTCAGGTACCTCACCGACATGCCGGCCACCAACGGCTACTGGTTGACGGTCATCTTTCCGCGCGATGCGCCCATGACCGTGATCGGGCAGGGCGCCTTTGGTCTCGACCAGAGGTTGCCCCCGGAAGGCGACGGCATCCGCCGCGGGGTCGGGCGGTTGATGGGCGTACCGAGCTACGCGTCGGCGCATTACACGGCGGGTTACGACGCCGAGCTTGCGGGCAAGGCGCTGGAAAACTACGCGGGAGCGACCGTCGGACTGCTTGGGGTCGCATCCATGTCGTTCGCGTTGTTGGACGGGTTGAAGAAAGGCGCGCTGGCCCGGGCCCACGTGCTCGACGCCTCGGAGCTGGTCGATCCCATCAAGGCGGTGAAGAGCGAGGACGAGCTGGCCTACGTTCGGCGCACTGCGCTGGCGCAGGACGCGGCGATGACGGCGGCGTTCGAGGCGATCCGTCCGGGAATGACCGAGCTCCAGGTCGCAGCGGTCGCCGAGCGCGCGGGTCACGACGCAGGCAGCGAGCAGGGCCTGTTCCTGTCGTTCTCAGCCCCCGCGGGCTCGCCCGGCCAGATCGTCAATCGCCATCTCCAGGGCAGGGTGCTGCACGAGGGGGACCAGTTCAGTCTGCTTGTCGAGAACAACGGTCCGGGCGGCTATTACTGCGAGCTCGGGCGCACGGCGGTGTTGGGCAAGGCCACGGAAGAGATGCGGGAGCAGCAGGCCTTCGTGGTGGAGGCGCAGGACTTCTGCACCCGGTTGCTCCGGCCGGGCGCGGACCCGGCGGCAATGTGGGAAACCTACAACGCGTTCATGCGCGAGCACGGCCGCTCCGAGGAGAAGCGCATCCACTTTCATGGCCAGGGCTACGACATGGTCGAGCGCCCGCTCATACGCTTCGACGAGACGATGCCGGTCGCGGCCAACATGTACTTCGCGCTGCATCCTGCCTTTTCGACCGCGCGAACCTATTCGTGGGCCTGCGACAACTTCCTGCTCACCGCCGAAGGTCAGGTCGAGAGGCTGCACCGATTGCCTCGCAAGCTGTTCGAGCTCGGCTGACCTTCGCCAGGCGTCACGAGGCGCCGGTCCGAACCCCCAGCTGCGCCAGCCATCGCCGGTATGCGATCGCGGTGCGGTCGCTGCGCAGGTGCAGCTCGGCCTGCAGGTCGAGGGGCAGCAGCTCGGGACGCTGCGATTCCAGGATCGGCCGGTCCTGCTCGAAGATGCGGTCCTGGAACTCGACCATCCCCTCCGGCGGCTCGTAGTTCATCGCCATCCACATCCAGGCCGTGCTGTCCGTCACGTCATGCGGTGTCACGGAAAGGAGAATCCCGAACGACAGCTCGCCGTGCTTGACCAGCGAGGCCGACAGCGGCCGGTGCACGCGATAGGTGTAGGTCACGGTCGAACCTCGACCGGTGCCGTAGGGGTCGGGCTGAAACACCTGCACGCCGGTCGCCAGCACTCCGTTTTCGTCGATCTGCGCGGTGTAGTCCGCGATCTCCGGCCGCTGCCGGTCTCCCAGCACACCTTCGTGCACGAAGGGGAAATGGCCGACGTCAAGGAAGTTCTCGAGGATGCGGGGGCCGCTGGCCCGCACCCGATAAGGCCCGGCCAGCAGCACCGAATGATCCGGATCGTCCAGCAACTCGAACGTCGGGATCGCCGTGGCGCCACTGCCCAGCGTCACCCACACGACACCGTGGGCGACAGCGGCGCGATAGGTGCCGGCCCTCGCCTTGGCAGGCGGCGCCTGCTCGGGATGGGCCGGGATGTGCACGCAACGCCCGTCCTTGCCGTAGGTCCAACCGTGATAGGGGCACTCCAGGCGTGAGCCGTCGACGATGCGGCCCATGGAAAGGCGGGTGCCGCGATGGACGCACAGGTCGCGCCACGCCAGGAGCTCGCCGCCGGACCGCCACAGCACGATGTCCTCGCCGAGCAGGCGGGCCGCCAGCGGCCCTCCGTCAGCGAGCTGCTCAAAGCGTGCGACCGGGTGCCAGTCGTCGACCAGGACGGGGTCATCGATCATCGGAGCTCACGCCCGAGGAGAATGGAGCCCGCGCCGGCCCGCGGGCCCGAACCGAAGCGATGGAGGGCTTCACCACCATCGACCGCTCTCGCCGCACCGCCAGCAGGCAGGCGACCCAGACGGCGACGACGCCGGCAAGGCCCATCTCGCCCAGCGCTCGGAGCATCACGACGTTGGAGTAGCCGCCCACCAGCAAGGTCTGCAGCCGCTGCTCGCCGGGGCCGATCAGCAACGAGCTGGCGGCCACCAGCGCGAGGACCGTCCAGTCCCGGTTGCGCACACCCCACGCCACGAGCACGAGCATCGGGAGGAGGAGAAGGATGAGGTGGCTCCCCCACGAATAGGTGGCGATCATCGGGCCGACGGCGACGATCGCCGCCGCCTCCAGGCTCCTGCCGACGCGGTCGCGCGCCGGCGCGCGAAGCACCGCGAACGTGATCAGCAAAGCCGCCAGCGCGACGACGACCGTGATGACGCGGGCGAGCGGCGGGCTGCCTCGCGGCGCTCCGAAGAAAGTCGCAGGTTCGATAAGTCGGGTGATCGTCCCGCCCGGCGAGTGGTTCTCGAAGATGCCGGTGCCGGCGCCCACCACTGGCAGCACTTTGAAGAGGTATTCGAACAGGTACTGGGGCGCCGCCAGTA
>DATLRB010000034.1:0-2034 GCA_035534875.1 Saccharimonadales bacterium (SeqCode)
CGGAAACGTCGACGACGAGGGCGACCAGATGACGTTCACCAAGCTGAGCGCCGACCGCGTGCCCGAGCTGGTGTCGCAGCTCGTCGCGATGGGCGGCCGAGTTTACGAGGTGGCGCCGCGACACCAGACGTTGGAAGACCGTTTTCTCCAGCTGCTCGACGAGGAGGACGACAAGTAGTGCCGCCAATCGTGGTCATCGCGCGCCTGACCATCCAGGAGGCCGCGCGGCGCCGCCTCCTGCTTGCCTTGATGGTGCTCACCCTGATCGTGGTCGGTTTCTCCGCGTGGGGCTTCCACAAGATCACGAGCGTGACTCGCAGTGACGGAAGCCCACTCCCGTCGGTGGAGGTGGCGCTGATCACCTCGCAGCTCCTGATCGTCGTGACATTCATGTACAGCGGCGTGCTCGCGCTCAGTGCCGCCGTCGTGGCGGGACCGCTCATCTCGAGCGAGGTCGAGAGCGGGCTCTTGCTGTCCATGCTCGCTCGACCGGTTCGGCGCAGCGAGGTCGTGATCGGCAAATGGCTGGGGCTGGCGGTCCTGGTCGGTATTTACGCCGCCGGGTCTGCCTTTTTGGAGCTCGCGGCGGTCGACTGGGCGACCGGCTACCTTCCGCCGCATCCGGTTCAGCTCGTGCTCTACGTCGGCGCCGAGGGATTGGTCCTGCTCTCGCTCGGCCTCGCATTGTCGACCCGCCTTTCCGGCATCACGGGCGGCGTGATCGCGCTGGTCGCGTGGCTGATGGGCTGGATCGGCGGCGTCGTCGGCAACATCGGGACCGGCCTGCAGAACCAGGCCGTCGAGAACGTCGGCGTGATCAGCCATCTTGTTCTACCGAGCGACGGACTCTGGCGCGGCGCCATCTACGCGATGGAACCGGACACCCTGCTTGCCACCCTGCGCCAGGCGGGCACGGTGGGCCGCGCGAATCCGTTTTCCGCCGTCGATCCGCCACCCGTCGCCTACCTGGCCTGGGTTGTCGTCTGGTTCGCGTTGATGTTGGCCCTGGCGATCTGGAGCTTCAGAACCCGGGAGATCTAGATCCGCAATGACGCGAATCCAATTTGGGTTAGCGCCAGAGCACCGGGAGGTACACGACCGCGAGCACAGCGAGAAACCAAGGACGCTGAGTCGATTCCCCCCAATTGATTCAGCCGATCGCGCACCAGGCGGTCGCCCGAAAGCAACTCCTGCTTCAAGGCGCCGGAATCACACCCACAGGGATGGCCCAACCCGTCGGAGTTGGCGCCGCGTGGAGAAAGCCGGTGCGCGTCCCGGAGCTTCCGTCAGGGGTAGAGGCCGCGCTCTCGGGTCGCGCCGGCCACCCTCGACACCGCCTGCACGTAGGCGGCCATGCGCATGTCGAGCTTGCGCTCGAGTTTGGTCTTGAGCACCTCGGCGAAGGCGCGCGAGAGGATCGCCTTCAGCTTCTGGTTCACCTCGTGCTCCGACCAGAAGAAGGACTGCAGGTCCTGGACCCATTCGAAGTACGAGACCGTGACCCCGCCCGCGTTGGCGAGGATGTCGGGCACGACGAAGATGTCGCGCTCGCGGAAGATGGCGTCCGCCTCCGGGGTTGTGGGCCCGTTGGCGCCCTCGACGATCAGCGTGGCCTTGATGTCGCGCGCGTTGCGCGAGGTGAGCTGGTTGCCGATCGCGGCGGGGACGAGCAGATCGCAGTCCAGGGTGAGGATGTCCTGGTTGCTGATCGGCTGCGCCCCCGGGAATCCGTTCAACGTCTTCTCCCGCGCCCGGTACTCGAGCACGCGTTTGATGGAAAGCCCGAGCGGGTTGTAGATACCGCCGTAATCCTCCGAGACGGCGACCACGGTGCAGCCAGCTTCCTCGAGCAGCTTCGCGCTGATGCTGCCGACGTTGCCGAAACCCTGCACCACGGCCCGCGTCTGGTGCGGGCTGCGTCCCAGGTGCTCGAGCGCCGCCATCGCGCAGATGGTCACGCCGCGGCCGGTGGCCTCGATGCGGCCGAGGGAGCCGCCGACCTCGATCGGCTTGCCGGTCACCGACGCGGGGACC
>DATLRB010000035.1:0-25970 GCA_035534875.1 Saccharimonadales bacterium (SeqCode)
TGGCCGAGGACGGCTCGCTGCTCCGCCAACTCATCCTCGATCCCAATCGCGACTATCAGCCTCGAGGCGTGCGGCCTGGTCGCCTTAAAATGTCCACGATGTCGTGAGACATGTGTCCACGATGTCTTGCGACATCACAAGAGTGCCGAGGAAGGGAATCGAACCCTTACGCCCTTACGAGCACAGCGCCCTGAACGCTGCGTGTCTACCAGTTCCACCACCTCGGCGAGGTGCCCGGAGATGGTATCAGCGGCGCCGCGCCCTGCCCACCGACCTCGCGCCTAGTGGAGTTCCCACGAGGCGATCTCGGCATACCTGGAGGACTCCGGGCCGATCGACGGTATCGGGGCGGTCGGCGCGGGCGACCTGAAGACGACCGACACTCTCGGCGTGTACAGGAACACGGCCGGGGCGTCCTGGGCGACGAGAGCGGCGACCTGGGCGGCCGAGCTGATCCGCACACCCCGATCCGGAGATTGGGCGAGCATGTCCAGCGCCGCATCGAGGAATGCGTCGGATGGGCCCCCCGACACGTTGTATCCATGCGGCGGGGCGGCGTTGGAACGCCAGAACGCGCTGACGTCGGGATCCGGCACGGGGTTCCACAGATCGATCGCGAGCTGGAAGCGACCGCTCTCGAGGGTGCCGTTCAGAAAGCTCGCGGGCGGGACGGGACTCGTGGTGACCTCGACCCCGATCGCGGCGAGCTGCGTCACCACCTCCCGTGCGACGACCGGGAACGGGTTGATATCCGGCACCGAGAGCGTGAATGCAAGACGTGTGGCGCCGCGCTGACGGACGCCATCCGGACCTGGAACCCACCCATCGGTCTGCAGGACGGAGGCCGCCGCCGTCGGTGAGATCGTTTCGATGGCCGGAGGCCCGACCCAGGGGATACCGGCAGAGAACGGACCGGTCTGTATGACGCCCCCTCGACCATCCAGCGCGCCCTCCACGATGGCGGAGCGATTGATGGCGATGCCGATCGCGTGGCGCACCCCGGGGTCGGCGAGCGCTGGAACGCGCTCGTTGAACAGAAGATCGACGAACTCGGGGGTCGTCATCGTCTCGGCCTGCGCGCCCTTGACGGCGATGAGGGTCGACAGCTCCTCGGGTGTCGAGGCGAGGAGTGCGCCAACGGTCCCCTGTCTGAACGCGTACGCGGCATCGGCGAAGGTCACGAACAGGCGCAGTTCATAGCTCTTGATGGCCGGGTGCACGACGGCGTGGGGGTTGGGTTGGAGCACGACTGCGAGCGCGGCGGTCGACTGGACGTCGTACGGTCCCGACGTGGGCAGCGGCGAGGTCGGATGCCCGGCAGCCGCAATCGACGCCGCTGCGCTGAGGCCGCCCAGCGGCAGAATCGGCATCTGGGTGAGCGTCGCGGCGAACGACGAGCGCGGCGCCGGGAGGGTGAAGGTCACCGTCGACGGCGAACTCGTGATCTTGACGCCCCTGAGCGCGGTGGCCAGCGTGGGGTCGCTCGCCCGCGCCGAGAGCGCGAACGCGTCAGTCGCGACCACATCGTCGACGGTGATCGGGGCGCCGCTGGACCATTCGAGATTGGGCCGGAGCACGATCGAATATACGAGCCCGTTCGTGCTCACCGTGAAGGACTCGGCGAGATCAGCCGTCGGGTATCCGGTGCTGTCGAGCTTGAGGAGTGAGCGGTACAGCAGATGGCCCACGTCGACGACGGCGGGGTCCGATGCGTCGACCAGTGGGTTCAGGGACATCGGCCGCTCGCTCACCACCAGGCCCTCGGTGAACTGGGGGCCGCCGATCAGCCCGAAGTGCAGCGAGAGCGCAAACCCGAGGCCGCTGATCGCCAGCAGGCCCAGCGCCGTCCCGGCGACAACCTCGATCGGCCTATGCCGACGCAGCCACCTTACTTGGTGACGTAGGTGGCGAGTACCGAGACGACGACGAAGAGCGCGATCATCGCTGCTGAGAACCGCAGCAGGCTGGCCTCCAGCCCGCGCCGGCGCCGGTACCCGCCGCCCGAGTCTCCTCCACCGCCGATGGTCCCGCCGAGACCGGTTGACTTCGGGGTCTGGAGGAGGATGCCAAGGATCGCGAGGATCCCGATCACCACCTGAGCCACGGCGAGAGCCGTCTTCACGCAACAACGCCTCCTTGACAATGCATCGGGCCGAGTATAGGTGCATTGGCGCGATCCGTTCCCTGGCGGCCACGTGCCGTGCCCTGCCGCGCATACGCCGTCTTGTGGTACTGTGATCGCGAAATGTCTCTTGTGCATACGGTGTTCGGGTCCGTCTGGAGATGCCTCATCGCGGCCCTCGCCGCGGCCGCGATGGTGTTCGGATGCGCACAGATCCAGGCGTCGGCCTTGCCACCACCCCGCCCTGCACCGCTCCTCGGGCCCGCCCCGCCCGTCCTGGTCGGCGCCGACCAGGTGGCGTTGCTGCGGAGTGGGCCCGCAACGTTCGCCCGCCTCGAGTCGCTCATCAACCGAGCCGAGGTCAGCATCCACGTTGAGATCTACGAGTTCGGTCAGCATGGCCTCGCGACCGCCCTGATCGCCGCGAAGTCGAGGGGTGTATCGGTCACCGTCATCGACGATCCATCCGAGCTCACCAGCGTCGCGACTGCCGCGCTGCTCCGCCAGGCCGGCATCGAGGTCGTCGACTACCCGGTGCGCAGGCAGATGATCGACCATGTCAAGCTCCTCGTCGTCGATGCCGCTGTTGCGGTCGTTGGTGGCATCAACTGGGGAGTCAACTCACCGTCGAACCACGACTACGACGCCGAGGTTCGGGGCCCGGTGGTGCGCAATCTGGATCGCGTCTTTGATCGCGACCTGGTCACGTGCGGCCGCACGATACCCGTGCCCGAACCCGTCGCCGACGCGTCGATCGGCGTTGCCGCGACCCTCCCCGGCGTCGAGATCCGTCCGCTCGCAATCGGGCTCATCGATGGAGCGCGGCAGACGCTCGACCTCGAACTGTTCGTCCTCACCGACACCGGTGTCGTCCAGGCACTGGAAGCCGCGGCGGTCCGCGGAGTCGCGGTCCGGGTCCTGCTCGACCCGTCGCAGCCGTCGAGCGACGCCTCATACGCGGCCCTGCGCGGTGACGGCATCCAGGTCCGGTGGTATCGGAGCCGGGGCGAGCTGCTCCACGCCAAGGCGATCGTCGCCGATGCGACATCGGTGCTCTTCGGGAGTGCCAACTGGTCTGGGGGTGGTTTCGCGCGCAACCATGAGCTCGACATCGATCTCATCTCGGCACCGGTCATCGCTGCGGAGATGCTCGCCCAGATGCAGCTCGACTGGGTCGCAAGTGCCTAGCCGCATTTGACAAGCGACCGGTCTCGATATATCGTTGGCACATCGAATCAGCCGCAACGGAGCGAACCGACGTGACCAGAGAACACCCCCATCCCACCTCTCACGACGAGCGCGCGTGGGCCCATCACGAGGCTGCCGCACGCTTCCACCACCACGTCCGGGAGCACCTCGAGCACGGGGCTCGGGCCCGGCATCGCCGCGGCTGGCCGCCGTTCGACGCACCCGACTTTGCCGCCGGCTTCGGTGGCCCAGGGGGCTTCGGCCAGCCCTTCGGCCCGGGCAGGCGGGCCGCACGCGGCGACGTCCGCGCGGCGATCCTCGTCCTCCTCGCGGAGAAGCCGTCCCACGGTTACCAGATCATCCAGGAGCTCGAACGTCGAAGCGAGGGTGCGTGGCGGGCGAGCCCCGGCTCCGTCTACCCGACGCTCCAGCAACTCGAGGACGAAGGACTGGTCCGCGCCGTCGAGGCCGACGGCGGTCGCCGTGTCTTCGAGCTGACGGACTCCGGCCGCGAGGAGGCGGCCAAACTCGCAGCCGGTCCCGCCCCCTGGGCCGAGGCAGCCGGTGCCATGGGCGGGGATCACCGGGACCTTCGCGATCAGGCCTTCCAGTTGCTGGCTGCCGTCTGGCAGGTCAGCCGGACGGGAGACGCGGGACACATCGCCGAGGCGCGAACGATCCTTCGCGACGCACGCCGCAGGCTGTACCTGCTGCTCGCAGGCGGCGAGTCCCCCTCGGAAAAGACCGAAGACTGACGACAGGCACCTGTCGCGGGCGCGACCGACGATCGGCGCATGCCTGAGAACCCCGTGATCATCGACGCGGCGACCCGCTTCCTCCGAAGCAACCCTGAGTTGCTCGCGCTCGCCCGGCACGGCGCCGGGGAGACCGGTCAGGGCGTCGAAGATCTTCTCAGCGACGCCGTTCGTCGCGTCTGGACGTCAGGCCTCGAGGCGATACCGCAGAAACAGGTGGTCGTCGGACCGACGCACGGACTCAATCGTGGCGGTGCGCAGCGCGGCCGGCGGGGCAGCCCACGCGTCGATGACACCCGGCCGCGGCTGGTCGTGGTCGCGGCCGGCGAGTCGCGGAGCGATGGTGAGGAACAATTCCTGCACGGTGTGATCCGCCATCAGGCGGCCGAACAGTGACGGTCCACCTTCGCAGAGCAGCAATCCCGGGCCGACGAGGGAGGTCACAGCCGCCACCACCCCAGCCCCACTGATCCCGTTCTGCGCATCCACCTCGACCACGGTCACGAGCGGATGAGCAGCGCGAACCTTGCCCGCCCCTGCGGCTGCGGTGACCACCGCAACGCTCGCCGCCGGACCGTCGAGCGCGACGTGCGCGGGGAGATCGCCACTCGCCGAGACCACCACCAGCAACGGCGGCTCGGCCGTGCCGGTTCGCTCGACGCGGTACGCGTCGAGCGAGTCGACGTCGTCGCCCGCCACCGCGGCGGGCGTCCACTGATGGCCCGGGGTGGCCCGCAGATTGCCCGCGCCGATGACCACCGCATCGACACTTGCGCGCAACAGGCCCATGAGATAGCGGTCGGCGCGCGAGCTGCCGCTCAACGTCGTCGAGTCGGTCCCGTCGGTCAGCCCCAGCGAGGCAACGCCATCGATGGACGCGACGAAGTTGGCGATGACGTACGGCCGCGGTGACGCCGGAAACCGCAGCGGTCCTCCGTACGCAATTTCGGCGGCGCTTGGCTCGCCGCCGGCAGCGGCACTGAGGACTTCGAAGGCCGGCGGCAACGTCAGCCGCTCATGCGGGGGTGACCGGGATGCTGTTGAGCACCTCGTCGAGCATGCGCAGAAACCGCTGCACCTTCATGGGTTTTGTCAGGTAGGCGCGAGCTCCCGCGGCGATCAACTCCTTGCGGCGACGCTCGGTGGCGTCGGCGCTGCACATCACTACCGGAATGCCGGCGGTGCGCGGATCGGCTCGGAGCTGTTCGAGCACGACGTCACCCTGGATGTCCGGCAGGTGGAGATCGAGCACGATCAGATCGGGATGATGCTCGCGCGCGAGTTCGAGCGTGAGCCCACCCTGCATCGCGGTGAGCAGATGGATCTGAGGTCGCATCGAGAACACCTCCTCCATCAGTCCTATGGTCGCAAGGTTGTCCTCGACGTAGAGGACGGTTCGCTCGCAGCTGACCACCGGCACAACAGGGGCCTTGCGCCGTATGCGCGGTTTGGGTGCCGCGATCGGTGAGCGGCTGAGCCTGATCCAGAAGGCGCTCCCGGAGCCACGCTCACTCTCGACGCCAATGGTGCCATGCATGCCCTGGACGAGCTTGCGGGTCAAGGCGAGACCCAGGCCGGTGCCCGGCACGGGGGTGCGCTCTGCGCCAAGTCGCTCGAAGGGTTGGAACAGGCGCGCCTTCTCGTCGTCGGTGAATCCGGGACCGGTATCGCGGACCGCGAGGCGGATGAACTCGCTCGTCGATCCGTTCGATCCGGCCGGTCCGTCGGCCTCCGGCTCGCGTGATGCCTCCACGAAGATGTGGGCTTCCTTTCCCGAGTACTTGACGGCGTTCGACAGCAGATTCAGCAGCGCCTGCACCAGACGCTGCCGGTCGGCGAGGACGTATTCCGCGGCGCAGTCGCCGAGCGAGCGTGTGATCTTGATGTGGCGGCTGAGGGCCGAGGGCGCCACGAGCCGGACACATTCCTCGACCGTCGCCTCGAGCGCCACCGGCTCGAGGGAGAACGCCTCGCGGCCCGACTCGATTCGGGCGATATCCAGCACGTCGTTCACCAGGCTCAGCAGGTGGCCACTCGCCTCCTGAACGGCGGCGATCGCCTCCGTCTGGTCGTCACGCGGTTCACGCATCTCGAGGAGGTCGCTGTAGCCGAGAATCGCGGTGAGCGGGGTGCGCAGCTCGTGGCTCATCCGCGACAGGTACTCACTCTTCGCCTGCGAAGCCTGTTCGGCGACGTCCCGTGCCTCGCGCAGGTCGGCCGCCGCCACCTTGTCGGCAGTGACGTCGCGACCGATCTCGATGACGGCGTCCGGCCAGCCGACGCCGTCCTTCTGCAGGGCCCAGCGAACCGCCACGTTGATCCGATTCCCGGTCCTGGTCGTCTGGATGACCTCGCCCTCCCAGCGCCCCTCAGCGCGGAGGACGGCGAGGATCACGTCGCGGCTCTCCGGCAGCTCCGAATGCAGCAGCTCGCCCGGATTGCGACCGATCGCCTCGTCGCTGGTCCAGCCGTACAGCTCCTCGGCCCCCTTGTTCCAGAAGGTGATCAGCTGGGTGCGCACGTTCCATGTGGTCACCGCGTCGTACGCGAGGTCGAGGAGTTGCGAGCTGCGTCGCATCCGCTCCACGAGCAGGACACGGTCGAGGGCGGGGGCGAGTGCGGTGGCGTACTGGGTGAGACGGACTGCCTCATCGTCACCGAACAGCGGCGTGAGCGGTCCCGACGTGACCGCCATCATCCCCCGGCTGAGCTGCGCCTCCAGGACGACCCGGATCACGCCGCGCGCATTGGTCGGATGACTCGTGACTGAGCGCGCCTCACCCTGTCCGGTCACCTCGGAGGCGAGCTTCCAGCCCGCGGTCCGGTCCAGGCCGTGCACCGCGAGCACCTCGCCGTCATCGGTTGCGATCACCGCTCCGTCGGCGCCGACGAGGCGCGCCGCCCACTCCACGGCGCGCTCCGCGAGGCGCTGCCGGTCGGGCGAGTACAGCACGAGGTCGGTGAACGCTTCGCGGAAATGGCCCTCTTCGCGCTGCCGCCAGAATCCAAGCAGCCAGCGTGGCGGCCCGAAGCCGACATACAAGAGCGGCAGCACGGCGAGGGCCGGGAGCGCGACCGTGATCTCGGGGTGATCGCTTCCGAGGACGGCGCCGGTACCGATCGAGAGGAACAGCGCGACGCCCACACCCACGAAGGCGAGCGTGATCGCGCGAAGCCTGGCGCGCTGCACGCGGGGCATCGCCGCCGAGATCCTCCACAACCGGACGACCGGCTCCACGACGCACCCGAGCCAGACCACGGTGAGCACGACAACGACCAGCCGCTGTCCCGTCGACTGCACGCCCGAAAGGGCGACGCCGGCGATGCTGACGAGGGCGATCGCCGCGAGCACGACGGCGCCCGCCGCGACACTCACGACCACGTGCAGGCGGTCCATCGCGGCGCGGAAACCGAAAAACGCCCAGCCGGAGGCGAGGAAGAGGGTGAGCGAGAGGTCACTCGTCCACACCGCCCGGTTCCGGGTCAGCATCGTGGCCGCGACCGCCACGCCGCACCCGCAGAGCAGCACGATCGAGAGCGCGAGGAACGCGCGCGTGCGATCACGCTGACGCAACCACCCGTCGACGGTGAATGCGCCCAGCAGGGTGCAGGCGCCCCCCAAAGCCCACGACAGCACAAGGGTCGTAGCGCTCAAGGCACCGTGCAGTATCCGCCCCAATCCGCCAATCGCCACGACTTCACTGATTTGTGAAGCCGGGACTGGAGCCCGATTCCGTCGGAAACCGTGATCGCTGGTCGGGTTTTCAGCGCGCTGCTCCGGTCGGTGGCTACCCCATCGCCTCGATCACCGCATCGGCGACCTGAGAGGTGCCCACCGCGGAGGGATCATCGCGCTCCGGCTTCATGTCGTAGGTGACCCTGCGACCCTCGGCGATGACGCGCGCGATCGCCTGCTCGAGGCGATCGCCGGCAGCGCCCTCACCGATGTGACGCAGCATCAGCACGCCGCTGAGCATCATCGCCATCGGGTTCGCCTTGTTCTGTCCGGCGTACTTGGGTGCGCTGCCGTGCGTCGCCTCGAAGACCGCGACCTCGTCGCCGATGTTCGCCCCGGGGGCGAGGCCGAGTCCGCCGGTCAGGCCGGCACACAGGTCACTGAGAATATCGCCGAACAGATTCGGCATCACCATCACGTCGTACAGCTCAGGCCTCTGCACCAGCTGCATCGCCATGTTGTCGACGATGCGATCCTCGAACTCGATCTGCGGGAACTCGTGGCTGACCTCTTCGGCGACGCGCAGCCAGAGCCCCTCGGTGTATTTCATGATGTTTGCCTTGTGCACGGCCGTCACCTTGTGGCGTCCATTGTCGATCGCCCACTGGAGACCAAAGCGGAAGATGCGCTGCGTCGCGAAGATTGACGCGGGCTTGATGCTGATTCCGGAGTCCGAGCGAATCTTCCGTCCGCCGAGGCGTTCGATGTCAGCGATCAGCTCGAGCGTCCCGGGCTCTCCTTCGGCGAACTCGATGCCGGCATACAGGTCCTCGGTGTTCTCGCGTACGACCACGAGGTCGACGTTCTCGTAGCGGCTGCGCACGCCCGGATATGACTTGCACGGGCGAATCAACGCGAAGAGATCGAGCTCGCGGCGCAAAGCGACGTTGACGGATCTGATGCCCTTTCCGATCGGGGTCGTCAGCGGCCCCTTGATCGCGACCTTGTTGCGGCGGATGGATTCGAGCACGTGAGCCGGCAGCGGATCTCCGTACTGCTCCATCACGCCGAGCCCGGCGTCGAGTACCTCCCACGCAATCGCAACGCCGGTCGCGTCGATGACGCGCCGCGCCGCCTCGCTGACCTCGGGTCCCACGCCGTCACCGGGAATCAATGTGATCGTGTGTTGCGCCATGCTCGTGCTCTCCTCAAGATGCCGGGAGCGCGAAGTCTGACAAACTGCGCCCGGTGTGGACCCGCGGGCTCGCGCGCTGGTACCGGACGCGCGGGCGGCATGACCTGCCCTGGCGGGCAACCGTCGATCCGTGGGCAATCCTGGTCAGCGAGGTGATGCTGCAGCAGACGCAGGTCGCCCGCGTGGCGGGGCGATGGGAGTCCTTCCTCGCACGCTGGCCAACCCCGGAGACGTGCGCTGCCGCGCCCATCGCAGCGGTGCTGCGGGAATGGCAGGGTCTCGGCTACCCGCGGCGTGCCCGAGCGCTGCACGACACCGCTAGAGCCGTTTCAGCCTCGGGCTGGCCCGAGACCGAGGCCGGCCTGCGATCGCTCCCTGGGGTCGGGCAGTACACGGCGAGGGCACTCCGGGTCCTGGCGTTCGGAGCGCCGACCAGTCCTCCTCAGGACGTCAACATCGCCAGGGTCACGGCCCGGGCGGCACTCGGCCTCGAACTCGACGAGATCCGACCAACGACCATTGAAGCGGAGCTCGCGGCTGGATGGCCCCGCGGTATGAGCGCCCGCGCGTTCACCTACGCGCTGTTCGACGCCGGAGCGCTGCATTGCCGAGCGCGGCCGAACTGCCAGGGATGTCCGCTCGCCGCAACCTGCGCATCCCGAGACCGGCTCGCGGCGGCGCCACCCGAACCTCGACGACGGTCGCCTCGGTACCGCGGGAGCACGCGAGAGCTTCGCGGTGCAGTCCTCCGCGCCATGCTCGCCGACCCGCGGCCGCGCACGATTGACGAGTTGCAGGAACGGGCCGGCCCACCAGCGGCCGAGCGCTCTTCGACGGATATCGCCCTCGTCCTGGATACCCTCGTCCATGAGGGGTTGGTTGATTCGACCCCGCGCATGGTTAGGATCAATTGACGTGGCCACCTCTTCCGCATACCTCGACGCGGTCAGCCGGGATCTCTGGGCACGCGAGATCTTCACGTTCATCCCCGATCGTGACCTGCCGCCACCGCCGGACACGATCCCGCCCGGCAGCGGCCCCCGGGTGGCGTTCGCCGGTTTCCCGTCGGACTTCAGCCTGGCGTTTCTGCTCCGGCTCCTGGAGCTCGAGGTCCAGCCCGTGGGCATCGTCACGTCGCCCGGCGCGCATCCCGCCATCCTCGGCGACAACGCGCTGAGCCGGATCGCCGACCACCTCGGCATCCCGCTGATTCGCGCGTGGAGAATCAACGACGAGCACTCGCGATTCGAGCTCGACGAACTCGGCCTCGACGCCGTCGTGATGGCGAGTTTCGATCAGATCGTCGGTCCGAGGGCGCTGGCGCTCCCGAAGCACGGGTGGCTCAACGTGCACCCGAGCCTGCTCCCGGCATATCGGGGGCCCGAGCCGGTGTACTGGGCGATCGCAGACGGCGCCGCGGTCACCGGCATCTCCATGCACAAGGCAGCGCCCAAGGTGGATTCGGGGCCGATCCTCGCCCAGGCCGCCGTCGCGATCCTGCCCGGCGATACCGCGGGGACTCTGACGCGGCGGCTGGTCGAGGCGGGAATGCCGTTGCTCCCGGACGCGGTCGACCGCCTGCTGAACGACGCGCCCGGAATACGCGTCGACATGGCGACCTCGTCCTACCGCACGTCCATCGGGCACCGCTCCCTCGACGAGGCCGCATCCGCCCAGGAGGCCGAACGCATGGTTCGCGCCGGCGCCCCCAACATGCTCCCCTGGGTGATGCGCGACGGCCGGGCGGTGTACGTCAAGGCGGCTCGCGTGGCGAACGGCGCCTCGGTGGACGGCAAGCCGGTCCTGCACTACCCGGCCGGGGACCTGCTCCTCCTGGAGACCATGGACACGTGCGGCTGCCACCACAACACCAACGACTGCGCTCATCGCCGCTCGCAGACCGTGACGGGTCGATGAAAGGTGTGCGCTGATCGGTCGTGCGCCGCGAGGGTGCCGGTTATGATCCAGCCGCGATGGTCGAAACTGGCGTACCCGCCGTGCTCGTCGTCGAGGACGATGAGGCCGTCCGCGGCTTCCTGACCTACGCTCTGGAGAGCGGCGGCCATCCGGCCCTGGGGGTGCGCACCGGCGAGGAGGCCATGGCGGTGCTCCGGGAGTCCTCCGCCGCGGTGATCCTCATCGACGGCATCCTGCCCGACATGCACGGCATCCGCCTGGCTCGCGCGATCCTCGAGGACCCTGCCTTCGAGCGGGTTGCGATCACGTTTGTGACCGGAGCGATTCGCGACGGGCGTCCGCCGATCGCGGGCGTCGGGGCGCTGAGCAAGCCGCTGCGAGCACGTGACCTCGTCGAGGCCGTCGAGGCGTTGCTGTGCTGGCGCGATGCCGGCGGCAGTCGCGCCGTGGACCGCCAGGCCGCGCTCGCGGAGCTCGAGCACATCTTCCTCGTCGGCGCATGAGCTCGGGAATCGCGCCGATGGCAGCCTCGCCGCCGTGAGTGAGCCGCGAACGCTGTCGCTCCTGCCCTGGCAGGTCACGCTCGAGGAGTTCAACCACGGAGCGGGCGAGGTTGGTCCGGACGGCGCCTGCTGCGCGTTCGTCGTCGACTCATCCATTCCACCGGCGGCGCGTGGCGGCTACGCGTCACTGGTGATGGCGTACTCCCGGGCCGACGAGCCGGTCTGCGTGCTCGACGACGGCGCGGCCCTGGTCCTCGTGCGTGACGGCGGGATCGCCTCCGGGAAGGCGCTCGCGGACCGGGTGTTCGTGCAGATGCGCCGCCTCGCGCTCCACCTCACGCTCACTGCCGGCGTCGCGGCGATCGGAGACGACCCGAGCCAGGCGGTCACCGCCGCCCGAGCGGCCGCGGCTTCGGTTCCCGCCGGACAGGTCGGCACCCAGGCCTGACCCCGCCTCAGCCGCGGCGGTTGAGCGCCGCCGCGATACGGCGGGGCAGCGGGTCGCGGCGCAGCTGCTCGAGAGTCCTCGGGAGGGGGATGGACCAGTTCGGCCGGTCGAGGTCTCCGGGCAGATTCGGACGGCGAACGGCGAGGCTGGCATCGTCGAGGGTCGCCACGACCAACCTGCTCGGTGAGCGGCCGAGCGCGGCGTAGGCGCGTTCGATCACCAGCGCCACCGGGTCGGCGTCGCCGGCACCTGCCAGGCGTTGCAGCCTGCGCCGCACGCCGAGCTCGGCTCGCCGGTTGACCGGCCGGCCGGCGGCTTCCATCTCCGCGAGATCCGCCCCCGTCCACACCCCGGCCGCCGTCGGGAGATCGTGCGTCGTCAAAGCGGCGAGCGACTGTGCCGGGTACCGCTCCGGAGCCTTCGACTCGAACCACGCGAGGCGGTACGAGAGCAGGCCGCGCCGGCGCAGCTCGGAGCGGACACCCGACTCGACCGTGCCGAGATCCTCCCCGACAACCCCGCAGCCGGCGCGCACGCTCTCCAGGGCGAGGATGTCGAGCAGCTCGCCGGCCGGATATCGAACGTAGGCGCCTGCCGACGGATCGCCCGAGCCGAGCGGGACCCACCACAGGCGGAACAGGCCCATGACGTGGTCGACGCGCAGCCCGATGCCCGCGCTCATCATCCGGCGCATGGTCGACACCAGCGGTGCGTACGCGGCGGCGCGCAGCCGTGCGGGATCGAAGGGTGGAACGCCCCAGTCCTGACCCGCCGGATTGAAGTCGTCGGGCGGCGCGCCGATGCGGGCGCCGGATGCCACCTCGTCCTGCCAGAGCCACGCGTCCGCACCATCGGGCGCGAACCCGACAGCGAGGTCGTGGACAAGCGGCAGCTCCCGCCCGGCGCGGGCGAGCTGGGTGTCGAGCGACCACTGCAGCCAGCGGTGGAAGTCGATCCGCGAGCGATCACTCCTGATGAGCTCTCGCACCGCGCGGCCGTCGGCGCGCCGGAACCGGGCGGGCCAGGAGGTCCAGGAAACGGGATGGCGCTCGGCGAGGACGCAGAAACAGGCGTAGCGCTCGAGCAGGAGCCCCTCGTTGGCGACGTAGGCATCGAAACCGCGGTCGCCGCGGAAGCGCGACCAGAGCCCCTCGAGCGCGCGCAGCTTGAGCGGCATGATGCGATCGCGATCGATGACCGGTGCCTCGCGCAGCCGCTCCGCGGCCCGAGCGAGCTCGCCGACACCAGGGTCTTCACGAGCGCCGGGGAGGTCCTGAATGCGCAGGTAGAGTGGGTTGCGATAGAGGCGGCTCGACGGGAAGTACGGGCTCGGCTCCTGTGGCGTCCCCGGTCGCACCCCGTGGAGCGGATTGACCAGAAGCATCGAGGCGCCGTGCTTCCGGGACCATGACCCGAGCATCCGAAGGTCTCCGAGGTCGCCGACGCCCCAGCCGGCGCGCGACCGAACCGCATAGAGCTGGGCAGCCCAGCCCCATCCCCTGAGCGCTTTGGGAATGACGCACCGCCCGGGGCTGGTGACCATGGGGACCCTTCGGCCGTCGTGCAACACGAGGTGGTGGTACCCGAAGGGCGTGTCGCGGCTCAGGACCGCACCACCCGGCAGCTCGTCACCTCCTTCGAGTTCGACACTGCGCACTCCGACGGGCAGCCGCGCTCCCGGCCGAACGAACGCGGGCGCGATTTCGCCATCGCCGGCGGGATGCATGCACGCCTCGACCGCACGCGCATGCTCGGAGCTCACCTTCCGGCGAGCGCCGGTCGCATCCACGTACGCTCTCTGGACTCCCCACGCCGGCTGGCGACTCCGCCGAACGGCACCGGTCACGTCGGGAGCCCTCGATCAGCGACCTGAGTGGAGTCATGACTGTTCCAGAGCCTTCCGCAGCCGGACGCGCGCCCGACGGACGTGCCGCCTGGCCGGGTACCGACGCCCCGCTGGGCGCAACCTGGGACGGATCGGGCACCAACTTCGCGATCTTCTCGGAGAGTGCCGAGGCGATCGACCTCGTGCTCTTCGACGAGCGCGGCGCCGAGCTCACCACGCATCCACTGGTGGAGCGCACCGACCTCGTCTGGCACGGCTACATCGCCAATGTCGGCCCAGGCCAGCGGTACGGCTTCCGGGTTCACGGCCGCTACGCGCCCCACGAGGGACTGCGTCACAACCCGGCCAAACTGCTCCTGGATCCGTACGCCCGTGCGATCGCCGGCCGGTTCCGTCAGGGTCGCTCGCTCTTCGGGTACCGGCTCGGCAGCGACGACCTGCGCATCAGCGGCGTCGACTCCGCACCGGCGATGCCGCGCTGCGTCATCGTCGACCAGTCGTTTCCCTGGGGTGACGACCGGCGCCCCAACACACCGTGGTCGGACACGATCATCTATGAGCTGCACGTCAAGGGATTCACCGAGCGGCACCCGGACGTCCCGGTCGCCCTGCGCGGCACCTACGCCGGTCTGGCCCACCCCGCGGCCATCGAGCACCTCACGCGAATCGGAGTCACCGCAGTCGAGCTGATGCCGGTGCATCACTTCTTCGACTCCCCGCAGCTCGTCGAGCGCGACCTCGTCAACTACTGGGGCTACGACTCGATCGGCTACTTCGCGCCCGAGGGACGGTACTCGTCGTCGGGGACCAACGGCGAACAGGTGCGCGAGTTCAAGGCGATGGTCCGCGCGCTGCACGCCGCCGGACTCGAGGTGATCCTCGACGTGGTCTACAACCACACCGGCGAGGGCAACCACCTGGGTCCCACGCTGAGCTTTCGCGGGATCGACAACGCCGCCTATTACCGGCTCAAAGACGAGGATCCTCGCTTCTACTTTGATGTCACCGGTACCGGGAACAGTCTCAACGTCCGGAACCCGCACACCCTCCAACTCATCATGGACAGTCTTCGCTACTGGGTCATCGAGATGCACGTGGATGGGTTCCGCTTCGATCTTGCCTCCGCATTGGCACGCCAGTTCTACGATGTCGACCGTCTTTCCGCATTCTTCGACATCATCCACCAGGATCCGGTGCTGTCGCGCGTGAAACTCGTCGCCGAGCCGTGGGACGTGGGCGCCGGCGGTTACCAGGTCGGCAACTTCCCGGTGCGATGGGCAGAGTGGAACGGCGCCTTTCGCGACACTGTGCGCGATTTCTGGCGCGGCGCAACCGGCATTCGCGACCTGGCGTACCGGCTCACCGGATCGAGCGACCTGTACCAGGGCGACGGACGGCAACCGTCGGCGAGCATCAACTTCGTCACCGCCCACGACGGCTTCACGCTGTCCGATCTCGTCTCGTACAACGAGAAGCACAATCTCGACAACGGCGAGAACAATCAGGACGGCACCGACGACAACCGGTCGTGGAATTGCGGTGTCGAGGGTCCCACCGGCGATCCGGCGATCCTCGAGTTGCGCGCACGCCAGCGGCGCAACCTGATCGCCACCGTCCTGCTCTCCGAGGGATGCCCGATGCTGCTCGGCGGCGACGAGATCGGACGCACGCAGCGCGGCAACAACAACGCGTACTGCCAGGACAACGAGGTTTCGTGGATCGATTGGGGCCATCTCGACGAGCAGATGCTCGGCTTCGTCGCCCGGATGGTGGCCTTGCGTCGGAGTGACCCGGTCCTTCGCCGTCGGAACTTCTTCTCCGGCCAGGCCGTGCACGGATCCGGGCGCAAGGACATCGCCTGGTTCCTGCCCTCCGGGCGCGAGGTCACCGACCACGAGTGGTTCGATGAGGGGCAGCGTTCGCTCGGGATGATCCTCAATGGCGACGAGATCCCCGACCGCGACCCGCGAGGCCGGCGCATCCGCGGTGGCACCTTGATGGTGCTGCTCCATGCCGGCGAGGAGCAGGTCGGCTGGACCATCCCGAGCGGGTGGGGGGACCTGTGGTCGGTGTTCGCCGACACTGCGGAGCGCGACGTGACCCCGTCGACCCGCCACCACCATCCCGGCGAGGAGGTGACCGTCGCCGGGCGTTCGTTGGTCGCGCTGCTTCGCGTCTAGCGGTCAGCCGCGCTGGGCGCGCTGCCAGGCGAGATAGTCGACGGTGGTCGCGCGCTCCATGGCGCGGGACGCGACCTTGAGCCAGTTCGGCGATCGCCGGTCGAGGTCCCTGCTGACGGCGGCGATCCGGCGTGCGCCCGACCCGATGTGGACGTTGGCCGTCTCGGCGCCCATGGCGTGAAGCAACTCCGTCTGATCGGCCGCCAGGCGAGCGACGGTGAACTCGATCCGGCTGCAATCGGGCGCGAGCCGGCGCAGCACCCAGCGCCCGCGGATCTCGAGGAATGGGTCTGCGCACCGCACCGCCCGGCGGACGATCGTCGGGTAGTGCAGCGGAGCCGTGCCGGCGCCGCCCTTCGCCCACGCCACCCCCGAGGCGACCATCTCCTTGGCCTCTCTCGCGATCCAGCCACCCGAATGCTCGGCGATCGCGACGATTCGCGGGTGCCCCAGGCTGCCAAGCCCCGCCCGGCGGGTGACGTAGCGAGGAGCGTCGCTGGTTCGGAGCTGCCGCCGGAGGAGCGTGACCGCGGCGGCCGCCGGGCGCCGAGCGGGAGGGAGATCGGCCATGGCCGCCCAGAAACGGACGGGGTCTCGCAGCTCCGATTGAGCGTCGTGGCGAAGCACGGGGTGTTCCTCGGCGAGCACGAAGGGCCTGCCGCCGCGCTCGAGTGATGCGCGATAGCCCTCGAGGATCGCGCTGCATGCGGCCCGAGGCGTCAGGACCAGGGTCCCGGCGGAGATCGACAGTCTCGCTGAGGTCGCCAGCCGGACGAGATCATTCGTGTAGGCCATCGGGAAGGCTTCGTCAAAGTCGTTGATGCCCCAGATCAACCGGCCCTCCGCGTCGCGCCACGTTCCGAAGTTCTCGGTGTGCAGATCGCCAACGGCCAGCACCATCGGCGCGCCCGCCAGCTCCGCGCATGTCGCCTCCCACACCTCCACCCAGCGGTAGAACGTCGACCGGAGAAATGGAAAGGGCGCGAGCGCCATCTGCTCGTGCTTGAAGGCCAGATCGGAGCGCACGACCGGCACCTGCACGCCAACCCACGATTCATAGCTTCGCGTCGCTGCCACGATGGACACGAGCGGGGATTTTCGGGGCATGATCTCGCGATGTTCGCGCAGCTGACGATTCTCGTGCTCGCCGGACTCGCCGGCCCGCTGCTCGCGTACGGCCGGCGCGGGCTGATCCCGGTGGTGATCGGCGAGCTCGTCGCCGGTTTCGTCCTCGGTCACACCGGGTTCGGCGTGATCGATTCGGCGATCGCACCCCTCCCCGTGCTCAGCGCCATCGGCTTCGCGATGCTCATGTTCAGTGCCGGGACCCACGTGGATGTCGGCTCACCGGCGATCCGTCAAGGATTCGCGCGCGGTCTGCTCGCCCTCGCCGTCGTCGCGGTCATCGCGGCGCCGATCGGCCTGCTGCTCGATCACGCCCTCGGGGTCGGCCACCCCGCTCTGATTGCCGTGATCGTCGCAGGAAGCTCTGCGGCGATCGCCTTCCCCATCCTCGAGGAGCGCCACCTCGCCGGCCCGAATGTCGCGTTTCTCATCGCCTGGGTGGCGCTCGCCGACTCCGTCACCGTCGTGATCATGCCGCTCACGATCGCGAAGTCAGGCAGCCCGCTGGAGGCGATCGGCGGCGATGCGGCGATCATCGCCGCCGGGGTCATGGCGCTCCTTGTCGCGAGCCGGGTGCGGCGCCAGGGCTTCGTGCGGCAGATGCGCAACGAGTCGCTGCAGCGTGGGTGGGCGTGGCAGGTGCGCATCTCGCTCGTGCTCCTGATCGGTCTCTCCGCGATCGCCCAGGAGACCGGGGCGAGCACGCTGGTCGCGGGCTTCCTCGCGGGAATGGTCCTCGTGCGGTTGCACGAATCGGACCGCCTCGCGGTGCAGTTCTCAGGGGTCGCAAACGGCTTCTTCGTCCCGCTGTTCTTCGTCCTGCTCGGCGCCGAACTCAACCTCAGAGCGCTGCTCACCTCCCCGTCGCGGATTCTTCTTGCCATCGGGCTCGCCCTCGCCGCGGTGGTCGCGCACGTCATCGCGGCGCGCGTTGCCGGTCACGAGCGGTATCTGGCAACGGGCCTGGCGGCGTCTGCCCAGCTCGGCATGCCGGCGGCCGCCGCCAGCCTCGGTTTGAGCACGGGGCTGCTCGGACCGGCCGAAGCGGCGGCCCTCGTGGCGGGCGGTTGCCTGACGCTCATCCCCGCCACGATCGGATCGCTCCTGCTCGCTCGCGGGATGGCCGGAGCCCCTTCCTCCGCTCAGGCCGGCAGCGCGCGCGAGCGCTCAACCTGAACGAGCAGTCACCCGCCTCAGGTGCCCTCGCGCGAACGGCGTCCAGCCTCATCGGCGCGATCGCGTTCGAGTTTCTCGGTCTGGTCCTTGCGACGGCGGTCGTCCGCTTGACCCTGTTCCTTGGTTGCCTCATCCTCGGGCTTCGGCGCCGGCTGCTCGGTACTCATCTCTCGATCAGCATAGGCTGCTCCCTGCGATCCGTGGCGGCTGCGCAATGTGCGGCGCGCAGCTAGGACCACAGCCCTTCGAGTGCCACGCCGATGCGCTCGGAGGCGTCAACGCGCGGGAGCATGTCGAATGCATCCGTCCTGCAGCCCACCTCGATCGACTGGTCGCACCGAGAGAGGACGCGATCGGAGAGAAACCGCGACGGCTGCGCCCATCCGTGCCGATCGTCACGCCCGGTCGGGTGATGGTGGTAGCGCCCGGGGACGTAGAGGTGCAGCGCGTTGCGGGCACGGGTCAGCGCCACGTAGAACACCCTCCGCTCCTCCTCGAGGCCGGAGGCCGAGCCGAGCGCCATGTCCGACGGGATGTTGCCGTCGGTCACGTGGAGCAAATGGACGACGTCCCACTCGAGCCCCTTTGCGGAGTGCACCGTGGAGATGATCAGCCAGTCTTCATCGATCAGCGGCGGTCCTGCAAAAGCCCCGGTCGACCGTGGCGGCTCGAGGACGTGGTCGGCGGCGACGTCGGAGAGACGCGCCACATTTGTGGTGGCGGCGACGAGGGTATGGAGGTCGGCAAGTCGGGCGGTCGCATCCGAATACGCTGCCTCGACCAGCGGCGCGACCACCACCCGGAGGCGCTCGGCATGAGCCGGAACCGACTCCCCCGGACGTGCCGCGAGCGCGACGACGAGGTCTCCCGCAGCCGGCCGCGCCGCCATGGGGAGATGCGCGGACGCGCGCGACCACGCTTCCTCAACGTCAGCGTCGTGGTCTTGGGGGGCAACCTCCGAGCCGAGGAGCCCGAGTGCGGCGACGACGCGATGCGCCGTCGCGGGGCCAACGCCGACGAGCAGCTGGAGGAGCCGGAACCACGCGACCACGTCGTTCGGGTTGTCCGCCAGTCGAAACGCCGCCAGCATGTCCTTCACGTGCGCGGCCTCGATGAAGCGCAAACCACCGTACTTGACGTACGGAATGCGTCGCACTCCCAGCTCGAGTTCGAGCAGTGCCGAGTGGTGTGCGGCTCGCACCAGCACCGCCTGCTCGTGCAGCGCGACTCCCGCCTCGCGGTGCGCCAGGATGCGGTCGCAAACGGCGTCGGTCTGCGTGTCCTCATCCGCACAGCGCACCACTTGGGGACCAACACTGGGAACCGTCCGGGCCGCCCGGAGCACCGCCGAGAATCCGGCGGCGGCGTCTGCGCCGACCGCGTTGGCGACGTCGAGAATCTGCTGGCTCGAGCGGAAGTTCGTTTCGAGGATGACCGTCGTCGAACCCGGGAAGGCCCGATCGAATTCGAGGATGTGACGCGGTTCGGCGGCACGGAACGAGTACAGCGCCTGCGCGTCGTCGCCGACCACCGTGATTCGGGGGTCTCCGCGACGCAGCCCGGTGAGGATGTCGACCTGGAGTTCGTTGACGTCCTGGTACTCGTCCACAAGCACATGATCGAGGGCGCCGGCAAGGCGCGGGCCGAGTCGATCGTCCTGAACGGCCGCGCGCCAGAAGAGCAGGAGGTCGTCGAGGTCGACCAGCCCCGCCGCCCGCTTGCGAACCACGTAGCCGCGGCAGATCTCCGAGATCGCGTCGATAAAGTCCTCGGCCCACGGCGCCATCTCGGGCACGACCGACGACAGTGGCCGTCCCGTGTTGACCGCGGCTGAGTAGAGATCGACCAGCAGCGTCTTGCGAGGGAATCGCCGCCGCGTCGACGCCGCATGGCCCTGTTCGTCGCGGACCATGTCGATGACATCTGCGGCGTCGGCCGCGTCCAGAACAGAGAACCCTTCCGGAATCCCCAGCGTGGCCGCATAGCGGCGGAGCGTCTGATGGGCGATGGCGTGAAAGGTGCCTCCGATGACCCGGCCAGCCGGCGAGCCGGCGCCCCGGTCGAGACCCGCCACGTTGGTCAGCGACGCGGTCCGGGCGAGCATCTGCCGAGCCGCCCGCCGGGTGAACGTGAGCAGGACGACCCGCTCGGGCGATCCACCGGTTGCCAGCAGCCACGCCACCCGGGCGGAGAGTGTGGTCGTCTTGCCAGTGCCGGCGCCGGCCAGGATCCGCAGCGGACCGCCCTCGTGCGTGACGGCTTGCCGCTGGGCATCGGTCAGATCATCCAGCCAGGCGAACATTCGTTCGATAATACTGCCGATCCGCGTGCGGCGCTCACCGCTGTCTCACGCCCTCGAGAGCACCCGGTACCGCATTCTCCTGTCAAGGGTCGCGGCTCGCGCGATGCGCCGGGCGTGGATCGGTCCGAGTCGGATCTGGCCGCTGAACTGCCCCCACATGCCGCAGAAATAGAGGCGCGGGGCGTGCGGATGATCCGGGGCTCCGGAGTGACGGATGGGTATTCCGTCACCTCCGAGGACGCCAAGATGACCGAGCAGTGATTCCAGCCCGCGGCGATACCCGGTCGCGCAGATCACGGCGTCGGGACGGAGCCGCCCACCATCGGTGAGGATCACGTTGCGGCCATCAAACCGTTCCACCGTTCCCACCGTGCGTGCCGTGCCCCGCTTGAGCGCGGCGATGAACCCGTCATCAACCGCCGGGTTGCGCCGGTGCCGTCGGTAGTTGGCGTAGACGCCGACCGGCGATCGAGGGATGCCGTATCGCCGCAGGTCGCCGAACGTCATGCGTTGAACGACGCGGAATATCGCGTCCGCCATCGCGTGCGGGATGTGATCGCCGAAATACACGAGGATCGGCTGACCCGGGATACCGAGGAATTCCCGCGAGGCAAGGTTCGGAGGCGTTCGCATCGAGAGCGTGACGTGGGCGCCCGCCCTGACCAGGTGACTGGCGATATCGAGGCCTGAGTTACCGGCGCCCACGACCAGAACCTCCTTCCCCGCGTACGCCGCGGCGCCGGCGAACTCGGATGAGTGGATCAGCGGCTTGTCGAATGTTCTCGCGTCCGGCCAGGAGGGCATGACGGGCACCGCATCCCACCCCGTGGCGACGACGAGATAACGACAGAGCATCGACCCCGACTCGGTTTCGAGACGCCAGACATCGTGCTCGCGGTGCACTCCGACCAGCTGGGTTCGGAGGCGCACGTCGATGGCGTGCCGGCGTGCGAACGCCTCCAGGTACGCCACCACGTCGTCTCGGCTCGGATAGCGCCCACAACGCCGGGGCATCCCGCGGCCCTGGAGCTTCGACATGGGACGCCACGAGTTGAGCCTCAGCTCGGCATACCTCGAGCGCCAGCTCGTGCCGATGCCGTCGGACTTGTCGATGACGATGGTCTCGAACCCGCACCGCCGCAACGCCGCCGCCGCCGCGAGGCCGGAGGACCCCGCACCGACCACGACAGCCTGGTGCCGCTCGATCTGACGCGGCTTCGTCGCCCCGCGAGTCGGGACCGCAGCGCTCGGCGCGTGGTCGGACCGGCGCACTCCGCGCGGCGTGAGCCGGTCACCGGTTGCGGTCGTTTGCGTCATGCACAGCACCCTATCTGCGTTTCGGGACAGCGTCGATGGAGCCACCACCAAGGCCGGAGCGGTGGCAGCACCCCCTTGCAGAGAGCACCACCGTGCCTCCCCTATTTGGTCAGCAGTGTGGCGATGACGTTGATCGTGGTCGAGACGACGACCGCGCCGAACAGGTACGACAGCAGGGCATGGCGTATCGCCGTCGTGCGAATCGACTTGGCGTGAGGTCGGTATCCGAGACCTGGAAGGTCATCCCGATGGTGAGCGCGACGTAGAGGAAGTCCTTGAAATCGGGAGGGGCATCCGCGTGGAAATCGATGCCCCCGTCCTGGGCGTGGTAGAGACGTGCAGAGCGCAATGTGAACACGACGTGGACGGCCGCCCAGGAGAGGACGACACTCACCACGACGAGCGTCGTGATCCCGGACTCCGAGGGGCGTCGTGTGGCCGCGGTCCTGCGTGGTGCGCGGATGTAGGCTTGTGCCACGGTTTCACCGGGCCGCAGAACGAAGAGTTGCGAGTGTCATCACCATGATCGAAAAGCAGGCACGCACCCAGCCCCCGTACGCGCAGATCGTCGCGGCCATCGAGGAGATACCGGGACTGGAGGGTATGGGCGAGTGGCTGTCCAAGGCACTGGAGCCGCTGACACGGCAGCGAACGCTGATGGACGTGCTCCACGGGCGCTGGCTCGGACACGCGCTGCATCCGGCGCTGAGCGATGTGCCACTCGGGATGTGGACCAGCGTGCCGGTACTCGATTTGATCGGTGACGACGCCGGCGCCACGACGCTGACCGCCGTGGGCTGCATCGCTGCCGCTGCAACTGCCGTCACGGGCACGGCCGACTGGTCGGTCACCTACGGTCGAGATCGGCGCCTGGCGCTGGTGCACGGACTCGCCAACACCGCGGTGCTCGGATTGCAGCTTGGCTCGCTCGCGTCGCGCCTGCGCGGGCGAAAAGGGCGTGGCCGGTTCCTTTCCGTGGCCGGACTCGCCGCCGGTGCCGCCGCCGCATACTTGGGTGGGGATCTGGTGCTCGACCGAGCGCTCACCGTGAACCACACAGCGTCGTTGTCCGGCCCGGAGGAGTGGACCGACGTCGCTGCCGATGCGGACGTGGCCGAGGGAGCGCTCAGCGTGGCAGACGTGGACGGCCGCAAGGTGCTGCTGACTCGGGTGAACGGAGCGGTCTGTGCACTCGAGAACACCTGCAGCCACGCCGGGGGTCCGCTGAACGAAGGTACCGTCGAAGACGGGGAGGTCGTGTGCCCGTGGCACGGCTCCCGATTCCGGCTCAGCGACGGGGCCGTCCTGGCCGGTCCCGCGACGTTTCCTCAGCCGCAACTCGAAGCTCGGAAGGTCGCCGGCCGGGTGCAGATTCGCGGCCGCGAACGTTGACGATCAGCGATATGCGCCGACGAGCCGGCGGCGGTTGCGACGGCCGGTCCACGCCTGCTAGCCTGCTCGCGCTCGGGAACGAAGGAGTGGACGCTTCCTGAGGGGGCTCGGCTTCCGGTACCTCCCAGACCTCCACTCACGGAGGATGCGATGGGTCACCCGCGATGGAGATTGGCGGCCTCACTCTTTGTGGCGGCCCTGGCCGTGCCGGCGGCGCTCGCCGGCGGAGGGTTGACGTCGTCGGCGTCGTCGGCCGCGGCCAAGGCACCGACGCATATCGACTGTAGCGATACCGCGCGGTTCATCTGCACCGAGGTCCGCGACTCCGATTCGGTCTTCGGCCACTATGTCGGTCACGACGAGCCGAGCGTGCTCTTCTACTCGAACAAGAGCGGCTCGGGCAATGAGATGCGGTACAGCGGCGTCCTGCCCAAGGAGCCCTCGCCCACCAACGTTCCCGGCAAGCACGTGTACACCTTCCAATACGCTCCTGCCTTCTGGTTCGGCATGGCGATGTGCGACACGCAGTCGTATCCGGAACTCGTCGATTCGTGTGTTCCGGACAGCAATGTCAACATCGTGAACCCGGCCAAGAGCCCATACCATCCGGGCGCGGCCTACATGGAGCTGCAGTTCTACCCACCCGGCTACGTGCAGCAGTGGAACGGCTTCAGCTGCTCGCCAACGCAATGGTGCGTTGCCCTCACCATCGACAGCCTTGCGCTGAACTCAATGACGGGTCAGCAGCTCAACTCGGCCTGCGAGAGCCTCGTCGGTGAGGAGTATGTGAACTTCGCGTACCTGACCCACAGCGGCAAGCCGCAGGGTCCACCGAACCCCGTGCAGTTCCAGGCGCTCGCGTCCGGCACGCCCGACCCGCACAAGGTGGAGTTCCTCAACCAGGGTGATCGCTTCAGCGTGACCCTGCACGACACACCGAGCGGTCTCAGCGCGGTTGTCAAGGACACCACCAACGGAACCTCTGGATCGATGACGGCGAGTGCCGCAAACGGATTCGGTCAGGTGAAGTTCGCACCCAGCCCCTCGACCGAGTGCACGAACATTCCGTACAACTTCCACCCGATGTACGCCACCTCCACCGCGCAGACCACCGTCCCCTGGGCGGCGGCAACGTACAACGTCGCGTTCGACACCGAGATCGGCCACTTCGACTACTGCGGCGCAGTCGATGCCACGACGGGTACCTGCACCGGCAATGAGGGGGTTGGCGACAACACCGAGGTGTGGGATTACGACGACGCGGGCTGCTGGCCGGGTTCGGCATCGGGTCTCATCCAGATCGGCGGATGCGAAGGATCGAACGTCGGCTACGACGGAACCTCGTACCTCGCAGACTGGCCGAACGGCAGCTCGTCCCGCCCGACCGCGTTCATCTTCACCAGTCCGCTGACCGGGAAGAACTACGACACCAACTATTCATCGGTTGGGTTCAACACGGATCTTCCCGCGATCGAGGGCGACCTCGGAGCCTGCGACACCGCCACGGGCGCAGGCTGCACCATCATCCCGCCGACGGACGAAGGGAAGCCGGCGCAGTTCTACCCCTTCTACTCGACCGGCACCGCGCTGGGCGGATGTGCCTGGACCGTCGGTCAGATGTACCCCGGATTCAGCACCAACAGCTTCGGCGCGCACCAGCAGTACGGGCAGCTGCTGAAGGTCGCGTACTCCGGGGCCGGAGGCGTTGCCTCGTACTCATACAACGACTTCCAGAAGAACCTGCCCGGCAACCCCTGCCCTCGCTGACGTGACTGCCGAGAGGAGCCGCCTCCGGGCGGCTCCTCTCCAACGCGGACCGCGGGAGAGGCACCATCCCTACACTTGCGGGCGCAATCAGGCTCGAACCTCGAGGAGCGCACAGCCTTGACAGGGTCGTCCGACTCCGCCACGGGACCCACCGCGCAGCCGGTGCTCACCCCGCTCACCGGGGCTGCGATCTTCCTCGTGGTGACCATCGATTCCGGTGGCGAGGCCACCGTTCGCCACCTGCTCGGCGACTGCGCGGGGCTCCAGAGGGCGGTCGGCTTCCGAATCCCGGACGGTGGGCTCACGTGCGTCGTTGGTGTGGGATCGGCCGCGTGGGACCGGCTGTTCAGCGGCCCGCGTCCGGCCGAATTGCATCCCCTCCCCGAGTTCATCGGAGAGCGGCATCGAGCGGTGTCCACCCCCGGCGACCTGCTGTTCCACATCCGGGCGGTTGAGATGGACCTCTGCTTCGAGCTCGCCGGCCAGATCATGAACCGGTTGCGGGGCAGCGTCACCGTCGTCGAGGAGATCCACGGGTTCAGGTACTTCGATGAGCGCGACCTGCTCGGTTTCGTCGACGGGACAGAAAATCCCACCGGCCAAGCCGCATACGACGCGGTCACCGTCGCCGGCGCTGATCCCGAGTGGGCCGGCGGGAGCTACGTGATCGTGCAGCAGTATCTCCACGATCTCGACACGTGGAACGCGCTCGCGGTCGAGGCCCAGGAGAAGGCGGTGGGACGCACCAAGCTGTCAGACATCGAGCTTCCGGACGATCAGAAACCCACCAACTCGCACGTCGCGCTCAATGTCATCACCGACGCCGATGGCACCGAACTCCAGATTCTGCGCGACAATATGCCGTTCGGCCACGTCGGACGCGGCGAGTTCGGCACGTACTACATCGCCTACGCCAGCACACCACGCACCACAGAGCGAATGCTCACCAACATGTTCATCGGTGACCCGCCCGGGAACTACGATCGAATCCTCGACTTCTCCACGGCGGTCACCGGCGCTCTGTTCTTCGTGCCGTCGCAGGATTTTCTCGACGCCCTGCC
>DATLRB010000036.1:0-2103 GCA_035534875.1 Saccharimonadales bacterium (SeqCode)
CGTTCACCGCGAGGGCAATACGACTGACCGGCTTGCGACGCTCGTGGTGACACGCAGCGGGCAGGGGGAATCGGTGCTCAACGTGGACGGCCCCGAAGGCGGCGTTCCCGCACGCGTCGAGGACCCCGCGAGCTGACCTCGGAACGACAGCTAGGAGACTGCTGAGCAATCTTGTTTCCGAACAGGAGTGAAGAACTGAGGGAGCGGGAGTGCTGAATGGAGTGGGTGGACTGGCGGGGAACCGGGCCGTCAGGCCACGGCCCACCCGTCGGGGGTCCGGGACAAACCCAGATTGAGCAGCCTTCGGAGGTCGACCGCGGCAACGCGATGGCTCAGCCAGATGCGGTTGCGGTCGATACCGCGATAGGCGACGCGTCGATTGCCCTTGCGCACCAGCCAGGCGAGGCTGCGTTCGACCATCGGCCGCCATCGCGTGTACGTGCGCTGAAATGTCTCGGTTTCAGCCTGGCGCCGCGCCGCGGCGAGCAGTTCATGGTGGCGATGAACCTTGAGGTCTCGGCCGTCTCGCGCTGTTGTGCATCGTGATCGGAGTGAGCACTCGTGGCATCGAGATCCGAACTTCGCGCTGCGGGAATGGGTCATGGGCACGGTGTGACCAGCCGGACACGTGACGGAGCGCGACGCGCCATCGATGGCGAAGTCGTCAATCGAGAATCCGCCAGGGACCGTCGCGCGCAGTGGGATCGGCTTGATCACCGCGAGGTGCTGTGCTGCCAGCAGCTGCGCGCGATGCTGGCCGCTGCCGTATGCGGAGTCCGCGAGGACCTCGAGCCCCGGGGACTCATCTGCCAGGAGCCCAGGAGCCACCTGAGCGTCACCCACATTGCCCGCGCTGAGGTCGCAGGCGGTGATCAACCCGGTCTCCGGCTCCACGGCGACGTGGGCTTTGAAGCCGTCGCGGTAGTTGTGATCGGTCTTGTGCACGTGGCGCGACTCCGGGTCATGCACGGACACGATCCGATCCGGCGCGGTGCGCTGCGCAATCCGCCACGTCCCCTCGCTGTCACCAGGCTCCACATCCTGGCCGCTCACCAAGGCGAGCAGCCCGACCGCCTCCGCTTGCGAATCACTCAGGTCGAGATCGCGTACGGCATCGAGCACTGTGTGGGCGTCAGTGACCAACTCAGTCACCACCCGATTGATGTCGGCCGGATCGTTCCAGGCGCACGCCGGCTTGGCACCACCCTGCTCGTAGTCGTGGGCGCTGAGCTGCAACGCCCGCGCTGCCGGAATCAGCCGGCGCACCACCCGGATCTGGGCGGTGAGCTGCATCAGCGTGTCCTGTCGGGTGACCGCATCGTCGAGCACCGTGGAATCGAGTGCGCGGCGCTGCCGCTTGGCGAGCACACCGGTCTCCGCAACCACCGCACGCACCGCGTCGAAGATGCGCTGCGGCCGCGCCGAGGTGCGCAGCCGGTTCCGCCACAGGGTCAGCACGGTTGCATGGAACCCGGGATCGTCGATGGCCAGCCCACAGGCCACCTTCCAGGCGATGTTGGTGCGCAGCTGACTGGCGGCGTCACGGTCGGAGAGGCCTTCCAATGCCTGCAACACCATCACCGAGGCGATCACATCGGCAGGCACCGACGGGCGTCCGCGCCCCGAGGGGAAGAGGTCGCCGAAGAGCTCGTCGGGGAAGAGTTCATGGCGATGATCCGCCAGCAACGCCGCCACCGACTGGGGGTCGACGAGGTGGCGGCAGAGGCTTGCGGCGTCGAGCAGTTGGAGGTTGGGGTCGCTCGTCCCTTGCATCCCCAGATTGACTCATATTCGAGCCATCCTGAGGCGAATTGCTCAGCAGTCTCCTAGGGCGTGACCGGCCGGTCGATCCGCTGCCAGGTGGATCCGGTCAGGGTCCAGACCTCGGCCGGCACCGCACCCGGCTCGCGACCCGAGGACGCGGAGCCGAGCAGGACCAGCTGGTGCCGGTCCGCGTCGGTAACCTCGACGCCGCCGTTGACGGGCAGCGGCGTCGCTGACAGCGAGATCCAGCCGCTCCGATACCAGGCCAGGAGTTGCGCTGCTCCCAAGACCGACCCATCACAGGTGCAGAGCACCAGGCTGTTGAGCGCGGGGTCGAGC
>DATLRB010000037.1:0-5343 GCA_035534875.1 Saccharimonadales bacterium (SeqCode)
GCTCATCCGAACGCTGCTCGCGCTGCGCGACATCGGGAACACGCTGATCGTCGTCGAGCACGACGAGGAGACGATCCGGGCGGCGGACTGGGTGGTCGACATCGGTCCCGGAGCAGGGGAGCACGGCGGCCTGGTGATGGCCTCGGGAACCGTCGAGGATGTCCTCGCCACGCCGGAGAGCATCACCGGGCAGTTCATGCGCGGCGAGCGCAGCATTCCGCTGCCCCTGATCCGGCGCCCCGCCGGCGCGAAGGCGCTGGTGGTGCGCGGCGCGCGCGCCAACAACCTGCGCAATGTCGACGTCGCGTTCCCGCTCGGTTCCTTCATCTGCGTCGCCGGCGTCAGCGGCAGCGGCAAGAGCACGCTCGTCAACGACATCCTGTATCGCAAGCTCGCCCAATCCCTGTACCGCGCCAAGCTGCGTCCGGGCACGCACGACCGTGTCGAGGGCATCGCCCAGGTCGACAAGGTGATCGACGTCGATCAGTCGCCGATCGGCCGCACGCCACGGAGCAACCCGGCGACGTACGTCGGAGTCTTCACCGACATCCGCGACCTGTACGCCAAGCTGCCGGAGGCGAAGATCCGCGGCTACAAGCCGGGCCGCTTCTCCTTCAACGTCTCCGGCGGTCGCTGCGAGGCGTGCGCCGGCGACGGGATGATCAAGATCGAGATGCACTTTCTGCCGGACATCTACGTGCCCTGCGAGGTGTGCAAAGGGCGTCGCTACAACCGCGAGGCACTCGAGGTGAAGTTCCGCGGCAAGAGCATCGCCGACGTGCTCGCGATGACCGTCGACGAGGCGGCCGTGCTCTTCGAGCACCAGCCCCGGATCCTGCGCAGGATGCGCACGCTCCAGGACGTCGGGCTCGGCTACATCCGCCTCGGCCAGCCGGCGACGCAGCTGAGCGGCGGCGAGGCGCAGCGCGTGAAGCTCAGCACCGAGCTGTCGCGTCGCGACACCGGGAGCACCCTGTACATACTCGACGAGCCCACCACCGGGCTCCACTTCGCCGACGTCGAGAAGCTGCTCGCGGTCCTCCACCGGCTCGTGGACGCGGGCAACACGGTGATCGTCATCGAGCACAACCTGGACGTGCTCAAGACGGCAGACCACATCATCGATCTCGGTCCGGGTGGCGGTGACGCGGGCGGCGAGGTCGTGGCGTCCGGCACCCCCGAGGAGGTGGCGGCCAACCCCCGGAGCGCCACCGGTGAATACCTCGCGCGCATGCTGCCGGCTCCGCGGGTCGCGGTCGCGCGAGTCACCGGGACGCGCGTCGCGACACCACGGCAACGGAGACGCGTCCCGGTCTCGACATGATCGGACGCCGCAATCACATCTGGTGCGCTAACGTGGTGCCACGATGACCTCCATGGACGGCGAGGATCGCCGCCTTCGACTCAGACGGCTCGACGACTGCCTCGACGTGCTCGAGCAGGCGCACGAGCTCAACCTCACCCAGGTGAGCGAGCGGATGGCGGAAGCACTGAGCGAGCGGGTCCCGACCGTCCATCCGGGCATGCTCATCGCCGAGGCGATCGAGGAGGTCCTTCGCCAGCAGGAGCCCTACATGGTGCAGATCCGTCCCGAGGTTTCACGCAGGGTCCGGCGCCGCCGCGACCCGTTCGACGTGAGGCTGCTGCTCCAACGCCGCTGAAGCTCAGGCGTCCGGGAGCGGTCCCGCAGGTACACTCGTTCAGTCCATGAGTGCCTTCGGCTTCGATCCCGAGCAGATCTTCGCTCGGCGGCGCTCCCGTCCCAGGATCGTCCGGCCCCCAGGACAGCTCCGCCGCCGGATCATCATCTTCGGCGTCATCGCGGCGATCGTCGTGCTGCTCATCGTGGCTCGATGGCTGCTCGGGCTCCGCGCCGACTACCTCTATTACAAGAGCGTCGGCCACACCAACGTCTTCTGGACGCCGCTGATCGCCCACATCGTCCTGTTCTTCATCGGATTCGGGATCGTGGCGTTGGTCTTCGGCGCGGCCGTGTTCGGGTGCGCCATGTCGGCGGCGAGCCTCGACAAGCGCGGCCGCAGGATCGCGCTCTGGACGGGAGCGATCATCGCCGTCCTCGCCGGGATCGCCGGCGGGTCAACCCTCTCCGGCGAGTGGCAGGACATCCTGGTCTGGCTGCATTCGGTCCCCTTCGGGGCGACCGACCCGGTCTTCCATCTCGACTACTCCTTCTTCGTGTTCACGCTGCCCGCGCTCGACGACTTCATGGGCCTGCTCTGGGGGGCGGTGATCCTCGGGCTGCTCGCGGCGATCGCGATGGCGGTCGTCTCGATCACCGTGATCAACGCCCCCGCGGAACTGCCGCTGCCGCTCGAGCCGCCACCCGGGCGCTCCCCGGAGGACGCGCTCCGCGCCGCCCTGATCACGGGCGGGATCGGGCTCGCCGCGGTCTTCGTGCTCGCCGCGCTCGGCGCCCACTTCGGGGTCTATCACCTCGCCACCAGCGCGCACTCCCAGGGCGGCAACTACGTCGGCCTCGACGCCACCCAGCGCGCGGTGATCCAGCCGGTGCTCGGCTTCCTCCAGGTGCTCGCCCTGGTGCTCGCCGTGGCGACCGTGGTGCTCGTCGCCGTCCGCTGGCGCCACGCCTCGACCGGCACCGCGATCGCGTTCGGATCCATGCTCGGCGGCTGGCTGCTGGTCGCCGGGCTCGCCCAGGGCATCCCCGCGGCCGTCTACCAGGCCACCAGCGTCGGCCCCAACGAGCAGACGGCGCAGACCCCCACGATCAGTGACTTCCTCACCACCAGCCGCTACGCGTGGGCGATCCAGGACGACGGCTCCAATCCGCAGGTCCAGAACCGCGCCTTCGGCACACCGCACGCGCCGACGCTCACCGACCTCGGGTCGGATCTCGGGACGCTCCAGAACGTCCGCATCCAGGATCCCACTCAGCTGCCCGACACGCTGGCGCAGATCGACCGGAGCCGCAGCTATCAGACGTACTCCACGATCACCGTCGATCGCTATCCCGCCACAACCGGCGGCGACGTCGAGGTCATGCTCGGACCGCGGGAGATCGCCGAGGGGGACATTCCCAACCCCTCGTTCGTGAACACGTCCCTCAACTACACCCATGGATACGGCGTGACCGCCGTGTCGGTGAACGCGGTGGGCGGCGAGGGCAAGCCGCAGGTCCTGGTCGGCCAGCAGCCGATGACCCAGGTCAGCCCCACCGCGCCGCCGGACCTGTCGTTCGGCAACTCGACCACCGCGGACCCGAGCATCTACTGCGGTCTGGACACGACCCAGAACGTCGTCTCCGGCACGACGCAGCCGGAGTTCAACTACCCGTCGGGCAGCGGCGACAACACGGTCCACGCGGACTCGAGCCAGGTCGGGATCCCGATCACCAACCCGATCGACAAGCTGGCGCTCTCGCTCCAGGACTTCGGCGGCTTCAACCTCTTCCTCAACAACTCGCTCACCGCGAACAGCCGCGCGCTCGTCAACCGTCAGATCAAGTCGCGCATCACCTCACTCGCACCGTTTCTGACCGTCGACTCGGACCCGTACATCGTGGTGGACCCCAACACCGGGCACCTGGAGTGGATCGCCGACGCGTACGTCAAGTCGTCGCTCTTCCCCGAGGCGTACCAGCAGAGCGACGGCACCTCCTACATGCGCAACGCCGTCAAGGCCGTCATCGACGCCAAGACCTGCGGGATCAAGCTCTACGCGGTGGACCTGAACGAGCCGATCACGGCGGCCTGGAACGCGATCTACCCCGGGCTGCTCACGCCGCTCGACCAGATGTCGCCCTTCCTCCGCTCCCATCTGCGCTACCCGGAAGACCTGTTCAACGCTCAGGCGGCGGCGTACGCGGTGGTGCACATCCACAGCGCGTCGGTCTTCTACCAGGGTGCCGACCTCTTCAACATCGCCCAGGAGAATCTCAACGGGACCAACCAGGCGACCACCGCGTACTACGTCGAGATGACCCTCCCCGGCACCAGCAGCCCGCAGTTCGTGCTCCTCCAGACGTTCTCTCCGGGAGCGAGCGGGGGAGGAGCGACGGCGAACAACATGACGGCGTGGCTCGCCGCCCAATGCGACTACACGGGCACGAACGAGCCCAAGCTCGTCGCCGTCCGCCTGAACAACGCCGACAACGTCCTCGGTCCGCTCCAGTTCGACAACAACATCAACACCAATCCGCAGATCAGCTCGGAGATCACCCTGCTGAGCCACAACGGGTCGGTCGTCACCCTGGGCAACGTGATCATCCTGCCCTTCAACAACGATTCCTTCCTCTACATCCGGCCGCTCTACGTGACCGCGGCGGCCAACGGCGGCACCGCGTTCCCGCAGCTGCAGGAGGTGATCGTCGGGACCCAGACCAGCATCGCGCAGGGCACGTCGTTCAGCGCGGCGCTGCAGGCGCTCTTCAACACCACCCAGCCGATCCCGGGATTGAGCAACGGCACCGGGACGACCACGCCGACACCGTCGCCGTCCCCCTCGACGTCGCCCACCGCGTCGCCATCCCCGGGGACGACCCCGACGCCGACGGCAACACCGGCCGGCACCCTGCAGCAGCAGATCCTCGCTCTGGACAGCAAGCTCATCGCCGACAACGCGGCCGCGCAGGCGGCACTGCAGGCGGGCAACTACACCGCGTACGGCGCCGACGAGACCAAGGTGCAGGCGGACCTGGCGGCACTCCAGAAGCTGCTCGCCCAGCAGTCGCCGGCGCCGTAGCCGGAGTCCGCCCAGACCATGAGCGATGCGGTTGACATCGCACCCGGGATCCGGCAGCTCGACACGCTGCTCGGCGGCATGGAGCAGCTCACCGCGGGATTCCTGATCGACGGGCCCATGCCCGCGCTCGTCGAGACCGGCTCACAGTCCAGCGTCCCCGCCGTGCACGCGGCGCTCGATGCGCTCGGCCTCGGACCGCTCGACCTGCGCTGGATCATCGTGACCCACATCCACCTCGATCACGCCGGTGCGGTCGGCGATCTCGCCCGCGACTTCCCCTCGGCGACGGTGGTCGTGCACGAGCGCGGCGCGCGCCACCTGGTGGATCCGAGCCGGCTCATCGACAGCGCGTCGCGCGTCTACGGACCGCTCCTCGACGACCTCTACGGCCGGATGACCGCCGTCCCCGCGGACCGGCTCATCGCCGCCGGCGACGGCTTCCGGATCGACGTCGGCAACGGCCGCGAGCTGGTGCTCGTCGACTCCCCCGGTCACGCCAAGCACCATCACGCGGTCCTCGACGAGCAGACCGGGACCCTGCTGGTCGGTGACGCGGTGGGCGTGCTCCTGCCCGACGTCGGCGTGCTGCGGCCGGCAACCCCGCCCCCCGACTTCGACCTC
>DATLRB010000038.1:0-2759 GCA_035534875.1 Saccharimonadales bacterium (SeqCode)
CAGACGTGCGCCGAGGACCTTCGCAAGGCTGACGCCGACGCGACGATCGTCATGATCGCCGCCGAGCGACACCCCCTCTACAACAGGGTCGCGCTGCCCCGCTACCTGCGCGGCCAGGTCAGGCGCGAGAAGGTCTTCATGAGGTCCGTCGAGGACTACGCCAAGCAGAACCTCGACATCCACTTCGAGACGTGGGCGACGGAGATCGACGTTCGCGCGAAGGTGGTGCGCACCAACCGAGGCCAGGAGTTCGGCTACGACGCCGTCCTGGTGGCGACCGGCGGACGCCCGAAGCCTCCACCGTGGCCCGGCGCGGACCAGGTGTCGTCGTGCATCGGCTTCCAGACCATGGATGACACCGACGCGATCATCGAGAAGGCCGACGCCGCGCAGCGCGTGCTCGTCATGGGCGGCAGCTTCATCGGGTATGAGCTCGCCGAGGGAGTGAGCTTTCGCCACAAGTCGGAGCTCACCTGGATCATGCGCGGGCCGTGGTTCCTCCGCTATGTGCTCGACGCCGAGGGCGGCCAGCTGTGCCGGCAGATGGGCGAGGCGCAGGGCGTGGGGTTCATCACCTCGGACGAGGTACAGAAGTTCAGCCGCACCGATGGAAGGTTCACGGCCGAAACGGTCAACGGCCGCAAGGTCGAGTTCGACCTCCTGACCTACGGCGTCGGTCTCGATTACTACACCGAGCCGGTGGCGGGTACCGGGGCGGAGCTGAACAAGGGCATCGTCACCGACGCCAAGCTCCGCACCGCCGCACCGGACGTATATGCGGCCGGTGACGTCGCCGTGTTTTATGACCTGATGGTCCAGCGTCACAACCAGATGGGAACGTGGGACAACGCCGAGGCGCACGGGCGTGTGGCGGCGCGCAACATGGCCGGCGGCAACGAGGATTTCTTCGATGTCCCGACGTACACCACGACCATGTTCGGGTCGACACTCGCGGTGATGGGGGTCACACCGGACGTGCAGCCGGACCTGGAGTCGGTGCGCACGTTCAGCTTCGAGGAGAAGTTCTACCGCAAGCTGTTCTTCAAGGACGACCGGCTGGTCGGCGCGATCATGATCGGGCCGCCCAAGGGGCGCAAAAAGCTCATCGAGATCATGCGGGCTCGCCAGAAGATCGAGCGGCCCAAGCAAGAGCTCCTCGACCCCAACAACCTGAAGGACTGAGGCTTTTCCGCCTGCGGGGAAGTACCCGGCGAAGCCGGGGGATGGGGAGGTTCATCAATCAGATGCCGCTATGTCGTATGTTTTTGCTTAGGAAGAATGTCGTTCGCCTTCAGCGAATCAGCCGCCACAGTTCGAAGCGCGCTCGGCGCGGTGCTGCGGCGCCGCCGCGAGGCTGCGCGGCGCACCTTGACGGAGGTCGCCGGCGAGGCCGGCCTATCGCCCGCCCACCTCTCCGAGGTCGAGCGCGGGCGCAAAGAGGTGTCCACCGAGCGCTTGCTGGCCGTCGCTCACGCCTTGGGGGTGCCGCCAGCTGACATCTACGCGGAGCTCGCCCGGCTTCTCGGGGCCGACTCCGAGCACCCGACCTGGCCCGAGGATCCCCCGGTCAAGCTCCGCCTCGCCACGGCCTCACTGCCCCTCGAAGCGCTCCGCAGCGTCGCCGACTTCAGCGCCTACATGGCGATGGCCAACCCGCCGCCGAAACCGAAGGGTCGAATCGGCTTCGACGCCCCGCGCAGATAGGAGGTAATTCAATTGATCCCGACGGTGATCACCAACGACGGGCGCGGTGAGCGCGTCTACGACATCTATTCCCGCTTGCTCAAGGACGGAGTGGTCTTCGTGCGCGGGGTGATCGACGACGACTTGGCGGCCACGGTCACAGCGCAGCTGCTGTTCCTCGAGAACGAGGCGCCCGAGCACGACATCCAGCTGTACATCAACAGCCCGGGCGGATCTTTGCCCGCCGCGCTTTCGATCTACGACGCGATGCAGTACGTCGCGCCGAAGGTCTCCACGCTGTGCACCGGCCTGGCCGCTAGCGGTGGTTCGATCCTCCTCGCCGGAGGTGCGCCGGGTATGCGCATGTCACTGCCGCACGCCCAGATCCTCATCCACCAGCCTTTCACCCAGAGTATCCAGGGCCAGGCCACCGACATCCAGATCCACGCCCGGGAGATCCTGCGGCAGCGCGAGCAGATCGCCCTCATCTACGCCAAGCACTGCCGGCGACCGGTCGAAGACGTCGAGCGAGCGATGGAGCGCGACTTCTTCATGACGCCGGAGCAGGCCAGGGGCTGGGGGTTGGTCGACCTCATCGTCGAGAAGAACCCGCACGCGGCGGGCGTTGTGGTTTGAGAGTCATAGTCCTCGGCGGCACCCGGTTCATCGGGCGCGCCATCGTCGAGGAGCTTGCGGGCTCGGGCCACGACGTGCTCGTTGTCCACCGAGGGCAGCTGGAGCCCGACGACATGCCGCCCGTGCGGCACCTGCACGCCGATCGCTCCGAGCTCGGCGAGCACAGGGCCGAGCTGAATGCGTTCCAGCCCGATGCCGCGATCGACTGCCGCGCCCTGACGCGCGCCGATTCGGAGACCGCGATCGGGGCGATGCCCGCCGGGATCCGCCTGATCGTGATCTCGAGCGTGGACGTCTATAGGGCTTTCGGCGCGCTCAACGACGACCGCGAAACGGACCCGGTTCCCCTCGATGAAGAATCGCCGGTCCGGCCGAACCGATACCCCTATCGCGGCAGGTCGCCGGGCATGGAGCATTACGACAAGCTCGACGTCGAGGAC
>DATLRB010000039.1:0-63439 GCA_035534875.1 Saccharimonadales bacterium (SeqCode)
GCCTCGTCGGCGTCGCCCTTGAGCTGCTCCAGGGTCGCCGCCGCCTTGGCCGGGTCCCGGCCCAGGAGCAGCTCCGCCAGCCCCAGCTTCACCTTCAGCGCCACCAGGTGCTGCTGGGCCCCGTCATGGAGGTTGCGCTCCAGGCGGCGACGCTCCATGTCCTGGGCACTCACCAGGCGCTGCCGTGAGGCGCGCAACTCATCGAGCCGCGCCTGCAGGTCCGCGCTCAGGCCCACGTTCTTGAGCACCAGCCCCGCCTGGTGGGCCAGGTCGTCGACCAGCTTCTCCTCGATCGGCGTCAAGCCCTCTCCGCGCCGCTTGGTGACGCTCAGCGCCCCGAGCAGCTCCCCCTGGTGGCGCACCTCCACCGCCCGCGTCGCCCCCGGCAGCGCCGGCAGGGTCCCGTTGCTCATGGGCAGCGCCTCGTGCGCACCCATCGCATCCGGAAAGGTCGCCGCCGGACGCAGCTCCGTGCTCCCGCGCAGCCACACCGTCGCCGATTCCGCACCCGTCCCCTCCTGGAGCACCCGCGCCATCCGGGGCAGCACCTCGTCCGCCGCATACGTCTCCGCCACCCGTCCCGAGAACTCGCTGAGCACCTCGTACGGCGTCGCCCGCCGCCCGTACACCAGCCGGTTGGCCACTCGCTGGACCCGCTCCCGCACCGGCTGGAAACCGATCGCCACGATCGCCGTGGCCAGGATCGACAGCGCCAGGTTGGGCTTCCCGCCGCTCCCCACCAGGCTCCCGATCCCCACCGCGATGCCCACGTACACCGCCGTGATGAGCACCGCCAGCGACCCGTACACCAGCGTCCGGCTGATGACGAGGTCGATGTCGTAGAGACGGTGCTTGAAGATCGCGACACCGGCCGCGATCGGCACCAGGATGCCGAATCCGATCGCGATGTCGGCGTTGGTGCTGGCCGCCGAACCCGGCAGGAGTGTCAACGGGATGTACGCGACCGCGGTGACGATGACCGCGTACGCGATCCACTTCAGCTGCTGGCGCTCGTCAGCGGCAGCCCGGCGCATGCGCACCAGCGGCGCGCTCGCCGCGGCGAGGAAGAGCGCGATACCCGGAAGCCAGAGCAGGCCAAGTGACTGCACCGCGACCTCGAGACCTCCGGTGACCGGAAGCCCGACGGGGTTGTTCGCTGTCGCGAAGTTGGTGTTCGTGCTCAGCGGGCCGGGGTAGAAGATGCTGACCGGGACGATGACGGCGGTGACCACCACGCAGGTGACAGCGAGCGGCTTCCACCTGCGTGACGGCAGATGCCCGTCGGGGAAGAGCAGCAGCATCAGCGCCACGGCACCCGCGGGAAAGATGGCGCTGCTGACCCAGCTGTCGACCCACAGCGCCCAGATCCCCGCGGGCTCCCCCGGGTGGGTCACGAAGGCGAAGTGGGCATACCCGTCCGCGACTCCCTGGATCCCAGCCACCACCGCGATGAAGAGGAACAGCCAGCCAATGGGGTTCTGCCGCTGCCGTGTGGCGACCAGCGTGCCGAGGATGCCGAACGCGATCGGGACATCGAACGCCGGCAGCTCGGCGTTGAGCAGCCCGTGGAACGTCGGCGCGTTGGCGATCGCGAGCGCGACGGTCGCCACACTCGTCAGCACGGCGAACACGCCCGCCGTCACCGCCAGCGCCCGAAGGCCCGCGCCGCGCGACCCGGCGGCGTTCATGCCGGCGCCGACCCCGTGCGAAACGGGCCGACCGGTTTCTGACGGCCCTTGACAAGTGCCGGCTCGATGCCTTCCGCAACGGGCTTCTCCACCAGCGCGTCGTGGGTCGGCTCGCTCAACACGGTCTGGCCACCCTCGCGAACGATCAGGTTGTCGTCGGCGGGCACGACGCGGATCGTCGGCTCCGTGGGCATGACCACACTCTATTCAGCCGGAGACCCGGCGAAATGGGGCTGGCACCACCGTTTCCGGGGGTGAAGCCCACCAGCACATGCGGTCCGGGCACCCTCGACCGGCCAGCGCCGTCAGGCGATGATGCGTCCCACGTACGCTCAGCGCGATGATCGTGAAGCGGATCGGCTACGTCGGCACGCGGACCGAGCACCTCGTCCGCGTGAGCGGCATCGAGGGTTGGACCCCGCCGGTACGATGCCCGGACAATGCCAACCCCGGGCGCGCGGACGGCTGACTGCGTCTTCTGCGCCATCGTGCGCGGTGATGCCCCGGCGACCTTCCTGCACCGGGACGAGCTGGTCGTCGCGTTCATGGACATCCGGCCGGTGCAGCCGGGCCACCTGCTGGTCGTGCCCCGTGCGCACGCGAAACTCATCCCGGAGCTCGATGGCCGAATCCTCGCGAGGCTCTGGTTGGTGGCGACCGATCTCAACAGGGCCTTGCGAGCGAGCACGCTCACCGTCGAGGCGGTGAGCGTCCACGTCGCGGATGGGCACGCTGCCGGCCAGGAGGTCGCGCACGTCCACATCCATCTCATCCCGCGCCGCGACTACGATGGGTTCGGGTTTCGCTTTCCGCCGGGCTACGGCACCGAGCCGGGCCGGCCGGCGCTTGAGACGATCGCCTCCCAGATTCGACCCGGGATCTCGGAATCGAACGCCCCTGAAACCAGTGGCCACTGAGGCACGCCGGGCGCGCCTGGAGCGCTATCGCGCATCGCGCTGGTGGCCGGCCGCGGCGACGCTCGTCATCGCCGAGCTGGGGCTGGGGGCCGCGCTGCTCGTGCCGATCACCTTCAGCGACCCGAACGGTGTCGACCCGTACCTGGCCCGCCTCAGCGTCGCCTCGGTCCTCATCGCGATGCCCTCGCTGTTCGTGCGACGTCTCGAGCCGGCCCGCCCGATTCTTCTTGCGCTTGCCGCTGTCGCGGCCACGTACACCCTGCTCTCCGCGGGACCGCAGATCCTGTTCGACCTGCTCGGACCGCGCTCCGGCAGCTTCGATGCCCAGGTGTTCTGGGCTTCGGTCGCACAGGCCGCGGGCACCCTGCTCATCGCGCTGGCGGCCTGGAGGCTCGTCACCCCCGAGGGGCGCCCGTCGCTGCGAATGCGGCGTCTCGGGATCGGCGGATTAGCAGCCGGTGTGCTCGGGTCCGCCGCACTGATCGGCCTCGGGCTCGCGCTCCCAGCGGGGGTGCTCGGTCGGGTGGCATTGCAACCCGTCGCCCTCGGCCGGGATTTCCCCTTCCTCGGTCCGGCGAACGCCCTGCAGGCGTTCTCGCAGGAGGTGCAGTTCCGGGGCCTGCTGCTCGGAGCGTTGGAGCGAACCATGAGCCCGAGGTGGGCCAACGTGAGCCAGGCAGCGGTGTTCGGGCTCGCCCACCTGGCGATCAGCTATGGCGGACCCGAGGCGCCGTTTGTCCCGATCACCTTCCTCGTGGGCCTCGGCTTCGGCTGGCTCGTGCGCCGTACCAACTCGCTGTGGCCCGCGGTCATCATCCACGCTGTCGCCGACATCGCGCTGCAATTCGGCATCGTCCAGGGGCTCTATGGCCTCTGATCGCCGAAGGCGCACGATCACGCGGTGCGCCGCTGCGGGCGTGGTGCTGATCGTGTTCCTGGTCGGCAGCGCACCGGCACGGGCGGCTGCGGCGTGGTGGAGCCCGGTCGCGCTGCGCGGCGTGGCCGTCGCGCGTGTTTCCGCCATAGGTGACACGATCACGGTGCGCACCGGATCGGGCGAGATGCTGCGATCAACGGACGCTGGGAGGACCTTCGCGACCGCGCCGTCCGACGCCGCGCTGCCGCCCTCCGGTGTGGTGACCGTCGGGACGCAACGCTGGGAGATCGACCCCGGCGGGAAGGTGGTGCACGTGGCGAACGTCACGCAGGGCACGAGCGGCGTCGTTGATCCGGGTTCCCCCGACCTCGGCCCGGGCGCCGGCCTGATCGCGTCGCCCGCGGCGCTCCCCGGTGTGGTGGTCGCGGTGAGCACCAACGGCACCGTCTGGCGTCGCGGCCAGGACGGCGACTGGAAGCAGGCCCTGCTGCTGCTCCCGGCGAGCCTCGTGCAGGGCGTCCCGCGGATCACCGCCGTCACGGCCTTCACCGAACCGCTCAGCGATGCGATCTACCTCGGCACCGACGGCTACGCGGTCCTGATCAGCACCGACGGCGGCGACGACTGGATCCGTGCCGGCGCCGGGCTTCCCGACTCCGTGTCCTCGCTGTCAGCCGACTCCGCGCGCCACGCGTTGTACGCGGGCACCGCCGACGGTCTCTGGGAGCACGTCCTCCAGTCGCTGCCGGCACCCCCCTCGTACCAGGACGCGGCGCTCGTGTGGCGATGGCTCGGGATCGGCGCGATCACGCTGGTCGCTTCCGCCGCCGCACTCCTCGGCCTGACCCGGTTGGTCCCGCGCCGGCTCTCCGGCTGAGGTCGGGCGCGGGCAAGAGCCCTTCGGGTAGCGTGGCCGCATGGCCAATCGCCTCGCCGGAGAGTCCAGCCCGTACCTGCTCCAGCACGCCGAGAACCCGGTGGACTGGCATCCGTGGGGAGACGCGGCGTTCGAGCGCGCGCGCAACGACGACCGCCCGGTGCTGCTCTCGATCGGCTACAGCGCCTGTCACTGGTGCCATGTCATGGCGCACGAGTCCTTCGAGAACGCCGAGATCGCGGCGATCATGAATGCGCTCTTCGTGAGCATCAAGGTCGATCGCGAGGAGCGTCCGGACGTCGACACGGTGTACATGAGCGCCGCCCAGGCCATGGGCATCCCGGGCGGCTGGCCGCTCACGGTCTTCCTGACGCCGGCCGGGATGCCCTTCTTCGGCGGCACGTACTTTCCACCGGTGGACCGTCCGGGTCTGCGTGGGTTCCCGGCCGTGCTCCGCGCGGCAGCCGCGGCATATCACGACCAGCGCGACGAGATCGGCGCGATGGGGGAGAAGGTGCGCGACGCCGTTGCGCCCCGCGAACTTCCCGCGCCGGGCGAGCCGACGGCGGCGCTCCTCGACGCTGCCGTGAAGAAGCTCGCCGCCGAGACCGATCGCGCGCACGGCGGGTTCGGCGCGGCGCCGAAGTTCCCGCACCCCCAGGCGCTCGACCTGATGTTGCGCCGGGCGCAGGCGACGGGCGACCCCGTTGTCCGAGACGCGGCGATGCTCAGCCTCGACGCGATGTCACGGGGTGGCATCCACGACCAGGTCGGCGGCGGCTTCCATCGATACAGCGTCGATGCGCGCTGGTCGGTGCCGCACTTCGAGAAGATGCTCTACGACAACGCGCTCCTCGCCCCCGTGTACCTGCACGCGCACCAGGTGAGCGGCCGCGAGGACATGCTCGAGGTCTGCACGCGAACACTCGACTACATGACGCGCGAGCTGCGCCTCCCCGGCGGCGCATTCGCCGCGTCCCAGGATGCGGACAGCCCCGGCGGCGAGGGAGCGTTCTTTGTGTGGACGCCGCCGCAACTGCGAGACGCGCTCGGCGTGGACGACGCTGCGCTCGCGGCACGCGTGTTCGGCGTCGTGGACGGCGGCAACTTCGAGCACGGGACGACGGTCCTCTCGATGCCCTATCCGCTGGCGCAGGTTGCGAGGTCGATGTCGATCGACGAGCCGGCACTGCGTGCGCGTCTCGAGGACATACGCGCCAGGCTCCGGAAGGCTCGCGGGTCGCGCCCCGCTCCGGAGCGCGACGGCAAGGTCATCACCGCGTGGAACGCCCTTGCGATTCGAGCGTTCGCCGAGGCGGGCGCGGCGCTGGAGCGGCCCGAGTTCGTTGCTGTCGCACGGGCGTGCGCCGATTTCGTCCTCGAACATCTGGTGCGCGACGGCGTGGTCTACCGCATCTGGAACGGTGGGGAGGGGAGGATCATCGGCTTCCTCGATGACACCGCCAATCTTGGTGACGCGCTGCTCACGCTGTACGAGGCAACCGGTGCGCCGCGGTATTTCACCGCCGCGCTCGGGCTCTGCGAACGCATCGTCGAGCAGCATCGAGACGCGGATGGCAACTATTTCGACACGGCCGGCGACTCAGAACCACTGATCGTCCGGCCGCGGACGATCGATGACAACCCGGTGAGTGCGGGGCAGTCGGTGGCTGCGGCGCTGTTCTGCAGGATGCACGCCTTCACCGGCGAGGAGCGCTGGAATGTCCGGGCGATGGAGATCATCGCCCCGCTCGCAACAGTGGTCGCGCGCGCCCCCCTTGCGGTGGCCGGGCTTGCCGCGGCGATGGAGCTCGCGGTCGGACCGATGCGTGAGATCGCGATCGCCGGCGATCCCGATGACACACGGACCCGCGCGCTGCTCGATGTCGCGCAGCGGCGCTTCGATCCGCTCACGGTGCTCGCGTGGGGGCCGGCGGACGGCGTCCCACTCCTCGGCGGGCGGACCCCTGTCGACGGCGTGCCGGCGGCCTACGTCTGCCGCGGCTTTGTGTGTCAGGCGCCGGTGACCGAGGCGACCGAGCTGGCGGGGGAGCTGGCGGTCCGCGACTGAGCGGTCAGAACTGTCCGCAGCCCGAGGGCGTGGCCATCGCTTCGAGGGGCGGCAGGAAGTCGAACACCGGAACGCGTCGCCGATCATCGACCGGAAGGTAGTCACCGGTGTGCGGGTCCTCGACGTACTCGAGCTGCGGACCGTGCGCGGTGATCTCGCGCAGGGCCGCGACGAGGCGATCGACGTGCTCGACGGTGGTTCCGATGCCGAACGACGCGCGGATCGCACCCGGGATCTCGTGGTGCTCGCCGCGGCGGAGGCGCTCGCGAATGGTGTGCGCTTCGGCGATGCTCACGCCGAGCAGGTGGGTGATGTACGGGTGCGCGCAGAAGCAGCCGTGGCGAACGCCGATCGCATACTCGGCGCTGAGCACCGATGCCACCAGAGCGTGATGCATGCCGTCCACGGTGAAGGTGCTCACGCCGAGCCGGTCGACGTCCGGCCCATCCCAGAGGCGGAGCCGGTGCAGCTTCGGGAGCTCGTCGATCTGTCCGTCGAGATACGCGAGCAGGCGCTTCTCGTGCGCGCCGATGTGCACCATGCCGGTTCGTTCGAGGACCGTGCACGCCGCGCCCAGCGCGATGGCACCAACGACATTCGGGCTGCCCGCCTCGTGCCGGTCCGGCAGGGGCGCCCACTGCACGTCGTCGGTGGTCACGTAGCTGACAGCGCCCCCGCCGGCGAGCATCGGCTCGGCATCCGCGAGCACCGCCGACGGACCGATGAGCACGCCACCACCGAACGGCGCGTACATCTTGTGGCCCGACAGCGCAAGGAAATCGATGCCCATGGCGACCATGTCGATGGATCGATGCGGTGCCAGCTGAGCCGCGTCGAGGGCGAGCATCGCCCCGTGCTCGTGGGCGAGCCGGCCGATCTCGGCGACCGGGAAGACCTCCCCGGTGACGTTGCTCGCGCCCGTGATCGCGACGATGCCGATGGGACGGTGACGATCCTCCAGCGCCCGGCGCAGATCGGCGAGCAGGTGGTCCGGCGACGCCGGCGCGTCGAGCAACTCCACCCGCGCCAGGCGCCTCCAGGGCAGCATGTTCGCGTGGTGCTCGACGATCGTGCTCAGCACCGCGTGGCCCGGTCGCAAGACGAGACAGTGGGTGAGCAGGTTGATGGCCTCGGTCGTGTTTCTGACAAAGATGACTGCGTCTGACGAGCGAGCCCCGGCGAACGACGCCACCGCCGCGCGCGCGGCCTCGTAGGCGCGCGTGGACACCTGCGACGCGAAGCCCGCTCCCCGGTGCACGCTGGAGTACCAGGGCAGGAACTCGATCACGGCGTCCGCGACCGCCTCCATGGCCGGCGTGCTCGCGGCCATGTCGAGGTTCACGTAGCTGCGCGTCTCACCGCCCGCCAGTTGCACCTCGAGGTCCTGGCCGACGAGACGGGGAAGGACGGCGCCCGTCGCGCGCCGGCCGGGCCGGCCCCGGCGGGTCGATTCGGTGAGCATCAGACCTTCGAGGGTACTGCCAAGCGGCCCTCGAGCATCACGCTCGCAACGATGTCGCCACCGAGGTGATAGGCGACGTCGACCCACCCGGGGGTGTTCAGGATCACCGCATCGCAGCGGAGCCCGGGGCGCAGCATGCCGCGATCGGCAAGCCCGAGCGCGGCTGCGCCGCCCGTGGTGGCCGCCACAAGGGCCTGCGCGGGCGTGAGCCCAGCGAGTGCGACCGCCAGCGAGATCATCAGCGGCATCGATTCGCTGTAGCAGGTTCCCGGGTTGCAGTCCGTGGCCACCGCGATGACGCAGCCGGCTTCCAGGAGCCGCCTGCCCGGCGGCGGAGGGCCGCCGAGCACCATTGAGGCCCCGGGCAGGATCACGCCGACGACGCCCGCCCCGCCGAGCGCCTCGAGGTCGGTGTTGGACGCGTGCTCGAGGTGATCGGCACTCACCGCGCCGGCCCGCGCCGCGAGCAGTGCCCCACCGCTGTGCGAGCGTTGCTCGGCGTGGATCTTGGGGCGCAAGCCGTGAGCGCGACCGGCGGTGAAGAGCCGCTCGCACTCGGCCACCGTGTAGGCGCCGGTTTCGCAGAACGCGTCGACGAAACGCGCGCGCTTCGCGGCCCCGGTCACGCCACGCGTGCAGACGTCTTTGATGAACGCGTCGCGCTGCCCCTCCGGGGGCGCGTGCAGCGGGAGATACGTCGCCACGACATCGGGGAGGTCCACCCACTGACGGAGGCGATCCGCCGCGTCGAGCTGTCGCATCTCCGCCTCGTACTCGAGGCCATAACCGCTCTTGACCTCGACGGTCGTCGTGCCGCCGGCGAGCATGCGTCGCGCGCGCTCGCGCCCCGCGGTCGCCAGCTCGTCGACGCTTCCCGCCGCGGTGGCCCGCACCGTGGCCCGGATCCCGCCACCTGTGGCCGCGATCTCCTCGTACGTGGCCCCGGCGGCACGCTGCGCGTACTCATCGCCGCGATCCCCGAGCCAGACGATGTGGGTGTGCGCGTCGACGAACCCGGGCAGGACCGCGGCGCCGCGAGCGTGGACCTCGAGGGCTCCCCGTGGGACGCCGGACCGATCCAGCCCCGACTCCGGCCCGGCGTACACGATCACGCCGTCGCGCGCGACCAGTGCCGCATCGCGCACAACGCCCGGAGCGTCGCCGACCAGCGGATCACACGTGCACAGCGCGCCGATGCCGTGGACGACGACGGCACTCATGCCTCGCTCGTGCTCCGGGTTCGCGTCGCGAGCCCGCTGCAGAAATTGAGAAAGGTGGCGGCCATCAGTCGCACCGTCATGCCGTTGACGTCGGCGTTCGCATCCACCTCGCACAGGTCGGCAGCGACCACGTGAGGATCCGCCCCGAGGAGGTATGCGGCCCTGAGCAGCTCGTGCGGTTGCATCCCGCCGGGGAGGCTCGCCGGGCAGGCGGGGGCGAACGCGCGATCGACGACGTCGACGTCGAAATCGACGTAGACACGCTCGGCGCCGCGCTCGAGCAGGTGCGACATCGCGGCGGCGACGACCGCGTCCACGCCGTCGCGTCGAACCGTGTCCAGCGGGACGATGTGGATTCCCTGCGCGCGCGCCCAGTCGGCATGCTCTCGCGCGTTGCCGAGCGGGTGGATGCCGATCTGGGCCACCCGCGCTCCCGGCAGGCCCGCCTCGATCAACTCGCGGACCGGTGTCCCGTTGCGCGACCCGCCGGTCGCCGGACGGCAGTCGTGATGCGCGTCGAGGGTCAGCAGCGACCACGCTCCGGGAACGGCGTTCATCAGCCCTCGAAGTGCAGGACGCGTGAGCGAGTTGTCGCCGCCGATGATGACGACGTGGCCCGCGGTCCGGGCCGCATCCTCGGCCGCGGCCTGGATGCGGTCGTGCGCCGCCTGCGCATCGGGTTCATCACGGTCTCCCTCGACGTCGCCGGCGTCTCGGACGCGCAGTACCACACAGTCGTTGTGGTGCTCCGCGTCCCACGTCGGGAAGCGACGCAGCGCCTCGCGGAAGGCCGGGGGCGTCGACCAGGATTCCACCGGCGTGATCGAGGCCTTCGAGATCGGTGCGCCGAGGAGCACGAGGTCCGGTGCGGGCGCGTCCCCGGCGAGCCACTCGCGAGCGTTCATGCGCCGCCGGCGGCGTCGGTTTCGAGCATGGGGACGCGCACCCCGCGTGCGCGGGCCGCGTCGCGCGCCTCGGGGTAGCCGGCGTCCGCGTGGCGCATGACTCCGGTGGACGGGTCATTGGTCAGCACCAGCTCGCAGCGTCGCGCGGAGAGTTCGCTGCCGTCGGCGCAGACCTGGGCGCCGGCGTGAATTGACAGCCCCATGCCGACGCCGCCGCCGTGATGAACGGCCACCCAGGTCGCGCCGCTCGCGGTGTTGAGCAGCGCGTTGAGCACGGGCCAGTCCGCGATCGCGTCGCTGCCGTCGCGCATGGCCTCGGTCTCGCGCAGTGGCGATGCGACCGAGCCGCTGTCGAGATGGTCCCGCCCGATGACCACCGGCGCCGACAGTTCGCCGCTGCGCACCATGTCGTTGAATCGGAGCCCGGCTCGGTGGCGCTCGCCGGCGCCGAGCCAGCAGATCCGCGCGGGAAGGCCCTGAAACTGCACTCGCTCCTTCGCCAGGCTCAGCCAGCGGTGCAACCCGTCGTGATCGGGAAAGAGCTCGAGCATCGCCGCGTCGGTGCGCGCGATGTCCTCCGGGTCTCCGCTGAGCGCGACCCACCGGAACGGTCCACGACCCTCGCAGAACTGGTCGCGAATGTATGCCGGCACGAATCCCGGGTACGCGAATGCGCCGGCAAATCCGCCGATTCGCGCCTGGTCACGAAGGGAGTTGCCGTAGTCGAACACCTCCGCGCCGCGGCGCTGGTACTCGACCATCGCCTCGCAATGGCGCGCCATCGACTCGCGGGAGCGGCGCATGTACTCCTCGGGGTCGCGCGCCCTGAGCGTGGTCGCCGCCTCCAGGCTGAGGCCTGCGGGGATGTAGCCGTTGAGCGGGTCGTGCGCGCTCGTCTGGTCGGTGACGACGTCGATCGCCAGCGAGGACTCGAGCAGCGCGGGCAGGGCCTCGGCAGCATTGGCGCAGACCGCCACCGACAGTGCCCGTCCCTCCTCGCGCGCGATGTCGCACCGCCTGACCGCGGCATCGAGCGTCTCAGCGACCTCGTCGACGTAACCGGTGTCGAGGCGCCGCTGAATGCGGGCAGGGTCGACGTCGATGCAGAGCGCGACACCGCCACTCATCGTCACGGCGAGCGGCTGCGCGCCACCCATGCCGCCGAGCCCGGAGGTCACCACGAGACGGCCGCGGAGGCTCCCACCGAACCGCTTCCGAGCCACCGCCTCGAAGGTCTCGAACGTTCCCTGCAGGATGCCCTGGGTGCCGATGTAGATCCACGAGCCGGCGGTCATCTGGCCGTACATCGTCAGCCCCATGGCCTCCAGGCGCCAGAACTCCTCCCAGGTCGCCCAGCGGGGCACCAGGAGCGAGTTCGCGATCAGCACGCGGGGCGCGAGCTCGTGGGTCCTGGCGACGCCCACCGGCTTCCCCGACTGCACAAGCAGGGTCTCGTCGTCGCGCAGCGAGCGCAGCGTCGCGACGATGGCGTCGAAGCACTCCCAGGAACGCGCCGCCCGGCCCGTGCCTCCGTAGACGACGAGCGAGTCGGGGTCCTCGGCGACCGCCGGGTCGAGATTGTTCATGAGGCAGCGCAGTGGCGCCTCCGTCTGCCAGCTGCGGCAGGTCAGCGCGTTGCCGTGCGGGGCGCGAACCGGGCGGGCGCCGGCGGTCATCGCAAGGCCACTCCGGCGCTCGCCAGCGCGTCCCGCCAGTCGCCGTCTCGCGCCCACGCCTCAGCCGCTTCGAGATCATCGCCGAGGATGCGGTCGGCGGCCAGAGCCGGAATGCGCGTCCGCAGCGCGGCGATGACGGCACCGGTCGCCACTGCCGGGCGGAGCGGGTGACGCATCTCGATCGCCTGAGCGGCGCCAAGCACCTCGATGGCGAGCACCGCCCGGAGCAGCCGCACCGAACGGCGGGTGCGAAGCGCGCCCTCGAACCCCATCGACACATGGTCCTCCTGGCCGGCGCTCGTCGCGGCGCTCTGCACCGCGAAGGGTGTCGCCGCGTGACGGAGTGACGCAACCATCGCCGCCGCCGTGTACTGGGTGATCATCAGACCGCTGTTGAGCCCCGGCTCGGGGCTCAGGAACGCGGGCAGGCCCCGCGAGCGCGCGGGGTCGAGCAGCCTGTCGACGCGGCGCTCGCTGATCGCGGCCACATCGGCGCACGTCGACGCCAGCATGTCAGCCGCGTACGCGAGCGCCTGTCCATGGAAGTTGCCGGCACTCACCACCTCGTCGCCGAGGACCACCGGGTTATCGACAACACTGGACAATTCGTGGCCGACGGTCTGACGGCAGAAGGCGACGACGTCGCGAGCGGCGCCGTGCACCTGCGGCGCGCAGCGAAGCGAGTACGCATCCTGGACCGCATGATGCGAGGGACGGTGCGACGCGACGATCGGGCTTCCCTCGAGCAGCGCCCGGAGGTTCGCCGCCGAGTCAGCCTGTCCCTGCGCGGGACGGAGGGCCACCACCCGCTCGTCGTACGCGACCGTCGTCCCGAGCAGGGCCTCGACGCTGAGCGCGCAGGCGACGTCGGCGAGGCGCAGCAGGTCCTCGACGTCATGCACCGCCAGCGCGAGGATGCTGGTCATCGCGTCCGTCCCGTTGATCAGCGCCAGTCCCTCCTTGGGCTCGACGTCGATCGGGGTCAGCCCGTGGGCGTGGAGCGCCGACGCGCCGTCGATGCGACCGCCGCCCGGATCCACCGCCCAGCCCTGGCCGAGGAGCACGGTCGCGATCGCAGCGAGAGGCGCCAGGTCTCCCGACGCCCCGAGGGAGCCGTGCTCCGGGACCCAGGGGACGACACCCGCATCCAGGAGCCCGAGGAGGGCTTCAACCAGCTCGACGCGAACCCCGGAGAGGCCGGCGGCGAGTGTGCGCGCGCGCAGCAGGATCATCCCGCGGACCACCTCGTCGTCGAGGCGCGGACCGGATCCCGCGGCGTGGCTGAGGACCACCGATCGCTGGAGCAGGGCGCGGTCGTCCGGGTCGACGGCGCGGTCCGCCAGCGCGCCGAATCCGGTTGTGACGCCGTAGACGACCGCGCCCTCACGGTCGAGGCGATCGACGACGTCGCGCGCCGGGCGCATTCGCGCCCTCACCCCGCGGTCGAGTGCGACGGCCTCGCCCTCACGAGCAGCGCGCACCACGGCGTCGATCGTCAGCGCGTCGCCGTCGACAGTGATCATTCGGCGAGCAGCCTACTCGACCACGGAGCGGTGCTTCGCGACCCCGGGCATCAGGAGCGCCGCGAACCCGTGGCGATCGCACGTACGGTATGCGTCTGTGGATCTGCCCCCGGCGCCCCCGCCCCTCGCCAGGCCTGACCCCTGGCCGCCGCCACCGCCGGCGCCCCCGGTATGGCCGGACCCGATTGCGCACCCCGCCCGGCGCTGGCCGGTGGTGATCCTCGTCATCGGCGGCATCCTGGCAGCCGCGATCGGCGTCAAGGCCGGAGCAGCCTCCGGCACATCGTCGTCGTCGTCCACCGCCGCCAGACTGGCGGCAGCCGGGCAGTACGCACATGCCGTCGCGATCGACGAGGCGATCGCGGGGCGAGGCGGGCCGCTCGATGCGCTCGATCCGGGGGCCGCCGCCGCCGCCACCACCGACGCTCAAATGACGGTGATGGCATGGGCAGCGTCCCTCGGCAGGAAAGGGAGCGTGGATTTGGCGGTCTCGCTCTACAGGTCGGTGACGGCTCCTTCGCTACGGCGGCAGGCCCTCGACGCGCTGGCCGCACTCCTCCTCAGAACCGCGACGGCGGACGCCGGCGAGGCGCAGTACCCGAACGCGATCCAGCGGCTCCTCGAGATCGGCTCGCTCGCCCCGGCGACCCCTGCCGGCATGGAGGCGGCGCGACAGCTTCCAGCTGACCAGACCGGGGAGGCGGCGCTGCTGGTCACCGCCGGGCGCGGGGCGGACGCGGTGGCGATCCTCGGCACGGTGCTCAAGGAGAGCTCGGCCCAGGCGACGAGGATGGCCGACAGCTTGCTCCCATCGGCGCTGCTCGCGGCCGGGGAGGAGGCCCTCCTGCGCGACTCCTATCACGAGGCTTCCAGCGCCCTGGGTCAGCTGGTGGCGACGTTCCCGAACAGCGCCGAGGCGTCACATGCGGTGGCGATGCTCGAGGCCCCGCAGGTCGTGACCGGCACCCTGGTGACGCGCAGCGGCGCCGCGGTCTCCGCACGGGTTCGGCTCAGCTCCCACTACACGGCCGAGCCCGGCGGGATGTATCAGACGAGCGCGCCCTTCTACTACGCAACCGCCGACGGCGCGGGCGATTTCAGCTTCAGCGGCGTGCCGGTCGGGGGGCCCTACGTGCTCGAGGTCCTCTCCGCCGGCAACTGGACGACGCTCATCGATCCCACCTCGAACCAGCCCGCCAACCCCGTCAAAGTGACCGCCCTGGTCCCCTTTGACATGACGTTCGTGGTACTCCCCTCGTAGGGACCATCCACCCGGGTACGATGTCCGGGCGATGGGAGGGGAATTCGAGGGAGTGCCGCGTCCTCGACGCATGCCGCGAGCTCGGGGCGGTCAGGCGCTTGTCGAATTCGCGGTGGTGCTTCCGCTGTTCCTGTTCTGCCTCATCGGCGCTCTCGACGCCGGGCTCTGGGCGGTGCAGACGTCGGCCGAGGTCTCGGCCGTCGAGCAGGCCGCGATGGTCGCGTCGTCGGCGGGCGGCAGCCCCACCTCGCAGATCGCACCTGACGCGCGCGCCGTCACGGCGTCGATCTCGGGACGGCTGCGCACCGCGCTGTTCGGCACGACCATCAAGAGCTGGTGCGCGACGAATGCGAGCGGCGATTGCGCTCCGGACGCCATACAGCGGTGCCCGTCGACGCCGGCGGAGGTGCAGGGTGCGGACGGCCCACGGGTGGTGGTGGTGTGCGTCAGCGAAGCTGATCCGCCCGCGTGCACCACCCCGCCGCCGGGACACGTGACGCCGTATCCGCCCGGCTGCGAGGACTCACCCATGATCACCGTGCGCGTGGTCGGTTTCGTCGCGTCGTTCGTGCCGCCGGGCTTCGGTCCCGGTGCGGCCGGATTCGAGCTCCCCACGAACATCTCGGCAACGACTCACACGCTTCGTTTCGCTCCGTGAGGCGCCGGAGGCGGCGGGGCGACGACGCTCAGGCCGTTCTCGAGACCGCCCTGGTGATTCCCATCCTGCTGTTGCTCGTCTGCAATTTCATTGCCGTGATGGTCCAGGTCACCGTGCAGGAGCAGCTCAACGCGGCCACCGCGCTCGCGGCCCAGTCGCGGTTCCAGGCTCCGGAGAACGCGATCGATCCCAGCGGCACGCGATGCTGCGGCGAACGTGGAGCGGCCCTCGCCACCTCGGGCCTGCCGACAGGGTGCCGCTATGCGGCGGAGACCTTCTACGGAACCATGACGACGGACACCGGCCTGCTCCACTGGCAGGGTGCGCCCCTCTGCACGTCGGGCGGCGACAGCGGGAACGCCGCCAATGCGCCGGCGCAGCCGGTGGCGTACGCGGGATCACCGCCGAACGCCGAGGTGTCCTGCGACATCGGCGCAATCACACCCGGAGGCATCGTCGTTCCCGGATACCTGGACCGGTCGCTCAACCCGCCGTCCGGCCTCGACGTGGTGACGTGCACCGCCGTGGCATCGCTTGACTTCGCGAACACGCCCCTGGCCTGGGGTGTGTTCTGGACCCCGACGCTGCGAGCCCACGCCGAGGCGCTCCCTCCGCCGTTCCGTCAGTGACCTCGCCCCACTCGCGAGTGACACGGGGCAGGTGCCAGCGCGGCCAGACGCTCATCGTCTTCGCGCTCGCGTTCACCTTGTTCCTGTTCAGTCTCACCTGCCTCGTCGCTGACGCCGCCGCGCTCTACGTCTGGTCGGGTCGAGTTCAGGCCGCCGCGCAGCTTGGCGCGCAATCCGGTGCGGACGCGGTGGATCCCAGGTATCTCTACGGCGCAACCGGTGCGTGTCCCCAAGGAGCCCCGGGCGCGTGCCCGGTGCCGATCGTCGACGTCAGCGCGCAGGATCGGAGCGGCGCGCTCTACGCGTTCCAGCGGGCGTGCATCGAGGCCGCCGACCAGTCGGCGCAGGTCCCGGTCGACGCCGCGAACCCGCTCGTGCTGAAGTCGGCGGACGATCCGCAGGTGCCCGACGGCACGTGGTGCGCCAGCGACGGATGCCGCGTCCATGCGCAGGTGTCGCGGGTGGTGCAGCTCCCCATCCCGTTCCCGGGATTTCCCGGCACGATCACGGTGCGTGGAACCGGGGACGCGGCACCGGTCACCGGCACGGACGTGGCGACGTCGACGTGCACCGGGTCCGCGTGGGTGCCGGCACCGCCACCGCACTGAGCGCCTCGACGCCACGCCGTCGCTAAGCTCGGGCGGTGCTCGTCCATGAGCCCGCCCTGTGGCGGGATGTCCCGGTGCGCGGGGAGATCCTCGATGCGTCCGCGCGGGAGCTCAGCGGTCTTGCGGCGTTGCGCCTGGTTCGCGCCCAGCCGCCGATGGGCCGGCTGACGGGTCTCACATTCGACGGCGCCGACCCGGGCACGGCCACCTTCAGCCTGCCGGTGTCGCCCTGGTTCGAGTGGTCGCGCGGCGGTGTTCCCGGTGGCGTGCTCGCGCTTGCGGCGGACGCGGCTCTGGGGTGCGCGCTGCAGTCGCTGCTCCCGGCGCACACGCAGTACACGACCGCGGAGATGTCGATGACGTACGTGCGTCCGGCGCGGATCGGAACGGTGGTGACGGCGCGCGGACGCGAGCTCCACACCGGGCGCACCCTGGGGCTGTCGACCGGTGAGGTGACCGACGGAGACGGCAGGCTCGTGGCGTACGCCACATCGCGGATGCGGATCTTCAGGGAGCAGGCCGCCGGTGCCCCTTCGCGGGGCGGAACGGCAGCGCCGCCGCCGCGTCCGAGCCGGTCTTCGCACGCCGATGACGGGCCCGACCCGTACCTCCGCCCGGTCGCAGGCGAACACGTCGACAAGAGGGCGTCTCCGGAGCGCAGCGGGGTCGAGATCGTCCACGCACAGATTCGCGGCGAGCTGCCGCTTCCGCCCCTGCACCACCTGCTCGGCATCACCCCGACCGAGGCGACGTTCGGCGCGGCTTCGTGTGCGATGCCGTTGAGCGGGTGGCTCGCGACGCCGTTCGGATGGCCCCAGGGCGGTTTCATCGCCCTGCTCGCCGATCTCGCGCTCGCCCTCGCGACCCAGACCACCCTCGCCAGGGGTGAGGGGATGGCATCGGTCGACATCAAGGTGAACTTCCTCCGGCCGGTCGCCGGCGACGGCAGCACGCTCGAAGCGCGCGCCAAGGTGGTGCACCGGGGTCGGAGCCTGACCGTCGGCACCGCGGAGGTCATCGGCGCCGACGGCCGGCCCGTGGCCCTCGCCACGGGCTCGGCCGCCCTGCTCGGAACCTGAGCTCAGGCGATCTCTCGTTCTCCTCGGCCGATGCGTCCATGGCGGGTGTCCGGGGCCTGCACGCGGACACCGAGGTCGCGGGCGATCTGCCTGCCGTCGGGGCTGCCCCACCCGCTGGCGAGGTCCCAGCCGCGCCCGGCACGGTACGGGCCGCCGGTGTCGCCCGACGTCACATCGTTGAACCCGCGCCCGCGTCTCGCGTACAACGCCGGATGTGGCAGTCCGATCCGGTGCCCCAGCTGCGAGGACACGAGCGTCCAGAGGGCCGTGTACATGGGCGCCACCGCGCTCGTGCCGCCTGTCGCCCGGAGCCGACGCAGCGCGACGACGTTCCAGCCGGTGAGCGGGTCGGCGTTGCCGGAAGCGTCGGGGAGCCCCCGGCCGGGCGCGCCACCGTCCGCCGATCGCGGACGGATTCCGAGTGCCGCCTGATACGCCGGAACGGCGAACGCGCCGCTGACACCGCTCCCCGCCGCGCCGGCGCCGCGCGCCAGCTCGTTCCACACGGTCTCGGTGCGGATGCGCCCGCGAGCCGCGAGCAGGGTGGTTCCGCCGCAAGCCCATGCATGCGGGCTCGATGCCGGGAACTCCGGGTGCTGGTAGCCGTCGACCTCGGCGTTGGTCGAGCCTGCGTCGCCCGCCGCGGCGCTGAAGGTCACGCCGTGAAGCGCGCCGGCGACAAAGGCGGCGTCGAGGCCGCGCATGCCCTGTGGCGACCAGTGATCCTCGGGTGCGCCCCAGCTGATCGATACCGCGGCCGGGTGTCGCATGGCGTCACTCGCGGCGGTCGCCGCGGCGTCGATGAACCCGCGTTCGCTGTTGGGCGCGTTGTAACTGACGATGGTCAGGTGCGCCCGGGGTGCCATCGCGGCGACCATGCCTCCGATCACCTGGTAATCGAGCGCCACCTCGACGTCGGCGCCACTCGGATCGGGGGTGGGGGTTGCTCCGTCGAGCCAGACGTTGGTGATGTCGGGCGCGGGCAGCCCGAGGCGCGCGAACGAGGCCGCCACATCGAAGGGATGGACGACTCCGCCGAGCTCGATCATGCCTGCCACCAGCTCCACGCCCTCGCCGCCATCGGCGAGACGCGGGAAGTCGTAGAGCGCCGCGAGCTGCGGGGGGTCGTAGGCGAACACGGCGGAACGGCCATCGTCGAGTCCGCGCACGTGAGACCGCGCCAGCGGCCGGTCGTCGAGCCCGTAGACCCCTTCGACAACGCGATCGAGGTGAGCGGGGAGATGCACCGGACCGGTGTGTCCGCGGTACTCGACGGTGCGGCCGTCCGGCTGTTGCCAGGCGAATCGCTCGAGGTCGACGGCAAATGCCCGAGCGAGCTGCTCGGCGCTTCCCCGGAGCATCACCCGCCGCGTTGCCGCGTCCTCACCGGTGACCTGCAGGCCGGCCGTTGTGGCCCACCGCGCCACGCGATCCCTGTCGGCAGGGTCGAACCCGTGGCGCGCGCACAGCTGGTGGACGTCCAGGTGACGCGCACTCGGGTCCGGGAGCGACTCCATCCAGGCGAGGCTCTGCGCCGTCGTCGGCCCGCCGGTGCGCTCGCGCAGCATGAGCGTGACGCCGGCATCGGCATGCAACTCGGCCTCGTCGAGCTTCCTGAGACGTCGGTGGCCGGGCGCGGTTGCCCCGGCAGGGTGGTAGGCGCTGCCGCGCAGTGGAACGGAGTCGGGCATGATCGCCCCCTCTGGAGGACGTCGGGCGGGCGCCGCCGTGGCGGTGACGCGGCATCCCGGCGTGGAGCCGCCCATCATCGAGCCGGGGTCCGGACATCAAGGGGACGTCCCGACGCGACGCCGCGCCTGCGTCAGGCGGGGCCGCGCGCTCGGCCGATGGCGTCGATGGCGCCGTGGTTCTCGAGCGACGAGAGATCGCCGGGGTCGGTGCCCAGATAGACGGAGCGGACCACCCGGCGGAGCACCTTCGCGTTGCGCGTTTTGGGCAGTTCTGACACGATCTCGACCGCGTGCGGTGCCAGCGCCTTGCCGAGGTCCTCGGCGACACGGTGGGCGAGCGCCGCCCGCAGCTCGGGTGTGTCGGTGAATCCGGGCTTGAGCACGACGAAGACGACGAGCGCCTCCCCCTTGACCGGATCCGGGACGCCGATCGCCGCCGCCTCGGCGACGGCCTGATGCGCGACCAGCGCCGACTCGACCTCGGCGGGTCCGAGCCGCTTGCCCGCCACCTTGATGGTGTCGTCGCTGCGTCCTCGCACGTACCAGAGCCCGTCCGCGTCCACCTCCACCCAGTCACCGTGCACCCAGACATCCGGCCAGCGGGACCAGTAGGTGTCGAGGTAGCGGTCGCGATCGCGCCAGAAGCCGCGGGTCATCCCCGGCCATGGAGCGCGGATGACCAGCTCTCCCACCCGGCCGCGAACGCTGCGGCCGTTCTCGTCGACGACGTCCGCGGCCATGCCCGGACACGGCCCCGCGAACGAGCACGGTTGCAGGGGCGTGAGCATGTTGCCCGCGAGGATGCCGCCCGAGATCTCGGTGCCCCCCGAGTAGTTGATCACCGGGAGGGTGCCACCGCCGATCTTCTGCTGATACCACAGCCAGGGGTCGGTGTTCCACGGCTCGCCCGTGGACCCGAGCACCCGCAGCGAGGAGAGATCGTGGGCCGCGACCGGCCGGTCCCCGTGGCGCATCAACGCCCGAATCACCGTCGGTGCGATGCCGAGCACGGACACCCGATGTCGCTCCACGACCGACCACAGGCGATCAGGGCCGGGGTGGTCGGGCACACCGTCGAACAGCACCAGCGTCGCGCCGATGCTGAGCGCACCGCAGATCGCCCATGGACCCATCATCCATCCGATATCCGTGAACCAGAGCAGGCGGTCGTGCTCGCCGATGTCGAAGCAGTGCGCCATGTCCTGCATCGCCTTGACGGGGAAACCGCCGTGCACGTGCACGGTACCCTTCGGCCGTCCCGTCGTCCCGCTCGTGTAGATGATCATGAAGATCGAATCAGCGTCGGTGCCCGCGACCGGTGGACCGCCGGCCCAGCCATCGGGCATCGCCTCGAAGGACACGTCGCGGTCCGGCCGCATCGCGACCGTGGCGTCGCCGAGCTGCGGCACAACCAGAATGTGTTCGAGAGCCGGCAGCTGCGCCGCGGCCTCATCGGCAACGGCCTTCATGGCGACGGTGCCACCGCGCCGCCTGAATCCGTCTACAACGACCAGAACTTTGGCGTCACAGTCGCGCAGCCTCGACACGATCGCGCCCGCGCCGTATCCGCTGAAGAGCGGGACCACGACGGCTCCGAGCCAGGCGCACGCGAGGAAGAGTGAGACGGTCTCGGGGATCATCGGCAGGCACAGGCCGACGCTGTCACCCGCGCTGACGCCGAGGTTGGAGAGCACCGCCGCCGCATAGGCTGTGTGACGCCCGAGGTCGGCGTACGTCCATTCGCGCGTGCTGCCGTCGTCGCCCTCCCACACGACGGCCTTCCGCTCGGGCACGCGTTGCGCCCAGCGCGTCACGGCGTTGTGCGCGAGGTTGAGCGTCCCGCCGGACCAGAACCGCGTCCAGGGCAATCCGGGAGACGTGTCCATAGCGGTATCGAAGCGGCGGGTCCACTCCACGCCGATGTCGTCGACCACCGCCGCCCAGAACCGCCGCGGGTCATCACGGGCGAGCCGCGCGACGCCGTCGAGATCGCCCGCGCCGACGGTGTCGATGAAGTGCCGGAGCCGCGATCCGCCCGCCTGCTCGTCCGTCGGCGTCCACGCGAAGCGCGGGTCGCTGCTGCTCATGGCCCGATGACCATAGCGCGTGGTCAGCGGTCGATCGCCGACATGTCCCAGTGACGGTCTCCGCGCACGCTCTCCGAGGTGACCACCGCCTCGAGCCGCGCGACGTCGGCGGGGTCGATGACGATGGCAGCCGCCGCGGCGTTCTCCTCGATCCGGGCGCGGCGTTTGGTTCCCGGGATCGGAACGATGTCGGGCCCCTGGTGGAGCAGCCAGGCCAGCGCCAGCTGCGCGGCGGTCACGCCTCGCTCCGCCGCGATATCACCGATCCGCGAGGCGATTGCCACGTTGGCGTCGAGGTTGCCCTCGGCGAAGCGTGGAAACCGGGCGCGGCGGATGTCGGACGACGCGAGCGTGCCGGTGGTCAGGGCGCCGGTGAGGATGCCGCGGCCCAGCGGGCTATAGGCGACCAGGCCGATGCCGAGCTCGCGCAGCGCCGGCAGCACCGACTCCTCGACGTCCCGCGAGAAGAGCGAATACTCCGACTGCACGGCCGAGATCGGATGGACCGCATGGGCACGGCGAATCGTGGCCGGTCCCGCCTCGCTCAACCCCAGGAAACGCACCTTCCCCGCCTGGACCAGCTCGGCCATCGCGCCGACCGTCTCCTCGATGGGGACCGAGCGATCGAGCCGGTGCTGGTAGTAGAGGTCGATGACGTCGATGTCGAGTCGCTGCAGCGACGCGTCGCACGCCCGGTGCACGTGCGCCGGGCGCCCGTTGATGATCTGCGATCCGTCCGGCTGTCGTTCGAACCCGAACTTGGTCGCGACGACGTACTGATCGCGACGGCCGGTGAGGGCTCTCCCGATCAGCTCCTCGTTGGTGAATGGACCGTACATGTCGGCGGTGTCGAGCATGGTCACGCCGAGCTCGGCCGCACGATCGATGGTCGCGATCGCCTCGCGCTCGTCGCGGTCCTCGGCCGTGCCGTAGAAGTCGGACATGCCCATGCAGCCGAGACCCAGCGCGGAGACCTCCAACCCCTGGGTCCCGAGCTTGCGCTGCTCCACGTCGGTTACCTCCTCAATCGACCGTCCCGCTGCGGGGAAGAATGAGCGAAGCGGGTTTGCCTACGCCACCTGAGCGATCGGCGGCGTCGACGCCCGGGCGGCGCGTCCGGTGTCGGCCCACCCGTAGATGGTGGCGGCGGCGGCGATCAGCCCGGCGACGAGAAACGCGAGCTTCGTGCCACCGACCTCGGCGAGCCACCCGGCGAGAAGACCACCCAGCGGAGCGGTGCCGAAGAAGACGTACCCGTAGATCCCGAGCACCCGCCCGCGCATCTGATCGGTGACCGCGAGCTGCAGCGTCGCGTTGGCCTGCGACGAGTAGAGCGTGAATGCGATGCCGGTCACCACCAGGGCGAGACCCGCCGCCCAGGCGACGCTGAGCGGTGCGAGCGCGATCTCCGAGACGGAGAACATCGCCGCTCCGATGATCATCGTGCGCCGGCTCGCGCGCCCGAGCGACGCGGAGAACAGCGCGCCGACGAGCGCCCCGAAGCCGAAGAGCGCGGAGAGGATGCCGAAGATCCCGGGTCCGCTGTTGAGCGTTCGCGAGGCGAGGACGGGGAGGAGGACGTTGAAGTTGATGCTGACCGTCGCGATCACCAGCATCATCACCAGCACCGAGCGGATCACCGGCTTGCGCCACGCGAACTTCAGCCCCTCGAGCGACCCTCGCAGGAGGTTCTCGTGGCGCTGATCCCTGCTCACCGGGAAGAGATCGTGCACACGCATCAGCCAGAGGGCTGCGAGCACCGCAAGGTAGCTCAGCGCGTTGATCAGGAAGCAGATTCCGACGCCGGCGACGGCGATGAGGCCGCCTGCGATTGCCGGCCCGACGATGCGTGAGGCATTGAACAGGCTGGAGTTCAGCGCCACGGCATTGGGGAGCTCGTCGCGTCCGACCATCTGGATGGTGAACGCCTGCCGCACGGGGGTGTCGAGCACCGTGATCATCCCGGTCACGCCGGCGATCACGTACACCTCCCATACGGTCGCGTGCCCGGTGAGCGTGAGGCCGGCGAGCAGTGCGGCGGTGACCATGAACGCCGCCTGTGTGCCGAGCAGCACCTTGCGCTGATCGAGGCGGTCCGCGACCGCGCCGCCGAACAACCCGAACAACCCGTAGGGACCGAACTGGCAGACCGCGAGGATGCCGACCGCGAGCGGCGAGTGCGTGTTCTGCACGACGAACCAGGCCTGGGCGACGCTCTGCATCCAGGTGCCGCTGATGGACACGACCTGCCCGAAGAAGTAGAGCCGGTAGTTGTAGTGGCGGCGCAAGCTCATGAAGGTGCGCGCGGTGGCGTTGCCGATTCCGAGGCTCATTCGGCCTGTTCCAGCAGCGCCTCGAGCGGCGCGATGGCGGCGGCGACTGCCGCGAGGTCGGTGTCCGCGAGCCTGGTGAGCCGGGCCGACAGCCAGGCGGTGCGCTTGGATCGGATCACCTTGAGCACGCGCTCGCCTTCCGGAGTCACCTCGAGGTCCACGCGTCGCCGGTCGCGTTCCGCCTGCGAGCGCGTGACCAGCCCGGACGCCTCGAGGCGGTCGATGTGGCTGCAGATCGACGGCATCGACGTCCCTTCGCGGGCCGCGAGCTCGGCGAGCCCGATCCCGCGATTCCCCTCGATGAGACCCAGCAGCGAGAGCTGTCCGGGCGAGACACCGGATGTGTGCACCTCGCGGCGCAGATGCCGGTTCAGGTGGAGCAGCACGGGCCTGAGCCGGTTGGCGATGTCGATGGGCTTGATGGCGGGTGCTGGCATGAGCTCAATTGATTATATAGCCTAACTAATCTTCTGGCAACCCCCCGGGGAGCCGGTGGCGGGAACCCGGGGACGGTCGCCCGCGTCTCCGTCTCCACAACCACGTGAATCCGATTGGAGGACCCGAGATGCGCAAGTTCCTGTTCGCCGGCCTGGGTGCTGCCGCCGCGGTCGTCGCGCAGGCGGGGCAGGTGTTCGCGTGCGGCGGCCTGGTCGCCCCCGACGGCGACGTCCGTCTTGCCAAGGCGACGACGTTCATCGCCTGGTCGGGAGGCATCGAGCGATATGTCACGAGCTTCGCCTACACCGGCGCCGTGACCGATGTGGGATGGATCGTCCCGCTCCCCGCCGTCCCGACGTCGATCAAGGAAGCGGGCGCCTGGACACTGCAGCGGCTCGAGCGTGAATTCGCGCCCGTCTTTCCCGGGCTTGAGCTGGCCGACGCGGCATCGGCCGGTGCCCCGGCGACGGTGATCGAGCAGGTGCAGATCGAAGCTCTCGATGTCACCGTCCTCAAGGGGAGTGGGCAGGCCGTCATCGACTGGTGCACGCACAACGGCTTCCTCGTGTCGCCCGAGATCGAGGACCACCTGCTCCGCTACGCGTCGTCGAGCCCTGTGTTCATGGCCGCGAAATACAACACGTCGCTGGCGCTTCAGCGCCATCAACAGGCGGGCGACGGCGTCCCGCTGCTGATCACCATGCGCACGCCCCACCTCTGGGTCCCGCTCGAGATTCTCGCCACGGCCGGAGCCCCAGTCAACGCGGACCTGTTCCTGCTCACCGACCAGCCACTGCGCACCGCCGACGGGGTGCTCGTGACATCGAGGCTCACCGACGGCACCACCCTGGACAGCGCACCGGGTTTCACGCTGGCGGGCGCTGAGCCGATGAACGCGAGCCTGCACCACGATCTCTCGATCGACAGAAACATGTCGTGGGTGCCGGCGCAGGGGTACGTGACCTACCTCACGTTGAACGCACCCGGAGCGCGTGTCACCTACGACCTCGGGGTTGGAACCGACAACGTGATCCGGCTCACATCATTCGGAGCACCCGTCGCCGGCCTCGGTACCACCGGTGCGATTCCCGTGACGCCGAACCCGTCGGATCTGCTCTTCCCCGCGCTGCTCATCGCGGGCACGATGGTGATCGTGGTCCCACTGTCCGTCTGGCAGCTTCGGCCTCGTCGCGTCAGAGGTTGAGGATGTCGACCGGCTCGATGCGCTCCGCAAGAGTCATGCCGGTGACCGTGGCGAAGAAATACAGCTCGGCCTCGAGCGTCCGCGCGATGTTCGCCGCATCGCGGAACCCGTGCTGCTCGCCGGGGAATCCGATGTACGCGCACGGAACCCCCGCGCTCTTGAGGGCTGCGAACATCATCTCCGCCTGATTCGCCGGGACCACGGGGTCGTCGAGACCCTGCAGGAGCAACACCGCCCCGCGCACCCGATCGATGAAATGCACCGGGGAGCGCTCGTACATCCCACTCCCCTTCGGCAGCGGGGCGTCGTAGCGCGCTTCGAACTTGTGTCCCTCCATCGAGAACAGCTCTTCCAGGTCGGCGATGCCGAAGAGGCTCGCGCCCGCCTGAAAGAGATGGTGGAACGTCATCGCGCACAGCACCGCGTATCCACCGGCACTCCCGCCGTGCATGAACAGACGGCCGGGATCGACATCACCGGCATCGACGAGATGTCGCGCGCCTGCGAGGCAATCACCGACATCGACCACGCCCCACTGCTGGTTGAGGCGATCGCGGTAGGTGCGACCGTAGCCGCTGCTCCCCCCGTAATCGACGTCGAGGTAGGCGAAGCCGCGGCTGGTCCAGAACTGCACCGAGGGATCGAGCGCGAAGCCGGCCGCAGACGTCGGTCCGCCGTGCGCTCGCAGTAACAGCGGGGGCCTGCGACCGGGCTCCGGGTCGACGCCATCGTTCCGGGGCGCGTAGTACCAGGCGTGCGCCGTCGCACCGCCGTACCCGGGAAAGGTCATGTGTCGTGGTGTGGAGAGGATCGATTCGTCGATCGCCATGCCGGCGGTCTCGGACCCGAGGATCCGGCGAGCGCCGGTGGCGAGGTTGCAGCGCACGACGCCGTACGGCGTGTCGGGTCCTCCGGCGTGGAAGAGGACGTCGTCGCCCCGTGCGCTGACGTGCAGGGCGAACGCCGTGTCGGGAACCTCGACGCGGGTCAGCTCACCCGACGCACCCAGTACGAAGAACTCCCAGCCACCGTCGCGACAGGCCCACAGGACGACGCGCCCGTCGCCGCAGAAGGCGTACGTGGACAGGCCGAACATCCACTGCGGCGCACCGCATTCCGCCTGCATCGGTGCGAGCGCGTCGAGCTTCGCGCCATCCCATCGATAGAGGTTCCACCACCCCGTCCTGTCTGAGGTGCAATGCACAACCGACTCGGGAGACCACGACGGCTGAAAGATCGACTCGTTCGGGCCGCCCGCGACAAGGCGGGCGTCGCGCGGCATTCCCGATGAGTCGAGCCCGGCGACCCACAGCTCGCAACCATCCCAGGGCATGTTCGGCTGGTTCCAGGTGAGCCAGAGCAGACTGCCGCCGTCAGGGCTCACGCGTGGGTTCGAGTAGAAGTCGTTGCCCGACACCAGCGCGACCGGCGCCCCGCCTCCAAGCGGGACCGCGCGAATGTCGTTGACGACCGATCCGCCGCGATGGTCCTCGACGACACAGATGAGCCGGTTTCGCGTGGCGTCGATTTCGAAGTCCGCGTAGCGGAGGCCGGCGTCGACGGGCGTCAGCGGCTGCGGCGTGCCGCCGGGGATGAGCGTGTGAATCCGGCCGTCGCCGGCGTTGGAGAAATACACCGTCGCGCCGTGTGCGCGCATGGCCGCACCGCCGTACTCATGCACCCAGGTGCGCGCCGAGTACGGCGCGTCGATCAGATCGGCGACGACCCCGTCGTGCTCCCGCACGATGACGCAGCGGCCGTGCTCGAGGGGGCGTCCTTCGACCCAGTACGCGTCGCCGTCATTGAGCTGGACGTCGAGGAGGCGCGCTCGGCCCGCCGCGGCTCGCTGCGCTGTGATCGGGGACGGCCAGACGGCCGGAGTGACGACGTGCTCGCCGGCGTCCAGGCTCATGCGGTGGGAACGACGACGAACTGCTCGGCCAGGCGTCCGGGCTCGAGGTCGTGCATCTTCGCGGTGGCCTCGAGCCAGCCGCGCACCCGTTGCTCCAGCGCGTCCCAGTCGCTGTACTGGCTGCGGTGACAGCGCAGTGCCGCGAGCTTGCGATCCGCGGTGTCGGTCACGTCGACGACTCGGACATCCTGGCCCGTTCCCTGCGCGGCGCTCATCCAGACCTCCGCCACTGAATAGGGCTCGAGCCCCTCGACCTCGAGGAGCTCGCGGTGCGCAAACGGGTTGCGCGCGTCGGGGTACACCGCGCACAGGGTCGCCTCGCCGGCGGCGAGGTGATCGGGGTGGCTGGCGAAGATGCGCGTGAAGCTGCGCACAGGCGACTGTGTCACCACGCGCTGCGGCTGTTTCACGCGGATCACTCGCGAGATGTCGCGGCGCAGCTCGATGCTCGGAGTGAGCCGTCCATCCGGGTATCCGAGGAATGTCAGGTCGGTGACGCCGACCTCGGCTGCGGCCGCGGTCTGTTCGATTCGCCGGATGCCGGCCATCTGCTCGCGCGTGATGCTCCGATCCGAACCGCCCGCATCACCGTCGGTGACGATGCAGTAGGAGACCGTCACGCCGGCGTCGGTCCATCGTGCGGTGGTGCCCGCATTGCCGAAGTCGCAGTCATCGGGATGGGCGACGACCACCAGGACGCGTTCGATTCCGTCGATCTCTGACACGCCAAGGATGGTAGCCAAAGCGGACGCCGGAGCCCCCCCCAACCCATGCGACACTCGTCACATGCCTCTCGATCAGCCCACGCACCCGGCACTGGGGCGGCTTGCCGAGCTGCTCGGCGACTGGTACGGCGAGGGCGAGGGGCAATGGCTGGCGGGCGAGCCCTTTCAGTACCGCGAGTGGGTCAGCTTCGGCCACAACGGCAAGCCGTTCGTCTCCTACTCGCAGCGGACCAGCGCGCGGGATGACGGACGCCCTTTGCACGCCGAGGCGGGCTACTGGCGAGCGATCGGGGAGGGCGCCGTCGAGGTGGCGATGGCCCACCCGATCGGGGTGGTCGAGATCGAGACGGGGCGCTGGAACGGCAACCGCCTCACCCTGCGAACCGCGGCGGTGGAATGCACGCCGACCGCCAAGACCGTAACCGGGTTGCAGCGAGAGTTCGAGATCGACGGCGATGTGCTGCGCTACCGATTGCGCATGGCGACCGATGGCGGTGAGCCGCGGCCCCACCTGACCGCCGAGCTGCGCCGAACATCTCCAGCCGGCAGGACGGCGGAGCGCTGAGCCGGTGATCGGAATCCCCGACCCGCGATCGGCCCTCCGCCTGCTCCGGCGTCAGCCTCAGGCTTCGCCGCGGCCGCTTCCGCTGCGCGATCCGGCGCCGGAGCCGGGGCTCTTCGGACCCGGCTCCGTGACCTGGGTGGTCATGCGCGAGCCGCGGCTGCTCCTCGCCGCCGGCCGGGCGCTGCTCATGCAGGCGGCGAATCCGCTCGTGGCTCAGGGCGCGATCGAGCACAGCACGTACAAATCGGATCCGTACGGACGGCTGGAGCGGACCGTGCGCTGGGTCACGATCGTCTGCTTCGGGACGACCCGGGAGGCGGAGCGCGTCTCCGGGCGCGTGAGCGCGCTCCACCGACCAGTCTCGGGGAACCTGCCGGAGGTCAACGCAACGTCGAGGGTCGGTGCCGGCACACCCTATTCCGCGAGCGACCCGGCGCTGCTCCGCTGGGTGCACGCGTCGTTCGTCGATACGATGCTGGTCGCCCACGACGCGCTCGTCGGCGGCCTGAGCGCGGCGCAGCGCGACGCGTTCGTCCGCGAATGGGATGCAGTGGCACGCCTCATGGGGCTGTCCCGGACCCAGTGCTGGCCGGATAACGCGTCGCTTCAGCGGTATGTCGAGCAGGAGGTGCGGCGTGGCCAGGCGCTCCCCGGCGCCGGGTCACGGGAGGTGGCCGAAACCGTCCTCCATCCGCCGGTCCGATCGCGCCTGATGCGCCTGGGCATGGAGACGCTGGCATTCATCGCCTCCGGGCTGCTGCCGTCCGAGCTGCGTCGCGGCTACGGCATCATCTGGACCCCCGCCCACGCCGCCGCGTTCGCGGCGCTCACCCGCTCGCTGCGCCTGGCGACCACCGCGCTGCCACGCCGGCTCCGAATCTCGCCGGTCTACGATCTGGCACTGGCTCGATCGGAAGGACGCTGGCCCGATGCACGCGCGGCCTGACCATGCCCAGACGTTCACGCCGGCGGATCCCGACCTCGGCCGCGCTGTTCATCGTGGGAGGGGTGGCTCTCGCCGCCTGCGGCAACAGCTCGACTGCCGTCACCCACGTCACCAAGACCTCGGCGGCGTTCGCCGAGCAACCGGGGGCCATCCCCGATTACATCTTTCCGCTTGCGCCGGGTCAGTTCTACAGCGCCGCCAACGTGCTGCAGTTCCAGTATCTGCTGTACCGGCCGCTCTACTCGTTTGGCACCGGTGGGCGCGTGCAGCTGAACAGCAGCCTGAGCCTCGCCGATCAGCCCGTCTACTCGAATGACGGCAAGTCGGTCACGGTCACCCTGAAGGGCTGGAAGTGGTCCGACGGCGTTCCCATCACCGCCCGCGACGTCCAGTTCTGGCAGAACCTCGTCGCGGCGAACAAGGCGTACTGGCCGGCGTACGTGCCGGGTGAGTATCCGGACAACGTCCTGACGTCGACGATCAGCGCCGCGAATCCGCTGCAGATCACCTTCAATCTCAATCAGGCGTACGGCTCCTACTTCTTCACATACAACGAGCTCAGCCAGATCACCCCGCTTCCCCAGCACATCTGGGACAGGGAGTCGGCGACCGGACCGGTGGGCAACTACGACCAGACTCCTGCCGGCGCCAAGGCCGTCTACTCGTTCCTCGATTCGCAGTCGCGGAGCGTCGGCACGTATGACACCAATGCGCTCTGGCAGGTGGTGTCCGGGCCCTGGAGGCTGAAGTCGATCGACAGGGCGGGCAACGTGAAGATGGTGCCGAACCCCGGATACGGGGGGCCCGTCAAACCGACCTTGAAGGAATTCGACGAAGTCCCCTTCAGCCAGGAGAACGAAGAGTTCAACCGGCTCCGCTCGGCGAGCTCGGTGGCGAGGACCGCCGTCGACTTCGGCTACCTTCCCGCCGACGAGGCCTCGCTGAAGGCCTCGTTGAGCGGCGTCTACAGCCTCTCCCCGTGGACCACCTGGTCGATCAATTACGTCGGCGTGAACTTCACCAACCCCGCCAGCGGACCGATCTTCGGCCAGCTCTATTTCCGGCAAGCGATGCAGGATCTCGTCGATCAGCGCGGTCTCATCGACAGTGCCTTTCTCGGGTATGCGACCCCAACGTACGGGCCGGTGCCGATCACACCCGCCTCTGAGTTCGTCAACGCCTACGAGCTGGGCAACCCGTACGCGTACAGCCCCACGGCCGCTGAGGCGCTGCTCCAGGCCAACGGCTGGACGGTCATGCCGGGCGGCGTCAGCAGCTGCGCGAGGCCCGGCACCGGCAGCGGCGACTGCGGCGCGGGTGTCAAGCAGGGTGAACCGGCGTCCATCAGCCTGCAGTACGTCAGCGGATCTCCGAGGGTGGCGGCGGAGATGAACCGGCTGGCGTCCGACTTCGCACGGGCCGGGATCCAGCTCAAGCTGTCCCAAGCCTCGTACGACGCGGTCCTCGGCGCGGCGGTGCCCTGCACACCGGGTACGGCATGCACGTGGGACCTCGCGTACTGGGACACCCCCTGGATCTACTCGCCCGACTACTACCCGTCGGGCGATCAGCTCTGGGCCTGCACCGGCGCAGGGGCAAGCCCGGTGTATGCGGGCTCCAACGTGGGCGGCTACTGCGACCCGCAGGCAGAGGCGTATATCGCCGCCACCGAGTCCAGCGGCACCCTGCAAGCCATGGACGTCTACGAGAGCTATCTCGCCAGGATGCTCCCGGTCCTGTGGGTTCCCGTTCCGGACTACGCCCTCGCTGAGATCAACAAGGCCCTGAAGGGCACGGGCCCCCTCGACCCGCTGCTGGAGATTTACCCGGAGAACTGGCACTGGTCCTGAGGGAAAGATCACCCCTGAGGGGGAGGCACATCGTCGTGCGGGGCGAATATGATGCGGACGTGTGCCAGCCCCCGTCCGGGCCTCTGGCGCGTCATGGACGCCCGAGGAGCAGGGGCCACAAGGAGGTTTTGATGACTCTGGGAAGCGCAGTGGCTCGAGGCGTGGGAAGATCGCCTCGCGGTATCAGCAAACGGATCGGCGTCGTCGGCGTCGCCGCCATGGCGGTCGTCGCCTGCGGGAGCAGCAGCCCCTCGCCCACGGCGTCCGGCTCGGGGCAGGGCAACAGCCTCTTCAATCCGACGAACTTCAACACGTCGACGGTTTCATGGCTGGCCGGCAACGTGAACGGGTCCGGCACGCCGGTCATGGGCGGCACGCTGAAGATCGAGGGAAGCACCGACCTCTCGGCCGCCGCCGACCCTCAGGGTGAGTACGAGACCATCGGGTTCGGGCTCGAGCGCGCCTACACGCGTCAGCTGGTGTCGTACCCGGCCTCCAGCGATTTCAACAAGGCGGTGTCCCTCGTGCCTGACGCCGCTGCGACGATGCCCACGGTGAGCTCCGACGGCCTCACCTACACCTTCACGCTGCGCTCCGGGCTGATGTGGAACACGTCGCCACCGCGGCCCGTGACCTCGCAGGACTTCGCGCGCGGCATCCTCCGCAACTGCGATCCGACGCTGGCTCCGAACGGCAACCCCGGCTACTACATCTCGACGATCGCCGGCTTCAAGGACTTCTGCACCGCGTTCGAAGGCCAGAACCCGTCGGAGAGCCCGGCCGCTCGCGCGGCGACGATCAATGCCGGCATGACCAGCGTCTCGGGCATCAAGACCCCGGACAGCTCGACCATCGTGTTCACGCTGACCCAGCCGGCGACGGACTTCACCAGCATCCTGGCGCTCCCGTTCGCATCGGCGGCACCGGTGGAGTACCTCAAGTACACACCGCTGACCCCTGGGAACGTCCTCTACTCCGACGGCCCGTACGCGATCACCACGTACAACGTCGGGCACGAGATCATCCTCACCCGGAACGCGGCGTGGAGCCAGAGCACCGACCCGATCCGTCATCAGTATCTGAGCGAGATCGACGTCAAGCTGGACCTCGCCGGCTCTGCGGCGTCCACCGAGGTGCAGCAGGACATGCAGGCGGGCACGGCGGACCTCGCGTGGAACACCGCGGTCCCGACGGCCAGCATCAACGGACTCGAGAGCCCGACGTGGAACCCGCAGCTCGGCACCTTCCCGGCCCCGGGTGTGACCAACCCGTACCTGGTCTTCAACGTCCAGAGCCCGAACAACGGCGGAGCGCTCGGCAATGTGCAGGTTCGCCAGGCACTGGAGTACGCCATCGACAAGGTGGCCATCGGCAAGATCTACGGCGGTGCCAGCCTCAACGAGCCGCTCAACCAGGTGATCGGACCAGGCGCTGAGGGCTACCAGCCGATCAACCTCTACCCGTCGACGAACAACCAGGGTAACCCGGGCAAGTGCAAGTCGCTCTTGAAGGCCGCCGGCTACGCGACCGGCATCACCCTCAAGGACTACTACCGCAACAGCGGCAACCACCCGGCCGTGTTCCAGGAGGTCCAGGCCGACTTCGCGAAGTGCGGCGTCACCGTGGTCGGTACGCCGATCGCAACCGGCTACTACGGCTCTTCAGGTATCGGCGTCACCTCGCCCAACGGCCTCAAGAGCGGGAACTGGGACATCACCGAGCCGGGCTGGGTCCCGGACTGGTTCGGCCCCACCAACGGTCGTGCCACCCTCCCGGACCTCTTCGACGGACAGCTGAGCTTCCCCGGCACCGACTGGGGCGGCTACGACAATCCCGCGGTCGACGCGCTCGTCAACCAGGCGGAAGCCGCGACCACCGTTTCGGCGGCTGCTGCCCTGTGGCACCAGGCCGACGTGCAGATCATGAAGGACGCCCCGTTCATCCCGTTCCAGACGCAGCTGACGCCGATCTTCCGGTCGTCGCGGGTGCACAACGCGATCTACCTTCCGTTCAGCGAGGGCTACGACTACACGCAGATCTGGGTCTCGTAGCCTTCCCCCAGCAGTAGAAGCAGGCAAGGAGATGCCCGCCGCATATGCGGCGGGCATCTTCATTCAGTACCATCCGAGCCGCAGATGACACTGCTCACCGTTGAAAACCTGACCGTCTCGTTTCCCACCTCGGATGGGACGGTCCAGGCGGTCAGAGGACTCTCGTTCTCGGTGGACACCGGGAAGACCCTCGGGGTCGTCGGCGAGTCGGGCTCCGGCAAGAGCGTGAGCGCGCTGACGATGCTCGGCCTCAACCCCGGCGCCGACATCACCGGCTCCGCAGTGTTCAACGGCAAGGAACTGCTCACGATGAGCTCGCAGGACCTGCGCCGGATCCGCGGCGCCGAGATCGCGATGATCTTCCAGGACCCCCTTTCGAGCCTCCACCCCCACTTTCGGGTCGGCTGGCAGATCGCCGAGGCGATCCGCGCGCACACCTCGGCGAGCAAGCAGGAGGCCATGAGCCAGGCCGTGGAGCTGCTCCGGCTGGTCAATATCCCGCAGCCCGAGCGCCGGGTTGAAGCGTATCCCCACGAGATGTCCGGAGGCATGCGCCAGCGCGTGATGATCGCGATGGCGCTCGCCCTGAAGCCGAAGCTGCTCATCGCCGACGAGCCGACCACCGCGCTCGACGCGACCGTTCAGGCGCAGCTCATGGAACTCCTGATCCAGATGCAGCGCGAGGTGGGGATGGCAATGATCATCATCACCCACGATCTCGGTGTGATCGCGTCCGTTGCCGACGAGGTGCTGGTGATGTACGCCGGACGGGCGGCCGAGCGCGCCGACGCGCGGACGGCGTTCTTCTCGCCGCACCACCCCTACACACGCGGCCTGCTCGGGTCGGTTCCCTCGGCAACCGGGGTCATTGGAAGCCGGCTCACACCCATCGTCGGCTCGCCGCCAAGCCTCATCAGCGTGCCGAGCGGTTGCGGCTTCCATCCGCGCTGCCCGTTCGCCATGGAGATGTGCATCGACGACCAGCCGGATCTGGTGCCGATCGCCGCCGGGCCGAACCACACATCCGCATGCTGGCTGCCCCCTGAAATGACCGGTGTGGGCATCGCGATGGACACGGCACGCCAGCGATATGCGAGCACGCACCGCGGCGCCCGGTCGGCGAAGCTCCCGGGGGTCGTCGCCGCCGAAGGAGCCGCCGTCTATGCCTGAGCCGGCCGAAGACGGGGACGTCCTGCTTCGAGCTGAAGGCATCGTCAAACACTTCCCCATCAAGGAAGGCATCTTCTTCAAGCACCAGGTCGGCAGCGTCAAGGCCGTCGACGGGGTCAGCCTCCAGGTGCGCCGCGGGGAAACGCTCGGGCTCGTCGGCGAGACCGGGTGCGGGAAGTCGACCCTGGCCCGTTGCATCATGCGGCTCTTCCCGCTGACGTCCGGTCGCCTCACCTTCGACGGCGCCGACCTGAGCACGCTGTCAAGGTCGCACATGCGTCCCTACCGTCGAGGGATGCAGATGATCTTTCAGGATCCCTATGGCTCGCTCAACTCGCGGCGCCGCGTGGGATCCATCATCGGCGACCCCCTCGCGATTCACAACATCGCAAGCGGGGTGGAGCGCAGGAAGCTCGTCCAGGGCCTCATGGAGGTTGTCGGGCTCAATCCGGAGCACTACAACCGCTTTCCCGCCGAGTTCTCGGGGGGCCAGCGCCAGCGCATCGGGGTCGCCCGCGCCCTTGCCCTGCACCCGAAGCTCATCGTGTGCGACGAGCCCGTGTCGGCGCTCGACGTCTCCATCCAGGCGCAGATCATCAACCTGCTCGAGGACCTGCAGGGCGAATTCGGCCTCACCTATGTCTTCATCGCCCACGACCTCGCCGTTGTGCAGCACGTCAGTGATCGCGTCGCCGTCATGTATCTCGGCAAGATCGTCGAGGTGGCCGAGGTCAAAGACCTGTACTCGACACCGCATCATCCGTACACCAACGCGCTGCTGTCCGCGTCGGTCGTTGCCGACCCGGACAAGGCGCGGGCTCGCGACCGGATCATCCTCTCGGGTGACGTCCCGTCGCCGATCAGCCCACCGTCCGGATGCCGCTTCCACACGCGGTGCCCGAAGGCGCAACCGATCTGCTCCACGGAGGAGCCGCTGCTCAGGAGTGGCGCGGGGGACCCGACAAGCCACCTCACCGCCTGTCACTTCCCCGTCGCCGAGGGTGAGAAACTCGCCACCGGGAAGGCGACGATCCTGCATGCCGTCGAAGGTTTTCTAGCGGAGGCGCCGACATGAGCCTGTCCACGGTCGAGGCCACAGCGGGCGGGGTCCCGACTGAGGAGCCGGCGGTCAAGGGTATCGAGGGGCGAACGCCGCTGCAGCTGGTGGTGGCGCGCCTCCGCACCGACAAGGTGGCGATCATCTCGGTGGTGGTGATCCTGCTCATCGTCGCCCTCGCGATCGCTGCGCCGCTGATCGCGGGGATCACCGGACACGGCCCGACGGACACCAACGTCGACAACGGCACCGACGCCAACGGCCAGCCCCTGCCCCCGGGCAGCGCCGGCTACCTGCTCGGCACCGACAACCTCGGCCGCGACATCCTGGTGCGCATCGCCTACGGCGCGCGGGTCTCCCTGCTCGTCGGCGTGCTCGCCACCGCCATCGCCACGGTCGTCGGGGTGGTCGTCGGTCTGTTCGCGGGGTACTACGGCGGGTGGCTCGACAGCATCCTCGCCCGGATCATGGACGTGGTGCTCTCGTTTCCCTACGTGCTCTTCGCCATCGTCCTTGTCTCCGTCTTCGGCTCGAGCCTGCCGCTGACCATCCTGGTCATCGCCTTCTTCTCGTTCGCCGCCATCGGCAGGATCGTGCGCGGGCAGGCGCTGTCGCAGCGCGAGAAGGAATACGTGGAGGCCGCGCATTCACTGGGTGCGGGCAACCTGCGGATCATGTTCGTGGACATCCTTCCCAACCTGGTGGCGCCGGTCATCGTGCTCGCCACCCTGCTCATCCCCACCGCGATCATCTTCGAGGCTACGCTCTCCTTCCTCGGTCTCGGCATCGCACTGCCGACGCCCTCATGGGGAAACATGCTCTCGGACGCGCAGGGTGTGGGCTTTCAAGCGTGGTGGTTCTACATCTTCCCGATGATCTTCCTGCTGCTGACAACGCTCGCGTTCAACCTTCTCGGTGACGCGGTGCGTGACGCGCTCGACCCCCGAACGGAGCGCATCTTCGCGGGCCGCAGAAAGCAGAAGCCGGCATGATCCGCTTCCTGATCCGCCGAATCATTCTCGGCCTGATCACGCTCTGGGTGATCATCACGCTGGTCTTCATCCTCTATTACGCGCGGCCAGGCGTCGACCCGGCGCGAGAGCTTGCCGGACGGGCGGTGACGCCCGCGCTCCTCGCCAACATCAACAAGGAATACGGGTTCAATCTGCCGGTCATCGTGCAGTACTGGAACTACCTGAAGCGCCTGGTTCCCATTCCCGGACAGTTCAACCTGGGGATCTCCAACAACAACCGCCTGCCGGTGACGACGATCATCGCCCAGGCGGTACCGATCGACATCTCGCTGGCCGTGGGATCGGCGGTCATCTGGATGGTCCTCGGCATCAGCGTCGGCGTCCTCGCGGCGCGGCGGCCACGCAGCCTGTGGGATCGCGGCGCCACGGCGTTCGTGCTCACCGGGGTGTCGATGCCGACCTTCATCCTCGGCCTGCTGCTCCTCTACGTCTTCTATTACCTGCTGACGATTCACGGCATCGCGATATTCCCCAAACCCGGGAGCTATACGTCGTTCACGACCAACCCGCTGGAGTGGGCGCACGACCTGATCCTGCCCTGGATCACGCTCGCCCTGATCACCGCCGCCACCTACTCGAGGCTGACGCGAAGTTCGCTCCTCGAGACGCTCGGTGAGGACTACATCAGGACGGCCCGTGCCAAGGGCCTCAGCGAACGGCGCGTCGTCTTCAGACACGCACTGCGCAGCTCATTGACGCCCATCGTCACGCAGTTCGGCATCGATCTGGCGACGGTGCTCGGCGGAGCGATCATCACCGAGTCGATCTTCGGCCTGCCGGGGCTGGGGCTCGCCGTCGTCCAGGCGATCGAGGTGCAGAACCTTCCCGTGGTCATCGGCATCGTGCTGGTCGCATCGTTCTTCGTCGTGGCGGCGAATATCGTCGTCGACGCCCTCTACGCCGTCCTCGATCCGCGTGTGCGGGTGAGCTGACCGGGGAGCCGTCCGGCTCGGCGACATGGAGCGCGCCGCGCGATCGAGCGCTCAGACCACACACGCGCGTCTGGCGTCGCGATCCGTGGCGCAATGCTAGGCTCGCGCTGTGAAGGTGGCCGGCGACGCGCCCGAGATTCGGGCTGAGGAGGACGGCTTCACCGGCGTGCGTGGGCTCCGGATCCACACGAGGACGTGGCTTCCCGCGGGCCCACCGGCGGGCGTCGTGGTGATCGCCCACGGATTCGCCGAGCACGGCGGCCGCTACGCGGCCGTGGCCGCGCGGCTGGTCGCAGGGGATATCGCCGTTCGCGCCGCCGACCATCGTGGGCACGGGCTCAGCGAGGGCAGGCGGACCAGTGTCGTGCGCTTCGAGGACTACGTCGACGACCTCACGACCGTGATCGCACAGGCGCGCGCCCGCTGGCCGTCGTCGCGTCTGGTGCTGCTCGGTCACAGCATGGGTGGTCTCATCGCTCTCGATCTCGCGGTGCGGCCCGCAAGCGCGGTCGACGGTCTGGTGCTCTCCGCTCCCGCGGCGTGTCCGCGCGAGGTGTCGAGGTTCACGCTCGCCGCCGGCCGGGCCCTGTCGCGCGTTGCGCCGCACACCGGCGTCCTTCGCCTGCCGCTCAACCGCATCAGCCGCGACCCGGCGGTCGTGGACGCGTACAACAACGACCCGCTCGTGTTTCGCACGCCGATCCGCGCACGTCTCGGCGCGGAGATGCTCGATGCGATGGCCCGTGTCGACGCCGGGCTGGCGTCGCTGCGCACGCCCCTGCTGGTGATGCAGGGCACTGCGGACGGCCTCGTCGATCCCGGATGTGGACCGCACGTCTACGATCGTGCCGGATCGCCTGACAAGACGCTGAAGATGTACGACGGACTCTGGCACGAGATCTTCAACGAGCCGGAGCGCGACCATGTGCTCGGCGACCTGACCGCCTGGCTGCGATCGCATCTTGGTGATCGCGTCGCGGCGGCCGTGGACTAGAGTTCATCGGCGATGCGCGAAGTGTGGTCCGTCAAACCCGGGTCGAAGGTCGACATCGCGACGATCGATCCAGCCGACTCGAGACCGCTGCGAGGCGGCCGCAGCGCCGCAGAGGCCGCCCTGGTCGATGATGTTCCGGCGCTCGTCGAGTGGCAGACGCGTCTCTGGGCGGAGAGCCGCCGCGCGCTGCTCCTCATCCTCCAGGGAACTGACGCATCGGGGAAGGACGGCACGATCGCGCACGTCTTCAGCGGCGTCAACCCGCAGGGCACCCGGGTCACATCCTTCAAACCGCCCACCACTGAGGAGCTCGCGCATGACTTTCTCTGGCGTGTGCACCGGGTGATGCCGCGCGCGGGAGAGATCGGCATCTTCAACCGGTCCCACTACGAGGACGTGCTGGTGGCGCGCGTTCGCAAGCTCGTCCCGAAACAGGTGTGGAAGAAGCGCTACGACGACATCAATGCCTTTGAATCCTTGCTCACCCAAGGTGGCACGACGATCATCAAATGCTGCCTGCTGATCTCCAAGGATGAGCAGCGCCGGCGCTTCGAAGAGCGCCTCGAGGACCCGCAGAAACGCTGGAAGTTCCAGCGTGGCGACATCGAGGATCGCGCGCTCTGGAAGGAATATCAGGCCGCCTACTCAGAGGCGATCGAACGCACGTCGACGAAGATCGCGCCGTGGTATGTGATTCCGTCGGACCACAAGTGGTTCCGCAACTGGGCGGTGAGCCGGCTGCTCATCGAGGCGCTCACCGAGATGGATCCCAAGTATCCGGACCCACCCGACCTTGCCGGTATCACGATCACCTGAGAGACGGGCGTCAGACGGGCCGTTTCCTGATCCAGACCATCAGGCGACCCGTTGCGTCGGCCGTCTCGACCGTATCCGGCATCACGCGATCGAGCTGGAAACCGAGGGTTCGGGCGACGCTCGCGCTCGCGATATTGCCTGCATCGCAATGGATTTCGATGCTGAGAACGCCGGGAATCGCGAGTCCCGCATTGGTGAGCATGCGCGCAGCCTCGGTCGCGATCCCTCGGCGGTGGTATCCCGCATGCACCCAGTAGCCGATCTCCAGCGCGGTCGGCCCGACGCGCGGCATCAACCCGCATCCGCCGACGAATTGGCCCGAGTCACCCAGGGTCATCGCGTAGTTGGCGGCCGCGTCCCCACCGAAGCGCTCGATCGACGGCTCGAGAAACGCCATCACGGAGTCGTCGGTCGGCGCCGACTGGGCCCACGGCATCCAGGCTCGAAGACTCTCGAAGCTCGCGATGATCGCGTCCTTGAGGGCGCCGCCGTCGTCACGTCGATAGCGACGCAGCGTCACGATGGTGCCGCGCAACTCCTCCGGAGGATGGAAGTCCATGAGGACCGATTCTCTCGTTCCAGCCTCGCGTGGCGACCCCGATCGGATTTGAACCGACGATCTCCACCTTGACAGGGTGGCGTGTTAGACCAGGCTACACCACGGGGCCGCGAAGCACCCGATCATAGCAATCGGGCTCGGAGCGAACCGGAGTAGGGTGCCGTCATGCCCCGCCGGCCCATGCGCCCCAACGAGATCTCGTCAGGGGGGGTCGTGGTGCGGCGAACCTCGGACGGATACGAGGTGTGCCTCGTCAGCGACGGCCGGCACTGGGGTTTCCCGAAGGGCATCGTCGAACCGGGCGAGTCGCCGGAGGCGGCCGCGCTGCGCGAGACCTCCGAGGAGACGGGCATTGCGCGCGAACTGCTCGTGCTCAGGTCGGCCCTGCCGTCCTCCGAGTACGTGTACCGCCGGCCGAACCATGGCTCCCTGGTCTTCAAGCGCGTCCATCACTTCATCATCGAGGCACCCGAGGGGACACCGGTGCATCCGGATCCCGCGGAGATCGCCGACGCGGCATGGCTCGGCTTCGAAGACGCCCAAGCCCGGCTCAGCTTCAGGAGCAGCGTCTCTGTGCTGGAGGCGGCGCGCGACATGCTCGTCCGCGAGCAGCCGCGAGGGACGCCGTCGAGCGCGCCGTAGAATCGGGCCGCATGCAATTGTTCGACACCGCCCGCCAGGAGGTGGTGCCCTTCGAGCCGCGGGGCGGACGTGTCGGCATCTACGTCTGCGGCATCACGCCCTACGACTCGGCGCACCTCGGTCACGCGTTCGTCTATCACGTGTTCGATGTGCTCCACCGCCGCCTGCGCGACGCGGGAATCGGCGTACGAAGCGTTCGCAACGTCACCGATGTCGATGACGACATCCTCCGCGTCGCACGCGAGCGCGGGGTCGATTTCCGAGAGCTGGCCGAGGAGCAGGTGCGCATGTTCGACCACGACATGGCGGAGATCGGTCTCCTCCCGGTCGATGCCGCGCCGCGCGCGACCGAGCACGTCGACGAGATGGTCGACTGGATCGCCGGGCTCGTGGGCGGTGGCTACGCGTACGCGGTCCAGGGCTGGGTCTTCTTCGACTCGGGCGTGTACCCGGACTACGGACGCCTGAGCCGGCTCGACCACGCGACTCTGATCGAGCTCAGCCGTGGGCGCGGCGCCGATCCCGACGACCCCCGCAAACGGCACCCGCTCGACTTCGTGCTCTGGCAGGCATCCGCCCCGGGCGAGCCGAGCTGGCCCAGTCCCTGGGGTGAGGGGCGTCCCGGCTGGCATATCGAGTGCACGGTGATGTCGATCGGCGCGCTCGGCCACCCCATCGACATTCACGGCGGCGGCGACGATCTCATCTTTCCGCACCACGAGTCGGAGATCGCCCAGGCCGAGGCCGCGGGAGTCGCGCCGTACGTCAGGCACTGGACGCACGTGGCGATGGTCAACCACGAGGGCGTGAAGATGAGCAAGTCGCTCGGCAACCTCGTCTTCGTGCGCGACCTGCTCACGCGTGTGCCGGCAGCCGCCGTCCGCCTGCTCCTGGCATCCCACCACTACCGCGAGTCCTGGACGTACTCCGACGCCGAGGTCGGTGCGGCTGCGGCACGCCACCGTCGCTACCTCGACGCGATGCAGGGAGGCGGCACCCTCAGTCACGAGGCCGCACAGCGCCACGAACTCCGGTTCTTCGACCGTCTCGACGACGACCTCGACACGCCGGGGGCGCTCCGAGTGCTCGACGCCATAGCGGTCGAGCTCTCCGGCGGCAGCGATGCCGCACCCGGCACCGAGGGTCAGCAGCTGCTCGGCAGGTTGCTGGGCGTTCTCGGTGCGGAGACCGAGGCCGTGCCGGCTTGAGCGGTCAGCGGCCCCAGGGCGCGCGATCGCCGCGAGCCCGGAAGCGCAGCACCGCGGAGGAGATGTTTTCCTCGAGGAACCGGTAGAAGAGCTGTCTCTGCGACACGTCGATCGCAGCCTCGACCTCCTGCCCCTCACGGCGGCGGGCGATCCACGGAGGAACGCCGTCGGCGACCATCTCGGTGCCCACACGAACGTGTACCAGCGCGTCGTTGTCCTCGGTGACGTGCACCGTCACCTTGAGGATCAGGCCGGTGTGTTCGACGATCCGCCAGCTCCGTTCCCAGCGAGCCTTGCGAGCCGGGTCGTGAGCCAGACGGACGGATTCGTCGACGATGACGCTCTCACCGCTCCGGACAGCACGGCCCAGGAGTCGCCGGATGTTCTGATCGAGATCACGGGCGATCCAGTTGACGAGCGACGGCGCGCGGTCGTTGAGATCTGGAAACCCGTTCGGATCCTTGGCCAGCTCGCCGATCGCCTGCACGGTGCCGGCGTGGCGCCGGCAGTAGCTGATGCCCGAGAAGGACACGCTGTGTGACTGGCAGAACGCGGCATGACACTGCCGGCCGCGGCGGTCCCTGTAGGCGCAGAGCTGGGCGCTCGTGCTCGTGCATCCGCGGAGGGAGCAACGCACCCCGGTCGACGCGACAACGCCGTTGCCGGTGTCGTGCGGGCTGGGTTGGAACACGGTGGTCATCGGCGGAACTCCACGGGGACGATCCTACCCCGGGGTCGTCGATCAGACCGGTGACGGAGCTGTTGCGACCTGTCGATCCAGTGCGACAGCCAGGCGGCGAATGGATCCCATCAATTCCGCGAACGCGGCCGGCGCCAGCGACTGCGCACCGTCGCTCAGGGCATTCTCGGGGTCGGGGTGGACCTCGATCATGAGACCGTCAGCGCCCGCGGCGAGGGCGGCGCGCGCCATGGGCGGCACCAGGGGGCGGTGACCGGTGGCGTGAGAGGGATCGACGATCACGGGCAGGTGGGACAGCGACTTGACCACGGGCACCGCGCTCAGGTCCAGGGTGTTGCGCGTCGCCCCCTCGAACGTGCGGATCCCGCGCTCACACAGGACCACATTGGGGTTGCCATGAGCCACCACGTATTCCGCGGCGAGCAGCCACTCCTCGATGGTATTGCTCAGCCCGCGCTTGAGGAGCACCGGGCGGCGCGCGCCACCGACCGCCTCGAGCAGCGCGAAGTTCTGGGCGTTGCGGGTGCCGACCTGCAGCATGTCGGCGTACTCCGACACCAGCTCCACGTCCGCGGGAGTCAACACCTCGGTGACGATCGGCAATCCGGTGACCTCACGGGCGTCGGCAAGGTGACGCAGCCCGTCGAGACCGAGCCCCCGAAACGAATATGGCGACGATCGAGGCTTGAAGGCGCCGCCTCGGAACATCGTCGCTCCGGCGTCGGCCACGGCGCGTGCGGTCGCGAGCACCTGCTCGCGACTCTCGACAGCACATGGACCGGCGATGACGACGAACGACCCGTCGCCGAACCGGACGCCGGAGACATCGACCACGGTCGGCTCAGGATGCCACTCGCGGGTGACCTGTTTGTACGGTTTGCTGACGGGGATCGCGTCGACCACCCCGGGGAGATCGCAGATCACGTCGCGTATCGACCCCGGGTTGCTGCCGAGGACTCCGATCGCCAGGCGATCCGCGCCGGGGAGCTCGATCGGCTCGAAGCCGCGCTCGCGGACGTGCCTGATGACGTTGGCGACCTGGTCGGATGTCGCCTGCACGTTCATGAGGACCAGCATCGCCTGATCCTACGAGAAGCGGACGTCATGCCCACCTCCAGCTGTTCAGGACTTCCTGCAACGCCGTCGCGTCGTGCGCAAAGCCGGCCTGCGCGGCGCTGAGCGTGATCTCGTAGGTGTTGCCGGCCTGGTTCACCACCATCGCCTCGGTCTCCTGCGCAACCACGCCCGGACTGCTCCCCGCGAAGCTGATCATCACCCCGGACACGCCGTTGATGTTCACGGGCTCAGCCTGGGTGACGCCCGTGGCGCCCGGCGGCGTGATGCTGGTCAGGTACAGCGCGAGCTGATCGTCCGGAACCGGCTGCGCCGTGATTCGCGCAACGATGAGCCCACGGTCCGGCGAGGCAAGGAGCATGAGGACCGTACCGCCGCCGCCGGCCGCCCCGATAGCGCTCTGGTCGTTCGTCTGATCCAGCCACCCCGCCGGAATATCGGTCCGGAAACCCGTTCCGGCGAACAGCCGCGGCGCCGCGGTCGGGACTGACGACGCTGATGTGCTGGAGCTCGGGGTCACCGTGACCCTGGCCGCGCTGCACGCGGCGATGAGCAGCGTCGCGCCGCAGGCCGTCGCCGCGAGTGCGCGCGCGGAGCGGGAGGGCAGAGTCACATGACCGAGGATAGCCGAGCGATCCCGCCTCAGCCGGTGTGGATGCGAGCAGAATCCCACGCATGGCAACGCGCTCCGCCCTTCGAGTCACGCGCTTGGGAACGGCGCACGCCGGTCAGCTCGCCGCGCTCATCGACCGCGAGCCGGTGACCAACGTGTATATGCGCAGCGAGCTGCGGCTCGGGTTCGAGGCCGGTGACTGGTGGGGCGCATTCGAAGACGACGAGCTGACCGCGGTGGTGTTGGGATGGTCGCTGGTGGTGCCGTACATCCCCGACCTCGAAGCCGCAGCGCCGCTCGCGCAGGCGCTCATCGCCGGAGCGCAGCCCCGCATGGTGGTCGGCCCCAGGGAGTCGGTGATGGCGCTGCACAACGCGTTTCGACCTCCGCGGCCCGCGCGCGAGCTGCGCGATCCGCAACCGCTGATGGTCCTCGATCGCGGCGATCTCCGGTGCGCGGCATCCGACGAAGTCCGTCTCTCGACGCGTGCCGACCTGGACGCGCTGATCGTCGCCGCGGCGCGGATGCATCGTGAGGAGATGGGCATCGACCCACTGGTGGTCGATGCGCCGGCGTGGCGGATGCGCATGATCAGCCTCATCGAGCGTCACTGGAGCTGGATCTGGGTGCGCGACCACGAGGTCGTGTTCAAGGCCGAGCTCTCCGCATGGACGCCGGACGTCGTGCAGATTCAGGGCGTCTACACCGCGCCGAAGTACCGCGGGCGGGGAATCGCGCGGGCGGGGCTCGCGGCCGTCTGTTCCCAGGTCTTTCGAGAGGTGCCTCGCTGCAGCCTCTACGTCAACCAGTACAACGTGATCGCGCAGCGCGTCTACGACCGCCTGGGGTTCAAATCGGCGGACGTGTTCGCCACAGTGATGTACTAGGCGCAGCAACCATGATCGAGACACGTGCCGATGTGACCCTGCCGGTCCCGCCCGAGGAAGCCTTCGCGGTCGTGGCGGATATCGAGCACGCCGACTGGCTCCCGGCAATCCGGCGGCTCCGCCACATCGGCGGGCCGTCCGCCGGTGTCGGCGCCCGCTATGAGGTCGAGGCGGGGCTCGTGGGCCGCCATCTTCGCGGCGTGCTCGTCTGCACCGAGCTGACGCCGCCCAAGCACATGGTGCTGGCGCTCGAAGACGGTTTGGATCTCACCCTCGAGGTCACCCTTCGGAAGGTGGTCGGCGGTTGCACGGTCGTGATGTCGGCTCGGTACTCGGTGAGCGGCCGCGCCTTTGCCGGCGCGGTCGAGCTCGCCTCGCAGGGTCCCGCTCGCCGCGAGACGGCCCGCGCGTGCGAGCAGCTCGCCGCTCGTTTCGGCCGCAAGGACGACGTGAAAAGCGCGGCGCGGTGACCAGGAGCCAGCTGACCGACCGGGAGATCCTCGATGCGAAGGTGCGGTCGCTGCCACCGTTGAGCGACTCGGCGACCGCCCGCCTCCTCAGCGAGGTGCGCGTCAACGGCAGGGGGCCGGCACTCGACGAGCTCGTCGAGCACCAGATCGCCGGCATCCTCGAGCTCGCGGAGGCGCGGCGTGGCAGGGGCGTCGAGGTGGGTGACCTCGCCCAGGAGGGGACGATCGCCGGTGTCGTTGCCGTCCTCGAGTACGCGGGCCAGGGCGGTCCCACCGGCGGGCTGGACAGCTTCGTCGGCCGGCTCGCGGCCTCCCACATGGACGACACCATCGAGCTCGCCGCGATCGAACGCGCGAGCGACGAGGCGTTCGTCCGCGATACCGAGATCTATGAGGCCGCGGAGGTCCGGACCCGGCACGAGCTCGGCCGGAATCCGACTGTCGTCGAGCTCGCCGCCGAGCTGGGCTGGCCCGAGGAGCGCGTGTCGATCGTCGGCGCCATGCTCAACGAGGCGAGAGCCCGGTACGACAGCGAGATCGTCGAATACCTCGACGACATCGACGAGGAGTAGGCGCCGGGGCGGCGCTGCTCCTGGATCAGCTCCCGCTGACTCAACGGCGAAGGTCGTCGCCGCGCCAGTCGAGGTCGTGCAGCCCCTCTCCGGTGCCGCGCCTGATGGCGGCCTGCCCAAAACGCCGACGGAGCCGGTCGAGCGTGTGGTCGATCCGGTCATTCACGGGTTGATCGAACAGGTCGAGCTGCGGCGCATCGGCGAGGCCGCTCACGCCCACACCGAGCAGGCGCACCGCTTCACCCGACCACGCCGCGTCGAGCAGCGCGAGCGCGGCATCGCGGACGGTGGTGTCCGTCGCCGTGGAGGATGCGAGCGTCTCCTGGCGCGTGATGGTCGTGAAGTCCGTGTAGCGGAGTTTCAGGGTGATCGTGCGAGCCGTCCAACCCCCGGTGCGAAGGCGGGCGGCGACGTCGCTCGAGAGCTCGGCGATGCGCGCGTGGAGGGCTTCACGCCGGCCGACGTCGCGGGCGAAGGTCTCTTCCCGGGAGACGCTGCGGGGTGCCCCGGGAATGGTCACCGGCGCCGTGTCGATCCCCTGCGCGCGCTCCCACAGCGACGTGCCCGAAGCCCGGCCGACCCGACGCTGCACCGTGTCCAGGGGCAGGGCGGCGAGCTGTCCGAGCGTCGAGATTCCCAGCCCGCTCAATGCGCGTTCCGCCGCCGGTCCGAGCCCGGGCAGCCGGCGCAGGGGCAGGGGTGCGAGAAACGCCGCCTCGTCGCCGGGGTCCACGACGACGAACCCACGCGGCTTCCGCAGGTCCGAGGCGATCTTGGCAACGGTCTTGCAGGTCGCGACACCGAACGAGGCGTGCAGCCCGCTGGTGGTGAGGATGCGGTCGCGGATCTCCTCGGCGATATGCTGGGACGTGCCGAAGCGCCGGATCGACCCGGTGACCTCGAGGAATGCCTCGTCGAGGGAGAGCGGCTCGATGACGGGCGTGTAGTCACGCGCGACGTCGAAGACGGCTTTGGAGGCGTCGCGATAGGCGCGGAAGTCGACGGGCACCACGATCGCCCGTGGGCACATCCGGAGCGCGGTGCGGAGCGGCATCGCCGAGTGAACCCCATACGCACGTGCTTCGTATGAGGCGGCACTGACCACGCCGCGGTTCAGCTCCGCGGTCCCGTCGCCGGAGGACGCTCCACCGACGATCACCGGGAGACCGCGCAACTCGGGACGGCGCAGCTGCTCGACGGATGCATAGAACGCATCGAGATCGAGATGGATGATCGCGCGGTGTGTCACGTCCGCGTCCACCGGCATGAGGCCTCAGTTGCCGGTGTGCCGCCTCCACTCATCGATGTCCGCTTCACGCACGTAACCCGCGCGGATCATGAGTTCCATATAGGGAACTCCCAGGTGCGGCGCAGCGCGGCGCAACACCCAGGGCGGTGGATTGTCCTTGTTCTTGTTGACGCTCTGATAGAAGTAAATCTGATTCAGATCGCACAGAAGGGCGAGACGGTGCAAGGAAATCCCCCTCTCCGCGCACCGTTCTTTGATGTACTCCTTGAACTCCACGCTTACTCCAAGTATATGCCCATGTTCCGCAGCGCACCGGGCAATTCTCGAAGCGCGGCAATCACCGCATCGGACTCGCTGGAGCCGCCTTGTTCACTCCTGCTGATGAGCACCGCACGGAGTCCTGCCGCGTGCGCGCCGGCGATGTCGGCGGCCTCGCTGTCACCCACCATGACCGTGCGATCCGCCTCCGTTCCGAGTGCGCGCAGCGCCGCCTCGAAGATGGACGGCGAGGGCTTGCGCCATCCGACCTCGGCGGAGAACACCGCCGCGTCGAGGTGGCGGTCGAGCCCGAGAAACGTGAGCTGCGCGCGCAGCGACTCGATGCGGTACGGCGCGTTCGAGCAGAGGCCGACGCGGACACCCCGGCCGCGCAGGGCGTCGAGGAGCGGCACCGCCTCCGGATCGGGATGCGCGCCGTGCCACCACGCCTCCTGCTCGACGCGCAGGATCTCGTCGAGGAGGGCTGCATCCAGGGTGAGCCCGGCGTCGGCATAGGCGCGAAACGACGCCGCCGCGAGGTCGATCTCCTCGAGCGCCCCACTTCGCTGGTGGTCGATGACCTCACGCTCGACCCGGTCCTGGACGGCGCGGACCGTGGCCGTCGAGGGAACCACTCGTCCCGAGGCGGCCAGGAGGGCGAGAATCCGTCCCTCCGCCTCGGCGAGAGCCTCAAGAGGCCGGACGAACTCGACCAGGGTCTCACCGTAGTCGAAGAGGACACCGTCGATCCGGTGCGATCGCCCTTCCCCGGCGCTGCTCACGCGGGCGCGCCGCCGCCTCCTCCGCCACCGCCGCCGCGACCCCCGCGACCGCCGCGGCGCTTGCGGCCGCCCTGCCAGCGTCGCTTGGGGCGTTTGGCGGCACTCCGCGGTGCCGGTGACAGCTTCTCCAGATACGCCGCTCCGGGATGCGGCTCCTTCGGTTGACCGGCCCGAGCGCCCGGAGCAGCCGCAACCCGCGCCTCGTACTCCGCAACGATCGTCTCGAGCGGGCGTTTGTCGCTCGCCGGGGGTGCCGCCGTCTCCGCCCACGGCTGGGCCTTGGGGCTGGCCTCGGGGCCGAGCATCTCGGTGCCAGGTATCTCCGGCACGGCGCCCAGGACGGATTCGATGGCGCGCGCGATGAGGCGGTCCGCCTCCAGGGGATCCTGCAGCGGTCGATCAGCCATCTGACGCCGTGCTCCAGCCAGCAAGCCCCAGGCCGGCGATCGTCTTGACGTCGACCTCGCCGTCGCGGACCAGAGCGGCGACAGCCTCGCGATCGAATCGGTCGACGTCCATTCGCTCGTCGGCGTCGCGGTTGGTCGGCCCGTCGGTCAGGCCGGTGGCCAGGAAGAAATGCATCACCTCGGTCGAGTAGCCGGGGGAGAGCGGCGCCGTGGCCAGTGGACGGATGCGCGAAGCGCGCAGGCCGGTCTCCTCGGCGAGCTCTCGCTCGGCCGTTCGTTCCGGCGCTTCGTCGCCGTCGCGCGTGCCTGCCGGCAACTCCCAGAGGGCCCGGCCGACTGCGTGCCGCCACTGCCGGACCAGGATCACCATGCCGCTGCCGTCGATTGCGACGATCGCGACCGCGCCGGGGTGGGCCACCACCTCACGCTGCGCGCGAGTCCCGTCGGCAAGGCGAACGTCGTCCTCGTAGAAGGTCAGCAGCCGACCCTTGTAGATGTCCCGCCGGGCCGTCTTGGTCTCACGAAGGTGCTCGGTCGGTCCCGGGTCGCTGGAATCCGCCTGCGTGGTCACCCGGTGAGTGTGACGCCCCTAGGCGAACTTCAGGCGCACGACCACTCGTGGGACTGGCCATGGGCGAACATCTTGGCCGCGATATTCGCCTGTGCGGCGGGGTCCCAGATGGTGGCCGCGGTCCCGCCGTTGGCGATGAACGTCGACATGAGGAACTGGAAGACCCCGATGTAGGGTCCGCGCGGGTTGACGGAGTTCCAGTGGAAGTGCGACTCGCAATTCGCGGTCTTCAGCATCCACGAGACGCTCACGCCCCAGTGCTCGGCGGCTGCGGTGATGTCGGCGACCACCTGTGCCTGGCTCACCGAGAGCCCGCGCGGGACGACGAAGCCCGGCCGCGATACGCGGGCCTTGCGCGGCGCCGCCGGCTTGGCCACGGCGACGGGCACGGCGACTTTGAACAGCATCGCCGAGCGAACCCGAAGCATCACCGGGTGCGTGGTCACATTGGTCAGCCGGTCGATCTCACCGACCGACGATCGGACCAGCGAGGCAGATGCGGCAGCCCCCTGGGTCGGCGTCGTGATGAGCACTGCGGTCGCCGGTCCAGCCACCAACATGAGGAGGCCGAGAACCAGTCCACGTGCCCGCTTGGGTAAATGCAAGGCGGATCACTCCTATTTTGGGTCGGGCTCCGGTCATCGCTCCCCTGACCGGGCTTGTGAGCGGCTCGACCCCCTGCTGCCCCTCTGGAGACTCGCGTCTCGACGACAACGTGGCGACCTGAGCCGCGCCGGACCGTACCACAACGGGTACCGACGACCGCAACTCGCTCAAACGGAGCGAACGCTCCTCACCAGCCGGTGGATGCCCCGAGCGAGCACGAGGATGGGGCCGCGTTGAGCACGACCGGGACGTCCGCGGACAGGGTCGACCCCGCCTGCCAGACGAACTGCTCGGAGCCGCCCCCCAGGATCACCCCGGCGCTGTTCTCGCACACCGCGAAGCCGACCACCGCCACGCCGGCGGCGACCGCGGATGACGGCGCGAGGGTCGCCTGGACGTCGCCATACCCGTGGGACGCGTGGCACGGCCGGCAGGCGTAGCGAGCCGGGGTGGTGGTGAAGATGGGTCCGATGCCGGTCGGCCACGACCCGACCGTGACCGTCGCAGCCACGCTCGTGGCGCCGTTGCAGGCGTCGGTGCAATCGCCGGTGACGGCCAGGGTTTCGCCCGGCCCGAGGTTCACCGCCGCCGAGTCGAGGGAGCCGAGGGTTCGGCCGGCGCGATGGGTCACGAAGTGGACGATCACCGAGGCCGCCCCGTGAAACATCGCCTCGTTCTTGAGCCTGGCGACCGGGATGGCCGCGAGGTCGAACGTTCCGATGCCGATGCCAAGCACCCCGACCGCCAGCGTGTCGGGGGGCAGCGGCGTGGATGACGGGCTCGGCATCGGGGAACGCGACGGCGACGGCGATGGGCTCGGCGCCGGCGGGGCAGCCCCGGAGCAGGCGGTCAGCAGCACCACGGCCACGCCGGCAATCAAGAGACCAGCGCGTTGAGGCATCGTCACCCATCCTACGGTCAGTTTCAGCGCCAATCGCCGCGTGACAGAATTGACATGCAGGTCAATCGCTCAGCCCATGGAGGCATTCATCCGTGCATTTCTCGGCTGAGCACGACGCGCTCCGCGAGACGGTGCGTGATTTCGTCGCCAGGGAGCTGCGCCCGCACGCCGATGCCTGGGAGGCGGCCGAGGGCTTTCCGGACAGCGTTTTCACGCGGATGGGCGAGCTCGGAATGCTCGGCCTTCGCTACCCGGAGCGATACGGCGGCCAGGGTGGCGACTACTTCAGCGCGATCGTCCTGGCCGAGGAGCTGGCACGCTGCGGGTCGGGCGGAGTGGGCATGGCGATCAGCGTGCATACCGAGATGGCGACGCCGCCAATCCTGAAGTGGGGCACCGAGGAGCAGAAGCAACGCTATCTGGTGCCCGCGATCCGGGGAGAGAAGATCGCTGCCCTCGGGATCACGGAGCCCGACGCGGGCAGCGACGTCGCGAACATCCGCACGCGCGCCGAGCGCGTCGACGGCCGCTGGCGGATCAACGGCAGCAAGCTCTACATCACCAATGGGGTGCGCTGTGACTTCATCCTGCTGGTCGCGCGCACGGGCTCGCAGGAGGACGGCGCGCACGGGATCACGCTCTTCCTTGTCGACAAGAACCTTCCCGGGTTCACCGTCTCGCGCAAGCTGAAGAAGCTGGGCATGCACTCGAGCGACACCGCCGAGCTCTCGTTCAACGACGTGGAGGTCGGCGACGATGCGGTGCTCGGCGAGGTCGGTCAGGGCTTCTACAGCCTGATGTGGGAGCTTCAGGGCGAGCGCCTGATCGGCTCTGCGGGCTCGATCGCCGGCGCGGAGGTGGCATTCGAGGAGACCCTGAAGTGGTGCAAGGAGCGGGAGGCGTTCGGCCGCCCCATCGCGAAGTTCCAGGTCAACCGGCACAAGCTCGTCGACCTCTACACGGAGATCACGGTCGCCAAGAACTTCGTCTACAGCATCGCCGAACGATGGGACCGGGACGAGTACCCGGTCACCGAGATCTCGATGGCCAAGCTCCTGGTCGGACGCGTGACCACACAGGTCGCCGACACGTGCCTGCAGCTCCATGGGGGCATGGGCTACATGGCCGAGACCGGGATCTCTCGGTACTTCCGCGACTCGCGGCTGATCCGGATCGGCGGCGGCACTGACGAGGTGATGAAGGAGATCATCGCCAAGACGGCGTTGGGGCTTTGATTTATATGGGGTTTCTCCACCAATATTGGGGAGAGAATACTGTCCGCCCCAAGGTTCGCCAACGCTCTCGGACGTTGCTTTCACCTGCGAAACAAGCGAACGCGCTCGCGTCCTTGGCTGTCTTGTAGACTCCTGTCTCCCCTGAGCTTTCCTGAAGGGTGCACAGAAGGAGCGTCGTGGGCAAACTCGTCGTGACAGAGTTCGTGACGCTGGACGGCGTTATCGAGGACCCGGGTGGGTCCGAGAACACCCCCAATGGCGGCTGGACGTTTAAGTGCGACCAGGGTCCCGATGGGATGCCATTCAAGTTTGCAGAGCTGATGGCGAGCGATGCGCAGCTACTCGGGCGCGTGACGTACGAGGGCTTTGCAGCGGCATGGCCGACGATGGAAGGTACGGGCGAGTTCGGCAGGAAGATGAACGACATGCCCAAGTTTGTCGTTTCAAAGACACTGGGAAGTCCTGAGTGGAACAACACCACAGTCCTGAGGGGCGACCTCGTGGAAGAAGTGGACAACCTGAAACAGCAGTTTGCAGGGGACATCCTTGTTGCAGGTAGTTCGCGGCTCGTCCACTCCCTCCTGGCTCACGATCTCGTCGACGAACTCCATTTGATGGTCTTTCCGCTCGTGCTCGGGAGCGGAAAACGCCTCTTCGCCGACGGTGCAGACCCAATTTCCATGAACCTCGTTGAAACAAAGCAAACCGGCTCAGTCGTCATCCTCACGCTCCGCCGGGAACGATAGATCCGCGACGAGACAGGGCGAGCACCTCGGCCGACGAACCAACGAGATGGTGCAGGACAAGGAGATCATCGCGACCACGGCCACTTCGATCGTCATGACATCGCCATTGTCATGACACTCGTCCCCGGGGTCAGCGCGTCGCTTTCACATGGTCCGAAGGTCATGTTGAGTTAGAGCACAACGACCCTGTCACGCGAGCGTGCCGGCGACGACCATCGACGTCGAGACGGACATACCTGACGGCATGGGAGAGAGAGTATTGACTGCAAGGAGGAATCTGCTTCTGGTGAGTCTGGTCGCCTCTGCCCTGGGTGCGGCACAGGCGCTGCAGGCGGTGCCGGCGGCCGCCCGGGATCTCAACGCGGGAACGCGTGGCCAGTGGACTCAGTTCATGTTCGACGCCGGCCACACGGGCTTCAACCCCAACGAGACGGTGCTGTCCCCCGGTCGGGTTGTCGGCCTGCACCAGCTGTGGGACGTGAGTCTCGGCCCCGCTGCGGAAGCCACTCAGACGTCCGCGCCGGTGATCGTCGATGGCGTCGTGTATGACGCATGGGGATCCAACGATGTTGCCGCCGTCCGGCTCAGCGACAGGCACGTCCTGTGGCGCCGGCACTTCGACGCTGCTGTCGGTTCCAGGCCGGCGGTCGTGAACGGCGTGCTGTACGCGACGGTGGGATCTGCGCTGTACGCGTTGCGCGCCTCGACGGGATCGAAAGTGTGGTCGTACGACACCCGCCAGGACCTCTATTTCACGGTGCCGACCGCCGCGAACGGAGTTGTGTACCTGACCACGACCAACGGCGTTGTCTACTCCTTCAATGGTGCAACGGGTGCGAAGCGGTGGAGCAGGTCCGTGGGCGGTCAGCTGGACAGTGCCCCCGCGCTCGGGAATGGCGCGATCGTCGTCGCCACCAATCTCCCGTCGGGCGCGAGAGTGCTGGCGCTCGGCCGGTCCAGTGGCCACGTTCTTTGGACCCGTGACGTGCCGGGTACGGTGTGGCGCGGTGGTCCGGCGGTGTCCAGGAGCACCGTGTATGTCGGTGCCAATGCCAACGTCTCGACCTTGTACGCCCTGCGCCTCAGCGACGGGAAGCGGTTGTGGTCCGGTCCGCTCGGACGGGAAATGGACACGACGCCGGCCGTGGCTGGGGACACCGTCATCGCCGCGACAATCGACGACGGGCTTCGCGCCTTTGATGCCCGAGACGGAGCAGTGCGGTGGAACGCGACGCGCGGCGAATTCTGGGCTTCTCCGGTCATTGCGGATGGCGTCGCCTACATCGTCGAGGACGTGGGGACGCTGCGCGCGCTCCGCGCCTCCACCGGCGCCGTGCTGTGGTTCGTCGATCAGCAGGAGTTCGGCTCCGCAGCGATGGGGACCGTCGCGGTGCTCGACGGCGTCGTGTATTCGGCGACCCCCGCCGGTGTGCTAGTCGCTTACGGGCTTGGCCCGCGCTGAACGTGTTGCGTGCGGCAAGCGTACCGGGCCGCCTCAACCCCCGCCGCCGTAGCACGCCGGGGCGCGGAGAGAGCGGCCGAGCGAGATCAGCGTCGGCTGGAATGCATCCATCTCACGAAGCTGCAGACGGTCTCAGGTTTGCGAGGTCGAGCCGACCTGACGGTCTCGCGGCCGGCGTGAGCGAGCCGTGTCAGCAGTCGAACGCAAACCAGCACAACTGGTTGCGCAGCCGCTGGTCGTCGAGCACAAGTTCTCGGATCTCGTGGGGGAGTTGGGCGCGCTGCCACCGGCACTCCAAACGGCCGGCTTCCACGCGGTCGTCTTCAGTCGCTGCCGCCCGCGCGGCCCTGATCGCGTAGGCCGCGGCTCCGAGTTCGTGGGCCGCCACATGGCCCACCGCCGCGGCCTGGCCGGCAGCGTACGCGGCATGCCGTGCTGCCCCGGTCAGGTCTCTGGCCGCGGCGTTTGCGTGGCCGGCAGCCGTGCGGGCCTCTCCCCACGTGATCTCACCGCGCGCCCAGGCACGCCCGAGGTCGATCGCCCGACGTGGACGGTCGTCCTTCGGCCGTGCCCGCTCGAAGTGGTGCAACACGTGCGCCGCGCAGTCGACCGCCCACGTCGCGAGAAGACGATGATCGTCGTCTTGGAGGATCCCGCCGCGACGCACGGTGATAAACCGCGGATCCCGGATCCTGGGGAGGATCATCACTTTCCCCATCTCGCTCTTGTGTCGGCCAAGCGTTGCAAGATCGGCCTCCGACGAGCCTATCTCATCATGGTCGGTCGATCACCCTTTCCCAGGCAAGCGTGATGACGGACAAGGAGCGAGGCCCTTTCGTAATCGGCGACGGGCTCCGCGAGTACAGGGCTCCAGGCGAGGCGACCAAGCCCAACAGCCTCGTCCATCGCATACAACCCGCAGACGACGGGGTGACATGAGCCTGGGCTCTCCCAACCCGCGTCAGCCTGTCGGCGCAGCGACGACCGTGAATCCCGGCCTGCCCGCGTCCACGTCTGCAGCGCCGGCTTGGCCGAGTGACACCATCTGGACAACGATGGCCACCAGCACCAGCAGGCCGAAGGCAAGCCTGTAAGCGGGATGACAGTCCGCGCTGACAAGGTCACGTGGTAAGCCTAGCCGAGCAATGCTGCTCACCGAGAGTCGATGAGAGGCGACCCACCCGTAAGCAGATCCTCCCGCCGGGCGCGAAGGGCCGGCGCTCACTCCAGATCTGACAGCAGCCCTAAAGAGAATCCCGGCCTCCGGACTCACGGCCGCATATGTCGGCCGTGAACGTTGCGAGGTGGTCTCGGTGTCGCAGGTGCTATTGGAACCAGCCGGCGACGTCAAGGATGGCGTTGATCGTACCCGCCGCGTTGTACAGCGAGACGTCGCCGGCCCTCAATCCGGTTTGGGCGATGCCGACGATGGACAGGTTGGCGATGACCTCGCCGGGCGACGGATTGAGGTCGGACGCGCGCGGACGCGCCGTCACGTCGCTCGGATAGAGCGTGAAGTACGTCGACTCGCTGCCTGCCACAGCGGTCAGGTTGACGACCAGGGCGAGCGGGGGCGTGCCACTCATGAGCGGCACGTCGCGCACGCCGGCGACGCCGACGATATTCGTCGCGTTGGCCTGAAGTGGATCGCCCGAACACTCCGTCAGCGATCCGGCGCGGGTGTCACAGACGCGCGTAGGAGGGACGGAGTTGAAAAGCGCTCCGGTCGTGGTCTCGCTGCCGTTGCCGAACCAGCCGTCGGCATCGATGATGAAGTTGATGCTCCCGACGGCGTTGAAGACGCAGACGTCTTGGTGCGGACCCAACATGGAGATCACGCGGTTGGGCAGGCTCGACGCTGGACTCGGGTTGACATTCGAGAAAGCCGGACCGGACTTCGGACATGCGTCACTGCTGTCAGGCGGCGCCACGGCGAGAAAGGTCGAGGCGGTTCCTCCTGTCGCGGTGAGGTTGAACACCGCTGCAGCTGCGGTGCCGTCGGTTGGTATCGACGGCGTCCCGCCGGGAGCGCCGGGTGGCAGACCCGAGAGGACGACCTTGCGCCACGTTCCTCCGGCGACCGGATTGCTGGTGGAACCAGCGCACTCGGTGTTCCCTCCGGCGCGTGTGTCGCAGATCCGCAGTGGCGGCATGCTGTGGAACTCGCCGGGGACCGTTCCGGATCCCGCGGCTGCGGCGAAGTATCCCTCCACGTCGACGATCACATCGACGGCGCCGATCGCGTTGAAAATGCTGATCGCTCCCGCCGCGCTCAGATGCACGATCACCAGGTTGGTCTGAACGCCGCCGTTGAGGTTGATGTTCGACGCCAGGGGAACACTGCCACCGGCGGGGAACGCGGTGACATAGGTGGCGCTGGTGGCGTGGTTGACCGCAGTCAGATTGACCACCACCGCTTTGGCGCCCGACGGCACCGATCCACCGGTGATCTGCACGGTGACCACGCCGTGCGTGCCCAGAGTCTTTCCTGTGCACCGATTGGCAGGTGATTGCGTCACCGGTCGTGTGTCACAGATACGGAACGGTGTGAGCGAGTGGTACGCGGAAGGATCGAGATAGACGTACGCAGACGGGTCGACCGCGGCGCTGCCGTCAGGGTTGGTGATGGTCAGCGTGGCCGCACCCGGCGCCGTGACAGCCGGGACCACCGCCGACCACGCGTTGGCTCCCGTGTTGGCAAGCGAGAGCACGTGACCGCCAAGAGACATCGCCACGCCCGGCTGGAGGTCGACGCCAGTGATGTGGATCGTGGTACCACCGGTGATGAGTCCCGATGACGGCGTCAGGGTCAGCACGCCCGGACCGACCTCGATTTTCCCCGCGCCCCAGGTCGTGGTAGCGCCGCCGCTCGTGAGCGGAACCGTGTTCGCCGACTGGGCGAGGAGTGATCTCGCCTGCCCGACGTCGATCGTCGGCTGCTGTTCGAGCAACAGGGCAAGTGCCCCCGCCACGTGGGGTGACGCCATGCTGGTTCCCTGAAGGAACAGGTGATTGCCGTCCGGGGACTCGCACGTCAGCGCCGTGCCGGAGGGACAGTCGCTGGTGATGGAACCCGCCGCGGACGAAAGTGAGGAGCCGATCTCCTCCCCCGGAGCGACGATATCGATGCCGTTGCGCCCGTCCAACGTCGGCCCGTGGCCGCTGAAACTGCTGATCGCACCCACCACCGACGACTCCGTCTGCGCGCCGGCCTCACTCACCCACGAATTGCGAGTGACATAACTCCCGACGCTGATGACGTTGTGCGCACTGGCGGGCTCGTCGAGTGTCGAATTGTCGTTGCCGTCGCCGAGGTGGAAGAAATAGTCCCCCTGGTCGAAGGTCCAGGCGTTGTACGCGCCGCTCGGCGGCGTGTTACCGCGCAGCAGCAACTGAAAGTCGCTGAAGCACGGTGACGCTTGCGAGCACTCGACGCCGCTCACGGGGGATACGAGGCTCTCCGCGCTGCCGGTGTTCGGATTGAAGAGGTCGACCTGGATCTCGTTCATGCCGTTGTTCGGCATGTGTGTACACGAGAGGATCTCGAGAACGTTGCCCTGGTTGTCGACGAACTCGTCCTGGCCCGGTGTCGGCTGCGTACACGTCCCGTCCTCTCCTGCGACACCCGCGGTGTCCGGTGCCACCCAGGCGGTCTGGCCGTGGGCCGGCTCGCTGATTGCCGCCGAGATCGAGTTCGTTCCCGGGTACCAGAGATCGATGAAGACGGGCATCGACTGCACCACCAAGCTGTCTGTGTGAATCTGGCCGTTGGCCACGACCGCGCTCGCGTGATAGTGGAACGACGGGTCGTTGGTCGCCTCGTTGCCAGCGGCGACGCTGATGAGCTTCCCAGGCCCGGTGAGCGCATCGAGCATGGTTTCGAACAGATCGCTGCCGTCGTGCGGCCCCTCATTGGTACCGAGGCTGATGTTCACAGACGCGGGCTCCCCGCGAGCCGCGGCGACCTTGAAGATGTATGCGACCCCGTCGACGATGTGCGCCAGATCAAAGTCGCTCTTGACGATCACCAGGTCGGCCTTCGGCGCAACCCCGATGTACGTGCCGAACGGGGCCGCGCGTCCATTCCCCGCGGCTATGCCCGTGACATGGGTGCCGTGCCCGTCGCAGTCCTCCTCGGCCAGGGAGACTATTCCCCCTCCCGGCGAGCCCACTGGCGTATTGCACACGTCGCTCGTAGTGTCGCCGTACGAGAAGGGCCCGCAGGTGGCTGCATTGATGGTGGCGCTGGCGCACTCGGCACCGTAGTCGAAGCCCTGGGAGTTCGGAGGCTGGGTTGGGCACGCACCGGCAGATGGGTTGGGACATGCGGCCTGGTCCCAGAGGTCTACGATGCGCGTTCCGCTGGTGGTCTGGAAGTCCGGATTGGCCAGGTCGATGCCGGTGTCGACGACGCCGACGACGGTGCCCTGACCTGTGTCACCGCTGAAGGTCGGCGGTGCCGCGGCGCTCACGATGCTGGCCGCGTAATCGTAAGCCGCGAGGTCGTCGCCAGTGACATAGACACCCGAACCGTTCACAGCCGGCGACGTGATGTCGCCCGTAAAGAGGCTATTCGACTGCACCACCGCGCCCGACAACTCGTTGAAGCCGAAGGTGTGGCCCGGGCCCCCACCACTGATTTCATTGACATAGACGATGCCGTTCATGGCGACCGGGGCTGCCGGATCGTCGACCTGAAACGGGGTGAGAGTCCAGTCGAGTGCGCCGGTCGTGGCATCGTAGGCACTGACTGCGCTGTCTTGCGGCCCGTTATTCGGCGTGAGCGTCGTGAAGATCCGGCCGTTGTCGTAGCCCAGCCCGGAAAGACCCGGGTTCGCCAATGACACCTGCCACGCAACTGATCCGTCGGACTCATTGAGGGCGTACAGCGTCGCGTCCCCAAAGTACTGCGGGGGGACCACGGCAGCTTGTGCGATCACGTATACCAAGCCGTTCGCGATCATGGGGTTGGAAACGTCTGCTCCGAGCGTGACGCTCCACTTCGGTGCCGGCGCGAGTGGCGCCGTGAGACTGTCATTGGGCTGATCACCGTCATGGGCCGGGTCAATCTGATAGGCGGTAACGGCATCAGGTGATCGGGTCACCGTGGTGTCGCCGAAGGCGGTGAGGGTGCCCGTGGCCGGGACGATCAACATGCCGCCTCCCACCGCGAGACCGCCAGTCAGCGGTTGGCTGTAGAAGGAGCCGTCGACGTCTTCGACTGGCGCAAGGATCGGGGCGCCGGCGTTCCCGACCCAGATCGGCGTGTTCACCGCGAGCCCGTTGATCGCCTCTGAGAGCGCGTACACCTTTCCCGATGCCGCGCCGACATAGACCGTCCCATTGACGACGATCGGCGCCGTAATGGGGACGCCGTTCTGCGTCCCATCACCGGAGAACGTCCAGTCATTGGTGCCGGTCGCGGTGAGGACGCCGCCGCTGACGGTGAACATCTCGAGCGAATCGAAGGCCGGCGCAACCGTCGAGGTGAACGTTCCCGACAATTGTCCATTCGTCGCCACGAGCGTTTGGTTGCCGAGCTGCGTATTCCGTGTATACAGCAGCCCCCCGTGGATCACCGGCACGCGCACTGGGTGGCTGCAGCAGGCGGCGCCACCGCCACCGTCCTGCCACACAACCTTGCCGCCCTGGGTAGAGACGTATGGCCCGTCGGAGCCACCAGTGCCAGACCACAGGTGCGGGACACCCGCGGTGCTCGCGTGGCCCGGTTCCGAGGCGTGAATGGCCGGCACGCTGACGTCGAGCTGTCTGGTGGCCTGACCGGCGAGTTCCACCTCGGTGATCCCGGGCAGCGCCGCGAGCAAAGCCAGCTGGCCGAGGGTCGCGTCGGCGGTTGCGCCGACGGAGAGGACGGTGCCGGGCGTCGCACCCGTTTCAGCGATCGCTGTCGCGGTGGTCACGCCGCGAAGGAAGACGCCGTAGGTCGTGCCCCGCTTGGTCGCCCGCCCCTTCACCCACGCTGACGGAAGGCGGCGGCCATGCGCCGCCGCCGAGAGCGCTGACTGGGCCAGGGGTCCGAGCGTCGCGTGATGCGCGACAGCCGGGGGCGGCGCGGCCACCGCAGGTAGCGGCGGCGTCCAGAACGCGCCGGCGATGGCCACGGCGCAGATGGCAGTCACGGTGCGCCGGACGCGTGCAGCTCGACTTCCTTCGGCCCGGCCCGCGCGGCCAGGTACACGCCCGATCCGGCGACTGGTGCTACCTCTCCACACTCCGTCCCTATCCTCCCCGCATTCCTGTATGCAGAGTCGCTCTTCGCGCACATGGAACTCGCAGGGCCGACTAAAGGATCACGTCCGGCGGCATACCCTCCCCGCAGATACCCGCTGTGGATACCACAGATTAGTGTACGCCACCCAGAGGTGGGCACCCACAGACTGGTCGGCAGGCCTCCTGGAGCAGCGCCACGATCGTCGCGCGCGCGTTCTGCTCGCTACTGGGGCGATTCCTCGCAGGGCGGAACTGGCTGACCAACCTCGTGCTTCGTTAGTACAACCCCTTCCGAGGGTCGGCGGGATGACCTTGGGCCCACTAAAGGCCGCTGGGCTTATTCGCCATGAGGGGAAAGCGCGAAGTGGGCCGGATCGTGACCAACGGCCCTTGGCCGCCACTGTGCGGGGGAGCACCATGTGAACATGAACGACGAAAAGCGCAAGTCAGCGAACTGGGGCAAGGTGCTGCGGCAGCTGCTGGTCGTGACCCTCATCGGCTGGGCTGTGGCGACGGAGCTGCGCAAGCCTGCGGCAGAGCGCACCTGGCACGGCAAGCTGGCCGAGCGTGTGCCATACGATCTCCGCCGGCCGAGCTTGGCTCGCATACGCGAACGGATGTGGAACCCGGCCAACCGGCGCATCCTGGTCCCCACCGTATTCGGGGTCGGTTGGACGATCAATTTCGGGCGGCTGCTCATGCCCTGGAAGGCCGAGCTCACCCTCCCTGACGAGTAAGCCGATCAGGCTGGGGCGGTGCGGATAGGTGGTAGGCGATGCGCACCGCGTCCCCGTGCGCGCGGCCCGGGTGCGACCGCCTGGCGTCATGGACGGCGGTGCCCCACGTTCAGCCGTGGGGTGCGACGCACCAACCTCGACAACCTCGTCAATGCATCCAGGAGAACCCGCCGAGTGGGTTCTGCTTCGGTTGGGCGAGGGACTCCTAGTGCTGGCGATTTGCGACCACGGTGAATCCCGGCCTGCCAATCGAGACTACTGTCGTTCCCCAATCCTGGAGCGCGGGCAGTGACATAGTTAGCCGATGGTGGCAGGCATCCTGGGTGGTTCTGGCACCACCCCGCCCGGGCGCAGATGCCGCTGAGGCCGCTCTCCGACTATCAGCCGGCGCCTTACCGGCCTCGAATCGAGGTGGTAGTCGCGTTTGCTGTGGTGGCGGCGCTCTACACGGTCTCGATGTTCCTGAGCTGGGTGGGGGTGTTCACCCAGAGTGGGCGTTACGTGATCGTCGACGGCCTGCGTCAAGCGAACTGGCTCCTGGCCGTCGCGGCGGCCCTCGTTGCACTCGCAGTGCGCGTCAGCCTCGCTGCACCTTCTGGGGTCGTCCGGTTTGTGTTCGTCGTTATCGACTTCGTTGTCCTGCTCGGTCTGTACGGCGAATACATCGACAACCTTGGCCGCGCCGGGTCGAACAGCGTCAAGCCCTACCTCGGACCGGGGTTCTTCCTTGCGCTTGGCACGACGGCGCTACTCGTTGGGGCCACCGTGCTCGGTTGGCGAGAGCGTGATCGATGGGCGGAGCAAGCGACCCATCGCCCAACGCTGCTATAAGGAAGCGATCCGCCGTGGCGTGTCGATCTCAAATGAGTTCATCGACAGACTCGACCTGCCCGCGTCCACGATCGGCGGCGGCCGGATGATGCTGGCCCGCGCCTTCTGCTCGCTACTGCCCGATGGTTCTCAGGGCGCAACTGAATGACCAACCTCGTATGTCGCTGATACATCCCCTTGGAGAGCCCAGAAGCGATCCATTCCGGCCAGAGTCGCGAGATGGTCAATCTGGGCACCCTCTGGCTGCTTCACTTCCGACGAAGACCGCAACCTCGCCAAGCCGGTTCTCGGTTAGGAGACCTTCGAGGAGAACGGCGTGACCAAGAACGTTCGTTGCGAACAGGGTGGTGACCCCGTCAGCGGTCAAGTTCATCAACTTCTTGTCGCCGATTACACCAGCGTTCATGACCAGCGCGTCGAGGGATCCGTTGATGGCCGCCAGGCCGGCGCGGACTGAATCCAGATCGGCGACGTCCATGAGGATGATGTCGAAGATGGACCGGCCAGTCGCAGCTTCGAGTTCGGCCTTTGCCGCTGTCGCCCGATCTTGGTTCCGGCACGCCAATAGATCCGCTTGAAGTCGGGACGTAATGCCAGTTGCCGGGCCAATCCTTGCCGATCCCGGCGTTGGCGCCAGTAATAAGCACCGTCTTTCCTGGAAGTGCGCTCATTGCGATGTGCTCTTATCTTCCGTGCGCGTAGCGAGGCCGTCGAGCAAGCTGAAACGGGCATCCATCGCGACACTTCGGACTTCGATCAACTGCTGATATTCAGGCGAGTTGTACCAACTGACCGCCGCGTCATGATCCGGAAACCGCATGAGTGCCCCTGAAGTGAGCGAGCCATCGCCATGCAGGATCTCCCAGTTACTGTTGGCGAGAACCTCGCCTCCGTGCTCTTTGGCCGTCTGTCCAGCGTTGCGGCTGTATTTCTCACGATAAACATCCGGGTCCTTGACCGTGAATTCGACAATTACGTATGCGCTCATGTGGATACTCCTCAGTTGTTGGTTGCGATCTTTGTTCTCTGTCTTCGCACTTGAACGTCGCGGCCGACAAGCGTTACGTCGCTACTCGGCCTCCATCGACTGCAAGAGTGACGCCGTGGACGAAGCTGGCATCATCACTGGCGAGGAAGACGATCGCCGCAGCAAGTTCCTCGGGCTGAGCTACGCGACCTGCTGGTGCTAGTGCTGCAAGCTGATTCACCATCTCTTCAGGGACTGCTTCCATCGTGCGGGTCCGTGTCGGGCCGGGGGCAACGGCGTTGACCCGAACACCACGCGGGCCGTATTCGGCAGCCCAGGCCTTCGTCAACAGTTCGAGAGCCGCTCGGCTGGCGCCATACAGAGCCATGCCTGCCTGTCCGAAGCTGGCGACCATCGTGGAGACGTTGACGATCGAACCCCATCCGCGTTCGGCCATGGCTGGCGCCAGTGACGC
>DATLRB010000040.1:0-53647 GCA_035534875.1 Saccharimonadales bacterium (SeqCode)
TGGAGCCGACGGGGAGATTCGAACTCCCGGCCAGCGGTTTACGAAACCGCTGCTCTACCACTGAGCTACGTCGGCATGTCACGGGATCTCTCCGAATGCTGCCCGTCGAACCCGGGTCGTGCCCCATGAATCCCGAGCCGCGCCTGTGGATACCGTGCCCTGCCCAATGGTACCCCGCTCATCCTGCCTCACCGCCGACGCGGGAGATGCCGATGAGCCAGGGGTCTCGCGGCGGGCCGGTCGCGTCAGGAGGCGCTCGAAGCGTCGTCGACCACGATCGGAGGCGGTGGACCGGGCGCCGTTCGCGAGCGTCCGCGCGTGGTTCTGGCGCGGACGAAGCGCGTGGTTGGGGCGCCAACAACGCAGTTACGTCCGGCCGCCTTGGCCGCGTAGAGCGCTTTGTCCGCTGCGGCGATCAGTGTTTTCGCGTCAATGGCGTCGCTGGGGATGGACGCGACACCGAGCGACGCCGTCACCGTCGGCGCACCCCGGTTGCCCGCGAAACGGTTGGCAATCTCGATGCGCAGGCGCTCGGCGACGACCACCGCCTCCTGTGCATCGGTCTCACGAAGAAGCACGCAGAACTCCTCGCCGCCGTACCGGTATGCCGTGTCGGTTTCGCGCAGCGACCGCGCAAACGCACTCCCGAACTCGGACAGGATCTCGTCGCCCGCCTGGTGACCGTGGGCGTCGTTCACGTCCTTGAAGTGGTCGACGTCGAGCATGATGCAGGCGATCGGCCGGTCGTACCGCTGGCTCCGAGCGACCTCCAGGTCGAGATCCAGTTCGAGGCGGCGTCGATTGGGGAGGTGGGTCAGCGCATCGGTATGGCTCAGCTCGTCGGCGCTCTGATGGAAGCGCGCAGCCTCGACGGCGGTGGCCGCTTGACCCGCGAGGCTGTGCATGACGTCGAGGCTGCTCTCGTCGATGGCGACGGGTTCCTCGGTCACGAGCTCGAGGACGCCGATGATCCGCGCACCGACGATCATCGGCACGGCGAGCGCCGCGATCCTGCTCCCCACTCGATACTCGGTCGCCAGCGAGCCGAACGACAGCGTCGACAGTGTGCGCCCGAATTGCCCGGCTCGCCCCACCAGGCCCTCACCCAGCTGCAGCGATGAATGACCCCCGGTGTGGCCGTGATCGACGTCGGTGTCGTGCACCACGTTGAGCTCACGCCGATCCTCGTTGATGATCCACATCCGCGCCGCATCGAAACCGCTGATCGTGAGCGCCGCCTTGCCGACCGCTTCCGCGACGTATCGGAGGCTGAGGCTGCCCGAGATCTCCCGGCCCACGTTGACGATGAGCTCGAGCCGAGCCGCCTGCGAACGCGTCTCAGCCTCGGCCGCCGCCATCCGCGATCGCTCTCCCGAAAGGGTCATCGTCATCTGTCCGAGCTCGGCGGCGACCTCCCGGAGTTCAGGGGGGCCGACACCTGTCGGTTGGGCGGTGAGATCGCCCGCACCGACCTTTCGCATGGTCGCGAGCAGGTCGTTGATGGGCGTCACGACCGCTGCACGCAGCGCTCGGTGCTGCCGGCGGGCCACCACGACGGTGACCAGAAGCATGGCCCCGGCGAGGCCGAGCGCGATGAGAACCACGTCGTGCTCGGCGGTCTGCTCGGCGACGACGTCAGCGTCGACCTGGGTGCTCACGGCGGTGCTGGTTGTCAGGTACGCGTCGAAGAGTGCTTTGCCACTCAGCAGGAAGCTCCGTTGCGCGTCCGGGCTGGTGACCGCGCGCTCAATCGCCAGCGCCGGTGTCGCCCACTCGCTGAACCAGCGTTGCTGAGCGACCCGCATCGCGACGATCGGTCCGACCAGATCCGGCCGGGTGGCGAGGTTGAGCGACGCGCTGTCGCCGTTGGCGATCTCCTTTTGACCCGCGTAGTAAGCGGAGAGGAACACCTGATCGCCGCCGCTGAGGTACCCGCGAAGCCCGGTCTCTTCGCCGAGCATGCCGTTCTGCGCCTCATCGATGGCGTTGCGCCCGGCAAGCAGGGCGTTGACGGTCGGCTCGAAGTGTCCGAGGACCGCCCCGAAGCACACGCCCGTGACCACCAGGGTCGCGATGATGAGGACCGCTACGGCGACAAATGCTCGCGCCAGCCGCTGCGTGAGGCTGCGATCTGAGGCGACCCGGGATCTGGCCTGCATCGGCCGAGCGTGATCGCTTCAGGGCACTCGGAACGCTGATCGCGCCACTCCGTCACAAACTCTGGTCATCCTTCGCGCAGGCGCGTGTGAGGGCTCCTGGTGAACGCCATTCGGGTGATCGAGGGAAAACGCTGCTCTACCCGGGCGGCGCGCCGGCGGAGCCGAAGCCCACCAAGGGTCCTCGGGACCACCGCGCGGGCCGCTCGAGGAAACGGCCGATTGAGACGACCTCCCGGCCGATCGCGGGGTCTGCGCGGCGGCTGATTCGATCGAATGGCATCACCTTGATCTCGATCTCGCGCGCTGTCTTTGCAAGCGCCCATCCCCCCGCGATCCAGCCGTCTATGCAGATCACCGGACGGATCCAGCCGCCACCGCCGTCGTGGATCCAGGCTTCAGCGGCCGCGTCGCCGAGGTGCTCGCGGCGGCGGTAGCCGAGGAGGTAGGTGTCGAAGTGGCCGAGCAGGTGAACGGCGGGGTGGACCAGGTCGGGGTCGGGCACCGCCGCTCCCAGCGTCCACAGGCCACGGGCCGAACCCGGAAACTCCACCAACTCCGGGCCGATCGCCGCCATCGCCGCACGGATCACGCTGCGTCGAAGCCCCGACCACGCGGCGAAGTCCGCCTCTCCGGCGGGTCCGTACGCGCCGAAGTACCGCCGTGCGAGCTCGGCGAGGGCCGCATCGCCGCGCGGGCCCTTCGACTGTGGCACCCAGTCATCGAGGAGCACGAAGCTGTCGTCGCGGCCCAGGCGCGGCCCGCAACACACGACGCCGAGCGCCGCGGCGTGGTAGAGGAGATGCACCAATGTCTGGCCAACAGGCTCCTCGAGCACGCCGGCCTTCACCAGACGTTGACGTATCTCCCGTCGGGCCATCGGGCCGGAGGCAAGCGCCCTGCGCATCACGGCGACTCCGCGCGCGCAGGTTGCGTCATCGAGACCGAGGTTCCGCCTCGGAGTCTCGCCGAATTGATTGATGGTCCGGCCGAAGACATCCATCAGCCAGCGCAGATCGTCGGCCGCGCACAGGTGCAGGGTTCCGCGCATCAGCCACGTGCGCACGACCGAGCGCTCCGCTTCGAATGCCCGATCCACCGCCGCGGCCGTGAGTCCCACGCTACGGGCGCGCACCTGGTGTCGCGCCGCATCGAAGGCCTGCGCCTGGAGCGCGCACACGGAGCGCGTCACCGCCGCGACGTCTGCATGTACGCGGGTGTCATCGGTGAGGTGCTGTGAGCGCAGCCGAGCCAGTCGCAGGTGCAGCAGCGTGGGGTCAGTCATGGGCCGCGATGTTAGGGGCCGGCACCCTCCTCGCTCGTGAGTGATCCGCGAGCGTCGCTCGGCCAGGGCAGCCGAATGGAATCCCTCGTAGCTCAGAAGAAGTCGGGCATCCAGGATCGCCCGCCCGCGATCAGTGCATCCATGGTGTTCACCGCCGAAGGGTCACCCTCGAGGAGCCCCAGCCGAGCCGCGTCCCGCGCGCGCAACGCGCTCGAGTACCAGGCCGAGAGAACCCCGACGCCGCACCGCACCTGCCCACTCCCTCCGGGGGTGACCCGGGCCGACCCTCCCTCGACCTCGAGCACAGCTCGTTCCACGCCGGTGACCGGGTCGGTGACCTCGAGTTCCACACGACCCGCGGCTGTCGCGGGCCACCCCCGCGATCCCATCGCGACGCCGATGTCGACGATGCGCTGCATCCAGCAGAGGTAGCCCTGGACCTCGATGTCGCGATGCGGCTCCGGAAGCAACCAGAGCAGTGGCGACGCGTCGAGGACCGCGGAGTGAACGAAGATCACGTCACTGCTCTGCGACTCCTGCCCGCCCAGAAATCCGAGCAGACCGCGCAGCGCGTCGAGCGTGGTCGCCACCAGCTCCTGAACCCGCAGGCGGATCCAGCTGCCGGCCTGGCGGTCGGACTCGTACCGCACGTAGCCGGTGAGACGGTCGTCCTCGTACCAGCCGTACTCAAAGCGCAGCGTGTCGGGATCGCCGGCATCCCACTCCGCAGAGAGGAACCAATCTGGCCGGTCGAGCGGTCCGTCCCAATCGGCGAGATGGGATCGGCGCAATGCCTCGATGGCAGCCCGCTCCGGCTTGGCACGGGCCCGCCCCGAGCCCGAGAATCCGCTCAACGCCGCGGTGCGCACGATCTGGCGGAGGGTCTGGGAGCACACCTCCCAACCCCAGCGACGGTAGAGCCTGACGGTAGCAGCGTGCAGGGGCGCGAGCGCGGCGCCCTGCTCTCGAGCAAGCGCGACGCAGTCGCGCATCAGCGCTCCGGCCACGCCACGGCGTCGCCAGGCGGGATGCACGGCCACGGCGGTTACTCCCCTTGCCGGCACGGACCGTCCGCCGAAGAACTGCCCGAAGGGCAGGAGCATGTAGCCACCGGCGACCTCGCCCTCCAGGTCCGCGAGCCGGAGTGGGGCGTGGGGCGCTGCCGCAGTGAGCCAGCGCATGTTCGCGGCCGCGTGACCCGCGAACGACTCCGCGTCGACCTCGGCGAAGCGCCGAAGGTCATCGTCCCCGCGCGCGTCCCGAATCTCGATGGGGTCGCTCTCTCGTTCCATGAGCGCCCGAGTGTACTCGCGGCTGCCGCCCCACCCCGACGCGTCGCGAGGCGGGTCGCGGTCGGTTTGGGCTGGGCCCGGACTCGGGATACCCTTTGGTGTCATGGACAGCATCGCGGCGCCTGTCGAGCCTGAGCCAGGCCACCTCGACGCGTACGACCACACCGCCGTCGAGGCACGCTGGCGGCGGGTCTGGAGTGAGCGAGGCGACTACCGCACCCAGCTCGACGAGCCCGACCGACCCTTCTACAACCTGATGATGTTCCCGTATCCCTCGGCCGAGGGATTGCACGTCGGGCACATCATCCCGTTCGCCGGCGGCGATATCTACGGCCGCTGGCGGCGCCTCATGGGGGACACCGTCTTCGAGCCGATGGGGTTCGATGCTTTCGGTATCCACTCGGAGAACTACGCGATGAAGATCGGCGAGCATCCCGCGGTGGTCATGCGTCGCGCGGTCGCCAACTTCCGGGAGAACCAGCTCGCGCGCATCGGGTCGATGTTCGACTGGAGCCACCAGGTCAACACCGCCGAACCCTCGTACTACCGCTGGACGCAGTGGCTGTTCATCCAGCTCTTCAACGCCGGGCTCATCGAGTGGCGCGAAGGTGCCGTGAACTGGTGTCCGTCGTGCCTCACGGTGCTTGCCGACGAGCAGGTGGAGCAGGGTCGCTGCGAGCGCTGCCACACGGTAGTGCAGACCCGGTATCTCCGCCAGTGGTGGATCAAGATCACTCGCTACGCTCAGGAACTGCTCGATGCACTTGACACCCTCGACTGGTCGGAGTCGACGAAAACGATGCAGCGCAACTGGATCGGGCGCAGCGAAGGGGCGACCATCCTGTTCGACCTCGGGGGGTGCAGGCGCAAGGACGTCACGGTGTTCACCACCCGTCCGGACACGCTCTTCGGCGCCACCTTCCTGGTGATCGGCGCCGACCACCCCGAGCTCGAGGACTTCGTGCCCCCGGAGCGCATGGGCGAGGTCAACGCCTGGCGCAACAAATTCCCGCCGACCGCCGCCGAGCCCGACTTCTCCATCGGCATGGAGCTCGGTTCGTACGCGATCCATCCACTCACCGGAGCGCGGCTCTCGGTGTGGGCAGCCCCGTACGTGCTCGGTGGCTACGGCACCGGCGCGATCATGGCGGTGCCCGGGCATGACGCACGCGACTGGGCGTTCGCGCGTGCGCACGCCCTGCCGATCGTCGAAGTCATCAGCGGTGGCGATGTCGATGCAGCGCCATACAGCGGAGCGGGCACACTGGTCAACAGCGGTGAATTCACCGGTACGACCAGCGACCTGGGCAGGCGTCGCATCGTCGAGCGCCTGAGCGCGGGACGGCGCGGACAGTCGAGCGTGCAGTACAAGCTGCGCGACTGGCTCATCTCGCGCCAACGGTACTGGGGTCCGCCGATCCCCATCATCCACTGCCCTAAGGACGGCCCCGTCGCGGTGCCCGAAGAGGATCTCCCGGTGCTGCTCCCCGACGTGGAGGATTTCCGCCCGCGTGGCACCGGGCTCTCGCCGCTCGCGACCGTGGAGGAATGGGTCAACGTTCCCTGCCCGAAATGCGGAGAGCCGGCGCGGCGCGAAACTGACGTCAGCGACACCTTCCTCGACTCCGCCTGGTACCACCTCCGCTACCCATCGACCGACTTCGACGATATTCCCTTCGACAAGGAGCGAACCGACACGTGGCTTCCGGTCAACATGTACATCGGCGGCAATGAGCACGCCGTGCGTCACCTGCTCTACGCACGGTTCGTGATGCGCGCCCTGCACGACCTGGGTCTCGTGCCTGCTCCGGAGCCGTACACGCGATTCCGCGCGCACGGCATGATCATCATGGACGGCGCGAAGATGTCAAAGAGCCGGGGCAACGTGCTCAACCCGGACGAGTACATCGAGCGCTACGGCGCGGACACGGTGCGCCTCTTCATGATGTATCTCGGTCCGTACACGCTCGGCGGGGACTTCCGCGACAAGGGCATCACCGGAATGACGCGCTTCATCAACCGGACGTGGCGCGCTACTCAGCTCGCCAAGAGCGGCGACATCGCTGATGAGGCCAGGGAGCGGCGGCGTCACCGGCTGATCAAGCAGGTCGAGGAGGACATCGCCGAGCTGCGGTACAACACCGCGATCGCGTATCTCATGGAGTTCGCCCGCGACCTCGATCACGAGTGCTCGGATGGGACGGCACGGCGTGTCGATGCGGAGACTCTGTTGAAACTGCTCGCGCCCTTCGCGCCGTTCGTCACCGAGGAGCTCTGGGAACGCACCGGCCACGAGGGCTCGGTCCACGAACGCGGCACGTGGCCCGGTTATGACGCCGAGCTTGCCGCTTCGCTCAGGGCGACGGTCGCGATCACCGTCAACGGCAAACGCCGCGGCGAGCTCGAAGTCGAAGCCGGAACGCCCGAAACGACCCTGACCGCTCTGGCGCTCGCCCATCCGCGCGTGGTCGAGTTGCTGCATGGTCGCGAACCCTTGAAGGTGATCGCGATCGTCGACCGCATCGTCAACATCGTCATCGCGTGACCTCGAGACGCATGGGCACGTGCTCGATGCCGTCCTCGATCCAGTGCTCGCCGCACGTCTCGAACCCGAAGCGCGCGTACCAGTCGACGAGATACGCCTGCGCGCTCAACGTGATCGGCGGCCCCGACAGCTCGATCGCTCGTCTGAGCAGCGCTTCCGAATAGCCGCGACCGCGAGCGTCTGCGAGCGTCGCGACCCGCCCGATGCGATGTCCGGATTCCCCATCGTTCAGGAGTCGAAGCGTGCTCTGCACGCGACCCTCGTCATCCTCGATCCACAGGTGCAGGGTCTCCGCCTCGGCATCACGCGCGTCGATATCCGGATACGCGCACTGCTGTTCGACCACAAAGACGTCCTGACGGACCGCGAGGATTGCAAGCAGCGTCCGGGGGGAGATCTCGTCGACGTGCGCGGCGCGGACTTCGGCCACCGCTCAACCGCCCGGAGCGCCGGCCACTGATGGGGTCAGCCGCGTGACGCACACACCGGTCCAGCAGCGCGTGCCGGAGACCGTGTAGCCGCCGGAGTTCGGAGGCAACGGTTCGCCGGGCTCGTAGACGTACCAGACCGCGCCCGCGCCGGGTGACGGGCGCGGCAGCTCGTGGATCACGGCGTTCGGGGGATAGACAGCCGTGCCCCAGAACCAGGGGACGCTGATGGCCACCGATCGCGTCCGCGCGGCGATGGCGCCGCCGGCGTAATAGCGCACCAGCAGGTACTCGCTCGGGTATGCGGTCACCAGCCCGGAGTGCGCCGCCGCCGCCGGGATGGCGGCGACCGCCAGACGAGTTTCCGGGTTGGTGATCGCCAGCACGGTGGTGGCAGACACCGCCGTCGTCAGCGCCGCGGCGCCGAAGGCAAGGCCGCGCCATGGCACGGTCGCAAGCCCCGCCCCGAGCAGCGGGTACAACGGCGCCCACGCCGTACTCAGGTATTTGCCGTCCTCGAGAGGGTGGTAGAAGCTTGCGAGGAGCATCGCACCCACGCCGATCGCGACCGCGAGTCCCAGGAACGCGGCGGTCTGGCTGCCGGCCGCGGTGAGCCGCCGGCGGTTCACGACCAGCGCGACCAGCAGCAGGCAACCGGCGATGTCCCCCACGAGCTCCAGCGCCCGGAGGGCGGCGAATCCGGCCACCCAGGTGTTGACGGGCGGACCGGTGAAGAACTGCTCGAGGCCGCCGAACATGCTCTCGATGCCGAGCCTCGGCACCCAGAACGCGCCCGTGCTGTGGCTGAGCTGGGAACGTGCGGCGACGACCCACGGGATCAAGCTCGTCAGCGTCGCGACGCCGACCGCTCCGACGAGCATCACCGCGCCGAACCGGCGCCGCCGGTGGATCACCGCCACGGTGAGCACCTGTGCGAACACCGCGAACAGCGCGAAGTACACGGTGTACACCGCGAGGATCGACAGCGCGAGATAGAGCCCCCAGCGCAGCGGCGACGGCCGCTCCAACGCACGCAACAGACAGAGCGTGGAGGCGAGAACGAGCGCCGTCGCGAGCACGTACATGCGCGCGTCGAGCGAGCTCACCACCAGAGCCGGTGCCACCGCCCCGATCACACCCGCCCAGATACCCCCGGCATCGCCGGCGGTCCGGCGTCCCAGCGCCGCGACAAGGGGGATCGCCGCACTGCCGGCGAGGACGGGGAACAGGCGGAGGATGGGCGGGCTTGTCGACGCCACCACAAAGATCCGCTCCACCAGGTAGAAAAGCGGCGGTGCGCTGTCGTTGCGGACCACGTCGATCATGGAGCCAAGGGAGCGCTGCACCGCCAGCGCCGTGAACGCCTCGTCTCGCCAGAGCGGTTGGTACCCGAGCAGAGCGAGGCGAGCGACGAGCCCGAGCCCCGTGATCAGCCAGATCTTCCCCGCGTATCCGCGCAGCATTGACCCCACCATAGATCCGCGTCGGCGAGGGGTGCGCGCGGCGCGGGGTCAGGGCAGCGCCGGAACTCCGGCTTGCGGCACGACCTCGAAGACGACCGGATTGCCCTGCGGGTCGGTCGCGGCAACCTGGGCCTCAGCGGCGATGGCCGATCCGACCGCGGCGGCGATGTCGGCTCGCGAGGGGGCGACGATCAGCGTGTAGACGGCCGCGTTCTGGATCCTGGTCATCGGAGCCACGATGGTGGGCAGGCGCCCGGCATCGAGAAACTGGACGTCCATCGCGTCGTAGCCGTCAAGGATGACCAGGGTCGACGGTCCTCCATCGGTCGGGTTGTTCACCGCGGCGTTGGCCAGCGCCACGTCTGCGAAGGTGAAAGCCGCGTATCGATCCGCCACCGGACGGTTGAGGTAGGTCACCGCCGACGCGATGCCCAGCGCGGTCACCGCAATCGCGCCGACCATCCAGCCCGTCCGCGTCACCGACCGCTTTGTCTGCCCGATGCCTGACGCGAGCCGCCGGGCGATCGAGATGCCCTCGACGCAGCCGAGGCCGACGCACGCGGCGACGTAGGGCCCGAGGCCGAGCGATCTGAGGAAATGCGGCGCGCCACCCTCGTTGGCGATCAGGGGCGGGATCAGAAATACGAGCAGTCCAAGCAGCACGAGCGCGTATCCGTGGTCTTCGCGACGCTGCCAGCAGTGCCGGATGCCCAGCAGGAAGGGAATCACGAGCACCGGACCCAGCAGCGGCAGCGCCGACACGTCGTGGCGCTGATTGGGATCTCCGGTGAAGAGGAACATGCCGAGCGTCTTCAGGATGTGGACCGGAAAGCTGTCCGCCGACCCCGATGCGCCGTTGAACACGGAGACGAACGCGGCGCGACCGAAATAGGACGAGAAGTCGGTGATGGCCGTGTATACCATCGGCGCCACGACCACCGCGAACGCGATCACCGCCCATCCCCAGGTCGCGCGCACCCGTTGAAACCGCTCGTGGTCACGGGCCCGCATCCAGAGCAACCAGAGAATTACCAGCAACGGCAGCAATTTCAAGGGTTGGTACGTCCAGAACCCGAGTGCCACGGCGATGCCGGCGAGGGCGGCGCTCCATCGGGAGGGTCGGTCTCCCCATCGCAGGATCGCCCCGAGCGCGGCCGCTCCGACGAGCACTGTGAGAATGTTTCTGAACCCGTCGCGCGACACCGCGATCATCCAGAGCGATCCGGCGGTCCACGCCATCGCCATCAGCGCCGGCTCCCGGCCGAAACGGCGGATTGCGAGGTAGGTTGCGATCACCCCCGCGACTCCGACCGCCGCGGCGGTGCCGCGCAGCGTGAGCACCGACGACCCGAAAGCTTTGAAGGCAGCGGCGACGATGTAGGCGTAGAGCGCCTCGCGCCCGCCGTCGCTGTTGAAGAAAACCGGGTGATAGCCGGGAATCGTCAGCAGGCTCTGGGCGCTGAGTCCTTCAGCCGCCTCGTCGGGGTACAGACCGCCGGGCTGATACTGGAGCGCCCAGAAGCGCACCACGATCGCGGCGATGATGATCAGGACGGCGGCCGCAGCCTCGACTGCAGTCGCCGTCCTGAGGCGCCGTACGACGCCCGTTATGCGGGTGATCCGGCCCCCGTCAATTCGAGGCTGGATCGGTGCAGCAGCGCTCTGGTGGCGGCGATACGGCACGCCAACATCTCCAGAACGTCATCGAGCTGGTCCCGCAGCACGGTTTCCAGCTCGATTGGGTGGTTGTCTATCTCCCGCAGCAGCGCCGACAGCCGCAGCGCCTTCTGGTCGATCTTCGCAACGACCTCCTGCGGGCCTGCCGTTGCGGTCAGGTGATTCGGCTCCATCCAGATCCTCCGTGTGCGGGTAGGTGGATGCCATCAAGAGTAGGCACCTGAGAGGGGGTTGTCCAGCGATCATCCTGTCGCAGAATCCGACGCTCCGGCCTGGACATGAGCCAGGACGGTGGTGCCATCTGAGACCTCCGGCAGGTGCGCCGCAGGTCGAGCCCGCGGCCCAGGCACTAAACTGGCGCTTGCCGGTTCGACCGACCGGGCGCGGATGGCGGAATCGGTAGACGCGCGGGACTTAGGATCCCGTGGGGCGACCCGTCCGAGTTCGAGTCTCGGTCCGCGCACGGCGCCCACCCAGAAATATGAGCACCCAGATGACCGACACTCCAGGAATGACCGTCACGCTCGAACGCAAGGCAGCCTCGCAGGTTGCCCTCCAGGTGGAGGCCACCGCCGACGAGGTTGAAGCGGCGGTCCAGGCATCGCTCCGCCGGCTCGCCGGGCGAGTGCGTATCCCCGGGTTCCGCCCAGGGAAGGCGCCGACGGCAATGGTCGAGCGCGCCATCGGCTGGGAGACCATCCGCCATGAGACGGTCGACCGCCTGGTCCCCGAGCTCTACCGGCGCGCTGTGGACGAGACCGGGGTCGAGCCCGTCGGCGACCCCGAGCTCGATCTCGGCGAGCTCGAGCGCGCACAGCCGCTGAAGTTCACGGCCACGGTCACGGTGAAGCCCGAGGTGGATCTGCGCGACTACGCCTCGCTCCGGGTCCCGATGGAGACAACCGAGATCACCGAGGAGAGCGTCGACCAGGCGATCCAGGAGGCTCGCCGGCGTCACTCCGAGGTCGCCGACGTCGATCGAGCCGCTCAAGCCGGCGACGTCATCCGCTGCACGCTCGTGATGCGGCGCGGCGACGAGGTTCTCTCCGGCGGCGATGGCGACGAGCGAGAGCTGGAGCTGGACCGCGAGCTGGTGATCCCCGCGATCGTCGAGGGCGTCATCGGGCTCACGGCGGGAGAATCGCGCACGTTCGAGACGACACTGCCCCAGGACTACCGCCAGGAGGAGCTTCGAGGCGCGACCGTCACGATCGACGTCACCGTGCACGCCGTCCGCGAGCGCACGCTGCCCCCCGAAGACGACGCCCTCGCCGTGCTCGATGGGCACGGTCCCACGCTGGAGGACCTTCGCGAGCACTACCGGACCGCGCTCGCCGTCGAGGCCACGGAGCAGGATCGCGAGCGCCACGAGGGTGCCGCGCTCGAGGCGTTGCGGGACCACGTCCGTGTCGACGTCCCCGAGGCAATGATCGAGCGCGAGATCGAGCGCCAGCTCGCGGATCTCGAATACCGGCTCGCGTCGCTCGGGCTCCCCCTCGACCGCTATGTCGAGATGAGCGGGCAGTCGATGGAGGCGCTGCGCGCCGAACGCCGCGAGTCGGCGACGAGCCGGGTCCGGCTCGAGCTCGCACTCGATGCCCTTGCCGTCGCCGAGGGGATCGAGGTCGACGAGACCCAGGTCGAGCGCGAGGCTCGTGCGGTCGCCGAGGGGCGGCGGATCGACGCCGAACAGCGGAAGCGGTTGGAGGATCTTGCGCGCCGGGATCTGCGCCGCCGCGCCGCCGGTCAGCGTCTGCTGGAGATCGTCACCCCGGACGACACCAGCTTCGTCGCCACCTGAGGCGTGGTCACCGGCATGCGTGGGTAAGCTGTCCCGCGCATGGGCCAGCCGGTGATCAGCGTTCGCGACCTCGTCAAGACCTACGGGAAGGTTGAGGCCGTACGCGGCATCGACCTCGAGGTCGGCGCCGGCGAGATCTTCGGGTTCCTCGGTCCCAACGGCGCCGGGAAGTCAACCACGATCAGCATCCTGTGCACGCTCATCCGGCCGACCTCGGGCGTCGCCCAGGTGTCCGGCATCGACGTTCTCAAGGACCCGAGCGCCGTCCGCGCGCGTATCGGCCTGGTCTTCCAGGATCCGTCGCTGGACGGCCAGCTCACCGGACGCGAGAACCTCGACTTCCACGCCTACCTGTACGGTCTGCCGGCCGCGACCCGCAAGCAGCGCATCGATGACGCCCTGTCGATCGTCGAGCTGACCGATCGCGCCGAGTCCACCGTGCTCACCTACTCGGGTGGCATGCGCCGCCGGCTGGAGATTGCCCGCGGCATCCTCCATTACCCGCAGGTGCTCTTCCTCGACGAACCCACGCTCGGTCTCGATCCGCAGACGCGGAACAAGATCTGGGACTACCTGCACGCGGTGCGGACTCGCGAGCACATCACCATCTTCATGACCACGCACTACATGGACGAGGCAGAGTTCTGCGACCGGATCGCGATCATCGATCAGGGGAAGATCGTCGCCCTTGGGACGCCCTCCGAGCTCAAGACCCGCGTGGGCGGCGACGTGGTCACCATCACCACGCCGGATACCGCGGTCGCCTCCGACCAACTCCGCCGGCTGATGCGCCTCGAATCGACGCAGGTCGACGGAACGCTGCAGGTCGAGGTCGCTGATTCCGCGTCATTCATGCCGCGCCTCTTCGCTGAGCTGAGCGTGCCGATCACCTCGGTGAGCGCGCGGCGGCCGAGCCTCGACGACGTGTTCCTCAAGCTCACCGGCCGTGCGATTCGTGAGCAGAATAATTCGTCTCTGGATACGATGCGAAACATGGGCAGGATATGGGGAGCCGGACGACGATGACCGAACAGGCACTCACCGCTCCGACGATTCCACAGGCGCGGGCTGTGAATATCCGCGGCGCGACGCTGCGCGCGATCTACATCATCTGGAAGCGCGACATCATCCGCTACTGGCGTGACCGTCTCCGGGTCATCGCATCGCTCGCTCAACCGGTCCTCTTTCTCTTCGTCTTCGGCAGCGGACTCAGCTCGTCGTTGCGTGGCAGCACAGGCGGCTTCGGTGGTCCGGGATCCTCGCTCCAGTACGTGCAGTTCATCTTTCCCGGGATCATCGGGATGTCGGTCCTGTTCACCTCGATCTTCGGTGCGATGTCGATCGTCTGGGATCGAGAGTTCGGGTTTCTGAAAGAGGTGCTCGTCGCGCCGATTCATCGCTCGGCGGTGGCCATCGGCAAGACGCTCGGCGGTGCCACGCAGGCAATGTTCCAGGGCATTGTCATCCTCATTCTCGCTCCGTTGGTGGGCGTCAAATTGACGTTCCTGGGTGTCGTCGAGTTGATCCCGATGATCTTCCTGTTCGCGTTCGCGCTGAGCGCGCTCGGTGTTGCGGTCGCGGCACGCATGCGCACCATGCAGGGATTCCAGATGGTGATGAACTTCCTGATGATGCCGATGTTCTTCCTCGCTGGTGCGCTGTTCCCCCTCGGTGGCAACCTCCCGGCGTGGCTCTCGGTGCTCACGCGTTTCGACCCCGCCAGCTACGGGATCGATGCGCTTCGGCGCGCCGTGCTCAGTGCCTCGGGCGTCCCATCACGCGTCCTGGACAGCCTCGGCCTGACCCTGTTCGGTCATCCGCTGTCCGTGTGGACCGAGGAGGCGGTGCTCGTCGCCTTCGGGGTGCTCATGTTGAGCCTCGCCGTCTACGGATTCCGGCAGCGCGACTAAAATAGGCCACCTATAATGGAAAAGGTATGAATCCGACCAATCTGATCCCGTACGTCATCGAGACCACGAATCGGGGCGAACGCGGGATGGACATCTACTCCCGGTTGCTCAAAGACCGAATCATCTTCATCGGGACGCCCATCGACGACCAGGTGGCCAACGTCGTGATGGCGCAGTTGCTCTTCCTCGCGGGCGAGGATCCCGAGAAAGACATCTGGCTGTACATCAACTCCCCGGGTGGCTCTGTGTACGCCGGCCTGGCCATCTACGACACGATGCAGTACGTCGAGCCGCGCGTCGGCACGATCTGCATGGGCATCGCAGCATCGATGGCTGCGATCCTGCTCGCCGGGGGCGCTGCGGGCATGCGTCTCAGCCTCCCGAACACCCGCGTGCTCATCCATCAGCCCTCAGGTGGATTCAGCGGCCAGGCGACCGACATCCAGATCCACGCGCAGGAGATCCTGCGTGTCCGCCGTCGCCTCGACGAGATCCTCGCGCACCACAGCGGCAAGCCCATCGAGGTCGTCAATCACGACTCGGACCGTGACTTCTTCATGAGCGCCGAGGAGGCCAAGGAATACGGCCTCATCGACGAGATCATCCAGGGTCGGGTCAAGAGTGGTGGGGGACCGAACAGTGAGAGCAGCAACGGTGGACGGCCGCCCGGCGCGCCGCCCGAGACGGAGACACCCCAGGCGGGTGGCGGCGCAACAGCCCACGCGTAACGGGAGACCGTACGGTCGTTGGTAGGAATGCAGACAATCCAAGGGGAGTGCGGTGACTGAGCGCGACGACCGGCGGCGGCACACACGTTGCTCGTTCTGCGGCAAGGGCCAGGAGCAGGTCCGCAAGCTGGTTGCGGGCCCGGGCGTCTACATCTGCGATCAGTGCATCGACCTGTGCCAGGAGGTCCTCGAGGAGGACAACCGTTCCACTACCACCAAGCGGGGCAAGCCCGGGACGATCCCGAACCCGCAGGTGATCGCCGCGTCGCTCGATCAGTACGTCATCGGTCAGGAACACGCCAAGAAGGTGCTGTCGGTGGCCGTGTTCAATCACTACAAGCGAATCGCGCACGCCAAGACAAACAGCGACGTCGAGCTGCAGAAGTCGAATGTGCTGCTGGTGGGCCCCACCGGCTGCGGCAAGACCTTTCTCGCGCAGACGCTCGCGCGCATCATCGACGTCCCCTTCAGCATCGCCGACGCGACCAGTCTGACCGAAGCCGGCTACGTCGGCGAGGACGTCGAGAACATCCTGCTCCGGTTGATCCAGGCCGCCGACTTCGATATCGCGCGCGCCGAACGCGGGATCATCTACATCGACGAGATCGACAAGATCGCGCGCAAGAGCGATAACCCGTCGATCACACGCGATGTCAGTGGTGAGGGCGTCCAGCAGGCGCTCCTGAAGATCCTCGAGGGCACGGTCGCAAACGTGCCGCCGCAGGGTGGCCGCAAGCATCCCCACCAGGATTTCATCCAGATCAACACGACCAACATCCTATTTATCTGCGGTGGGGCGTTCGACGGCCTCGAGAAGATCATCGAGCACCGTCTGGGAAAGCGCGTGATCGGATTCAACAGCAAGCCTCGGGGGACTCGGACCAAGGAGACCACCAAGATGCTGCGCGAGCTGCAGGCGCAGGATCTGCTGAAGTACGGCCTCATTCCCGAGTTCGTCGGCCGGCTTCCGATCACTGTGGCACTGGATTACCTCGACGAGGAGGACATCATCCGCATCCTCACCGAGCCGAAGAACGCGTTTGTCAAGCAGTACCAGAAGTTCTTCGCGCTCGACGATGTCGAGCTGGTGTTCCACGAAGGCGCGCTGCGGGCCATCGCCGAACGCGCGCTCGCGCGTGGCACCGGAGCTCGAGGACTCAAGTCGATCATCGAGGACGTCCTGCTCAACAGCATGTTCGAGGTGCCGAGCCGGCCGGACATCAAGCGCTGCGTCATCACCGAGCAGGCGATTCTGGAAGGAGTGGAGCCGCTGCTCCTCACCGAGGAGCCCAAGCGTCGCGTCGGTGCGACCGAGGAGGCGGCGCAGGGGCGTACGGCCTGAGGGTGAGTCGCCGAGCCGTTGCACTGGCTGCGGCGGGCGTGGTGGTCTTCTTCGCGGTGACGCTGATCACGCTGACGCACGTGATCACCAACAGCGCATCGGGCTGCTCGATTGCCGCTCCAGCGCCCAGTCTGCCCGCGTCGCTTCGAGCGCTCGGCGGCTTCGACCAGTCGTATGACGCCGGCAACCCCCAGGAGCTGGCGCAGGTGGGCCAGAACGCGGCGGCCGTGGTGAGCCCGAACCTCGACGGAGCCACACCGATGGAGCCCGTCAACGTGGCCGCGGCCGATGCCGGTCAGGCGGCGGCTGTCGTGGTACCGCTTGGCGCCCCGGAAACGACGGGCAGCGGAGTGCGAGTCGTCGGGCTCGTCTCGTTCTACGTCGGCTGCGGCGGGCGCGCGTACTTCGGATCGGTCGCCGACATCTCGTCAGGGGGATCGGGCGCTCCGCTGAGCTTTCCAGCGGTGGGAGAGAGCGCCGCGGCCGCTCGGCTCGCCACCTCGACCCCGCAACTCGTCTACACCGCCTCGCCATTCACACCCGAATGGCGCAATGCGCAATCCGGCGCGATCATCGCCGCGGGCGAGTAGCACCCGGTCGGACCATATACTCAATCGCCCAATGGAAAAGCATTTCGACTGGCCCAGCGTGGAGCCGAAGTGGCGTGAGCGCTGGACGGAGCTCGGCGTGGGACACGCCGATGTCACCAGCACCAAGCCTCCATTCGTCATCGCGCTTCCGCCGCCCAACATCACCGGTGCCCTGCACATGGGGCACGCGTCGACGTTCTCCATCCAGGACACGGTGTGCCGCCACCGGCGGATGCGCGGCTTCGAGGTCGAGTGGTGTCCGGGGACCGATCACGCGGCAATCGCCACGCAGAACGTCATCGAGCGGCAGCTCGCTGACGAGGGCACGAGCAAGGAGGAGCTCGGCCGAGCCGCCTTCCAGGCGCGCGTCGACGCGTGGTACGAGGAGTACGGCGGACGCATCTACGAACAGATGCGGAGGATGGGATACACGTGCGACTGGGAGCGGTCTCGTTTCACGCTCGATGATCAGTATGTCCGCGCCATCAGGCTCGTGTTCAAGACGCTCTTCGATGAAGGGCTCATCTATCGGGGCCCACGAATCGTCAACTGGTGTCCGCGCTGCGGCTCCGCCATCAGCGATGAGGAGATCGACTGGCAGGAGCACACCGATCCGCTCTATTACCTCAAGTATCCGGTCGAGGGCGGCCTCAGCATCACGGTCGCCACGGTGCGTCCGGAGACCATGCTCGGCGATACGGGCGTTGCCGTCGCACCCGGCGACCCTCGCTACGCGGCGTTGATCGGCAAGCACGCGACGGTGCCGCTGACATGGCGGGTCGTGCCGATCTTTGCAGACGCAGCGGTGCGGCCCGAATTCGGTACCGGGGCACTCAAGGTGACCCCCGGCCACGACCCGACCGACTACGAGATCGGAGTCCGCCACTCGCTGCCGATCGTCAATGTCATCGCACTCGACGGCACCTTGGATGTGCCGTCGCTGCCGCAGTTCCACGGCATGCCTGCCGAACAGGCGAGGACCGCTGTGGCAGAGGCGCTCCGCGCGATGGGCGTGCTCGTGAAAGAGGAGCCGTACACGCATGAGGTGGGCCATTGCGATCGGTGCGGCACCATCCTCGAGCCGCTCGTGAGTGAGCAATGGTGGGTGCGTATGGCGTCGCTCGCGGCGCCGGGCATCGGAGCTGCGGAAAGCGGCGAGATCGTCTTCCATCCCGCGCGGTACACCGACATCTACCTGCACTGGATGCGCAACATCAAGGACTGGTGCATCAGCAGGCAGATCTGGCTCGGCCACGCGATTCCGGTGTCAACGTGCGCCAACGGTCACCGATTCGCCTGGATCGATCCACCCCACGAATGTCCCGAGTGCGGCAACGCGTCGCTCACCAACGACCCGGACGTGCTCGACACGTGGTTCAGCAGCGGCCTGTGGCCGTTCGCCATCTTCGGGTGGCCCGAGCACACTGCCGACCTGGAGCGGTTCTACCCGACCGATGTGCTCGCCACCGATCGGGGCATCATCTTCCTCTGGGTTGCCCGAATGATCATGACCGGCATCAGGTTCACCGGCCGGAACCCCTTCAGCGACGTGCTCATCACCAGCACCATCCAGGCCGCCGACGGCAGCCGGATGAGCAAGTCCAAGGGGAACGTCGTCGATCCGCTCGATCTGATCGACCGGTTCGGTGCCGACGCGGTTCGCGCCTGGGCGGCGGCGGTGGGAACGAGCGGCCAGGACATGCGCTTCGACGAGGACCGCATCGCGTCCTACCAGCGTTTTGCCAACAAGCTGTGGCAGGTGACCAACGGGTTCCTCGTCGCCAAGGTCGGCAATGGATCGATCGCCGACCTCGACGTCCGTGCACCCAGGCCGGAGACCCTGCGTGCGGAGGATCGATGGATGCTGGCCGAGGTCGCGGCGGTGGTTCGCGAGTGCGACGCGGGATTCACGTCGTTCCGGTTCCACGAAGCCGTCGATGCGCTGTACGACACGACGTGGCATTCCTTCTGCGACTGGTACGTCGAGATCATCAAGCTGCGCCTCGCCGAAGCGGGTGACCAAGAATCGCGCCGGGCCGCGGTCTGGACCGCGGTCACGACGCTGGACGTGCTCCTCCGGCTGCTCCATCCGTTCATGCCCTTCGTGACCGAGGAATGCGCGCAGCAACTCCCGAATCCCACGCCGACGCTGCAGCAGCGTTCATGGCCGGAGGTGGATCCGTTCTGGAACGACACTGAGACTGCGGCCGCCCACCGCGAGATCGCAGAAGTCATCGAACTGGTGCAGCGGATCCGTGCGCTCGGCCACGGTCACCGGGTGCCGCGCGGCGCCCGGGAGCGGATTCGCGTCGTGGTGCGTGCCGCTGACGGCAGCGTGGCGAGCAAGCACATCACCCGCCTGATCGGGGGAATCGTGCCTGCGACCGTGCTGGACAGCCACGACGCTGGCGCCGATCCGGTGGTCGTGGTTTCGGGTAGGCTCCACGCCGAGGTGGTGATCGCCGACACCGCCGCCGACGCCAGTGCGACAGCACGTCAGATCGGCCTGCTCGAGGCAAACGTGTCGCGGCTTGAGTCACAGCTCGCGAACCCGGCGTTCGTGAACGGGGCACCGGCCCAGGTCGTGGACGAGACGCGCCGGAGGCTTGCCGAAGCGATCGCACAGCTTGACCTGTTGCGCCGCGGCCCGTCAGGAGGATCCATCGATGCTGCTGGTTGACCTGGGGACGCTCCTCACCGGAGTGCTCGTCATCGTTATCGCCTACCTGGTGGTGCTCTGGCTCGCGCTTGCCTTCTACGTCGTTCGCGACGCTCGCCGGCGCACCACGTCGCCCGGCTTCACGCTCTTCGCGATGCTGCTCGGCTTCGTCCCGCCCTTCCTCGGTGCGCTGATCTACTTCATGGTGCGGCCGCCGCACACGATGGAACAGGTGCGTTCGCTCGCCATCGAGGAGCAGGTGCTGCTGGAGCCGCCCGTCGAGGGGGTGCCCACGCGGCCGTGTCCGACCTGCGGTCGCGAGATCGAGCAGGAGTTCATTCTGTGCCCTTACTGCCGGACGCAGTTCGCCCGGCGCTGCACGGGGTGCGATCGCAGCCTGCGGCTCGGCTGGGGGGTGTGCCCCTACTGCGCCACCGAGGTCGGGGCGCCGGCGCTGGCCCGCACCGGGAGGTAGCGTCACGATGCTGGGCAGCGGGCTCCAGCTGGCGCTCGTACCCGCGCCGCTGCTGGTGGCGGCGATTGTCGTCTTCGCGCTCGCCCCGCGGCAGGCGACGGTCGCGCGGCTCGTTGCCGGGGCCGGCATCGCGGCGACGATCGGGTTGCTCGCTGTCGAAACAGCGTTTCTCAACGGCAGCGGACGCATCGAGACCTCGCTCGGGACGCCGGTGGCGGGGATCGCCTACCTGCTGCGGCTCGACCTGCCCGGCGCGACGCTCGGATTGGCCGCGGCAGTGGCCGGCCTCCTCCTGTTGCTCGAGAGTGATCGTCAGACCCGAGAGGTGAGTGCGCTCCTCGTCTGTGTCGCGGGGACGCTCGTGGCATCGCTTGCGGGCAACATCGTGATGCTCGCGGGGGGTGTCGAGATCGCGGGAGTGGGGACGCTGCTCATGACCAGCGCGACCAGAGGTCGTCCCGGCAGCGGCGGGCTCATCGCCATCAGTCTCGAGCACCTGGCGTCGCTCGGCCTGGTGGTCGCCGCCGTCCAGCTCCTGAGCGTCGCCGGCACCACCGACTTCGCGGTCATCCCGGCTGGTGCGATGGGCGCGACGGTTGCCGGACCGTGGGCCGCCGCCGGCGTCGTGCGGCTGCTCTCCCCGGCGTTCGTGCCGATCCGGGGCAGCCGATCGCCCACGGCGGCCTGGGCCACTACCGGAGCAATCCCGTGCGGAGCGATCGTCCTGCTGCGTCTTCGCGAAGCTGCCGCCGGGCCTCTTCCCGAAGCCATTGCGGTCGGACTTGCCACCGTGGGCGGCATGGCTGCGATCGTGGCCGTGGTCGTCGCCCTTGGGAGATCGGACGTGCCGGCGGTCGCCGGCAGGGCGCTGTGCATCGGCGCAGCGGCGCCGGTGATTGCGCTGACGGGCATTGCCGGTGCCGCAGCAGGTGCCGCCGTCGCTGCCGGCATCTGTGCGGTGATGCTGGCCACGGCATTGACGCCCGCCTGGGAGCATGTCGGCCGTGGCCGGGGCGGGGCGGCTCTCGCCGCGCTCTCGCTCGGTGCCGCGGGGTCCCTGCCGATCGGCTTCGGGATCACCGCGCTGATCCTCGAGCTGTCCGCCACCGTGTCGATCGGCCGGCCTGGAGCCGCGCTGCTGGCTGCGCTCGGATTGGCCGGCGTGCTGGGCGCCGCTGCAGCGGTTCAGGCCGCGTCGCGAATCCTGACCTCGGGAAGAGAGGTGGAGAACAACCGGTCCCCCTCGGTGCTCGGCGCAGTGGCGGTCGTGGTGTCCGTGGTTGCGGCGGTGGTGCCCGCGACCGTTGCCACCTCGGTGCTCGCGGCGCTCGGCGCCGGCGGGCTGACGGAGCCGATCGGCGCAGCGGCGATCCGTACGAACGCAGGCGACTGGTCGGGCGGCTACATCGTCATCGCCTTTGTCATTGTCGCGGCGGGCGTCTGGGCCTTCGCAACCCTCACCGGGTGGCCGGCGGTCGCTCGGTCGCCCTCCCGAGACCACGCGGACGGGGCCGCCACCCCGATGCTCGGGCTTGGGGTAGCCCGGCAGCTGCGTCCCGCTGCGATCCGTGGGAGCGCCTGGCTTCGCCAGGTGGACGACTGGCTCGTGGTCCAGCCCCAGCTCGTGGTCGTCATCGGCGGAGCGATCCTGGCCATCGTGCTGCTCCCGCTGATCCACTGATGGGGGTCTCCGCACCGCTCCTCTCGGCGGCGGGTGTCATCGGCGCGGCGGTGGCGATGATGGCGGACGGGAGACGGGCTGTGGCGATCGCGGTCGTCTTCCTTGCAGCGGGGCTGGCGCCGACCGCTGCGACGTTCGGGGGTGCGCCGGGGGTCGCGGTGATCGGCGCCTGTGCCATCGCGGCGGTGGTCCTCGCCTGGGCCGGGTGGCTCGGTGGGCGAGTCCTTCCCTGGCTGTCCGGGCTCGACCCGACCATCCCGGCGTTCGCGCCGTCCGACCGGCTCTTCGGTCCCCGCAGCGCCCGTGCGTTTGGCGCCGCGGTTGCGATCCCGGTCGCCTCATGGGTCAGCTTCAATGTTCCCGTCGGCCAGGTCACCGCGGTGGAGGGGCTGCTCTTTCCAATGGCCTACGCATGGACGTGTGGCGTCATCCGGCTGCTCGTTGCTCGAACGGTCGAGGACCTCCTGGTCGGGGTCGGGATGGTGGGCATCGCCATCGGCGCCGCCTGGCTGCTGCGCGGCGGTGGGGACTCATTCCCCGGTGCGGTCCTCGCGTGCGCCGTCGCCCCGCTGGCGGCGTTCCTCGGGGGATGGCTCCACGGGCGGAGTTCGCGCCGCGCGAGCCCTCTCGTCGAAGCGGAAGCGTGAACCCCGCCTTCGTCGCCGGAGCGTGGCTCGTGCTCGGCCTCGTGGCGTCGACCACCCTCCGCCGTCGCACGGCGAGGCTGGCGGCGGTGGTGCCACTTGTGGGAGCTGGGCTGACCCTCCTGACCGCGAGGTCCCCCACCGCTGCCGTTCCGCTGGGCGGGCTCAACTGGATCACCGGCCTCGACAGAGCCGGCCAGGGGATCCTGGTCGCCACCGGGCTCTCGATGGCGCTCGTGATGCTGCTCCAGCCCTCCGTCGACGTGTCGGTGGGGCGAACCGTGGGGGTCGTCGGCGCTGCCGCGACCATCGCGATGGCCAGCAGCGATCCGTTGCTGACCGCCCTTGCGCTGACCACCGCGATCGCGACCCTCGTGCTCCGCTGGATCGGGCAGTCGCCGGGAAGGGCGACGCTCGCGGCGGGGCGGGTCGCCGGGACCGGCACCATGGCGCTCGTGGCGGCATCGCCATTGCTCCCACTCAGCGGGTTCACGACCGGGGACCGTCCCATCGTCGTCGCGGCCCTGCTCGCCACGGGCGTCGCCGCGCTCCTCGCGGTCTACCCGCTGGGCGGTTGGGCAGCGGGCATCATCGGGTCGCTGAAACCGCTCGACGTCGCCCCCTGGATCGTCCTGCTGGTGCCGGTCGTGCTGATCATCGCCGAGCGGATCCCGGGTGGTGTCCTCGGCGACGGGAGCCCCGTCTTCGAGCACGTTCTCCTCGTTGTCGGGCTGGGGAGTGCCGTCTGGGGCGGGATCTGGGCTGCGCGGGGCCCGGCAGCGATGCGCTACGGCCGCCTCTTCATGGCCGATATCGCGCTCTGCGTCGCGGCCGTTGAAGGGGCATCGGCCTCGCCGGCGATGACCGGTGCGCTGATCATCCTGGTGACCCATCTCACCATCGCACCGATCCTCCTGCGATCTGAGGGTGCCGGCCTGCTCTGGCCGCGTCGGGTGGCCTGGGCATTGTTGAGCGGTGTCCCGCCCTCTCCCGCGTTCTGGGGTCGCCTGCTGCTCCTCGAGGCGCTCGCGGCGGGGAACGTCGGTTCGACGATCGCCGCGGTGATCGCGATGGTGTCGATCTTCATCGCCACGGTGATGGCGTGCTCGAGCAGGGCGCTCGTGCTGCCGGCCGGCGGCTGGCGTGGGCGCCTTCCGGAGCTCGCCGCATGGCTGCTCCTGGCCGTCGGGATCGCGATCGGACTGGCCCCGCAGTCCCTCACCCGATTCGTGTTCGGAAGCTGAACGAGATGGATCCCCTTGGACTGCTCCTCGAGGTCGTGGCGCTGGCCATCTACCCCGGAGGCCTCTTCGTTGCGGCGTTGGCCTGGATCACCTGTCGGGGCGCCGGGCTCCCCGGCGGCCCCGCCCTGGATGCCCACGGGTTGACGGCCATAGCCACGGCGGTCGTGGCGGCGGCGATGGCACCGCTGCCCGGCACCCCGGCGGCGTCACTGCCGCCTCCGGGTGGGGCGACGCCGAATCTGGTAGCCGCAGTGCTCCTCGTGGTCGTCGCCGGCTCGCTCGTGGCGCCGGCGCCCTGGTCGCGCCGTCGCCTCCTCCTCGTGGCCTTCGGGGGATTCTCGCTGGTCCTCCTGGGGCTCGTGGCGACCTCGTTCTCCACCACGGACATCTCGGGAGCGACCGGTGGGTTGAACGCCGCCGCGCGTATCCTCGCGGCCGCCGCGATCCTCGTGGCCCTCCCGATCGTGGTCAAGCCGCAGCGCGCCACCGGGTCCGTCGCCGCGCGCTCTGTGGTGGTCGCCGCGTCGCTCGAGGTCATCCTCGCGATCGTGATTCCGCCGGCTCAGCAGTGGCCCGTGGCCCCACTCTGGGTCGTCGGGTTGGTCGCGGCGGTGTCGGTCTACGCGCTGCTGCTCCGCCTCGCCCGGGCTGCCACCAGAAGGGAGCACCTGTCATTGGTGGCCGCCGCCTGGTTGTGCTCGATTGCCGCGTCGGTGACCGCGGTGATCGCGGCGCGGCCATAAAGCGCTGTGCGCGAATGCCGACTTCATCAACTGGGCGTCGCATCGCGGTGCTAGCATGGAACGTGAGTTGGCGCGAGATTTCGATGCGGCTGTTGCGCGCGTGACCGCCACGTGATTGGAATCGTTCTCGCGTCCAGGTCGCCTCGCCGGCGCGAGCTGCTGACCAGGGCGGGGATCCGTTTCCGGATCATGGAGCCCCCCGAGGACGCCCCGCTTCCCCTCGGCGTCAGCGCGGAGCTCGCCGTGCAACTGGTCGCCAGGCAGAAGGCCGTCGCCGTCAGCAAGCTCGTGCCCGCTGGGACGTACCTCCTGAGCGCCGACACGATCGTGGTCGGCCCACGGGGACCGCTCGGCAAGCCGCGGACGCCCGAGATGGCCCGGGAGATGCTCAACGATCTCCGTGGCAGGCGCCACACCGTGCTCACCGGTGTGTGCGCGATGTGCACGGAGAGCGACCGGGAGGCGCTCGGCGTGAGCCGCTCCGCCGTCAAGTTCTGCGACTTCACCGATGACGCTCTCGACATGTACGTTGCCTCGGGCGAGCCACTCGACCGCGCCGGCGCCTATGCGATCCAGGGTGGCGGCTCCGACTTCGTCGAGGCGGTCGCCGGTCGGATCGACACGGTCATCGGGCTCGATGTCGGGCTGGCCCTTCGACTGCTCGGCGAGATCGGCTACCCCGATCCGCTGCCACGCACCACCGACATCATGCTGACCGCGACGCGGCAGCGGCGTCCGCTCGCGCCGCTTCGCACCGCTACCAGGGTCTGACCGTTTCGGGGAGCAGGCGGGTGCGGGCGCTGGCGTCGCACCTCACGGGCGCACTCGCGGTCTCGATCCTCGCGCCGGTGGCACTCGTCGTCACCGCATGCAGCACCCAGGCGGCGCAACTCTCGGTGACGATCAGTTCCACCTTCGGGGCGTCATACACGCCCGGAACCACCGATGCTGATTTTGTCGTGACCGTGCAGAACCTCGGTCCGGGCAATGCCTCGGGCGTGGTGATCCATGCGGTGATGCCCACCTCGTTTCAGTACTCGGTGACCAACTCGATCACCACGAACGGCGCTGCACGGACCACGCCCGAGGACGCCCAGGTCGGCGTCACCAACCCGGAATGGGGCGTCTGGTCGCTCTCCTCACCGACGTCGCCGAACGGCCAGGCCGACTATGCCTCGGTCTCGATCAATTTCGGCGTGAACATCACTGCGCAACCCAATACCTACTCGCTCGCCGCGCAGGTGGTCGACGACAGCCTCACCGACACCGTGCAGAGTCGTCCGTTCCAGCTTGCCATCAACGAAGCGCCACGGCTCGGGGTGACCGCATCGGTCGGGCCGTCTTCTGTTCACCCGAATGGCCAGGTCACGTACCGAGTCACGGTCACCAACAAGGGGACCGGGATCGCTCCGACGGTCGACGTGCTCGTGACGCTGCCGCCGAGCCTCCAGTACCAGTCGACGATCATGCCGTTCGGAGGGAACTCTTCGGTGGAGTCGCTGATCTCGCCGGTCAAGGGCGCGTACCTGGTGTTCTACGGCGGGTTCGAGATACCGCCGCAGACCTCGCTCGGACCGGGGACCCTCACCATCGAGTTCATCGCGCAGTGCATCCCCGTCCCGGGGAAGGGCGTCTTCCCCATTCAGGTCGCTGTGACCGATGCATCCCGGGACCAGGTTGGGCTTGCCAACGCCGCCCCACTCAACGTCTTCAGCTCGTAGATTCCCCCCGTCAGGAGGGCCTCCGACCACTCGCACGTGGTAACCTCGCGTATCGCGCCCGGTATCAGCCGGCGTTCCTCAGTGGAGTGAACCCGCTCCCGGCGAGAGAGGCATATGTACGCAATCCTTCAACACGGCGGTCACCAGTACCGTGTCGCTTCCGGCGACCGGATCCTCGTCGATCGCATCCCAGTCGAGGTCGGGTCGACCGTGACCCTCGAATCGGTGCTCCTTCTTGGTGACGGCGCCGAGACCGACGTGGCCAAGGGATCGCCGGTCGAAGCGTCGGTCACCGCGACCGTGATCGCGCATCGGCGCGGCCGCAAGATCCGCGTCTTCACCTACAAGCCCAAGAAGCGCCACCGTCGCACCCTCGGGTACCGCAGCCAGCTGACCGAGCTGCTCATCGATGAGGTTGGACGCGGCAAGGCCGCGGCCACGCCGAAGGCAGCCGCGCCGAAGCGCGCAGCGGCACCGAAGCCCGCCAGAGCCAAGGCGGCGGAAGCCGGGCTGACTGCGGAGCCGGCCGAGGTTGTCGAGGTCGAGGCCGTCGTCGCCGAGCTGGCGGTGGAGGATGCGGTGGCGGCAGCGACACAGGAGCCCGAGGCTCAGCAGCCTGCCGCGAAGGCGGCGGCGCCGAAGCGTGCAAGGACGCCCAGACCAAAGAAGGACTCAGGCGATGGCGCATAAGAAAGGCGGCGGGAGCTCCCGCAACGGTCGCGATTCGAAGGCGAAGCGCCTCGGTGTGAAGCGTCACACTGGTGAGGTTGTGCTCGCAGGCACCATCCTGGTCCGCCAGCGCGGGACCAAGATCCTCGCGGGAGAACACGTGGGCGTGGGTCGGGATCACACGCTCTTCGCCTTGCGCACCGGCACGGTTGCCTACGATCACACCGGCCACGACAGGACTCGCGCCAATGTTCGCGCCATGCCGATCTTCTCGGTCGGCGAGATGATCGAAGAGCTCGACGAGGAGCCGGTCGCAGCGACCGGCTGAGCCACGGCCACTCGGGGCTCGCCCTTCATCGACGAGGTCGACATCGATGTTGCGGCGGGATCAGGCGGGCGGGGAGCGGTCAGCTTTCGCCGCGAGAAGTACGTCCCCGACGGCGGCCCGGACGGCGGCGACGGCGGGCGCGGTGGTGATGTGCTCGTGGTCGCGGACTCCACGGACTCGACCCTTTCGGGCTTCCGCGAGCGCAGGTCCTTCACCGCGGAAGACGGTCGCGCCGGCGGGGGGGGCAAGCGCTCCGGTCATCACGGAGCAGACCTGACGCTGCACGTTCCGGTTGGGACGGTCGTTCACGAGGGCGACGCGGTGCTTGCGGACCTCGACCGCCCCGGTGCGGTGGCACTCGCGGCGCGTGGGGGTCGCGGCGGTCGTGGCAACACCCGTTTCGCGACGGCCACACGTCAGGCGCCCCGCGCCGGCGAGCTGGGCGACTCTGGAGAGAAGCGCCACCTGCATCTCGAGCTCCGCCTGATCGCGGATATCGGGCTGGTCGGGCTGCCGAACGGTGGCAAGTCGACGCTGCTGGCGGTGCTGACGGGAGCGCAACCGAAGATCGCCGCGTATCCGTTCACGACGCTGCATCCGAATCTCGGTGTCGCCGAGCTGGACGGCGGGCACACGCTCGTGCTGGCCGACGTGCCCGGCCTCATCGAGGGCGCCAGCCACGGGGCCGGACTCGGACTCGAGTTCCTCCGCCACCTCGAACGTACCCGGACGCTCATCCATGTCGTGGATGCTTCCGCCGGTGTCGATGCCGCCCGGATCGCGCTCGCCACCGTGCGTGGGGAACTCGAGGCGTACAGCGCCGAACTCGCCGGCCGGCCATCGGTCGTCGCGTTCAACAAGATCGACCTTCCGGAGGGATCAGCAGCCGCCGATGCGCTGGCGGTGGAGTTTCCCGGGTCGTTCCGGATCTCGGCGCAGCGCGGCGACGGATGCAGCGACCTCCTGCTCGCCGCGGCAGCGCTGGCGGGGCGCGTGATTCGCGACGCCCCGGGGCCCGCGCCAGCCGGCCTGCACCGCGTCTACCGGCCGCGGCCGCGGCGCGTCGTCACCACAGACGTTATCCGGGAGGACGGCGAATTCCGGGTTGTCGGCGAGCTCGTGGAACGGATGGTCGGCCGCATCGACCTCGACAACGATGAGGCCGTTGCCCGCCTGCAGCGCAAGCTGGCCGCCGCCGGGGTCGACGCGGCCCTCACCGCGGCCGGCTGCAGCGAGGGCGACACGGTGCGCATCGGAGACGCCGAGTTCACGTACAGCGACGACGGACTTTCCTGATGCCGGTCCTGGTGTTCGGAGGCACCTTCGACCCGGTCCACAACGGCCACCTGGCGATAGCCCGGCAGGCGCGCGCCGCGACCGGAGCGAGCGCGGTGTGGTTCGTGCCCGCAGCGCTCGCGCCGCTCCGCGATCGACCTCAGGCTACGCCCGACGAACGGCTCGATCTCCTTCAGGCAGCCTGCGCCGAGTCGCATGAGGCCGGGATGGCGGTGCTCGACATCGCCATCCGTCGCGGTGGGGTCTCGTACACCGCCGACGTCATGGACGAGCTGCGGGCCGGGCATCCGGATCTTGATCTCGCGGTCCTCGTCGGCGCCGACGCGGCCCGAACGATCGACCGCTGGCATCGCGCCGGCGATCTGCTCCGCGGAGAACGATTCGTGATCGCCAACCGCACCGGTGTGCCGCCGCTGGAGCCGGCCGAGGTGATCCGGCTCGGCTACGCGCCCTCCCGCACCACCCTGGTCACCATCGACTCGCCGGATATCAGCGCGTCCGATGTTCGTGACCGGTGCGCCAGAGGCGAGCCGCTCGGTGGCCTGGTCCCTCAGGTCGTCGCATCGCTCATCGCCGCGAAAGGGATGTACCGCCAGAATCGGGACGATGCATAATGCGAATCGGATGACCTCCACGGACCTGGCCGGCATCATCGCCGCCGCCGCAACCGACAAGAAGGCGCGTGACGTGGTCATTCTCGACATCCGCGGCAAGACGACCATCGCCGATTATTTCGTGATCTGCGAGGGCGACACAGACCGCCAAGTTCGCGCCATCACTGACAATATCACCGACGTCTGCAAAACCCACGGGGTGCGCGCGCTCGCCGTCGCGGGCCTCAAGGACGCGTCCTGGGCGTGCGCCGATTTCGACGCGGTGATCGCGCATGTCTTCCTGCCGGGCGAGCGGACGTTCTACGACCTCGAGGGGTTGTGGGGCGACCCGGCCGGCGAGCGCGCGGTCTGACCTGCGTACCTCGCTGAGCGCAGCGCGCTATCCGGCGAACGGCGGCAGCGGGTGCATGATTGCCGCCGCCAGGTTCAGCAACGCGAACAGCAGGGCGACGGCGCTGAACGCGATCGCGCCCCAGAGCACGGCCTTCTCGACGATCCTGTGATCGCGCCCCCCGATCGACATGATCGGAGAGAGGACGCATCCCAGCAGGGCGCCGGTGGCGAGTCCGCCGATGTGGGCGTAGTTGTTGATGTCGAGTGAGGGTCCGAACACGAATGTCAGCACCACATTGAGCACGATGACCGTCACCGCGTAGTTGCGAACGGTGTGGGTGATCCCAACCGGCACGTTCTTACCCTGCACCCTTCCGACCATGAGGAGCAGGCCGATCAGTCCGGCGATCCCACCTGATGCGCCAAGGGAAATGCTCGTGGGTGCGATGCCCGGCAGGCTCGGCGCGAACGTGCTCGCAGCCACCCAGAGGAGGCCGCCGCCGGTCGCCGTGATCAGGAACACCCCGAGCAGGACAAGGCGCCCGTAGAGTTGCTCGACCAGCCTGCCGATGAACAGCATGGCGATGCTGTTGAAGAGCACGTGATACACGCTGCTGGGGTCGTGCAGGAAGGAGCTGCTGATCAGGCGCCACCACGCCACGCCGCACGCCGGGCTCTGGCCCAAGGGCGGGTAGAACTCCGCGTTGGGCAGTGCTCCCCACGAGCAGATGTCGGGACCGGTCGTCGTCGAGTGGAGCGACAGGGTGGTGTACTCGAGCACCCAGATCACAACGAAGACCGCGATCAAGGCGTAGGTGAGATATGGCTGCGTGACCATCGCGCGGCGTACCGGCGCGACGTAGCCGCCTGCCACTGTCTGGCGCTCCGCCAGGTCGACGGCGGCAAGCGTTGGTGTCGGTGCCCCGTCGTGCACGGCGCGTGCGCGGGTGCGCAGCTCGCCCACCGAGGGCATTCCGGGCGGGATCGGCAGCACGGCTCCGGCGTTGGCGTTCTCCGTGTCGACCCAGGCGACGCCGAGGCGAACCGGGTCGCCCGGGGTGGTCGCGGCCGACAGCGTCCCGGCGAGCGGACCAAGCGCGATCAGGAGGATGTCGCACACCTCGGCGCCCTGCTCGCGGAGGCGGCTCAGACCCCACCGGCGTGCCGCGTCGCAGCGAGCGGCAAGGTCGGGACCAACAAGGGCCGGGTCAGCCGGTGGCTCGTAGAAGGCGACCAGTCCGGCCCGGGGACCCGTCCACATCGCGGCGGCGAGCACGTAGTGGCCGAGCAGGTCGCCAAGGCGACCGTCGCGCTGGTCGGCAAGCCTGAGCCGGTACCGGGTCACGAGGTCGTGGGCGATCGCCATGGCGACCGGGTCCGGCCCGGGCGGCGGCGCGGCGTAGGTGGGTGGTGCCGCATCCGTCACTCGGTTCAGTCTACCGATGCACCCTGACGCCCTCGCGCCTGTGGCGCTTTTGGCTATGGTCTCGCCGTGCCATCGGGCAGGAGCGCCGCGACGATCCAGCCGAACATGACCCTCGGCCGTCTCTACCGTTGTCTCCTCGACGGTCTGGACACCCGGCTCGGAATGCGGGTGCGCATCCACTTCGAGGAGCGGACCTCGGTCGTCGTCGAAGACGCGGGCGTGGGGACCGACCCGCAGCGCATCGAGCAACGGACCTTCGACGCCGACCTCACCGTCCACGACGGGCAGGTCCACGGGGCGACGCTGGCCGCGGGTGCCATCGGTGCGGAAACCCTCGTGGTGCGGATCGCGGAATTCGACGGGGCGAGCCGCTACTCGATTGCCGGCGAGGGATTCGGCGTCCTGCGCGTCCGCCCGGATCTCTTCGATCTCGACGCGTTTGGCGCCCGGCTCGACGAGGTCCCGGTCAACGACGCGGTCATCGATCAGGAGACGCCTGACGGATCCGGCCGGATCGTCGTCGATGCGGAGATCGAGAGTGACGCGTTTCCCCGGCTGCTTCGCGCCTTCGGAGGCCGGGAGCAGGAGGCTCCGGAACTGCCCTTGCTCTCGCATTCCGCCGTTCTCTCGGCGGCGTTCGACGTGACCCTGGATTACTGGTGGTCGCTCCTGGGCCTGGACGAGATCGAGGGCCGTCCGGCGCGACACAACGTGGTGGTCTGCCACGTGCACGCGGCGTTCGCACCCCTGACCGACGCCGGCGCCGATACCCCTGCGATCGAAGCGAATCCCGCCCTGCCGGTTCTCGACGACCTCGATGCCGTCTGGGAGCGAGCTCGGCAGCAGCGGGCCGGAGCTAGCGGCTAGGGCCCGATCGGGGTGGGTAAGGTGGGCGTCGGGCTGGCTCCGGGCGACGGGCTCGGCGACGGGCTCGGACTCGGGGGCGGCGCCTGCGACGGTCCGGCGTAGGTGCAGGTCTGGGTCGGGAGTGGCACCGGGCCGTAGTACGTGCAGTTCGTCGATGCGCCGGGCTCGGTGCCCGGGAGGTAGAAGTCGGCGTTATCGCCGGTACCACCGGTGGTCGCGACGATCACGTTTGCGGGACGGGTGTACCAGGTGTCTGGAGTGCCCTTGAGGGCGGCCATCATGTAGGCGTGCCAGATGGGGGCCGCGCCGCTGTATCCGGAGACGATGCCGTCAAGGTGGCCGCAGTCGGGGTAGCTCGGGTGGAGCGGCTGCAGACCGTACTTCGCGAGGTCGCGCGGGCTGAAGGGATACGTGTTGTCGACTTCGCCGGCTTCGACGATTTTGCCCCTGGCGATCTGCTGCGCCATGAAGCTTCGATCCTTCGGCTGGAGGCAGCTGCGTTGCGCATTCCCAACCCAGACCGCGGTCAGCAGGTTCGGCGTCCAGCCGACGGTGAGGTTGTCCATGAAGTAGTCGGCGGTCCCGGTCTTGGCGCTCACCCGGCGGGGATTCAGCGTCAGGTAGCCGTTGCTCCCGAATTCCCGGATCCGGTTGGTGTCGTTGCTGGTGATCTCATCGATGATGTACGCGACGTTTGCCGGGATCACCTGATGCCCGGCGGCGGCGGCGTTGTATGTCCAGATCGTCTGCCCGGTCGCCTGGGCCGTGATGCTGGTGACCGGCATCGGATTGTGCTGCACGCCGAGATCGCCGAGCGTGGCCGCCCCGTCAGCGAGGTCGAGCAGCGTGATCCCACACGTGAGCGATCCGAGTGTGGCAGCCCACTGGGTCGGTGTCGGCCAGTTCACGTACTGGCCGCTCGGCCCGCAGTTCTGATCGAGCGACTTCACACCCATCGCCAGCTCCGTGTTGGCGATGTACTGCGTGCCCGTCGCGTACTCGGTCTTGACCGCTGGGATGTTGAACGAGTTCCCGAAGCAGAGCTTGAGCGCGCAGGTCCCATGGGTGCGGCGGTCGTCGTCGAACGGCGAATACGGAGCGGCCCCCGGGATTGGGAACTTGAAGTAGTTGTCCAGGATCGGCGTGGTCATCGTGAACTTGGTTGAGGCGATGGCGGCCGTGTACGTGAACAGTTTGGTGGTCGACCCCATGTTCAGCTGGACCGCGGCCGCCTCGTTGACCTGACCGAAATAGGGATCGGCGTAGTTCCACGTGCCGACCATGGCGACAACCTCGCCGTTCTGCGGGTTGAGGCTCACCAGGGCGCCGTCGCCCATGTTCTCGGAGACGCGCCTGGCGCTCACCAGGTTGTGCACGGTGCTGTATGCCAGGTTCTGCTTGGCCTGATCGATGGTGGTGTGGATCTCGTATCCGCCCGGGCTCGCGTACTGCGGGAAGTTCGCGTTCAGGTAGGTCTCGAGGTAGTTGATGAAGTCGAGGTCGAGATTCGGCTCGGACTCGGGCTCATTCCACGAATGGAACGTGAGCTTCTCGTTGTAGGCCGCGATGCCCTGCGCCTGGGTGATGTAGCCGCTCGCCTGCATGGCCTGCAGGACGGCCTTCTGGCGATTCTTGGCGAGTGGATTCACCGTCTCATTCGGGTCGTGGATCAGCGGGTTGTATGCGGACGGGGACTGGGGCAGGCCGGCGAGCAGCGCGGCCTGGGCGAGGTCCAGCTGGCTTGCCGGCTTGAGGAAGTAGAGCTCTGCCGCGCTGCCGACGCCGACCGCGAAGTTGCCGTAGAAGATCCGATTGACGTACATGTCGAGGATCTCGTTCTTGGTGAAGTTCAGCGCGATCTCGTTGCCGAGCACGATCTCCTTGATCTTGTAGTCGATGCTCTGGGGAGGATAGGCGCCGCCGTACAGGCTGATCTTGGCCAGCTGCTCGGTGATCGTCGAACCACCCTGGAGTGCCGCGCCTCGATGGGTGACGTCGGCGACGCCCGCCTCGACCAGGCGAGCGAGATCCCACGAGCCCTCCGTGTAGAAGTTGTGATCCTCGATCGCGACGATCGCCTGCCTGAAATACGGGGAGATGGCGGTCAGGTCGACGTGAACGTGACGGTAGCCCTCGTTATGGAAAACATGAATCAGGCCGCCCGTGGAGTCGAAGACGTCGGTGTCGATCTGCGGCTCCATATCGGTGATGGTCGCCGCGTCGGGGAGCTGGCTCTTGTACGCGTTGTAGCCCGCGAACACCGCGCCCACCGTCCCGGCGCCGATCGCGGCAAACACCGTGATCCCGATCAGCACGATCCGGAGCGCGCGTCCCCGCTTCCTGGGCGTTCGCAGGTGACGGTAGGCGCTGGCCCGCCGGCGGCGCAGCTCGGCTCGAGCCGCGGCTTCAGCGGCGCCGATGCCCGGGTTGGTCGAGCCGTTGGCGCGAAGTGGTGTGTGCGAACCGTTCGGCAGGCCCGCCCGGCGGCGCCGGGCCTCGGGGGTCTGGTCGAGGCTCACGCCCGAACCGTCGAATGCATTGGCGAGATGGTCTCCTGACTCCGCAGCACTGTCGCGCGCCGGACGTGCTGTCGAGTTCCTGGGTGGAACGCCACGGTCCGAGCCGGGTTACGCCGGGCGCATGGCGACGGCGAGGATGAAGAGGGCGGCGAAGAGCACGACGATGGCCGCCCCGGCGAGGAGCGCGCCCGGACCCTCCTCGATCCAGAAGGGACCCACCCGGCGCCGGCCAGGTGCCCCTTCGTCCAACGGTACCGCCATGACCTCCAACCGTAGCAGCAGGGTCCCTGGAACGGTCGTATGACAATCCGTCACGCGTGCCGGAACGTCAAACCGGCCCATGACACAATCGGACGCCGATGGCAGTGACAGCGCCTGTTTCCGCGCCCGCCTCCAGCCCGATCGCGCTGCCTCCCGCTCCGAGGACCGCCGAGGAAACGGGACTGCCTTTCAGCTTTGTCTGCGACCTGGTCCTCAAGGTCCTCTACTTCAACGGCAGCATGCTGGGTCGCGACATCGCGAACCACCTGTGCCTGCCCTTCTCGTTCGTGGATGCCACGTCACGGTTTCTCGCCGATGAGGGCTACTGCTCGTCGACGGGCGTGCACACCGCGACGCTCGATCCTGGGGAGCCGATCAACGCCGGCATGCAGCATATGATCTCGACGACGGGCCGCCAGCGTGCCCGCGAGCTGCTCGAGATCAACCAGTACGCCGGTCCTGCCCCGGTGCCGATCAGCGATTACACGGCGATGGCCGAGCGCCAGTCCCACGTCGACGGACAGGTCAACCGCGCGCGCCTCCACGACGCCTTCAGCCACCTGGTGCTCTCCGAGGTCGTGCTCGATCACCTCGGCCCCGCGCTGAGCGCGCGCCAGGCGGTGTTCCTGTACGGCCCTCCCGGCAACGGCAAGACGACGATCGCCGAGGCGGCCGCGTCGCTGCTCGGGGCGCCCATGTTCATCCCGCGCGCGCTCTACGTCCACGGCGAGGTGATCCGGTTCTACGACCCGATCCACCACGAGCCGATCGACCGTGAGTTGCCACCCCACGACCGTCGCTGGCAGCTCGCCAAGCGGCCGGCCGTCAAGGTCGGCGGCGAGCTGACGCCGCGCATGCTCGAGCTCGGCTTCGACCACACCCTCGGCTTCTACGAGGCGTCGATGCAGCTCAAGGCAAACGGTGGGCTCTTTCTGATCGACGACTTCGGCCGCCAGCAGAACATGTCCCCGCGCGACCTGCTCAACCGGCTCATCGTGCCGCTCGAGAAGAAGGTGGACTACCTCAACATCCCGCGCGCCGGATCGAGCATCCCGGTGCCCTTCACCTGCATGGTCATGCTCTCGACCAACCTGCGCCCCCAGAACCTCATGGACGAGGCATTCCTGCGCCGGGTGCGATTCAAGGTGCACGTCCCGGACCCGACCGTGGACGAATACAAAGAGATCTGGCGGCGCAACTGTGTCGACAACAACCTGCGCATGGACGAGGGACTGATCGACCGGCTGCTCGAAAAGCACTACCACGCAAAGGGCCGGCCGCTGCACGGCACCCACCCTCGTGACCTGCTCAACCATGTGATCCACGCTGCGCTGTATCTGGGCAAGCCCGTCGAGCTCAACAGCGAACTGCTCGAACTCGCCTGCGAGACCTATTTCGTCGACTCCGACGAGTAGGCACGATGGCGCACAGCGGGGTGCATCGAGGCGAGAATGAGGGCGGAGCTGACATGCCGAAGACCCACACCTACGAGCTGACCGTGACGTGGACCGGCAACACCGGGACCGGGACCAGCGGCTACCAGGCCTTCGAGCGATCACACGAGGTGAGCCTCGCGGGCAAGCCGTCGATTCTCGGGAGTGCGGATCCGGCCTTCCGCGGGGCCCGCGACCGCTGGAACCCCGAGGAACTGCTGGTCGCCTCGCTCTCGCAGTGCCACATGCTCTGGTATCTCGTGCTCTGCGCGAAGGAGGGGGTCGTGGTCACCGAATACGTGGACCATGCGACCGGCACGCTGGTCGAGACGCCGGACGGAGGCGGTCACTTCGAGGAGGTCTCCCTGCATCCGCACGTGACCATCGCCACGCCCGAGAGATCCGAACGAGCGACCGCGCTGCACGAGCGCGCCCATGCCCTGTGCTACGTCGCCAACTCGGTGAATTTCGCGGTGCACACCCTTCCGACGGTTGTGACCGCTGGCGCGGCAGGTTAGGCCACCGCCGGCTCCGGCGCGCCTTTTCTCAGGATCGCCCCCGCGGGTCTCTTCTCGATGATGTGATCGATCATCCCGTACGCGACCGCCTGCTCGGCCGTCATGTGATAGTCGCGCTCGATATCCCGGCCGATCTGCTCCGAGTCGCGTCCCGTGTGGCGGTGGTACAGCTCGATCAACAACGCCCGCTGGCGGAGGATCTCGCGAGCGTGGACGTCGAGGTCGGTCGCCTGCCCCTGCATTCCCTGCGCCCACGGTTGGTGGATGACGACGAGCGAGTTGGGGAGCGCCAGCCGCCGGCCGGGGGCGCCCGCCGAGAGGAGCAGCGACGCGCCACTGGCGGCCATGCCGAGGCATGTGGTCTCGACCAGCGGACGCACGTACTGCATGGCGTCGTACATCGCCAGCGCCGCAGTCATCGAGCCGCCCGGGCTGTTGATGTACAGATGCACGTCGCGCTCGGGATCCTCGCCCTCGAGGAACAGGAGTTGCGCCGTGACCAGGTTGGCGAGGTCGTCGTCGATCACTCCGCCGACGAAGATGATCCGGTCGCGCAGCAGCCGCGAGTAGATGTCGTACGAGCGCTCACCACGGGTCGTGCTTTCGACGACGGTGGGGACCAGGGTCATCGCGAGCCCTCCGCTGTGGGTGGAACAAAGCCGATGCGGCGGCGGGACGGTTCCGCCTGGTTCATCGCGAGGAAGGCACCGAACCGGGCGACCGTTCGGAGCGAGTCGGCGTCGAGTCCCGAGGTGACCGCGCGGAGCTGGCGCCGGGGGTCCGACGGCCATGCGGGTTCGCCCTGGGGCCACGCGCTGAGGCGGCGACCGAGGTCCGTGTAGACGGCCGCGATCGGCACCGCGAGTGCATAGGCGATCGCGATCAGCAGGTCCGCGGACACGTCTTTGAGCCCTCGCTCGACCTCGGAGAGGTACGCCGGCGAGCAGCCGGCCTCACCGGCGATCTCGCCGAGACTCCGGCCCTGGCCTTCGCGATGGCCGCGCAGGACCCCGCCGAGCTCGCGCCGGACCTCGTCCGCGGTTACGCTCAGAGCAGAACTCACAACGCTCAGAGCATATCACCGCCTGGCGCAGAGGGCGCCGGTGGTACGCGGCCTCACGCGGTCACGCGGCTATTCTTGCGTCCTGATGGCGACCCTGCTTTCCGTCAACGTCGGCCGCATGGCGGCGAGTCGGCACACCGACACGGGTATCACCGGGATCGACAAGCGGCCCTCGACAGCGCCGGTTGAACTCCAAGATCCGGGTCCGGGAACGGGAATGAGCGGCCTCGCCGGGGACGCGATCGGCGACCCGCGCTCGCACGGCGGGACCGACCAGGCGGTGTACGCGTACGCCCGCGAGGACCTCGACCACTGGCAGGGGGAGCTCGGACGCCCGCTCACCAACGGCGTCTTTGGCGAGAACCTCACGACGTCCCGGCTCGATGTCAACGGAGCGCTCGTCGGCGAGCGCTGGCAGATCGGCGATGCGTGCATCCTCGAGGTGACCTCGCCGCGCATCCCGTGCAGGACCTTCGCCGGCTGGCTCGAGGAACGGCTCTGGGTCAAGCGCTTCACCGAACGGGGTGCCCCGGGCGCGTACCTCCGGGTGATCGTGCCGGGTCCGGTGTCCGCCGGAGACGCCATCACCGTGCTCCATCGCCCGGCACACGGCGTGACCATCGCGATGATGTTTCGAGCGCTGACGACCGACAAGGTGTTGCTGCCGCAACTGGCCGCAGCCGGTGATGCGCTCCCCGAATTGCTGCGGCGGCGCCTCGTCTCCTGACCGGTGCTGCGTGCGTGCCCCCACCCGTGCAGGGTGGAGCCGTGATGCCCGATCGCGGGAAATCACGCTGCACTGAGGATACGATTCCGGTCGACGCCTTCATGTTCAGATCGCCCCCGTACGCCCGCATCGCCCTGGTCGCGTTGGTTGCCGCCGTCGCAGCTGGGACGCTGGCCACGACCTCACGGCTCCCGATTGCGCCGTCAGGAGTCGCCGCGGCCACACGCCCCCCGGCCCCGGACGCTCAGGCTCAGTGGTTCGACATGCACGTGGCAAGCGCCGACGTCAGTTTCTGGGCGCCATCCACCATGCCCCTCGGCGCTCCAACGTTTCGCGGCCGCGCGGGCATCCTCGTGGACATGGACACGGGCGAGATCCTCTGGGAAAAACAGCCGGACGTGGGACTCGCGCCCGCGAGTCTGACCAAGGTGCTGACGGCCCTGGTGGCGCTCGAGAACTTCAGTCCCAGCCAGGAGGTGACCGTCACCGCCGATGCGTTGGGGCAGTCGCCGGCCGACACCCTCATGGGACTGAAGACCGGCGAGACCCTGACCGTCGAGGAGCTGCTCGACGGCATGCTGCTGCCGAGCGGTGACGACGCCGCGAGCGCGATTGCCGTGGACACGGTGGGCGAGGCGCGGTTTGTCGCGGCGATGAATGCGCAGGTGGCCGCGCTCGGCCTCGCCGAGTCCCACTTCTCGGCAACCGCCGGGCTCGACGACCCGGCGCTCTACTCGTCCGCCCACGACCTCGCGGTCATCGCCGCATACACGTATCAACAGTTCCCGCTGTTCGATCAGATCGTCGACACGCGGACCATCACCTTGCCGGCGACCGTGCTCCACCCGGCCTTCCATCTCCACAATCTCGACGCGCTGCTCCAGGCCTATCCCGCCGCGGTGGGCATCAAGCCCGGCTGGACCGGCAACGCCGGTGCATGCCTCATCGGGATGGCTGTCCGCGACGGGCACCACCTTCTTGCCGTGCTGTTGAGCGCCAACTATCCAGCGCGCCTGGAGAGCCGGCTGTTCGACTGGGGCTTCCAGCTCGACGGGCTGCCTCCGTTGCTGCCTCCGACCCCGGCACCCAGGCCGGCGCCCGCGGCATGACCGCCGAACAGCAGACACCGCGATGCGTTCCCGATGCTCAGCGAGCGCATCGCGGACTTCGAATGCGTCGGGTCGCCCCCTGATCCACCACGACGTCCCCGGCTATTTGATGACGATGAAGCCGGCGGCAATGGTGCCGCCCCATGGTGCAGAGGCGATGAGACGCAGGTTGGGAAGGCGTGCGATGCAGTTGACGTTCCACGGGTAGAGGGGGGACGCGATGCGCAGGGAACCGACGAAGACGGCATCCGCCTGCGCGGCCGCGGCCTCCGCGGCGGCCGGGTGGGCGCACGCATCTTCAAGAGCGGTCTCGAAGGGAACGTCCAGCGTCCCGAACGAGTAACCGTTGGGAACCAGCGGGTCGAGGTCGGTCAGCCCCGCCAGCCACATCCCGGCGTCGTCGCCCCCGTTGGTCAGCACGAGGCTTCCTTTTGGAAGCGCGCTCGACATGGACGACAAAACGCTCAGATCCGCCGGGGTCACGAGCGAGCGCGTCGCCACCTCGTTGCCGTAGTAGCCGAGTTCGGCGGCGGCACCGGACACGACTGCAACCAGGGCCAGGACGCCAAGCGCGGCGCCGGCGCCGTCGAGCTTCCGCGCCACCGGACCGAGCCTGTCGCGAACCGCGCCCGGGATGCTCACCCGACGCACTGCGGCGATCCACGCGACGAACACCACAATCGCCACGACCGCCAGGGTCACGAACCACTGGCGAAAGTTGGCCATTTGATTGAACGGTCCCACCGGATACAGAACGACGGAGTTCGGCTCCCAGAACTTGGTCCAGGCAACTTCCAGTGGACGGCGTACAACATATGCAATCGCCGCGAGCACGACCACGCCCGCCGGCACGCCCAGCCAGACGCGGCGAGTCCGTGACAACGTGCGGATCACGTCGCCGATCGCGAACAGACCGAACGCCAGCACGAGCGGGATCAACCAGTACTGGATGCCGAGGACCCGGTCGGTGTCGCCCCACGGGTAGATGGCGTTCCAGATGCGGTGGAGGTAGTGCAGGTAAAGGTCGTCCGCCATGAGCAGAAAGAGCAGGACCTGCGCCACCAGCACCCACAGCATCCGGCGTCGGATCAGCATCGCGACGGCGCCGACGCAGTAGAGCAGCAGAGCCACGGGGCCGACGACATCGGTCTGCGCGATCAGCACCAGGATGTGGTGCGGTTTCAGGGGCATGTGCGTGGTCGCGAGCACGAACTGGGGCGGTTGGCTTCGGGTGAGGGCCGGGACATGGGGAATCCGAGTGAGCACGGTCACGAAGGCGGCGCCGGCCAAAGCGGAGCCCAGCGCGACCCCGAGTCGAATGACACCGTTTCGCGGCGACGCGCGCACCGCTTTGACCGCCGCTGCCGCCAGCAATGCACACCCAATCACGAGTGCGGTGATCACCTCGAGTCCGTGGATCACCCAGATCGATGTCGTGATCGCGCCCAGGAGCATCGCGTTCTCCCTCGTACTTCGTCCGCGAATCACGCGGAGTGACGCGACGATGATGGGAACGATGAGGGTGGAGTCGACGATCTCCGGAAAACGGCCGATGATCGCCTGCCCCCCGGGAAAGATGAGCCCGATCGCGAAGAAGGGGACGACAGCCGCGAGCGCCACCGATTCCGTGGCTTCCAGCGTCAGGAAGGTGAGCGATAGCGGGAGGACGACGAGCGTCGCGGTGATGATCGGGGTCATGGCGGCCGCTGCTGACGGCGCCCCGAGCCACGAAACCACCGCCGCCGTCGCCTCGAACCCAGGCCGGGCTCGAACGAAATCAGACCCCTCGAGTGGAATCGGAAACAGCGGCAGCACATCGTGCGTCCGGACGATGGCGTTGACCACCGCCGCATGGGTCGGGGAATCCCAGTCCGGCGGGAGAACCTGCCCGTGCAGTGCCCATGCGAACACACCAGCCGCGGTGACACCGACGATCAGCGCTGGGATGGGCAGCCACCACGGATGCGCCGGCGACGGTGCCGGCGGGCTGCGTCGCCAGCGTATGAGCGCCCCGCCAACGAGTACGACAAGCACCGGGAGCACCGTGATGGGTTCGAACGCGAGGTGCACATCGTGCAGGGCGAGCCCGTAGACGCCGATGAGTCCGGCCGACAATCCGGGGGCCATCGCGAGCCGCTGCCACGCGAGCCATGTCGGAGCCAGCAGCGTGGCGAGCGCGAAGCCGGGGAGGAAGGCAACCGCCGCCACCCCTGGAAGGGTTTGCGCGAAGTCCTGGAACGGCACGCGTGATCGAGCTCAGCGACCCTTGAGCGTGGCTACCGCAAAGACCGTGCGCGCCATGATGAGGAGGTCGAGTGCGACCGACTGCCGTTTGATGTAGTACAGGTCGTACGAGAGCTTGATGGTGGACCCGCCGACATCGCCGGCGTAGCCGTAGTTCACCTGCGCCCAACCGGTGAGGCCGGGACGCACCGACAGCCTCGTGTTGTAGTACGGGATGCTCTCGCTCAGTGTCTCGACATACTGCGGCTGCTCGGGCCGCGGACCCACGACGCTCATGTCGCCGCGCAGGATGTTCCACGCCTGGGGCATCTCGTCGAGATGCAGGCGCCGGAGCACCGCACCAACCTTGGTGATGCGCGCGTCGTCCTCGGCGGTCCAGTGCAGCTCCTGGACTGGGGGAACGCGCATGGTGCGCAGTTTCAGGATCTCGAAATGCTTGCCGAAGTGGCCGACGCGAACCTGGCGGTGAAAGATCGGTCCGCGATCCTCGAGCGTGATCGCCACCCAGACGAACGGGAGCAGCATCCCCAGGAGCGCCAGACCGACCAGGCCGGCAACGATGTCCACGACCCGCTTGAAGAGCGCGTAGACCCGTGAGGTCTCGCCGCGCTGCTGGAGCGAGAGCAGCCAGGTCTGGCGGAGCCGCTCGACGAGCAGCCGACCGGTCAACTCCTCGTAGACGTCGGCGACCGATCGAACCACCAGGCCACGGTCGTAGCATTCGACCAGTCCCTTGAAGAGGTCGGTGGGCAGATCCTCCTCGGCGCCGAGGACGATCTGATCGGCGTCTCGCATCGTCGCGGTGTTGGCGAGTCGGGCCCCCGCGTCCGGGTCGTCCGGGTGGATCGTGCCGACGACCCTGTAGAGCCCGGCCATCTGCTCGTCGACCTCCGACCAGGCCCGGTCGATGATGTCGGCGTCGGCCACGAGCAGGATGCGGCCGGCAAAGATCGCTCGCGCAAACACGCGCCGGTAGAACAGGCGCCAGCAGAGGACCGTGACGGCGGCGACAGGGACCCAGATGAGGATCGTCGGCCTCGTGACGCCGTAGGGCACCGCAAAGAACACGACAAGGAGTGCAATCGTCTCAAGCGTCACGGTGACGGCGACGACCCGAAAGATGCCGCGGACGCTGACCGCCTGGTGGAGATCGTAGGCGTCGACCATGAGTGCCGCGCCAAGCCAGATGCCCGTCGCGATCGCGACACCGGCCCAGGGGATGGTCAGGGCGGCGTGCTGGATGGGCCCGGAGCGGAGGTTGAACGCGATAATCAGCGAGGCGGCCACGAGCACGGAGTCGCCCGCAGCGAGCAGCAATTTCCGTTCAGAAGCGAGGATTCCCCGCCGGCCGGCCGCCACTGTGGCGCCCGGAACGTCCTGGGCGATCATCAAAACAAGCCTAACGGTTTACCGTGCGGCTGAGACCATGGCCCTCGATGAGTGACGCACCGACCACCGATCTCCCCTTTGTCAGCGTCGTGATTCCCGTGTTGAATGAGGAGCGCCATATCGAGGCGTGCCTCAATTCGGTCGTGCAACAGGATTATCCGGCCGAAGGATACGAGGTCATCGTGGCCGACGGCGGCTCGACGGATCGCACGCGGGCCATCGTCGAGAGTATTGCCGCGCGCAACCCCAATGTGCGGCTCATCAACAATCCAGGGCGACTCCAGGCCGCCGGTCTCAACGGGGCCATCCTCGCCAGCCGTGGCTCGGTCATCGCCCGCCAGGATGGGCATGCGGAGTGGGGAGGCAACCATCTGCGCCGTTCGGCGGAGCTCCTGCTGTCGAGTGGGGCTGACAACGTCGGCGGGCTCCAGGAGGCCGCCGGCGATGGTGCCTCCGGTCGCGCGATCGCCCGTGCGATGGGCTCGCCGTTCGGGGTCGGCGGCGCGGGCTTTCGCTACTCCGATCGAGAGCAGGAGATGCCAACCGTCTTCCTCGGAACGTTTCGGCGAAGCGCATTCGAGCGTGTCGGCCTTTTCGACGAGGCGTACCCGCCCCACGAGGATTACGAGCTCAACCACCGGATCCGATCCACCGGCGGCCGGATCCTCTACTCGCCGGACATCCGCACCCGCTATCACGTCCGCGACGGGCTCGTGCCCCTCTTCCGCCAGTACTTCCGGTACGGACGCGGGAAGGTCCGCGTCGCCCGGGCCAATCCCGGAGTGATGCGCACGCATCACCTCGCACCGCCCGCGCTGGTGGCGGCGATCCCGGTGCTGGCGATCGTGGCCGGAACGCACCGTGGAAGGCGGCTCAGCCTCGGCGGTGCTGCGGTGTATGCGACCGCGTGCGTTATCGCGGCGCAGCAGGCGGGCGCCTCCGAGTCGCCGGCGGTCCGCGTACGAATTCCGGCGACCTTCGCCGTGATGCACGTGGCCTGGGGGCTCGGGTTCTGGTCCGGGATCTTCGAGGCTGCGAGGGGCATTCCAACCGGAGGTGGATCGCCGCCCCGGCTCCCGGCCGGGCCGCCCACACCGCAGCACCAGCGCCCCTGACCCGTATTGTTGGGCCGTGGCCCAAGGGACATCGAACTCGATGACAGATCGCCCGAACCCGCTGTGCATGGTCGGCGCCGGCTACGTCGGTCTGGTCACTGCCGCCTGCCTCGCCGACGCCGGCGTCGACGTCCGCCTCCTCGACATCGACGCCGCCCGCCTCGCGTTGCTTCGACGGGGCTCCTCGCCCATCCACGAGCCACTGCTCGACGAGCTGCTCGCCGAGGTCATCGCCGACGGCAGGCTGGAGCTTCACGAGGATCCCTCGACGGCGATGGCTGGGGCGCAGATCATCATGCTGGCGGTGGGTACGCCGCCCCTGGGCGATGGCCGGGCGGACCTCACTCAGGTCCGCGCCGCGCTGAGCCAGGCGGTAACGCACGCCGGACCCGAGACCGTGATCGTGATCAAGAGCACGGTGCCTCCAGGGACGACCGAGTCGCTCCGCTCCCTGTGCCGCCGCAACGGGCGGGTGGTGCCGCTGACCGTGTGTCCGGAGTTTCTCGCCGAGGGCAGCGCCGTGCGCGACTTCCGCCAGCCCCCGCAGGTGGTCATCGGCGGCGATGATCGCGATGCGTGCGAGCGCGTGGCTCGCCTGTTCGGGCATCTCGATGCGCCGATCCGGATCACGGATTCCACGAGCGCCGAGCTCATCAAATACGGGGTCAACGCCTTCCTCGCCCTCAAGATCTCGTTCATCAACGAGATGGCCCAGCTCTGCGAGTTCACCGGCGCGGACGTCAGCTCGGTGGCGGACGGCATCGGCACCGACGAGCGCATCGGCCGTGCCTTCCTCGGTGCGGGGCTGGGATTCGGGGGCTCGTGCTTCCCCAAGGACGTGCGAGCGCTGGACCAGGCGGCGAGCTATCACGGACAGAGCTTCCAGCTGCTCCGAGCCGCCGTCGAGGTGAATCAGCAGGCTCGCAGCCGATTCGTCGCCAAGATCCAGCGCGCGCTCAACGGCAAGCTCGAGAAGCGACGCATCGCCGTGCTCGGCCTCGCGTTCAAGCCCGGGACCGACGATGTCCGCCAGGCAGCCTCGATCGACGTCATCCGCCACCTCGAGGACCTCGGCGCGTCGGTGGTGGCGACCGACCCGGTCGCGATGGAGAACGCACGGCCCCTGCTCCCGCTGACGGATCTCGTCGAGGATGCTTATGCATGCATCGCCGGGGCTGACGCCGTGGTGGTGGCCACGGAGTGGCCGGAGTACGTCGGCCTCGACTGGGCTCGGGCCGCGACGCTGGTCCGCCGGCCGCTCGTCGTCGACGGCCGCAATTGCCTCCCCGTCGACCAACTCGTCAGCCTCGGGTTCACCTATATCGGCGTGGGCAGGCCGATCCGAAAGCCCAAGCCGGCCAAGGGGACGAAGTCCGGCACCAGGCCGCCTGCGGAGCTTGTCGCGGTGCCATGACCTGGGCACCCTCGCGCGTCGTCGTCACCGGCGGCGCGGGATTTCTCGGGTCACACCTGGCAGACCGATTGCTCGCCGAGGGTGCCGAGGTGATCTGCGTCGACAATCTGATCACGGGCAGCAGGCGCAACGTCAGCCACCTCCGGGGAGATCCGCGGTTCACGCTGCGTACCGAGGACGTCTCCGCCGCGTGGAGCATCGATGGTCCTGTCGACGCGATCCTGCATTTCGCATCGCTGGCGTCGCCGGTGGATTACCTGCGCCACCCGCTTGCGACCCTGGAGGTCGGCACGCTCGGCACCATGAACGCGCTCCGCATCGCCGAGGACAAGGGAGCCCGATTCCTGCTCGCTTCGACGAGTGAGGTGTACGGCGACGCGACGGTCCATCCCCAGCCGGAGACCTACTGGGGGAACGTCAACCCGATCGGTCCACGAAGCGTTTACGACGAGTCGAAACGTGTCTCTGAGGCGTTCGCGATGGCGTTCAGCCGTGCGCGCGGCGTCGATGTGCGGATCGCTCGGATCTTCAACACGTTCGGACCGCGGATGCGTGGACATGACGGCAGGGCCGTGCCGCAGTTCATCACGCAGGCGCTTGCGGGAGAGCCGATCACGGTCTACGGGGATGGATCGCAAACGCGCAGCCTGTGCTACGTCGACGACCTCATCGAAGGGTTGATCCGGCTGCTGCGCTCGGACTATTCGATGCCGGTCAACCTCGGGAACCCCCACGAGGTCACCATGCTGGAGCTCGCCGAGCTTGTGCGGGAGATCTGCGCCAGCGCATCGGTCATCGAGCTGCAGCCCCTTCCGGTGGACGACCCGAAGCGGCGGTGTCCCGACGTCACGGTGGCCCGGCGCGAGCTCGACTGGCAGGCAAACGTTCGGCTCGAGGATGGGCTTGGCCGCACGGTGTCGTGGTGGCGCGGCGCGGGGGTGCCGGACTGACCGGCTACTGACGCGCCGGTGCTGCGCTCGGCGCGGGCTTGCGCGCGATGGTCACGGTGTCGAATGCGATGGTCAGAGGGTATCCGGTCATCGCCTTCAGTCGGTTGAGTGCCCGGCCCCGCGGTCCCCGTCCAGCGTTGTACGACCTGCCCGGGTACCACGCGAGCGGTCGCTGTTCCAGGCTCTCGAACAACGACAGCTCGACGACGAGCCCGGCGTCCTCACAGAGCGCCCGCATGCCCTCCGGGTAGATGCGCCAGCAGTCGATCGGCGCCTCGTGGTAGGGCCAGCTCACGGGGTTGACGGTCAGCACCAACCCGCCCGGCCTGCAGACTCGCGCCAGCTCGCGGAGCCAGAGCCACGGCTTGCGGACGTGCTCGATCACCTGACCGGAGACGACGATATCGAATGTTGCGTCGGGCGCCTCGATCTCGTATTCCGAGGTCATCCGGTAGGTCAGCCCCGTGCCGCTGCCCGATCCCCACAACCGCTCGCCGCGGGCGTCCACCTCGGATGCCAGATCGGCCGTCGACCACACGACCGGTGCGGTCACCTCCCGCTGGTATGTCGACGGGTCGCCGTCCGGTCCCAGTTCGAGGACGTGGGCACCCGGCGTGAAGAGCGGCAGCAGGTGCTGCCGGAAGAGCAGAACACTGTTCAGGTGCATGCGCGAGGCGTCCCGGCGGGCGCACGGAGCGACTCGCGACGACGCCGGCGCTCCAGCAACAGCACATACAGCCGCCGGTAGGCATCAACGAACCGCTGCGGCGTGTACCTGGCCTCGTAGCGATCGCGAGCGGCCGTGCCCATCGCATCGCAGCCCACCGGGTCTTCGAGGATGCCGGCGAGCGCGTCCGCCAGCGCTGCGGAGTCGCCGGGGGGCACCAGCCGCCCGGTGACCCCGTCGACGACCTGCTCCGGAATGCCCGCCACCCTGCTCGCAACAACGGGGCGACCGGCAGCCATGGCATCAAGGATCACGATCGGCATGTCCTCGTGGCTGATCGACGGGAGGACGATGACGTCGGCAGCTGCATACAGCGACCAGCGATCATCGCGCTGACCGAGGAAACGAACGCGGCCGGCGATTCCCATGGCAGCACACTGCGCCTCCAGGGGGTCCCTTTCCGGTCCGACGCCGGCGACCAGAACGATGACTCTGTCGCCGATGTGCCTCGGGAGGTGCGGCAGCGCGTCGAGCAGGTAGGTGAGGCCCTTCCGCTTCTCGAGCCGGGCCATGACAAGGACCACGAGGCGATCGTCCGATACGCCAAGGGCGTGGCGGATGTCTGCTCGCGGGGCGCTCGCAACTCCGGCCTCCGTGGCGTTGGGGATCACGGTGTGCTGCCCCTCGGTGAGCCGCAGCACGGATGCGATGGCTGTCGACGCGACCATCGAAGCGGTCACGAAGACATCGACGGATCGCACCACGAGTCGATCCACCGGATAGTCCAGCACTCGGCTTGGACGGTTGTATGGAATGGCGATGTTGTTCACCACGTACACCACCACCGGAACGCGCGCGGCACGTGCCGCGATCGCCGCGGCACTGCACGAAATCGCCCCGGGGTAGCCACCGTTGTTGATGTGGACGACGTCGGGCTTCCCGCCACGAAACTCCGCGTACATGCGACCTATATCCCAGGCCATGCACAGTTGACGGAGCGGCAGCAGCGAGACGCCGCCCCGGAGCGCCTTGGCCACGCGCGGGGACCGGCCCCGAGAGAGTGCCTGCTTGAGGTCGGCCGGGTCGGGGAGTCGGAGGCGTCTGGCTCGCACTCGAGAGGAGGCACGCGTCCGCAGGCCGGCCTCGTACTCGGTGCCGGCTCGATAGGTGAAGATCGGGTCGGTGTCGGGGTTGTCGAAGGCGGCTTCGAGATGAAGGAGGAGTGCGATCTCGCTGCCGCCGAACCAGTAGCAATCAGTGTGGTAGTGAATGCGCATTGGCCGGCTGCGAACCGCCTCGGGATCAGCCAATGGTACGCAACACAAAGTGCGTCAGACGTGCGGGTCGTCGCGATGGACGCTTGTAGCTGCTGAGCCCGGTCCGGATGACCCTGTACGACCAGTGTGTCTGCGTGAAGGCCGACCTCCATTGGTCGAAGGAGTACGAGACGTCGCCGAGGTACGGGTCGTACAGAATGCCGCTGCTCGCGATGGACGGGGACCAGGCGACATACTGACCTCGAGCGGACTTCAGAGTGATGGCAATGCCGATTCGAGCCATCTTGTAGAGGTAGCGGACGGTCTCGAGTGGCGTCTCGTTGAGAAGCACCATGGCGCCCGACGGCTTGATGACACGGTGACACTCCTCGAGAACGTCGGTCAGTCGCGGCGCATGATGCAGCGCGGAACTTGCGACGATGAGGTCGTACGTTCCATCCTCGACGAGCAGCGGCGTGAACAGCGCGCGGATCGGGCGAATCTTCGACGCGACCCCACCCATGCGTTCGACGACCCCTGGCAGCATCACTTCGAGATTGCTTCGACTCGAATCGAGTGCGTCGATGACCGCAACTTCATCGAACCGAGAGAGGTACGCCGCGAGCCAGCCCGTGCCGGCCGCGAGGTCCAGAACGCGGAGTCCCTCGCCGCGCAGGAGCACCTGCCACGGCACGAATGCCAGAGCATCGAGGAAGTTCCACTCGTGGGTGACCGCGTGGACCTGCTTGGCCGGATCCGTCCACACGTCCGCGTGCTGCGGGTAGAAGCGGGCGATCGCGGTCTCCCAGCTGCTCGCTTCGCTATCCGCTTGCTGCGCTATCCAATCATCCACCGATGGCTCCGTCCTCCGTCGAGATGGCGGCGATTCGTGCACTGTCCCTGTTGGTTTTCAGGTTAGCATTCGATGCAATGGCCGCACCCGCCATCTTCGTTCACGACGCTGGCGAATACCGGCTGAACGATCCCGGTACGGTCGTGGCGCTCACGGCGACTGCCTTCGAGGCGTGCAGCCGCGCAGGACGCTCGCCGACGGTGCTTGACGATCACACGCAACAGCCCGAGCTATGCCGGAATCCCGACGCCTATCAGCGGTGGCAACTCGGCTGGCTCGACCGCCTTGACGCATCGTGCGGGTTCAACGGAGTGGCTCGATCGTGTGCGCAGCTGATCGTGCCATCGGTGGACTCGCTCGTGGTGACCGCGCGGATGCTCGCGGGCGCTGTCGACGTGCTCACACCGGAGTCGATCACGTATGTCGGCAGGGTCGGTCCCGTGGAACGCACCGGCTACCACAATGGGCATTTGCAGTTCTGGCCGAGTCTCGGCGACGTCCCTCTGGCCGGTCGACTGCTCGCTTTGATCGCGGCAGCGCGATCCATCTCGTTCACAACGCGTCCCGTGATCGAGCGGTCTCCCGCGAGTGTGCCGGCCCGACCGCTGCTCGGCAGGGCACGGCGGCGGCTGTCTCGCTCGCTCGGCCCGTACCGACGCTGGTACCGGGCACGGGTCGGTGGTCGCGCGCACCGGTCGACGACTCTGATGATGTGGTACGCGGGATATGGTGCCGAGCAGTTTGCGATCGACGAGCGTCGCGCCGGACGCGGCACAGTGTTCATCACGCGATCTGAGAAAGACTTTCGCATCATCGACCCCGGGCTGCCACCCCGTCACCTTCCGAGCCGCCGTATCGACCTGACCGTGCCGCAAGTTGGTGAGCTTGCCCAATCAACGGTCGCGATTCTCGATGAGCTTGACGATTGGGCGGGTGTTCCTGGTGCCTCCAGCATTCTTGCAACTCGCTTGGCCGTCTTTCTTCATGGCCTGTGTGTCACGGTCACCGGCGCGGTGCCGCGGGTGCGTCGCGAATTCCCGCACTTCGGTGTCGATAGGATTGCGGCAGCGAATCCGAGTTCGCTCGAGGAGTTCGCATGCTTGATCGCCGCGAGATCCGCACGCATCCCGCGCATCCTTGTGCAGCACGGGGATCACCTCCTCTCATACGGATCGTGGCTGGTCACGCAGACAGGCGACTTCGATGAGTTCGCCGCGAGCGACCCGACCATGGCGGACGAGCTCGACACTGCGGCAAAGACGCTCGGCGTGGTTGCTCCTCGAGTCACGTACTACGCTCCTCGAGTCACCTCGCTCCTCGAGAGCACACGCCGGCGAGACGATGGCGCCGGCGCCGGCACGATCTGCTACGTGCCATCGTTCCTCCTAGGTGACTCGAGGTATGTCGGAGGCTGCAACTTCGACGACGCGTGGTATCACCGCTGGCACCTCCGCATTCTTGACCTGATGGCGTCCCGCCCTGATCTCCGCTTCATCTGGAAGGCGCTCCCGTCCAGTGATCAGGCAATCGATCCAATTGCCGATGTGATTGCCGAGCGAGGTCTGGTCAATGTCAGGTATGAAGCTCGACCCTTTCTGAAGATGGTCGATGAGGTCGGTCGAGTCTTCACCGACTATCCCAGCACCGCGCTGTACGAGACCGTGCATCTCGGCAAGCCCGTCCTGGCGTTGACCTTCCCCCGCTTCTGCGTGCTTCGGCCCTCTGCCGCAGCACGTTTCGCGCAAGTGCTGCGGGCTTGCGACACAGAGGAGGAGGCACTTGTGCAGATCGGCGGTTTCCTCGACGCGGCCCCCGAGCTGTGGACCCTGCCGGGGCGCAACCTGGCTATTCCTTGATCACGCGGAGCAGGAATGTGAGCTCGTCGAGCGGGAAGATCGGCGAGAGGTGTTGCTCGTAGCGTTCCGGCCAGCGATTCGCTGCGCGAGCCAGAAGACCGCGCACGCCCGTGGATGGGAAGCGCTCGTTGAAGATCACACGCTCTGTCGAGAAGCGCGCCGTCGAATATCGATACTGGCTGAAGAACACGTGCGCCGGATCAAAGTATCCGAGCGAATCCACGGCGAAGGCATGGCGGTGCGTCGGGTCGACTGCGGCCCAGCGGGAGCGGAAGTACGGGACATCGATGCGCACGAGGCAGCCGGGTTTCCCAATCCGGTAGACCTCCTCGAGCGTGGTAACGACGTTGGCGAGATGCTCGAGAACGTTGTCGAGGTAGATCTCATCAGCGGTTGAAGACTCGAATGGATAGGGGACGACGTCGAGATCGTGAATCACATCGGCGCCGGACGCCGGGTTGATGTCCACGCCGATGGCTCCGGGCCGCTTCTTCGAGCCACAGCCGAGATCGAGAATCATGCGAAACCACCGGCCGGCGGCCCGGACTTGCCATCATCACCGCCGATGAGCACTGGCCAGTGAACGGTGCGCACCGGCACCCTGACGGCTCGACGAGGATCCGCATCGGCTTCTACGCCCACGCGTCTCGCATCGGTGGAGCTGAGACATACGTCCGAGACGTCGTGCGGGGACTGGACACCGAGATCTTCGAGGTGCACGTCTTTGTGCCCCCGTGGCGGGAGTTCATCGACTTTCTGGGTGTTCGTGAGCGGCGAGATCTGAAGTTGCACGTGGTGAGGATAGTCGAGCCCGCAACCACGTTTCCGACCGGGAGGTCGAGCCGGCCCGCCGAGGGAGCTCAGCCGACCTTCGGTACCGAGTCGACCCCTTCTCGGATCCGCGAGCTCGCGCTCGCGCTGCGCCTCCCGCCCGCGACCCTGCGCCTCGGGCACGACGCGCTGCGCTACGCGAGCCTCCCAGTGAATCGCCCACGGCTTGCGGCGGCATTCAAGCCGTACAACCTCGACATCCTCCACTCCATCAACGGAGGCTACCCTGGGGCGGCGAGCGCTCTCGCGGCGGTGCTGGCGGGGCGGACGAGCGCCAGGAGCCGGGTCATGACGGTCTGCAGCACCGCCATGCCGCGAAGCATTCTGGAACCGGTCGAGCGCCGGGTCGATCGCCGTCTGGCGAGCTGCCTCGACGCGATCGTCGTTCCTGCAGAGCGACCCGCGGACGCGCTGATCAGCCGGGGCTTCCGACGCGAGAGCATGGAGATCATCCCGTGGGGAGCGCGGTCGATCCCATACGGCATCGACCCCGGCGCGCGTCAACGGCTGGGCCTTTCCGGCACCGACCCGGTCATCGTCTGCCTGGCGAACTTCACGCCGACGAAGGGGCAGGGGGTCATCGTCGATGCCATGCCGGCCCTGGTGGCTCGCTTTCCGGGAATCCGGGCCGTGCTGGCCGGCGACGGACCCGCGCTCCAGGCGCTGCGCGAGCGCGCGGCCGCTCGTGGCGTCGCCGGCAGCGTGCTCTTTCCCGGATCGTTCAGCGAGCCCTGGGATCTGCTGCGAGCCGCCGACGTGTTCGTGCTGGCATCGGAGATCGAGGGCCTTCCGCTGGTGGTGCTCGAGGCCATGAGTCAGGGTGTCCCGGTCGTCGCCACAGACGTCGGCGGCATGCCTGAAGCGGTCATCGACAACGTGACCGGGTTCCTGCTGCCACCCGGAGACCCCACTGCCTTGGCGGCGGCGGTCACGCGGGTCCTCATCGATCCGGATGTGGCGCTTCGCATGCGCAACGCTGCCCTGGCTCGATTTGAACAGCGATTCACCATGCAGCGGATGCTCGAAGCGCACCGCGATCTCTATCTCAGGCTCGCCGGCGCAGCACCGCATGGCCGCCGGCGGCCCTAGACTGCCTCGGATGAGCTCGGTACCGGGGCTGGACGCGGCCGGCACGATCGAGGGTCCGGTGGCTCACGAAACCCATTGGGCCGCCTACGATGCGGCGGGCATTCAACGGTTGCTTGCCGTCGAGGACCGGCATTTCTGGTTCCGCGCACGCAACCTCATCATCGCCGCGCTGGTCGGGGACCCGATCCATCGCCTCCCGGACGGCTTCCGGATTCTCGAGGTCGGTTGCGGCAGTGGCAACGTGCTCCGCGTGCTCAAGCGCGCAGCGGCGGGTCGCGGCGGCGTGGAAGGACTCGAGGTGAGCGGTCCCGCGTCCGAGGTTGCGCGCGAGCGCACGAGGCTGAGTGTCACCAACGGGCATCTTGCCGATCTGCGCACCCCGGAACCGTATGACATCATCGCCGCGTTCGACGTCCTGGAGCACATCAGCGACGAG
>DATLRB010000041.1:0-27138 GCA_035534875.1 Saccharimonadales bacterium (SeqCode)
GCTGCGCAAGGCAGGCGTCACCGTGCCGATCGTCCCGGGCATCATGCCGGTGACCAACGTCGACCAGGTGTCACGCTTCACCGCCAAGATCGGCGCATCCATACCGCCGGCGCTTCGCGTGGCGCTGGAGTCGCGCTCTGAAGACCCGGCGGCGGCGCTGCAACTGGGCGTGGCCTGGGCGACCCTGCAGTGCAGTGAGCTGCTCCGCGCCGGCGCACCGGGCGTTCACTTCATCACGCTGAACCGGTCTCCGGCGACGCGCGCCATCCTCAGCGCCCTGCGCATCGCCCAACCCTGGCTGCGCGATTAGTGCGAGGAACTGAGCGACGAGAGACCGACGTATCGTCACGACCCGCAAGAAGGCGCTCGAGCCCACAACGATCCATTCGGCGATCACGGCAGCAATTAGCCCGAGGACGAGCCCAACACCCGCCATGCCGGTCGGGTCCTTAACGAACGGAACGCCACCCGTCGCCATGTAGCCGACGAAGGTCGCGACCACGGCGGCTACCAGGAGGTTGCCGCGCCATCCTTCCATGTGAGACGCATCGATCTCACCTCCTTTTGCACACTCATCGTCCCTTCCTGATGCGGCTGACGACAGAGCCAATGGTCAACAGCTAGATAAGACGTTCGCCTCTGGTGAGGCGTCGGACTGGCATCCACAGTGATTGGAGTCACCGGATCGCGGCGTGGAACCGCAGTCGCGTCACCGCCAGGGAGAGGAGAAGCACGACGACCGTTGCGCCCGCGCCGAACAGGGCGCACTGCCACGTTGCGAAGGTGGGCTGGACTACGAGGACGGAGGGAGTGGGACACCGCATGTAGGGAGCGCAACGTTGCAGCGACTGGAGTTGCGCGGTCCAGAACCCGATTCCAACCCCTACCGGCACCGACGCCACCCGAAGGGCGTTCGCGAGGATGCGCCCCATCGGTCGATGTTAGCGCCCCCATTCCCGGCGCGAACCGCTCCGGGCTGAACTGAGCCATCCCTAGCTTTGGTGACCCTCGGGTCACCGGACGAGGCGACGGATCACCTCTTCAGGCTGCCTTGAGCTGTCTTGCCCTCGGCAGTCGGGCTACCGCGACGCCAGAAGCTTCGCGTCAGACCCGGACGCGATGTGACGGGGTGGCCACACAGGAGCAACCTAGTCGACCAGGCCCGCTCCTCTGATGGCCATGGGGTTGGCCCCGGTGTCCGCGTCGACGAAGGTGACGAAATCGCAACCGGTCACTTCGTTGAGCAGCGGACCGGGATTCGCATGTGCGGGGCCCATCACATCGCATCCCACACTCGCCCAACTCATCACCCACATCAATCGCCGGTGGATGCCCATGCCAGCGTCGGTTACGAGCGCGAGCGCGATTGACATGGGTTGGCCGGTCTCGCACGCGACGCCGCTCTGAGGGTTCAAGCACAACGCCACCGCGTCCGTTGCGGAAAGGGACGGGGCTGCTTGGCCCGGGGGATCGAGCCTAGTGCCGAATTGAGAGTAGTCCACCGGTTGCGACAGATCCCCGACCCATTCGGCTCGCCGCCGAGGGTGGGTCGTTTGCCAGAGCGCACTCAGCCTTGTCGTCGTCACATCACCAGCCACAGATACCGCGCCCGTGAGGTGCGAGGCACCTCCGACGGCTCCGCAACCAGCCAGCAGTACGGCGCAGCAGGCGACGACCACATTCGCTGCCTGCACCTTACCCACACGCAGGGTCCACGGTGTCATCTCAGACCTCCACACGGTGTTAGCAGAAACTCACATCCACCGTCCTGCTGCGATGAGGCAAGGTCAGCCTACTCCGTTTTCCCTTAGATCGATTCGGAATGATGTGCTCACCCTTTGAAGGGCCCGAAAGAGGAGATCTCAGGGCACTCCAGTGACCGCTACCTCGAGATGCCGCGCCTTTGCTCCTCGGCGACGTTCGAGGCGCCCATTGCGCGCCAGACTTCGGCGGTCCAGTCGGCCCCCGATACCTCCAGGCGACGACATTCCGCGGCGGCCGGTCGATGTGCGCTGCTACGACGCGCCCCACGGCAGAACCGCGGCGGTCTCCCGGTGCCCCGTGGAGCCAAGGGTCGACGATAGGGTGTCGGCCGCGTCCGGCGAGAGAGTCTGGCGTGCGAGGCCATTGCCGCGCCTGAGGTAGCCTTTCGCGCGCCGGTCGCGTTCCACTGTCGAGCAATCGGTCAGTAAAGGGTCGTCATGAGCCGCAGCGGCATTGCCCGGGTTCGCGCGGGGACGCGATCCGCCACGCTCATGCTGCCGCTGCTTCTGATCGCCGGGTGCAGCCCGAGATCACCGGCGCCGCCCACGTCGAGCCGGCCTCCCGCGTCGGCCGCAGGCGACGCCACGTCCGCCACCCCGTCAACCGGGGCGGTTGCCTCGACCGCCACGCCCCTTCCCTATGTGTATCCGACGCCGCCGCTTCCCCCGCCTGACGCTATCGAGACCTTGACGATGCTCACCGCAGAAACTGGGTGGGCGCAACGGAGCCAGGACGGCACGGTTCTCCACACGACCCAGGGCGTTCAGCATTGGTTGGTCGCCACTCCGCAACTCTCTGATGGACAGCGGATCGTGGCCGTCGCGTTCGTCGGCGCCGGCAGCGCGCGTGTCCTCGCGACGGGTGGGCTTTCCTCCAATGCGGACGCTGCACCGGTGAGCATGACGTTCACCTCGTGGGCGACCGGCGACGGAGGGACGCGCTGGTCGCGCGGCGGTAGCTTTCGTGTCGTGCAGGATCCAGGGCTGTCGTGGCAGAGCGCACTCGACTTCGTCAACGTTGACGACGGCTGGTTCTCGGCGAACCAAGACGATACGGACGCGAGCCTGGGAACGACTCTCTTCCGCACGGTCGACGGAGGGGTTCATTGGGAAGTGGTGGCTCATCTCGCGCAGTCGTCGACCTCACCGAATGCCGTTCCGTGCTTCGCGCAGCCTACGGCGACGTTCATCAGCCCTACCACCGGCTGGCTTACCGGTGGAGGCTGTGCCACCGCCCAGTTCGAGGTCACACGCAATGGCGGAGCAACGTGGTCTCCTCAGCCTATCCCGCTGCTCAGCACGCTGTACCTGGGGCTAACGAACCCCACCTTCATCACCAGCCAGGACGGAGTGATGCTGGCGACCGATCCCTCTGAGGAGCCTGGCGTCCTCGTTTATCTCACTGTCGACGGTGGTCGGAGTTGGTCAGCGCACGCCGCACCGGGCATCTCGCCCAACGCAGTCCACTTCATTAACGCAGCAGACGGCTGGCTGCTTGGTTCGGACACCCTGAACGCCGGCTTTGCGGCCGGTCTCTACGTCACCCACGATGGTGGGCAGATCTGGAGCACCCTACAACCGCTCGACAACGGCCCGCCGCCGCCTGGGAGCTTCGACTTCAACGGATCGATCCTGGACTTCGTCAGCACCACACTGGGATGGACCGACACCTTCATCGGCGACGGCAACGACATGCTGCAAACGACGGATGGCGGTCACACCTGGAAGCGCGTGACGGTGCAGATCACAGGCTCCTCCTAGCCCAACCGCAGCACTCTGCCGACGTAGGGACAGAATCCTTCGCCCTCGGCTAGTCGTCCAGGAGGTCGTGCTCTACTGGGCTCGACCTGATGCCTGGACTTCGTCATTTCGTGACGCAAGAAGGTCGTGCGCACCAGTAGGTGCACGTGCGTGTGATGTGAAGGAGCGATGTCGACAGAGAAATGCGATGGATGCGGAGAAAAGATGGAGGGAGTGAAGGCGGATGGGTGTGCGGGGCGATGTGGAAGAGGCCGTTGGCTGCGAAGGCGTGGCTTGAATGAGCGAGCTCGGCGGGGTGTGTGGTGGGTTTCGGAGCGGGGCTGTTCACCCCCGGCGTCGCGTCGCGGTTATCGAGCCATCCCGGGACCTGGAGACCATCCCAGCCGCTGCGACACGCCGCGCACCCAGCGGTGCCGCGTGAATTCAGCTCGTATTCAAGATGTCGAGGTCAGATTGACGTGGTCGGGGCGACTGGACTCGAACCAGCGACCCCCTGCTCCCAAAGCAGGTGCGCTACCACTGCGCCACGCCCCGACGGTTTGTGAATTCAATTGCCTGCTTGCCTCGGCGACTGCGAGGTGCAAGCTCCGCTTCTCCTAGACCGTCAATAGACACTCACAGGCCGATTCTACGGCCTGCCCGCCAGGGCACCCGGCATTGACCCGACTGCTGTCGCGGAGCATCACGAACGGTGGGACGGCACGGGGTACCCGCGCGGGTCGAAGGGCCACGTGATCTCGCTGGCCGGTCGGGTCGTCGCTGCCGCCGACGTCTATGAGGTGGTGACCCCTCCCCGTCCGTACAAGGCGACGATGAGCGTCGCGGCCGCACGTCAGGAGCTCACCGGCGTCGCCGGCACCCAGCTCGATCCGGGCATCGTGCGCGCATTCCTCAAAATCTCGATCGGTCGCCTCTGGCGCACGGTCGGCATTGGGGCGTGGATCGGCCAGATCCCCGACATCGGGCGCCTGTGGTCGGCTTTCGGTGGTGTTGGCACCTGGGCGGGGACCGGCGCGCTGAGCGCCGTCAGCGCCGCGGTGCTGACCGTTGGCGGGTTTGGACCGCCCATGCCTTCACCCGGTGTCTCCGGGTTCCCGCTGCAGCCGCTGAGTTCGCCCGGCCTCACGCTCTCCTCTCCACCACCCTCCGCCGGCCAGACGATCACGGCTCCCGGAGCCGTCGAGGGTGCACCTCCGACCACCGCGCCGGCGACGCAGCCCGGATCAACCTCCGCGCCCACTCCCCGACCGACTCCAACACCCAGGCCCAATTCGACGCCGACGCCGAACTCGCCGAAGTGCGCAGCGTGCGTGAACACCTCCCCTGCCTGCACGAGTTGCTGCCGGAACAACGACAAGTGCACGACGTCCTGCTCCTCGAGCGCCACCCTGATCGCCACGCTGGCGCTCTGGGAACCGCCGCGATCGGCGGTATCGGTTTGGGGGCTCCCGACACGCCGCTGCCCTTTGACTGGTTCCTGCTGACGAAGCTCGACTGACCGCTTTCCGCTCCGGGTCACGAAGTCCCTTGGGCGATGGCGACCCGGCAGCGGTCCCTCACGGCAGACTTCTTCTACCGGTGGACATCCTCGACGTCATCATCATCGTCTTCACCATCACCTTCGCCGCGTCCGGCCTGCGGCGCGGGCTGACCGGGGTGGCGCTCTCGCTCGCCGGCCTCCTGGTGGGTCTCTTCCTCGGCGCCGTGATCGCCCCGCCGATCGCCAGGGCGATCACCCAGGACCGGACCACCCAGCCGATGTTCGCGATCGGCATCTTCGTCGGGGTCGCACTCCTCGTCGAGGGGGTCGGCGCCGCGGTCGGCTTCCGCATCCGGCAGCGTACCCAGCACACCATGCTCCTGGGCAGGGCCGACTCCGGTGTGGGTGCGGTGCTCGGCCTCCTGGCCGCGCTGGCGACCGCCTGGTACCTGGGGCTCATGTTCTCGCAGAGCCCCTGGGTGACCCTTGACAACCAGATCACCAACTCCGCCATCGAACGCTCGCTCGACCGCTTCATGCCGCGACCTCCCGGGTTTCTTGCGACCATCGGCAACCTCTTCCGGCCTGGCGACTTCCCGAACCCCTTCTCCACCATCCTGAACGTTCCACAGGCCCCGGTCGCCATCCCGCCCCTGGTGGACACGGCGGGCATCAGAGAGGCGACCAGCGTCACCGCCAAGGTCATTGCCGCGGGGTGCGGGGGCGGCGCCGAGGCCGGATCCTCGTGGCCGCTCGCGCCGGGATATTTCGTCACCAACGCCCACGTCGTCGCCGGCTCGAACAGCGTCGAGATCGACACGCCGAGCGGGGGCCGCCACGCCGCCCGCGTGGTGCTCTTCGATCCGAACACTGATCTTGCGGTCCTCTACTCCCCAGGGCTGTCGCTGCGCCCGCTCGTGGTCGTCGACAGCACCCCGGCCCGCGGGACCAGCGGCGCCGTCATCGGGTATCCCGGAGGTGGTGCCGAAAAGGTGGTCCCGGCCGCGGTCAGCGGGACGGAATCGGCCACCGGATACAACATCTACGGCGACACGCTGGTGACCCGGAAGATCGAGGTCCTCGCCGCGCGGGTCATCCCGGGCAACTCGGGAGGGCCTATCGTCAACGTCGATGGTCAGGTGATCGGGGTGGTCTTTGCGGCGAGCACCACCGAGTCGAACGTCGGCTATGCGCTGACGATTCCCCAGGTCTCCCCCGATCTCCAGGCAGGTGAGCAGCGGACTGCCGCGGTTTCCACCCAGGCGTGCACCGGCTGAGTCCGGCCCATCGCCGCGGCAAGCCTACCCGAGAATCAGCTCGAAAGGAACCCGTTCTGCACAAGCCACGTGTGCGCGACGTTGGCGACCGTCTGGCCCTGGATCTCGACCATCGCGTTGAGCGAGAGCATCACCGGCGTGGTGAGCTTGTCCGCAACGGGGGCCATCCAGGCGCCGATCGACGGATACTTCTGGAGCACGCTGGAACGGACGATCAGTCCAGCGTTGTCCGGTGGGAAGAGGTTCTTGTCGTCGGTCAACGTCACCTCGTTGTTTGCCTGGATCGCGGAGTCGGTCGTGTACACCTCACCGGCATCGCACTGTCCGCTCGCGATCGCCTTCTCAGCCGTGGTCCCGATCTGCTGGTAGTGGAAGCTCGAGGCAGACGGCCACCCGTACGTGCTCACAAGGCCCGGAAGGCCGTCGGGACGGGTGAGAAATTCGGACTGGATGCAGACGTGGGTGCTCGGATGCGCCGTCAGATATGAGCCGAACGCCGCGAGCGATGTTCCGAACGTCGAGCTTTGACTCGACTTGATGGCGATGCCGTTGGTATCGTCGAACTGCGTCGGGGCGACCCAGCAGAGGCCGTTGGCCTCGTCCTTCTGCTGCACGTACGTGAATGCAGCGGACAGCGCGGTCGGGAAACCGGTGAGCCCCAGGTAGTCACCCAGCTCCGTCCCGGTGTACTGCCAGTACATGTCGATGACGCCGGTATTCAGCGCGTCGCCGATCGCCTTGTCTGCCGCGCTGAACGTGTTGGTGATGGTGAATCCATGCGCACCGAGCACGTCGGCGGTCATCTGTGCCATCAGCTGCTCTTCGGCAAAGGACTTGCTCCCGATCGAGAGCGCGGCGCCGTTCCCGCTGGTCTGAGTGCCCGTCGGGCAAGTGGACGTCGTGCCTGCACTGGTCGACGGATTGTTGCCAGTGCCGGAGTTCCCACCCCCGCACGCAGCAAGGGTCCCGGGTATCGCGAGTGCGATGACCGCGAGTAGCTTGCGCCTCATGGATGTGTTCCTCCACATGTTCAACCGCCGACCTGTCTTGGGACCGCGACCCGCTCAATCAGTGAGAGCCCCCAGTCCGCGAGCAACGCGAGCGATGCCACCATCACGGCTCCCACGAAAACCATCCGATCACTGTTGTTGATGCCTGCGGCGATCACGTCGCCGAGGCCGCCACCTCCGATGAAGTTTCCGAGTGTAGCGGTTCCGATGATGAGCACGAGGGCAGTGCGCAGCCCGGCAAAGACCAGTGGTGAGGCGAGTGGCACTTGCACTCGCATCAAAGCCTGCCAATGCGTCATACCCATCCCCCGCGCCGCGTCAACTGCCGCAGGATCGACGCCCTGGATGCCGGTGACCGTGTTACGGAGCACGGGCAGGAGACCGTACACGACGAGCGCGATGACGGTGGGGGCGACACCGAGCCCGAGAATCGCGAAGAGGAGCACCAGCAGACCGATCCCGGGGACGGCCTGACCGAGGTTGGCGATGAGGAACACCGGCACCCGCACGGCACGGCCCGCCTGCGCGATCGCCACCCCCAGCGGCACCCCGATTGCCGCGACCAGCGCGAAAGAGATCCCTGACAGGAAGACATGCTGCAGCGTCTCGCTGAACAGGTTTGGCGCGTTGAGAATCTCCGCGTCAAACTCCTTGCCGACCAAGGTCTGGTAGACGCCGACGGACACAAGGATCCCGATCCCCACCCAGATCGGCACGGCGAAGAGGCGGAGGCGGTGCATCCATCGCGGCAGGCGCGGCATCTAGCGTGCCCTCATCGATGCCGCTCGAATCACCTCGGCGTCGACGACGCCGAGGGTCTGGTTGTCCTTGATGACCCGAACGCGACCGTCCTCAGAACGAAGCACGGCGTCGAGCGCGTCGCGGAGCGTCCCGCCGGCGTCCACCGTCGCTGCGGGCGCTGCGCCGTTCACCGGCGGCAGGTCCACTTCGCCGATCGGGATGAGCGCGAGCCTGCGCACCAACGGACCCTCGCCGAGGAACCCGGTGACGAATTCGGACTGAGGATGGGCCAGCAGTTCCTCGGGAGTCGCGAACTGCTCGAGGACGCCGCCCCGGGAGAGGAGCGCCACCCGGTCGCCGAGCTTGACCGCCTCGTCGATGTCGTGAGTCACGAAGACGATCGTCTTGCGAACCACGCTCTGGAGCCGGAGCAGCTCGTTCTGCAGGCGCTCACGTGCGATCGGGTCGATGGCACCGAACGGCTCGTCCATCAGCAGGATGTTCGGATCCGCCCCGAGGGCGCGGGCAACCCCGACCCGCTGACGCTCGCCACCGCTCAGCTCAGACGGCAGCCGTCGCGCGTACTCCGCCGGCGGGAGGGCGATCAGTTCGAGCAACTCCTCCACTCGTGCGGCGATCCGCTGCTTCCTCCACCCGAGCAGGCGCGGCACGGTCGCGATGTTCTCCGCCACCGTCTGATGGGGAAAGAGCCCCACCTGCTGGATCACGTAGCCGATCGAGCGACGCAGGTCGTTGACGTCGTAGGTGCGGGTGTCGCGATCGTCGATGCTGATCGTGCCCTCGGTCGGCTCGACCAGGCGGTTGATCATCTTGAGCGACGTTGTCTTGCCGCAGCCGGAGGGACCGACCAGAATGACGGTCTCGCCCGATTTGATCTCGAGTGAGAGATGGTCGACGGCGACGGAGTTCGCGTAGCGCTTGACGACGCCGTCGAAGGTGATCACGTCGCCGCCACCGAGACGCGCCCGCGCGCGAGCGCCCGCTGGATGCCGGCGAGGATGAGGTCCGCGAGGATGCCGATGGCGGCGACGGGGAGGATCCCCGCAAGCACGGCGTCGAGCGTGCCCGTGCTGCGGCCGATCGCCGAAAGGATGGTCTGGCCGAGGTCGTTCACCCCGACCGTCGCGCCGACCGTGGCGATCGCGACGATCATCACCGTCGCCTGGCGGATGCCCCCGAGCACCACCGGCACGGCGAGCGGGAGCTCAACCTTGAGCAGCACCTGGCGTGGATTCATCCCCATGCCGCGCGCCGACTCCACCACCGCCGGATCCACGGTCCTGATGCCGGCTCGCGTGTTCCGAGTGACCGGGAGCAGGCCGTACAGGACGAGCCCGACGATCACCGGCGGGTTGGCAAGTCCGAACCAGATCGAGAGCAGTCCGAAGAGCGCGAAGCTCGGCACCGTCAGGATCGTGCTGGTGACGGCCATGATGATCGTGGACAGGGGCTCGGAACGCGCTGCCGCGATGCCAAGCCCCAGCCCGATCAGGCTCGTGATCGCGATGCACTCGCCGACGATCTCGAGGTGGGTGACGATCTGGGGACCGATCTGGTCCCAGTTGTCGGAGATGTACTGAACGACGTTCACGGTTGTGAGGCGTCAGTATCCATACCCTCCGGGGGTGTTGCTCGGCGTCGCTGTCGCGGGCGCGGGCGTCGAGCCCGTGCTCGCCCCGGTCGCCGTGGCGGTCGTGCCCGGCATCGCGGCGAACCACTTGCCCCCGACGCCGTTCCCGTTCGTCTGGCCGGGACCCGTGTCACTCGCGAAGGTGTGCAGTGGCCAGCCGTTGTAGGTGACCTCGGTTGCGGCCGCGCCGTTGAGCATGATCGACACCGTGGCCAGCGTCCCAGTGGCGGCCGCGACGGCCGTCGGCGTCCCGGTGACCTGGAGCGGCGGCCATGCGCTCAGGCAGCCTCCCGTGCACGCGCCGATGGTCGAGTTCTTCTCGGGGAGGAAGTAGTAGAGCGTGAAGCCCCTCGAGTCGGTGAGCACGGCACCGAGCGGCGTGGTCGCCGTGGCGATGGTCGTGCTGGTCGAAGCCGGGCCGCTCGTCGCCGGCGGCGCCGTGCTCGACGGCCCGGCCGCGCCGCAGGCGGCAAGCACCGCTGCGCCGGCCAGGGTCAGAACAATTCGTTGCATCGTGAGAACCTCCGCTGTGGTCGATGCTATGAGTACGGCGCAGCGTTACGTCGCGTCTGCCGCGCTATTCTCGACGCATGTGCCGAAGCATCAAGACTCTCCGCGGCGCGGAACCTGCCGCGGATGACGAAGACGCCCGCGCAGCGGCGCTGCAGTTCGTGCGCAAGATCAGCGGGTACCGAGCTCCGTCCAAGGCGAACCAGCCGGCCTTCGACGCGGCCGTGCTGGAGGTGACCGCCGCAACCACACGCCTCCTCGAAGGGCTGCAGAAGCCCGCCTGAAGCGCCGGCCCTCGAACAGCGGATAATTCGCCGATGCGATCAGGCCGGGTGTGCGACGCCTACTCGGTCGCACCCATGGTGATGCTGCCGTTGACGGTGCCACCATCATCGACCCGTAGCCTCGAGGCGCGGACGTCACCGAGCACGATGCCGCTTCCCGCCACGGTGAGCCGCGCATGGGCCACGACGTTGCCGGTCACGTTGCCGCGAACGGCGACGTTGCGTCCGTCGATTCGCGCGCGAACGGTGGCCGATGCCTCGACGTCGACGTCGCCGGACGCGGTGATCTCGCCGTCAACCGTCCCCTCGATGTGGAGATCGCCTTCAATGGTGAGCGAGCCGTTGAGAACGTCGCGCGGCCCCAGGGTGACTCCCTTGGCGCCTGCCGCACCGTTTCGGTGACCCCCGCGTGGGATGGACGCCTCCTCGACTTCAGTGATGCTTTCCATGGATGTGTCCTCTCCTTCTCGTCCGCTGCTCGGCGCATATCGTACTGATCCTGTGGCTCCCTCGCGGGTCGAATGGGCACACGACTCTGTGACGGTTGCCCGAGCGTCGGACACATTCCGGCAGCTGCAACTCGACTTCTATCGCGAGGCGGCGCATCGATACGACTCGTGGGCGGGGGGCGCAAACGTTCGTGCCGCCGAGCGTCTCGCGGCGTTCGCCGCCGTCCGGCCGCACGAGCGAGTGCTCGACATCGGCTGCGGAACGGGACTCGTGAGCAGGTCACTGGGCCTCGGCGGGTCGGATCTCGACCACATCGCCGTCGATCTCTCCCCCGACATGGTCACGCACGCGCGCGAGCAGGCGAGCGGCGGGCGTGGCGTCGACTACCTGGTGATGGATGCGCATCACCTCGTCTTCAACGACGCCATGTTCGATGTCGCGGTCCTGGGACAGTCGCTCGCGTGCCTCGAGGATCCGTGGCAGGCATTCTCGGAAATCCGGCGGGTGCTCCGTCCGAACGGCCGGATCGCTGTGTCGTGCCGCTGCAGGAGCCTGTCGACACCGGCGCAGGGCGTGTTCTTCGAACGACTGGAGCACCTGGCCATCCGGCGTGCGCGCACGCCGTCGCACCACGCGCTCTTCGGTGAGCCGTGGGTGCTGACCACCATGCTGGAGATGGCCGGATTCACGGACATCCTCATCACCCAGCTCCTGGTGGGGGTCCGCGCCGACGACGTGCATGAATGGACCGAGATGATGCGGTGGTCCGGACCGTGGCCGCACGCCATGCTCGGGCTCCTGAGCCCCGGCGCTCGGGCCACGTTCGAAGAGGAACTCGACCGCACCATGCACCGCCTGGGCGAAGGTGACTACGCGTTTCACGGCGCATTCACCCTCGCTACCGGGCGGCTTCGCGACCAGTCCCCGGCTCAGCCCTCTACTGAGTCCGCACCCGAGGAGACGCCGGAGGTCTCCGCGGCACGCTCGTCGCTGTCTGCATCGGGCTCGGAGCCCCCGCCCGTATCGGCGTAGGCTCCGTGGTCGCCCTCGCCGCTGACCGGTGAGCCGGTCACGTCAACCGAGGCCTCGTGGTCGTGCTCTTCCTTGCGCCGTGCCGGGGGCGCGTCGCCACTCGGGGTCATCGTGATGGTGGCGTTCACCGTTGCGCCCTCGTCCACCCGCAGGCGCCCGGCGTGCACATCGCCGGCGAACGACGCCGTTTCACCGAGTGCAACCAGCTCGCGCGCGACGGCGCTGCCCTCGACGGTGCCGCCCACGACGATGTCGCGAGCAGAGATCCGCGCTCGTGCGGTGCCGGTCGAAGGAACGTTGACCTCGCCGGTCGCGGACACCTCGCCGTCCAGGGTGCCTTCAATCCGGACATCTCCCTCGACGGTCAGCGTGCCGACGAGCGAATCGCGCGGCCCGAGGACGACGATGCCGGCTGTCTCAGGCGCCAGCGGGGTCGCTGCACCACGGCGCCCACGCGATCGGCTCGATGTCGATGTTCCGGTGTCGCTCGGCTCCATTGCGGCTCCTTCGCTCTGGCTCGGGGGACTGGGGGTGGCCGGTATCGTACGAGTCCGTCCCCGTCGCGAGTCAGGCGTCGAGGTTACAAAGTGCGAAAGGGTGGGATCGCCGGTCAGATCACGAGGTCGCGACGGAAATCGGCCGCCGCGGCGACACCGGCAAGGCCCATCGCGTGCTCGAGCTCGTTGCGGTAACCGTCGAGGACCCGCTGCACCCCCGGGGCCGCGGCGGCGGCGAGACCCCACAGGATCGGGCGCCCGACCATGGTGGCGGTGGCGCCGAGCGCGAGCGCCACGAAGACATCGGTGCCGCTGACGATGCCGCCGTCCACGAGGATCGGGGCGCGCCCCTCGACGGCATCGACGATCTCGGGGAGTGCGACGGCAGCGGCGATGGCGCGGTCGAGCTGGCGGCCCCCGTGGTTGGACACCACGACGCCCGCAGCGCCGGCATCGAGACAGGCGACGGCATCATCTGCGCGCAGGACTCCCTTCACGAGAACCGGCAGCCCGGCGATGTCGCGCAACCATGCGATGGTCTCGAGCCTGATCGACCTGTCCTGGTCGATGCCGGCAGTGACGTCATCGAACGTTGCCCCCGGGTCGAGGTGTGCACCGAAGTTCACGAGGTGCTGCTCGAGGCCCACCGGGGCGAAGTGGCCACGACGCTTGAACCCGATGTACGGCGTGTCGACGGTGAGCATCAGCGCGGTGGCTCCCAGCCCGGCGGCGCGGCGAACGAGCGCCTCGGTGAGACGCCGATCCTTCACCACGTAGACCTGGTACCACCACGGGCCGCGCAGTTCCGCGGCGATATCCTCGAGGACGCGAGTCGCCCGGGTCGTCACCACCATGAGGCCGGCCGCGGCGCTGACTCCTCGGGCCATCTCCACCTCGCCTTCGGCGTGCGCGACCTGTTGATACGCGGTTGGCGCCACCACGAGCGGCATTGTGAGATGCGTCCCCAGGACATCGGTCGAAAGGTCGGGAGCCGAGCCGCCCCGGAAGATGCGCGGACGGAGCCGGTAGCGCCGCCAGGCTGCCCGCGACTCCTCGAGGCTCAGCTCGTCCCCCGCACCGGCGGCGATGTAATCGAAGGCCGCGTGCGTCAGATTCGCCCGCGCCGCCAGCTCGTACTCCACGAGCAGATCGGACAGGGTCTCCTCCACACGAAGATTGTCGCCCAGGCAGGCCGCGCTTTGACGGCCGAGTGCGCGGCGACCGGGTATCTATTGCTGAGGGGTCGAGGCGGCGAGGGTCACCGTTGCCCGATGCTGCTGGCCCGACGGGTCGAGCCAGACGACGACGACCGATTCTCCGGGTCCATCGCCCTGGAGAATCTGCACGAGCGATGCCTTCGAGACGACCGGGGCGCCTCCCAGCGAGGTGATGACATCGCCGGCGGCGAGCCCCGTGGTCGACGCGGGACTCCCGCTCGCGACAGCGGTGGTGCACGGAGCCGCCCCGGTGACGAGCAGCGCGCCCAGCGGTGAGGCGCTGTCCGCGACACAGACCCCGAGGCGGGCGCCCGCCGGTGGTGTCGAGGGATGCGCCATGAGCTGATGCGCGTAGTTCAGCGCGGTGTCGATCGGGATCGCGAAGGCCTGCACCGCGCCCGGCTCGGGACCTCGGCGTCCACCGCTGGCCGCCGTGTCCAGGCCGACAACCTGGCCGTTGCTGTCGACCAGCGGGCCACCCGAGTCGCCCGGCTGTATCGGCGCGTTGGTCTGGATCATCCCGCTGAGGGTCTCGACACTCTGGCCGGTCTCGTCGGAGGCGGTGATCTGCTGCCCGAGCGCCGTCACCGTGCCGTTGGCGACGGCGGGCGCGCCGCCCCGTCCCTGAGCGTTGCCGAGGGCCGTGACGCTGTCCCCGACGTGAATGCTCGAGGAATCGCCGATCGGAGCGGTCGACAGTCCGGTCGCCCCCTGAAGTTGGAGCACGGCGATGTCGTGGGCGATATCCTCGCCGATGGGGACGGCGATGAACGTGGCGCCCGTCGCGGTGAGCCGGACGCTGATCGCCTCCTCGCCCTGAACGACGTGGTTGTTGGTGAGCACGATCCCGGATGAGGTCAGCACGATGCCGGTCCCCGCGGCTGCGGCACCCGCGCCGAGCGAGGTGTCGATGTCAACCACGGCAGCCTCCACGCCGGAGGTGTTCCCCGAGCCGCCCAGGCCACGTGTGGCGATGACCGCCGTCGCTGCTGCGCTCGCAGCGAAGACGAAGATGACAACAGCGACTCCCAGCATGACCAGCCGCGACGTGCGCCTCGGTGGCGGCGGCGGCTCGTAGGTGTAGTACTGCTGCGGCCACCACCCGGGCGCCGGCGGTGCGGATGTCCACCCCGCGCCGCCCCATGGGTCGTTTAGAACCGCTCCCCCTGGCCACGCCGGCGGTCCGGCGGGGACCTCCTCCTCGCTCATGCTCGCCCTATTGTCGCCACTTCCGACTGTCGAGTGCATGACGGAGCCGCTCCCGCGTGACGCGCCGGCGTGGCGCGGACGCGGGGGGCCCCATCCAGGTCAAAGGCCGGACCGGGAAACCCGCTCCGGCGTGACTACATGACGTTGAAGGTTTCCGCAACCTCGATGGTCGCGCCACCCTCGAGCACCGGGCATCCCTTGGCCAGCGCAACTGCCGCCTCGATGCTCTCCGCCTCGATCAGGCTGTACCCGGAGGCCGGGTTTGCGCCACCTCCGTCTGAAACCGCACCGTCGGCGGCGATGGTCTTGGCCTGACCAATCGGGTTGCCGCCGTCAGCGAGTGCGGGGCCGAGGTTCTGGAACCACGTTCCCCATGCCGCCATCACCTTTGCCTGAGCTTCCTCGCCCTCGGCCATGCCGCCGCCATGGTAGACGAGCAGAAATTTCGCCATGTCGTGCCTCCTTGTTTGGTCAGTTGCTCTTTGCGCCGATTGCGCGGATGACAGTTGGTTCGAGACGTGCCTCGAGGAGCGCGCGTTCTGACGGGTTGTCGGTGAGCGCGATCGCGCGGCGGTCGGCGTCGGCCGCCTCGTCGTGCCTGCCGAAGCGGCGCAGCAATTCCGCACGTGTCGCCCAATAGAGGTGGTACCCGTCGAGGTCACCACGCAGCGCGTCGAGCTCCTCCATCGCCGGTACCGGGCCGGCAACGTGCTCGAGCGCGATGGCGCGGTTCAAACGCACCACAGGTCCGGGATTGAGCCGCACGAGCGCACCGTAGAGCGCGAGGATCTGCGGCCAGTCGGTCTCGTCGAACGTCGGCGCCTCGGCGTGACACGCGGCGATCGCAGCCTGCAGCCAATAGGCGCCGGGGCGGCCGAGGCGGCGCGCCTGCTCGAGCAGGGCACCCGCCTCCGCGATCGCCGCGCGATCCCAGCCCCGCCGGTCCTGGTCGCGAAGCAGGACGAGTGCCCCATTCGCGTCGAAGCGCGTCCCGCGGCGGGACTCGTGGAGACGCATCAAGGCGAGCAGGGCGAGCACCTCGGGTTCCTCGGGCAGCATCCGGGCGACGAGCCCACAGAGCCAGAGCGCGTCGGCACACAGGTCGCGGCTGGTGGAGACGTCCGGTCCGCTCCCCAGGTAGCCCTCGTTGAACACGATGTACAGCGAGGCGAGCACCTCGCCAAGCCGGTCGGGCAGCTCGTCCGCGCCCGGAACCCGATACGGGATGTGCGCGTCCACGATCTTCCGCTTCGCGCGCACGATGCGCTGGGCCATGGTCGCCTCTGAGACCAGAAACGCGTGCGCGATCTGGCTCGTCGTCATCCCCATGACAGCTCGAAGTGTCAGCGCCACCTGCGCATCGCGCGCCAGGGCGGGGTGACAGCAGGTGAAGATGAGCCGGAGGCGATCGTCGGGATCCGAGCGGACGTCCGGCGCCCATCCGTCCGTCAGCAGCTGCAGCTTCGCCCGGTACGTCGAGTCGCGGCGCAGCCGATCGATCGCTCGTCGCCGGGCCGTCTGCAGCAGCCACGCGGCGGGCCGCTCCGGAACGCCATCGACCGGCCAACGCCGCAAGGCCACAACCACCGCGTCCTGCACGAGGTCCTCGGCGAGATCGAAGTCACCCGTGATACGCACGAGTGAGCCGCAGATGAGACCGACCTCGGCGCGGAAGACGGCATTCATCGCCTCGCCGGTCGGGTCGTTCACCATTGCGCCGCGGGCCTCCGTGTCTCAGTCGACCGGGTGGTGGGGCATGTCGTCGTGGTTGACCACGGGGCGAATCTCGACCGCCTGATCCTTTGGCGGCCACTTCTTGGCGATCGCGATCGCCTCGTCCAGGTCCGCGACATCGATGGTCACAAAGCCCGCGACGTTCTCCTTGCTCTCGATGAACGGCCCGTCGGTGACGAGCGGCCGTCCCTCCTGAAAGCGGATCGTCGTCGCGGTACTCGACGGCTGCAGTTCCTCGCCTCCACGAAGCTTGCCGTCGCGGCCGATCTCCGCGAACCACTCGTCGATGGCCGCGTAGTGGGCGGTCCGATCCGCCTCGTCGACGTCGGTCTCCTCGTTCTTGATGAACAGCAGCATGTACTTCACTGATCGAGCTCCTTGGCGTCCGGATGAGTGGTCCCAATCATGACGACGATCAGAGAAGCGTCAAATCGACACCGCGACGCGACCTGATCCACGCTGGCGACCTCCCCCGTGTCAGGCTGTCGGCCGGTGGCTGAGTGGAGTATCACGGGAACGGCCCGCCTCGAGGGCACTGATCGGTCGAGCGTTGATCGCCTGCGGCGGGCCTGCGAAGCCGTGGAACCCCTCGACCTCAAGATCGAGCTCGACGAGGCCGAACATCTCGATCGTCCGATTCACTTCCTGGCCGTCGCCCGCGGCGAGGTGATCGGCTATGCCGGGGTGACCGCCGGCGACGAAGCCGAGGTGTGCGGCATGGTGGACCCGTCGTATCGAGGTCGAGGGATCGGCGCCGCGCTCCTGAATGAGGTCCGTGCCGCCGCGAGGAGCCTCGGGCGCGACCACATCCTGGTCATCTGCGAGGACGCCGGGCCGTCCGCGCTTGCCTGGATGCGCCGCATCGGCGCCATCGTCGAGTCAGCCGAATGCCGCATGGTCGCCCGGCTCGCGGCGACAGAACGCGCGCCGGTCATATGCGACACCCCTCTTGAAGTTCGAGGAGCATCCAGTGCTGATCGCATCGCGGTCGCCGCCCTGCTGGGCGAGGAGCGCATAGATCATCCTAGCGAGCGGCGGCTGGTCGGCCTCGAGCGCGCCACCGTCGTCGGCACCCTTCGCCTGACCGAGACGTCGAATCGCACCATGATCTACGGGCTCGTGATCGACGGACGCCGCAGGGGGCAACGACTCGGGACGCGCATGCTCGCCGCGGTCATCAAGCGACTGCGGGACGCCGGGGTTGCGGAAGTCGGCCTCGAGGTGGATCCGCAGAACGGTCCGGCGGTCCGTTTGTATGAGCGGTTCGGGTTCGAGACGGTCACGACATATCGGTACATGCGCCTGGCGATCACGCCACCAGAACGCCCGGGTCGGGATCCGGTTCGGGAGCACCGTGGAGCAGTTCGGTGATCCGGGGCTTGAACACCAATTGCGCGATCAACGTGGGCACGAGCGCGGTGAGCACCACCACCGTGACGAGGATCGAATACTGCGACCGATTGATGTACCCGTTGGTGTAGCCGAACAGCGCGGCGATGGTGCCGAAGGTCAGGCCGGTCGACATCATCATCGTCGTGTACCAGGCTTCGCGAGCCCGGATACGAAACGGACGCGTCGCCGGGAAGACGCCGATCACCTTGGCTGCGACCTTGATCCCGAACAGCAGGAGGATCGTGAGGCTTCCGGCGATCACCGCCGGAAGCGCGATCAACGTGCCCGCACGCAGGAAGAAGAACGGCGTCAAGAACGTGAACGCGACTCCGCGCACGCGTCCCACCATCTTGGGGTCGGAGTGGAAGATGCCCGCGGCACCGAGTCCAAGCAGGTACGCGGGCAGGACGGCCTCGGACTTCGCCGCGGTGGCCAGCGCGCCCAGTCCGAAGAGCAACAGGAACACGTACTTGACTTCGGGTTCGCTGATCGGATGGCCGATGTGACGAATCACGAACCGGAGTGACCGAGGCAGGAACACCATCACGATCGCTGTCGCGATCCCGAAAGCGATCAGGATGCTGTTGTAGTTGGCGAACACGACCCCGAGCGCGAGCACCGTGCCGAGATCGCACACGAAGCACGCGCAGAGGATGAGCTTTCCCAGGTCGGTCCTGTTCAACCCCGTCTCGAGCATGACCGCGTACACGACCGCGACGGATGTCGTCGAGAGTGCGATGCCTGCGATCTCGCTGCCGTGAAGCGGCCAGTGGAGCACGAGCAGTGCGAACGCCCACGCGGCGGCACACGGTGCGATGAACCCGACGCCGCCGATCACGAGGCTCGGTTTCAGGAAACGACGGAACGACTTCGGGTCGATCTCCGCGCCGGCGAGGAACGTCAGCAGCACCGATCCGAATCCTGCGAGAAAGTCGATCCACTGATTGGACGACGTGCCGAAGAGGTTCCCGCCGAGGACGCCGAGCAGGATCTCCACGAGCGCGACGGACAGGCCGACGCGAACGGAGATGACGCTTGCCACGAATGCCAGCGCAATCCAGAGCGTCGCGATGCCATAGCCGTTGTTGAGCGTGTCGAGCAAGGCGATGTGCAACGGGCAACAGTTCATGGGAGTCTCCTACCAGTAGTTCTGGTAGGGCCCATCAGGCCGAATGGCCGTGGACGGCGAGACCCATCACCGGTGCCGCGAGTCGGACGCGACCGCTAAAGAATACCACCGAATGCGCGGCCGGTCCAGCCCGCGATGCGGTCGCTCGCTGCTAACGGAATGGTGGCGACGGTGGTGGCGGCGGTGGCGGCGGCCATGCTGGCGGGGGAACGTTGCCCGACCAGAGATACCGGTCCCACAACCCGTTGAGATGGTCCTGGTAATAGAGCGAGTACAGGCCGAAGACAAAGCCGAGCGCCAGCCCGACGACCGGCTCGGTCCGGTTCGGGCTCCCCGCGGCCGCCTCCATTCGTGCGATGCGCACGCCCGTCCGGTAGATGGCCACGAAGGGTGGAACGATCAACAGAAACCCGGGGATGAAGGCGAGCACTGAGAGCGCCGGCCTGATGCTGTTGTCCCCGAGGAATCGCCGCGCCTCATCGTTCACCTTGTAGATCCAGACATACGAATAGATACCCAGGGTGATGAATGGCAGGCCGAGCCAGACCGCCACCACATTCCGTTTCTTGTACGTCTGATTGCCGACAACCACGATGTGCGCCATCACCTACCTCCCACACGACGCACAGCAGTGCGTCAGCGCCGACCAATCCTCAGGACGACCTTGCCCGTGACCTTTCTCGCGAGGAGGTCGCGGGCCAGCTCCCCACCCCGGGTCCAGCCCGCCTCGACGTCGATGTGCGGCACGACGATACCCGCGGCGATGAGGTCGCACAATGTCGCCAGATCCGACACCGCACTCTGCGTGAAGCGGAGCTCGTCGAAGAGCAACATCGCACGCAACGTCGCACCGACGTGTGCGCCGAACCAGCGCGGACCGAGCGCAGCGGGATCCATGAGCGTGGACGCGTAGGACACCACGGTTCCGTGGGGCGCGACGACCTCGAGACACCGGGTGAGGACCTCGCCTCCGACGCCGTCGAGGACATGGTCGTACGGGCCCTGCGCATCGCGGATATCGCGCACGACGTGATGACATGCGGCTGCGGCTGCGGGGTTGGCCTCGGGACTCCGGATCAACCCGGTCACCGTCATCTGTGCGGCTCGCGCAAGCTGGACGGCGAGGTGCCCGACGCCACCGGAGGCGCCGGTGATCAGCACGCTTCTGCCAACCGGGAATCCTCCGAGAGCGAGCGACCGGAACGCGGTCATACCCGCGACCGGCATGCACGCAGCCTGGGAGGGCGTGACACCGCCGGGGACAGCGGCAAGAAAATCCGCCGGCACCGCGACAAGCTCCGACCACGCGCCGTTGTTGACGAGGCCCACCACGGTGGTACCGGCGAGCGGGCCTCCCCCACGTTCGGCCGGCCGCTCGATGACGCCCACGACGTCCCATCCGACCTGCTGGCCCGCGGGAGCGCTCCTCGCGCGCGACACCTCGCCCCTGTTGAGGCTGGTCGCCTGCACCCGCACGAGCGCCTCGGTGGCGGTGGGCTCAGGATCGGGAACCTCGGAGAGACGGAGCAGGTCGTCGTCGCCGGTCGTGGTCAGGGCGAGCATGGTTAGGATCTCCAGGCTGTTCGTGCCGATGAGGTGACGAGACTGGGATGGTGCGCTTCCGGGTGCGGCCTAGACTGCGCAGCTGTCATCAGCGCACGTGGCGTCGATGCCGCCGGCGGCCACCATTTTCAGTGGATGGGCGGCGGCCCACGCCTGGCTGAGGGCACTGAGGATCACTTCGGACGGCTGCGCACCAGAGACCCCGTAGGCGCGATCCAGCACGAAGAACGGGACCCCGGTGATTCCCAGATGGCGCGCCTCCAGCTCGTCACGGCGCACGTCGTCCGCGTACGCGTCGCTGTCGAGCACTGCGCGGACGACCGGGCCATCGAGGCCGACCTCGACTGCCAGCCGCGCCAGGACATCGTGCTCGCCGATGGCGGCGCCCTCGACGAAGTAGGCCGCCATCAGGCGCTCCTTGAGAGCGTCCTGCCTGCCGAACGATTGCGCGTGATGGATCAGGCGGTGCGCGTCGAAGGTGTTGCCCGAACGCGTCCGGTCGAGATGGAAGTTCAGCCCCTCGATGGCAGCGCTGGCTGTGACCCGCGCCTGTGCGGCCTCAGCGCCGGCACGGCTCATGCCGTATCTGGCAGCGATGCGGTCAACCGGGTCATCCTCCGAGGTTGGGGGCGCGTTCGGATCGAGCTGGAAGCTGCGCCAGCTGACGCTGACCTCCCCTCGATGATCGAAAACAGCCAGAGCGCGCTCGAACCGGCGCTTGCCGATGTAGCACCAGGGACAGACGACGTCGGACCAGATCTCGACATCCATGGCGTGTTTGTACCGCATCGGCGTCCGGCTGACACCTGGCCGGCTCTGAGGTTCGGAAATCCTGACCGCGGGTACATGGATTCCTGACAACGCACAGTGCCGGCCGCCGCTCCTGGCGACCGGCGAACAGAGACTCACCATGGCTGAACTGACCTCCGAACTCCTGCCGATCCTGCAGCTCGACGACGTCGTCGTCCTGCCGGGTATGACCGCCACCCTCGCGGTCGAGAGTGACCCGCAGCGAGCGGCCCTGACGGCCGCGCAAAAGGGCAACCGGCTGATCCTGCTGGTCCCGCGTGTTGGCGGTCAGTTCTCGGCGATCGGCACGGTCGCGCAGGTCGTCGAGTCCGGGCAGCTCCCCTCCGGAGCGGAGGTCTCGATCCTGAAGGGACTGCATCGGGCCCGGCTTGGTGGCGGGCAGTCCGACATCGGTGGAGCGCTGTGGGTCCAGGTCGAGCCCCTGCCCGACGAGGAACCGAACGACGCGGCGCGAGAGCTGGCGCGTGAGTACCGCGCGCTGATCGAGAACCTGCTCGAGCTGCGCGGCGCGGGCCGCGCCATCGAGGCGGTCCGGTCGGTACGCCACCCCGGTCATCTCGCGGACCTGGCCGGCTACTCGCCCGACTTCAGCATCGAGCAGAAGCTCGAGGTCCTCGAAACACTTGACATCGGGCAGCGCCTCACTCGCCTGATCGCGTGGACGAAGGACGTCCTCGCCGACGCTTCGGTGCGCGAGAAGGTCCGCACCGAGGTCAACGAGGGGATGGAGAAGACCCAGCGAGACTTCCTGCTGCGTCAGCAGCTCGAGGCGATCAAGAAGCAACTCGGCGAGGGGGGCGACGACGTCACGGCCGGGTACCGGAGCCGCCTCGAGAACGCCGGGATGCCGGAAAACGTGCGCGCCGAGGTCGAACGCGAGCTGGACCGCTTCGAGCGGACGAGCGAGCAGAGCCCCGAGCACGGCTGGATCAGGACCTACCTCGATTGGATGTTCGAGATCCCGTGGAACGTTCGCTCCGAGGACAACCTCGATCTCGCCGAAGCCCGCCGCATCCTCGACGAGGACCACACCGGCCTCGAGGACGTCAAGCAGCGGATCATCGAGTTCCTGGCCGTCCGGAAGCTGCGCAGCGAGCGCGGGATCACCGTGATCGGAAGTGGATCCGGAGCGATCATCACCCTGGTCGGACCTCCTGGTGTGGGCAAGACGTCGCTCGGCGAATCGGTCGCCCGGGCCCTCGGCCGGAAGTTCGCGCGCATCTCTCTGGGTGGCATCCACGACGAGGCGGACATCCGCGGCCACCGACGCACCTACGTCGGGGCACTGCCCGGACGCGTCGTCCGCGCACTCAAGGAAGCGGGCACCAAGAACCCCGTGATCATGCTCGATGAAATTGACAAGGTTGGCAGTGACTGGCGGGGCGACCCGTCCTCGGCGCTGCTCGAGGTGCTCGACCCGGCGCAGAACAACACCTTCCGCGACCATTACCTCGAGGTCGATCTCGACCTGTCCGAGGTGCTCTTCATCCCGACGGCGAACGTGTGGGAAACGATCCCCGCGCCGCTGCTCGACCGCATGGAGCTGATCCGCCTCGACGGGTACACCGAGAACGAGAAGGTAGCGATCGCGCGCGATCACCTCCTCCGCCGCCAGGTGGAGCACGCCGGGCTCCGGCCCGACGAGGTCACCGTCACCGATGATGCGATCCTGGCGGTGATCACCGATCACACCCGCGAGGCGGGAGTGCGCAACCTCGAGCGCGAGCTCGGCAAGATCACCCGCAAGGTCGCGACGCGCATCGCCGGAGGTGACCTCGTTCCTCCTTTCGAGATTACACAGGCACAGGTGCGGGAGCTCCTCGGGAAGCCGAAGTTTGACAACGAGGTGGCCGAGCGGACGGCCGTCGCGGGTGTCGCCACCGGCCTCGCGGTCACGGGCACCGGAGGTGATGTCCTCTTCATCGAAGCGGCCGGTGCCCCCGGTGACGGCAAGCTCACGCTCACGGGCCAGCTCGGCGACGTCATGAAGGAATCGGCGCAGATCGCTCTGTCGTACGTCCGTGCGCACGCGCTGGCGTTGGGGGTCGATCCGGAGGCTGCGCGACAGAGCATCCACGTGCACGTGCCCGCCGGAGCGGTGCCGAAGGACGGGCCGTCAGCCGGCGTCGCCATGACGACGGCGATCGTCAGCCTCCTGACCGGGCGTCCGATGCGCAGCAGCGTGGCCATGACCGGCGAGGTGACCCTTCAGGGGCTCGTCCTGCCGATCGGCGGCGTCAAGCAGAAGGTCCTCGCGGCCCATCGCATGGGGCTCACCGAGGTGATCCTGCCACGACGCAACGAGAAGGACATCGATGACGTGCCCGAGAGCGTGCGTGAGGCGATGACCTTCCACCTGACAAGCCGCGTCGAGGAGGCCATCAACGTGGCCCTCGAGCCGGTCGCTACGGAGGTCTCCGCGGCGGCGTAAGGGAGCCACGCCGGCCCGAGCGTGGCCGGCGCCTTCGGTATTTGTCAGAATCCGCCGCCGTGAGCAAGGCTGGTTCCCACATCGGCGTCATTCTCGAGGTGACTCCCAGGCGCTCGTTCGCATCCGCCATCGACTGGCCCGGTTGGTGCCGGAGCGGGCGGACGCCGGAGGCCGCGCTCGAGACACTCGCCGCCTACTCGCCCCGCTACGCGGCGGTCGCAGGGAGGGCGGGACTGCGCCTGCCGGCCGTCGCCGGCGTCGAGGCGTTCGCGGTCCTCGAGGAGCTCGCAGGCAACGCGACGACCGAGTTCGGTGCCCCGAGCATTTCGGGGGTGGCCGAAGCCGGACCAGCCGGCGCCGAGGACGCCGGCCGCGCGGCGACCCTCCTCGAAGCCGCGTGGCAGGTGCTCGACGACGTCGTGGCGTCGGCCCCGGCTCAGCTTCGGAAGGGGCCGCGCGGTGGCGGCCGTGATCGCGACGCCATGTTCCAGCACGTGGTCAACGCGGAGCACGCCTACGCGGGGAAGGTCGGGGTGCGGGTGCGCCCCCCTGGTGGCGACGCGTCAGCGATAAAGGCGATGCGCGAGTCGCTGCTTGCGGTGATCCGTGCCGACCGGACCGGACAACCCGGTCGCGATCGTGGATGGGCGCCGCGCTACTGCGCCCGCCGCCTCGCCTGGCACGCGCTCGATCACGCGTGGGAGATCCAGGACCGGAGCAGCTGACCGGACCCGAAGGCTCGTACTGCGTTTGGCGCTTCCAGCACTGTGGATTTTCGGATCAGACGCGCGCCGTCAGCATCCGTTCGAGCATCGACCGAAAAGCCGCTCGATGCTTTGCCTCGTCACGGCGCACCTCAACGAAGCGAGCTGCAGCATCGGAGTCGCCAGCTGTGAGCGCAGCCTCAGCGAACTCCTTGTACATCGTCTCGACCTCGTAATTTTCGCCGGCGATCGCGTCTTGGAGATTCTCGATATCCGTGCCGACGAGACCAGCGAGCTGCGCCTCCTCCGCGAAATGCTCGAAGAATTCCACTTTCGCCGTCTCCTCGAACAGGATGGCGAGATCGGGATTGCCGTTCTTGCGAGCGTGCTCGGCGAAGGCGACGTACTTCGCGTACGCGAACGCCTCCCCATGCATAGCCGTGATCAGATTCTCTTTCGTCTTCTCGTGGAGTGGCATTTTCCGTCCCCATTGGTGAGGTGATGATTCGTCGGACAAGGAAACCGATCGGCCTGGGCGCGGCATTTGGCCGACGCTCCCTGTCTTCGCCTCCACTCTGCCGCCTGCGGTTGGCGGGTCCCAGAGGCGTACGTCATCAAGAGTTGCCGAAGGTCCCATCCGGTGCCGGGCCACCGCCCACCGGTGCGCTTGACCAGTGTCGGATCAGCGAAATCGAGGTGGCTCCACGTGCCACGGAAATCGAGTGCCGAGGAAGGGAATCGAACCCTCCCACGCTTGCTCAAAACGATCGGAAGGAGCGCCGTCCGAACTCGCGGGAGCGGCCAGGAAGCGCCACATGACGCCGTACTGGGCAGAGATACTGGCCCGGTATTGGCCCAGCACCGCTGGCCGGGCTCGTTTGCGAGCGTCGCACGCGCGGCAACACCCAAGCGCCTCGACAGTGCGGCATGTCGTTGGTCTGGAGAGAGGACGATCGGCTGGCGAGCCTATCGGACCCGTCTGCGCACCCACCAAACGGAGAACACGACCAACGCGATCGCGAGGACGACGAACAACGCGGACTCGATCCCTTGGAATAACCAGTACCGGTCATACGGCTGAAAGGTGGCGACGGCATGAATCCCGTTCTGAGTGAGGCATCGCTGCATTGCTGCGGAATCCGGTGCCGCTGCAACAGGAGTGAGGTAAGGACAGATGTGTTGCAGCGGGACATAGCTGAGACTGATTCCGCCGGAGTCCCCACTCACAACAAGCCCGGACGCCGTGACGGTGTTCTCGGCGAGAACCCAGGCGCCATCGGGTGGGCCGATTTTGGAGCTGAAGCTGAACGGGTACGTGGCCGTGACCGCATTTTGATAATTTGGCCGGAGCACCAATTCTACGGCCAGCCGTACCGCGGCAAAGCCGCTTAGCGTGGCCGCCATTGCGAAGGTCGCACGCTGCAGCACCGCTCCAGCAGCCACGCCAAATGCGACCGCGAACAGCGTGTATGCGACGGGTACAACCCCGAGCAAGTCAAAGATACCGTAGCTGAAGCGCTTGCCGGACGGGTTTGCCACCAGCGGATCTGCCCACCACCACAACACCGCGGAGAATGCGGCCGAGAGAACAACAGCGACCGAGCCGACCATGACAAGCTTGGTCACGGTCCAGCGGCGGCGGCTTACCGACTGAGTCCAAGCCAGTCGGTGGGTCCCCTGCTCCACTTCGCGCGCAACCAGTGGCGCCCCCCAGAAGACGCCGAGCAATACAGGCAGCAAGAGGAAGAGCGGGATGAGGAACTGCAGCGACGAGTATTGGTTTCGGAATTGATTGAGCAGCATCGTGCAGTCCCGCACCGGCCTGGCGGCCAGGCACGTGTCGACACCGAGGGAGTGATAAACCGAGCGCATTCCCAAACCGGTGACAACCAGGAAGGCGCCCAGCACAACGCAGAGAACCACACCCGCGATGAACTGTGAGCGGTGTTGGCGCCACGTCAACCACGTCACGACGCAGACGCCTGGGTCAGGGCTCGCGGGGCCGGAAGCGCGGTTGCACCCGGACGTGCCAGGTAGGCAAGCACGAGATCTTCCAACGTGACCGGTTCGGAGGTCCACCTTGGATCAAGAATCGGTCCATTCGTGCGGACCAGCAGGCTAGTCTGGCGCTCTGAGTCCGTCCTCTCGACAATGGACGCGACACCAGCAATGTCGATCTCGCCGGAGTCGCAATGCGGTCCCACAAGAACGCAGTGACTGTCCAACAGCGCACCGATCTCCCCCACGACCTGGGTGCGCGATGAGGACAGGACGACGAGGTGATCACACACACGCTCAAGATCAGCGACCAGGTGGGATGACAAGACGATCGTGATCTTGGAGTCGGCGGCCGTCTCCATCACCACGCGCATGAACTCCCGCCGAGCCAGCGGGTCAAGACTGGCAAGCGGCTCATCCAGCAGCAGGATCTCGGGTCTCTTCCCCAATGCGAGAGCCAGCGATACCTGCGCTCGCTGCCCACCAGATAGTTCA